>NZ_JALJWP010000001.1:2722500-3370000 GCF_024169245.1 Pseudomonas koreensis
TCACCGTGGAAGAAATCGTCGATGACCTCAATGCACCGATGAACGCCTGTGTACTGCCGACCTGGGCCTTGAGCGCGGTCTGCCATGTGCCAGGTGGCGCGCATCCGTCCTACGCCCACGGTTACACCGAGCGCGACAATCGTTTCTATCAGGCGTGGGACCCGATCGCTCGCGACCGTGAGACGTTTACCGCGTGGATCAACGAATACATCCATGGCTGCGCTGATTTCAGCGAATTCCAGGCCAAGTTGGCCGCTGCTTCGGAGGCCAAATAATGACTTACACCACCAATGAAATGATGACCGTCGCTGCGGCCCGGCGCCTGAAGAACGGCTCGGTATGCTTCGTCGGCATCGGCCTGCCGTCGAAAGCCGCCAACCTCGCGCGCCTGACGTCATCGCCGGACGTGGTGCTGATCTACGAATCCGGCCCGATTGGCGCCAAGCCGAGCGTGCTGCCACTGTCCATCGGTGACGGCGAGCTGGCCGAAACCGCCGACACCGTCGTGCCGACCGGTGAGATTTTTCGCTATTGGTTGCAGGGCGGGCGCATCGACGTCGGTTTTCTCGGCGCCGCGCAGGTCGACCGCTTCGGCAACATCAACACCACCGTGGTCGGCGACTACCACGCGCCGAAAGTGCGCCTGCCAGGTGCAGGCGGTGCGCCGGAAATTGCCGGTTCGGCGAGGAGCGTGTTGATCATTCTCAAACAGTCGGCGCGTTCGTTTGTCGACAAACTCGATTTCATCACTTCGGTCGGTCACGGCGAGGGCGGCGATTCGCGCAACCGTCTGGGTCTGCCGGGCGCCGGTCCAGTCGGCATCATCACCGATCTGTGCATCATGGAACCGGAGCAGGGCACCCACGAGTTCGTGGTCACCGCGTTGCATCCGGGCGTGACCCGCGAGCAAGTGGTCGCCGCCACCGGTTGGGCGATTCGTTTTGCCGACTCTGTCGAAACCACCGCTGAGCCGACCGAAGTCGAGCTGACGGCGCTGCGTGATCTGGAAGCGCGCACCGCTGCCGCCCACGGCCAGGCACCGGGAGAAGCATGATGCGTGACGTGTATATCTGCGACGCGATTCGCACCCCCATCGGCCGTTTCGGCGGCGCACTGTCCGCCGTGCGCGCCGATGACCTCGCCGCCGTGCCGATCAAGGCCCTGATGGAGCGCAATCCATCGGTGGACTGGAACGCCGTCGATGAGGTGTTCCTCGGGTGCGCCAACCAGGCCGGCGAAGACAACCGCAACGTTGCGCGCATGGCGCTGTTGCTCGCCGGTCTGCCGGACAGCGTGCCCGGCGTGACCCTCAATCGCCTTTGCGCTTCGGGCATGGACGCCATCGGCACTGCGTTTCGTGCGATCGCCAGCGGCGAAATGGAGCTGGCAATTGCCGGCGGCGTCGAATCGATGTCCCGCGCGCCGTTCGTGATGGCCAAGGCGGACGCGGCGTTCTCGCGCAACATGAAACTGGAAGACACCACCATCGGCTGGCGTTTCATCAACCCGCTGATGAAGGCGCAGTACGGCGTCGATGCCATGCCGCAAACCGCTGACAACGTCGCCGACGACTACCAGGTTTCGCGTGAGGATCAGGACGCCTTTGCCCTGCGCAGTCAGCAACGTACCGCTGCCGCTCAGGCCGCGGGTTACTTCGCTGAAGAAATCGTCGAAGTGCGCATCGCTCATAAAAAAGGCGAAACCGTGGTCAGCCAGGACGAACATCCGCGCGCCGACACCACGATCGAAGCGCTGGCCAGACTGAAACCGGTCAACGGCGCGGACAAAACCGTCACCGCCGGCAATGCCTCTGGCGTTAACGATGGCGCCGCGGCGCTGATACTTGCCTCGGCTGAAGCGGTAAAAAAACACGGCCTGACCGCCCGCGCGAAAGTGCTGGGCATGGCCAGCGCCGGCGTTGCACCGCGGGTGATGGGCATCGGCCCGGTGCCGGCGGTGCGCAAACTGACCGAGCGCCTCGGCGTGGCGGTCAGCGATTTCGACGTGATCGAACTCAACGAGGCGTTTGCCAGCCAGGGCCTGGCGGTGCTGCGCGAGTTGGGGCTGGCCGACGATGCGCCGCAGGTCAATCCCAATGGCGGCGCGATCGCTCTCGGTCACCCGTTGGGCATGAGCGGTGCGCGGCTGGTGCTGACCGCCCTGCATCAGTTGGAAAAGACCGCTGGCAAGAAAGGTCTGGCGACCATGTGCGTCGGTGTCGGCCAAGGTCTGGCCTTGGCCATCGAACGCGTCTGACGCGAGCCGTGACGAAAAAGAACAGAGGAAAGCGAAATGTCTGACAAGCCTGGTTACCGTCGCCCGCAGGAAGGCACTCAGCCTGAGTACCTGCACCCGACGTATCAATCCACCAACCTGCGCTCGCCGTCCAAGCCGCTGGTGTTTCTGCCGCATTCGCTGTCGGAAATCACCGGGCCGACCATCGGTGCCGAACACGTTGCCGAGAAAGACAACGACCTGACCGCGCAGCACGCTGGCGAGCCGTTGGGCGAGCGCATCATCATTCACGGCCGCGTGCTCGACGAAGACGGCCTGCCGGTGCCGGGGATTCTGGTGGAGATCTGGCAGGCCAACGCCGCTGGCCGCTACAACCATGCCCGCGACTTGCACGACGCGCCGCTGGACCCGAACTTTACCGGCACTGGCCGCACCGTCACCGATGCCGACGGCTGGTACCAGTTCCAGACCATCAAGCCCGGCGCCTATCCGTGGGGCAACCACCACAACGCGTGGCGCCCGGCGCACATCCATTTTTCCCTATTCGGGCCGAGCATCCTCACCCGACTGGTCACGCAAATGTACTTTCCCGGCGACCCGTTGCTGGCATATGACCCGATCTACAACTGCGTGCCGGACACCTCGGCCAAGGAACGCCTGATCGCCAGCTTCGATCTGGAAAAAACCATTCCGTCCTACGCCCTCGGTTACCGCTGGGACATCGTGCTGCGCGGGCGTGAAGCCACGCCGATGGAGAAATAAGATGACGCTCTATGCGACCACGTCCCACACCGTCGGGCCGTATTACCACATCGGCCTGACCTGGCTGAACCGCGAAACCCTGGCCAGCGAGCTGACCCTCGGCGAACGCGTGGCGATCACCGGCCAGGTTGTGGATGGCAATGGTGATGTCGTCAACGACGCCATGCTCGAAGTCTGGCAGGCCAATGCCGCCGGCAAGTACGACCACCCGGAAGATCAGCAGGACAAACCACTCGACCCGAACTTCGAAGGCTTCGGCCGGGTGCCGGTGGATGCCGAAGGACGCTTCCGTTTCACCACGATCAAACCCGGCACCGTGCCCGGCCTGAAAGGCTCGACTCAGGCGCCGCATCTGGTCGTTTTGGTATTTGCCCGTGGTCTGGTCAAGCACTTGCTGACGCGGATTTATTTTGAGGGTGAGCCGGCGAACGTTGCTGATCCGTTGCTCGAATGTGTGCCGGCGGAGCGTCGCGCAACGTTGCTGGCCAAGCAAGATGCCTCGGGTGTTTACCAGTGGAATGTAGTTCTGCAGGGCACCGATGCCGAGACGGTGTTCTTCGATTATTAAGAACACCCCAATCCCTGTAGGAGTGAGCCTGCTCGCGATGACGGTGTGCCAGATTTAAATGGTCTGCATGACACACCGCCATCGCGAGCAGGCTCACTCCTACAAGGGAACTGTGTTGCAGATGGAACTGTGGAACGGGACTGTTGCAAAGTATGTCTAGACTGTGACTGTCCCTATCGAGTGAAAAAACAATGACAACGCCCACCTCCCATTACACCGGGGAAGAGCGCAGCAAGCGCATCTTCGCCATTGTCGGCGCTTCCTCCGGCAACCTCGTCGAATGGTTCGACTTCTACGTCTACGCCTTCTGCGCGATCTATTTCGCCCCGGCGTTCTTCCCCTCCGATAACCCTACCGTGCAGCTGGTCAACACCGCTGGCGTGTTCGCTGCCGGGTTCCTGATGCGGCCGATTGGCGGCTGGATTTTCGGCCGCGTCGCTGACAAGCACGGACGCAAGAATTCGATGCTCATCTCGATCCTGATGATGTGCTTCGGCTCGCTGCTGATCGCCTGCTTGCCTACGTACAAGGACATCGGCGTCTGGGCGCCGGTGCTGTTGCTGTTTGCGCGCTTGCTGCAAGGCCTGTCGGTCGGCGGTGAGTACGGCACCACCGCGACTTACATGAGCGAAGTCGCGCTCAAGGGCCAGCGCGGTTTCTTCGCCTCGTTCCAGTACGTGACGCTGATTGGCGGACAGCTGTTGGCGGTGTCGCTGGTGGTGGTGCTGCAACAGTTCCTCACTGAAGAAGATTTGCGCGCCTACGGCTGGCGCATCCCGTTCGTGGTCGGTGCGGTGGCGGCGCTGATTTCGCTGTTCCTGCGTCGTTCGCTGAAAGAAACCACCAACGAAGAAACCCGCGCGCACAAGGATGCCGGCAGCATCACCGCACTGTTCCGCGATCACAAAGCGGCGTTCATCACCGTGCTTGGTTACACCGCTGGCGGCTCGCTGATTTTCTACACCTTCACCACCTACATGCAGAAATACCTGGTGAACACCGCCGGCATGCACGCCAAGACCGCCAGCTACATCATGACCGGCGCGTTGTTCCTGTACATGTGCATGCAGCCGCTGTTCGGCATGCTCGCCGACAAGATCGGCCGGCGTAATTCGATGCTCTGGTTCGGCGCCCTCGGCACGCTGTTCACCGTGCCGATTTTGCTCAGCCTGAAAAGCATCAACAGCCCGTTCCTCGCCTTTGTGCTGATTACCCTGGCGCTGGCGATCGTCAGTTTCTACACCTCGATCAGCGGTCTGGTGAAAGCCGAGATGTTCCCGCCGGAAGTCCGCGCGCTTGGTGTCGGCCTGGCTTACGCAGTGGCCAATGCAATCTTCGGTGGTTCGGCAGAGTTTGTGGCCCTGAGCCTCAAGGCCGGCGGTATGGAAAACGCCTTCTACTGGTACGTCACGGCGATGATGGCGGTGGCCTTCCTGTTCAGCCTGCGGTTGCCCAAGCAGGCGAAGTATTTGCACCACGATCTCTAACCCGAAGTGCGCGGGCTGTTCTGGCCCGCGCCGGCAAGGACTGTTTATGACTCAGCGACCGGGCAATCAATTGTTCGATGCCTACTTCACCGCCCGCGATATGCGCGAAGTGTTCTGCGATCAGGGCCGGCTGCAGGCGATGCTCGATTTCGAAGCGGCGCTGGCCCGGGCCGAGGCGCGGGTCGGGCTGATTCCTTCATCTGCCGTGGCGCCGATTGCTGCAGCGTGCGACGCGGGCCTGTATGACTTCGCCGCGTTGGGCGAGGCGATTGCCACCGCCGGCAATTCGGCGATTCCACTGGTCAAGGCCTTGGGCAAACAGATTGCCGCGAGCGATGCCGAAGCCGAGCGCTATGTGCATCTGGGCGCGACCAGCCAAGACGTGATGGATTCCGGGCTGGTCCTGCAACTGCGCCAGGCGTTGGTGCTGATCGAAAGCGAACTGGCGCAACTGGCCGACTCGCTGGCCGCTCAGGCGCAACGTTTCGCCACCACACCATTGGCCGGGCGCACCTGGCTGCAACACGCCACGCCGGTGACTCTCGGGATGAAAATCGCTGGATGGCTCGGCGCCGTCACGCGCAGCCGTCAGCGTCTGCAACAACTCAAGCCACGGCTGCTGGTGCTGCAATTCGGTGGCGCGTCGGGGACGCTCGCGGCGCTGGGCGAGCAGGGGTTGCCGATTGCTCAAGCGCTGGCTGAAGAGCTGCAACTGAGCCTGCCCGAGCAACCGTGGCACACCCAGCGTGATCGCATCGTCGAATTCGGCGCGGTGCTTGGCCTGATCGCCGGCAGTCTCGGCAAATTCGGTCGCGACATCAGCCTGTTGATGCAGACCGAGGCGGCGGAAGTGTTCGAACCCGCCGCACCGGGCAAGGGCGGTTCGTCGACCATGCCGCACAAGCGCAACCCGGTCGGCGCGGCGGTGCTGATCGGCGCGGCAACGCGGGTGCCGGGGCTGGTATCGACACTGTTCAGCGCCATGCCGCAGGAGCACGAACGCAGCCTCGGTTTGTGGCACGCCGAATGGGAAACCCTGCCGGAAATCTGCTGCCTGGTGTCCGGTTCGCTGCAACAGGCGCGTTTGCTCGCCGATGGCCTGGAGGTCGACGCGGCGCGCATGGCCCGCAACCTCGAATTGACGCAGGGTCTGGTGTTGGCCGAAGCCGTAAGCATCGTCCTCGCGCAACGAGTCGGCCGCGACACCGCGCATCATCTGCTCGAACAATGCTGCAAACGCGCGGTGGCCGAACAACGCCATTTGCGCGCCGTGCTCGCTGACGAGCCGCAGGTCACCGCCGAACTGAGCGACGCTGAACTGGATGATCTCTTGAACCCCGCGCATTACCTCGGTCAGGCGCAAGTCTGGGTCGAGCGCGCGGTGGCCGAACACAACGCTTTGACTGTCTGAAGGAGAGGGCTGTGGCTTTCGTTCAACTCGCCGATGGCGAACTGCACTATCAAATTGAGGGCCCGGCCGATGCGCCGGTGCTGGTGCTGTCCAACTCGTTGGGCACCGACCTGCACATGTGGGACGCGCAGATGCCGGCATTCACCGAGCATTTTCGCGTGCTGCGTTTCGACACGCGCGGCCACGGACAATCGCTGGTCACCGAAGGGCCTTACAGCATCGAGCTACTGGGCCACGACGTGCTCGGTCTGCTCGATGCGCTGCACATCGAGCGCGCGCATTTCTGCGGGCTGTCGATGGGCGGACTGATCGGCCAGTGGCTGGGTATCAACGCCGGGCATCGTCTGCACAAACTGATCGTCTGCAACACCGCAGCGAAGATCGGCGATCCGTCGGTGTGGAATCCGCGCATCGAAACCGTATTGCGCGATGGCCCGGCGGCGATGGTTGCACTACGTGATGCTTCGATTGCGCGCTGGTTTACTCCGGACTTTTCGGCGGCGCATCCCGAGGCGGCAAAGAAGATTACCGACATGCTTGCCGCGACCAATCCACAAGGCTATGCGGCCAACTGCGCGGCCGTGCGCGATGCCGATTTCCGTGAACAACTGGCTTCGATCAATGTGCCGTTGCTGGTGATTGCCGGCAGCGAAGATGCAGTAACGCCGCCGTCCGGCGGGCATTTCATCCGCGACCATGTGCGCGGCGCCGAGTACGCCGAGTTCTATGCGGCGCATTTGTCCAACGTGCAGGCCGGCGCCGATTTCAGCGACCGAGTGCTGGCGTTTTTGCAGGCTCAGTGAGGAAGATTTTGTGGACGAGAAACAACGTTACGACGAAGGCATGCAAGTGCGCCGCGCGGTACTGGGTGATGCCCACGTCGATCGCAGCCTGACCACGCTGACCGAGTTCAACTCGGAATTCCAGGAGATGATCACCCGCCACGCCTGGGGCGACATATGGACCCGCCCGGGCCTGCCACGGCACACCCGCAGCCTGATCACCATCGCCATGCTGATCGGCATGAACCGCGAAGGCGAACTGAAACTGCACCTGCGCGCCGCGGCCAATAATGGCGTCAGCCGTGGCGAGATCAAGGAAGTGATCATGCAGAGCGCGATCTACTGCGGCATCCCTGCAGCGAATGCGACGTTTCATCTGGCGGAATCGGTTTGGGATGAATTGGGTGTTGAATCCCGTGAGTGATAGCGCCTGAACCGACGCCTTCGCGAGCAGGCTCGCTCCCACAGTTGGAATGCGTACCCGTGTAGGAGCTGCCGAAGGCTGCGATCTTTTGATTTTGATTCTTTGAAAACAAGATCAAAAGATCGCAGCCTTCGGCAGCTCCTACAAGGATCGGTGGTTACAGCAGGCTGATCGGGTAGCTGACGATCAAGCGGTTCTCGTCAACCTCGTTATTGCTGAAATCCCGGCGCATGGTTGAGTTGCGCCATCTGACGTTCAAGTCTTTCAACGTGCCGCTCTGCACCGTGTAGCCCAGTTCCGACTCGCGACCCCATTCCTTGCCGTTGGTGATGGTCCCGGTGTGCACGTTGTCGCCGCTGATGTAGCGGTTCATCAGGGTCAGGCCGGGGATGCCCATGGCGGCGAAGTTGTAGTCGTGGCGCAGTTGCCAGGAGCGTTCCTGAGCGTTGTCATAACTGGCGTTGTAGCTGTCGTTGGCGAGGGTGCCGCCACTGGTGCCGTTGACCCGCATCCACGCGCTGTCGCCGGTGAGTTTCTGCAGGCCGACGTAGAAGGTGTTGCCGCCGTATTTGGCGGAAAACATCCCGTACCAGGTCTTGTTGTCGAGATCGCCGGCGCGGGCGCTGCCATCTTCCTTGCCGTAGAAAAACCCGAGGTTGGCGCCCAGCGTCCAGTCGCCGAGCGGCTGGCTGTGCAGCACGTTGAGGTACTGCTGGCTGTAGATGTCCTTGAGCTGCGCGTTCCATAAGCCGATCTGCGTGCGCTTGTCGTTGAACAGGTATTCACCGCCCTGGAAGTTGAAACGGTCAGAGGTGAACGCGGCTTTGCCAGTCATCGACATGTCGCTCATGCTGCTGTCGTCGCGCGGGCTGTTCGCGCGGAACTGGCCGCCATAGAGGGTCAGGCCAGCAATTTCCTTCGAGGTGATCTGGCCGCCACGGAAGGTCTGCGGCAACGAACGACCATCGTCCGAACGCAGAATCGGCAGCACTGGCATCCACTCGCCGACCTTGACTTCGGTCTGGGAAAGTCTGGCCTTGAAGGCGACGTTGGTGCGACCGAAGTTGTCCGCCGGGCGGCCGTCATGGTCCAGCGGCAACAACTGCGTGCCGCCCGTGCCCTTACCGCCATCGAGCTTGATCGAATAAAGCCCGAGTACGTCCATGCCAAAGCCGACGGTGCCTTGGGTGAAGCCGGATTTGGCGTCGAGGATGAAACTCTGCGTCCACTCCTCGGCCTTGCCCTGGGTCTTGGTCGGGTTGGTGAAGTTGCGGTTGATGTAGAAGTTGCGCAGGTTGAGGTTGACCTTGGCGCCTTCAACGAAGCCGCTTTCTTCGGCGCTGGCTGGCAGGGCCAGACCGGCGACGGCCAGGGCGATCACAGCGGGCAATGCGTAGGGCACAGGGAAAACTGTCATGGACTTGGGTCTCTCTTGTTTTTTTAGGGCGAACGGCTGCGCTGTCGCGGCGGGTGCGGCGCAGGCGGGAAATGCTGGTTTGAGATGGAGCAGTGGCGGTCAGCCGGGCAGGGCAGGGCGCTGGAGCATGGTGTCGAACCTTGTTGTTATTGGTTTTCTGGGTCGAATGGTGAAGGGCCTGTGTGTTCGGATTCAATTGCTGAAAGCGGGTTTTGGGCGGTTATCGAACAGCAAAAAGCAAAGATCGCAGCCTTCGGCAGCTCCTACATTTGGAATGCATTTCCCTGTAGGAGCTGCCGGAGGCTGCGATCTTTCGATTTTCAGGCAACAAAAAGCCCACCCAAAAGGGTGGGCTTGATGTATTCAGCCGATGATCAGAACAGCTTCATCTTCGGCGCTTCTTCTTTCAGCGGTTCGTTCTGCGCGGTCTGCGCATTCCAGCCGCCACCCAGGGCCTTGTACAGGTTGACCGCACTGGTCAGCTGCGCGAGGCGGTCGGTGATCAGCGCCTGTTGCGCGCTGAACAACTGACGCTGGGCATCGAGGAAGGTCAGGTTGCTATCGACGCCGATGCGGTAGCGACGTTCGGCCAGGCGGTAGTAATCCTGGTTGGCCTGAACGAAGTCACGCTGCGCTTGCAGCTGCTCGGTGTAGGTCTGGCGGGCGGCGAGGCCGTCGGCGACTTCCTGGAAGGCTGTCTGAATCGACTTCTCGTAATTTGCCACGCCAATGTCCTTCTGGATCTTGGCGTAGTCGAGGCTGGCGCGCAGGCTGCCGGCGTTGAAGATCGGCAGGTTGATCTGCGGCTGGAACAGCCACGTCCCCGAACCACCCTTGAACAGACCGGACAGGTCCGGGCTCAGGCTGCCCGCGTTGGCGGTGAGGCTGATGCTCGGGAAGAACGCTGCACGGGCCGCGCCGATGTTGGCGTTGGCCGCCTTCAGGTTGTACTCGGCCTGCAAAATGTCCGGACGACGTTGCAGCAGATCCGAAGGCAGACCGGCCGGCACGTCGCTGAGCAGGTCGTCGGCCAGCGGTTTGGCCGCTTGCAGGTTGGCCGGAATACCGGTGCCGAGCAGCAGGGTCAGGCTGTTTTCGTCCTGTGCAACCTGGCGGGTGTAACGCGCCAATTGTGCCCGGGCGTTTTCCACGGAAGTGCGCGACTGCGCCAGATCCAGCGCCGAAGCCACACCGACTTCGTTGCTGCGGCTGGTCAGCTTGTAGCTTTCTTCGAAGGCACCGAGGGTGTCCTGAGTCAGCTTGAGCAGTTCCTTGTCCGCCTGCCAGGTCAGGTAAGCATTGGCGACGTTGGCCACCAGACTGATCTGCGTGCTGCGACGTGCTTCTTCAGTGGCGAAGTATTGTTGCAGCGCTTGCTCGCTCAGGCTGCGCACTCGACCGAACAGGTCGAGTTCGTAGGCGCTGACGCCGACGGTGGCCGAGTAGGAGCTGCTGATAGCCGACTCACCGGTCTGCGAGGCACGGGCCGGAACCCGCTGGCGGCTGCCGGCGGCATTGGCCGACACCGCCGGGAACAGGTCGGCGCGCTGGATGCGGTACTGCGCCGCGTAAGCGTCGATGTTCAGCGCCGCGACACGCAGGTCGCGGTTGTTTTCCAGGGCGACCTGGATCAGCTGTTGCAGGGCAGGGTCATGGAAAAACTGCTTCCAGCCCTGTTCGGCAGCGGCTTGCGCCGGAGCCTGGGCCGGCGAATATGCCGGCCCCTGCGGGTACTGCCCTGCGACCGGAGCCTCAGGCTGCTGATAGTCAGGTATCAACGAGCAACCGCTCAGCACGAAGGCGGCGACTGCGATGGAGAGTAGCGACTTGCTCATTGGCCAGCCTCTTTAGGAGTTTCAGTAGTCTCATCCGCGTCGGTCTTTTTGCGCTGACCGATCGACGACACAGTAACGAAGAACAGTGGGACCCAGAAGATCGCCAGGATCGTGGCCGTGAGCATACCGCCAATCACGCCGGTACCGATCGCATGTTGACTGCCTGAACCGGCGCCGGTGGAGATTGCCAGCGGTACCACGCCGAGGACGAAGGCCAGCGAGGTCATGATGATCGGGCGCAGACGCATGCGGCAGGCTTCGATTGCCGCTTCACGCAGGGTGCGTCCCTGTTCATGCAGTTCCTTGGCGAATTCTACGATCAGAATGGCGTTTTTAGCCGCCAGACCGATGGTCGTCAACAGGCCTACCTGGAAGTACACGTCGTTGGACAGACCGCGCAGACTGGTCGCCATCAGTGCACCGATGATCCCCAGCGGTACCACGAGCATGACCGCGATCGGAATCGACCAGCTTTCATACAGCGCCGCCAGACACAGGAACACCATCAGCAACGACAGGGCGTACAGCGCTGGCGCTTGCGAGCCGGACAGACGTTCCTCGTAGGACAGACCGGTCCAGGAGATACCGACACCGGACGGCAGCTTCTTGGCAATCGCTTCGACTTCGGCCATCGCTTCACCGGTGGAGTAGCCCGGCGCCGGAGCCCCGAGGACCTCGACCGCTTCCACACCGTTGTAGCGCGCCAGTTTCGGCGAACCGTAGACCCACTCGCCCTTGGCGAATGCCGAGAACGGAACCATGGTGCCTTCGGCGTTGCGCACGTACCACTTCTTCAAGTCTTCCGGGCTCATGCGCGAGTCCGGCTGGCCCTGCACGTAGACTTTCTTCACCCGACCACGGTCGATGAAGTCGTTGACGTAGCTACTGCCCAGCGCGATCGACAGGGTGTTGTTGATGTCGCTGATGGTGATGCCGAGGGCACTGGCCTTCTCGTCATCGATTTCCAGCTGGAACTGCGGCTCATCGTTCAGGCCGTTCGGACGCACCTGCGTCAGCACCTTGCTTTGCGCCGCCATGCCGAGGAACTGGTTACGCGCCTCCATCAGTTTTTCGTGGCCGATACCGGCACGGTCCTGCAGGAACACGTCGAAACCGGTGGCGTTACCCAATTCCAGAACCGCTGGCGGGGCAAAGGCAAACACCATCGCGTCACGGAAGCTGAAGAAGTGTTGCTGGGCACGCGCAGCGAGATTGAACACGCTGTTATCGGCGTTACGTTCGCCCCACGGCTTGAGCATGATGAACGCCATACCCGAGCTCTGCCCACGGCCGGCGAAGTTGAAGCCGGTCACGGTGAACACCGAAGCCACCGCGTCCGCCTCACCGCCGTCCTTGTTCGGACGCAGCAGGTACTCCCGCATTTCATCCACCACCACTTGCGTGCGCTGGGCACTGGAACCGGCCGGGGTCTGCACCTGAGCGAACAGAACGCCCTGGTCTTCTTCCGGCAGGAACGCGGTCGGGATGCGGGTGAACAGCCAGATCATGCCGACCACGATCAGCAGATAGGCCAACAGATACGGCGCCTTGCGGGTCAGCATGTTGCCGACGCCGCGCTCGTAGCTGCGCACGCCACGGTCGAAGTTGCGGTTGAACCAGCCGAAGAAACCTTTCTTCGGAGTACCGTGCTCGCCTTTCGGAATCGGCTTGAGCATGGTCGCGCACAGCGCCGGGGTGAAGATCAGCGCAACCAGTACCGACAGGGCCATGGCCGACACGATGGTGATCGAGAACTGCTTGTAGATCACGCCGGTGGAGCCGCTGAAGAACGCCATCGGCAGCAGTACCGCCGAGAGCACGAGGGCGATACCGACCAGCGCGCCCTGGATCTGGCCCATGGATTTCTTCGTCGCTTCCTTCGGTGACAAGCCTTCTTCGCTCATCACCCGCTCGACGTTTTCCACCACGACGATGGCATCGTCCACCAGCAGACCGATGGCCAGCACCATGCCGAACATGGTCAGGGTGTTGATGCTGAAGCCGGCGGCGGCGAGGATGCCGAACGTACCGAGCAGTACCACTGGCACGGTCATCGTGGTGATGACGGTGGCGCGGAAGTTCTGCAGGAACAGGAACATCACCAGGAACACCAGCGCGATCGCTTCGACCAGGGTGTGCACCACGCCTTTGATCGACTCGGTCACCACTGGGGTGGTGTCGTACGGGAACACCACTTCCATGCCTTGCGGGAAGAACGGCTTGAGGCTGTCGATGGTGTTGCGCAGTGCCTTGGCCGTGTCGAGGGCGTTGGCGCCGTTGGCCAGTTTCACCGCCAGACCGGACGCCGGGCTACCGTTGAACTGGGCGCTGATCGCGTAGTTCTCACCGCCGAGGCCGACTTCAGCGACGTCTTTGAGGCGAACCTGCGAGCCGTCCTTGTTGACCTTGAGCAGGATTTCCTTGAACTGCTCGGCAGTCTGCAGACGGGTCTTGCCGATGATCGTCGCGTTCAGTTGCTGGCCCTGCACGGCAGGCAAGCCACCGAGCTGACCGGATGAAACCTGGACGTTCTGCGCGGCAATGGCGTTTTTCACGTCGACCGGGGTCAGGTTGAAGTTGTTCAACTTGGCCGGGTCGAGCCAGATACGCATCGCGTACTGCGCACCGAAGACCTGGAAGTCACCGACACCGGCGGTCCGCGAGATCGGGTCCTGCATGTTCGACACGATGTAGTTGGACAGGTCGTCCTTGGTCATGCTGCCGTCACGCGACACCACGCCGATCACCAGCAGGAAGTTCTTCACTGCCTTGGTCACGCGAATACCCTGTTGCTGCACTTCCTGCGGCAGCAGCGGGGTGGCCAGGTTCAGCTTGTTCTGGACCTGAACCTGCGCGGTGTCGGAGTTGGTGCCTTGCTCAAAGGTCGCGGTGATGGTCATGCTGCCGTCGGAGTTACTTTCCGACGACACATAACGCAGGTTGTCGATACCGTTGAGCTGTTGCTCGATGACCTGGACCACGGTGTCCTGCACGGTTTGTGCGGATGCGCCCGGGTAGGTCACCTGGATCGCAATGGCCGGTGGCGCAATGCTCGGGTATTGGTTGATCGGCAATTTCAGGATCGAAAGTGCCCCGACCAGCATGATCACCAGGGCGATCACCCAGGCGAAAATCGGACGGTCGATGAAAAATTTTGACATGGGTTACTCCCCTTTGCCGCCGGCGGCTTTGTCAGCTGCCTGTGCGGGGGCCGGGTTCTTGGTGCCGACGTTAGTCGCCTCGGTCGCTTTGACCTCGACGCCCGGTTTGACGTACTGCAGGCCTTCGGTGATCAGACGATCGCCGGCTTTCAGGCCGTCTTCGATCAGCCACTGGCTGCCGACGGTGCGGCTGGCCTTGAGCTGACGCAGCTCGACCTTGTTGTCGGCGCCGACGACCAGTGCGGTCGGGGTGCCTTTGAGGTCGCGGGTCACGCCTTGCTGCGGCGCGAGAATCGCTGCGCTGTTGACGCCGGCCTGCAACTGGGCGTGGACGAACATGCCTGGCAGCAGGGTGTGATCAGGGTTCGGGAACACCGCGCGCAGGGTCACCGAGCCAGTGGTCTGGTCAACCGAGACTTCGGAGAATTCCAGCTTGCCGTCGAGCTTGTACTGGCTGCCATCTTCCAGGGTCAGCTTGACTGCCGCGGCGTTGTCGCCGGCCTTCTGCAGACGGCCGCTTTCCAGTTCGCGGCGCAGCTCCAGCAGTTCCACCGACGACTGAGTCACGTCGACGTAGATCGGATCAAGCTGCTGAATCACTGCCATCGCATCGGCCTGACCATTGCTGACCAGAGCGCCTTCGGTGACCGAAGAACGGCCGATACGGCCGGAGATCGGTGCGTAAACCTTGGTGTAACGCACGTTGATCTGCGCGCTCTGCAACTCGGCTTCCGATTGCAGACGGTTGGACAGGGCCGTGTCGTATTCCTGCCGGCTGACGGCCTGCTCATCGACCAGTTGCTTGTAGCGATCGGATATCGACTTGGTCGAACGCAGGCTGGCTTCGGCGCTTTTCAGCGTCGCTTCATAGACCGATGGATCGATCTGATACAGCTGCTGGCCGGCCTTGACGTCGGCGCCTTCCTTGAACAGACGCTTGAGAATGATGCCGTTGACCTGCGGGCGAACTTCAGCGATGCGGAACGCACTGGTGCGGCCCGGCAGCTCGGAGGTGAGGGTAAAGGCTTGTGGTTGCAGGGTGACGACGCCGACCTGAGGGGGCGGAGCGGCAGGGGCCGCTTCTTCCTTTTTACATCCGCTGAGCAGCGATGCCAGGGCGACGGCAGTGACCAGAGCGGTAACAGCTGGCTTGAATTGCATGAAGATCCTCGGGTCAGGCGCGCAAGGAGCGCACAAGAAGTGTGAAAGAGTAAAAATCGGGCACCGGGTGGATAAGTAGCTTGCTAAGTAATATACTTACGTTCATGGTTGTTTGTAAACACCTGCGCCGCGTACCCACCCTGTTACCAAAAGCGGCGCGAGGTTTGAAATTGTAGGCCGGGGAGCCGATTCACGAGAGATCGCCCCCTCTTTATTCAGCGGATAATCAGCCATCCCTGAAACATCCTGTTTGAGGTTTTACTGCCATGGTCCGTCGTACCAAAGAGGAAGCTCAGGAAACCCGCAGCCAGATCCTGGAAGCGGCCGAGAAAGCCTTCTATGAAAGGGGGGTTGCCCGCACCACCCTGGCGGACATCGCGACCCTCGCCGGCGTGACGCGTGGCGCGATTTACTGGCATTTCAGCAACAAGGCCGACCTGGTCCAGGCCATGCTCGACAGCCTGCACGAACCGCTGGACGAACTGGCCAAGGCCAGCGAAAGCGAGGACGAACCGGACCCGCTGGGCTGCATGCGGCAGTTGCTGATTCATTTGTTTCATCAAGTTGCACTGGACCCGAAAACCCGACGCATCAACGAAATTCTGTTTCATAAGTGCGAGTTCACCGATGAAATGTGCGATCTGCGCCAGCAGCGCCGGACGGCCAGTCTCGATTGCAACCTGCGCATCGGCCTGACCCTGCGTAATGCGGTGAATCGCGGCCAGTTGCCGGAAGACCTCGACACTGCCCGCGCGGCCATCAGCATTCATGCCTACATCGACGGCCTGCTGTACGGCTGGCTGTTGGCCCCGGACAGCTTCGAATTGCACGCCGAGGCTGAACGCTGGGTCGACACCGGGCTGGACATGCTGCGCCTGAGCCCGAGCCTGCGCAAATGAAACAAAATGCGCAATTGCCCGGGGAGATGTCAATCAGCCGCCATGGCTGATGATCGCGGCGGGGAGTTTAAACCTAGCGAGCCATGCATTTTGTAGGGAAATTGTGTAGCTCTTGTGAAACCGTGTTTCGCCGCTTTCCCCTCACCCTAGCCCTCTCCCAGAGGGAGAGGGGACCGACCGAGCTGATCTTTCGAGTGACGCCGACCTGAAATATCCCGCCGAACTCGGGTTCTGAAAGCTCTGCAAATCGGCTCCCTTTCCCCAATGGCGGGACCGACCGGGTTGTTTGCTCAGGCCGTGCCGACCTGAAATATCCCGCCGAACTCAGGTTCTGAAAGCTCTGCAAATCGGCTCCCTCTCCCTCGGGAGAGGGCTGGGGTGAGGGGCTACGTCGGGTGCCACGCAACAAATCTGAAGCCGAACAACAAAAAGCCCCGGACTCTCACAAGTCCGGGGCTTTTTCATTTCTGCGCTACAGCGTGCTTACAACGTCGGATAGTCGATATAACCCACCGGACCTTTACCGTAGAAAGTCTCTGGATGCGGCTCGTTCAGCGGCGCATCGGCTTTCAAACGTACCGGCAGATCCGGGTTGGCAATGAACGGCACGCCGAACGCTACGGCGTCTGCCTTACCGCTGGCCAGCCACTCGTTGGCGCTTTGCTTGGTGAATTTTTCGTTGGCAATGTAGGGGCCACCGAAGGCTTCTTTCAGTTGCGGGCCGAGGCTGTCGGCGCCTTCTTTTTCCCGTGAGCAGATGAACGCGATGCCACGCTTGCCCAGTTCACGGGCGACGTAGGTAAAGGTTTCGGCGAGGTTGTCATCGCCCATGTCGTGGGAATCGGCACGCGGTGCCAGGTGCACACCAACGCGGCCAGCGCCCCAGACTTCGATCGCCGCGTCGGTGACTTCCAGCAGCAGGCGCGCACGGTTTTCCAGCGAGCCGCCGTACTGGTCAGTGCGCTGGTTGGTGCTGCTTTGCAGGAACTGGTCGAGCAGGTAACCGTTGGCGCCGTGGATTTCCACGCCGTCGAAACCGGCGGCCTTGGCGTTCTCGGCACCAGTGCGGTAGGCGTCGACGATGTCGGCGATTTCAGCGGTTTCCAGAGCGCGCGGGGTTGGATAGTCGGCCAGCGGACGCACCAGGCTGACGTGGCCCTTTGGCTGGATGGCGCTTGGCGCCACCGGTGCTTCACCGTTCAAATACGAAGGGTGAGAGATGCGGCCAACGTGCCACAGTTGCAGGAAGATCTTGCCGCCGGCGCCGTGAATCGCCTTGGTCACGTTGGCCCAGCCACGCACCTGATCGTTGGACCAGATGCCCGGGGTGTCCGGGTAGCCGACGCCCATTGGCGTTACCGACGTGGCTTCGCTGAGGATCAGGCCGGCCGAGGCGCGTTGTACGTAGTATTCGGCCATCAGCGCGTTCGGCACACGGCCTTCGTCGGCGCGGCAGCGGGTCAGCGGGGCCATGATGATGCGGTTGTTCAGCTCGATGTCGCCGAGTTTGATCGGGTCGAAAATAGTCGCCATGTCTAAAAGCCTCTCTTTAATTAAGGAAGTTGATCAGTTGGATGCAGGCGCCAGCTCGGCATTGCCGTTCTGGCGGAAAGTAATCAGGGTCACCAGCAGGGCCAGTACCGCGAGTGCGGCGGCGGCCAATGGCACGCTGGTCAGGCCGTAGCCGTGGGCGATGACGCTGCCGCCGACCCAGGCGCCGAGGGCATTGCCGACGTTGAAGGCGCCGATGTTCAAGGTCGAGACCAGATTTGGCGCAGCCTTGCCGAAGGTCACCACGTTGACTTGCAGTGCAGGCACGGCGGCGAAACACGCGGTGGCCCAGAGGAACAGGGTGATCTCGGTCGGGATCAGCGCAACGCTGGTCCAGCTCAGCACCGTGGACACCACGGCCATGGTGATGAACACGCCGATCAGCGTGGCAGCCATGCCTTTGTCGGCGAGTTTGCCGCCGATGATGTTGCCGACCGTCAGACCGAGGCCGATCAGCATCAGCGTCCAGGTCACGCCACGCGGCGACACGCCGGTGACTTCGCCAAGCAGTGGGGCGACGTAGGTGAACAGGGTGAACACCGAGGCGGCGAACAGCGCGGTCATGCTCAGCGACAGCCAGATGCCGGCGCCTTTGAGCGCGGCCAGTTCGGCGCGCATGTCGAGTTTCTCTTCGTCACGCTTGGCCGGCAGAAAGCGGATCAGGCCGATCAGGGCGATCACACCGATAACGGTCACCGCCCAAAACGTCGAACGCCAGCCGGCTTCCTGACCCAATGCGGTGCCCAGCGGCACGCCCAACACGTTGGCCAGGGTCAGACCGGTGAACATCAGGGCGACCGCCGAGGCACGTTTGTTCGGCGCGACCAGATTGGCCGCCACCACCGAGCCGATGCCGAAGAACGCACCGTGACACAGCGCCGTGACCACCCGGGCAAACATCAGCACGTTGTAGTCGCTGGCGATGGCGCAGAGCAGGTTGCCGACAATGAAGATGCCCATCAACGCCACCAGCGCTGCCTTGCGCGGCAGCCTGGCGGTGGCCAGCGCCATGAACGGTGCACCGATGGCCACGCCCAGGGCGTAACCGGTGACCAGCCAGCCGGCGCCGGGAATCGACACACCGAGATCCGCCGCCACGTCGGGCAGCAGGCCCATGATGACGAATTCGGTGGTGCCGATGGCGAAGGCGCTCAGGGCGAGGATGAGAAGCGAAAGGGGCATGCAGGTTTCCTTGTCGGCTGGCTGACGTTAAGGGTCAGAGCTCTTTACTGAGGGTGCTGAGAAACGCCTGGATGACGTCCTCGTTACGTTTGAAAAAATGCCACTGCCCGGCCTTCTGGCTGCTGATGAGCCCGGCCCGCTGCAGGGTCGCCAGGTGTGCCGATACGGTCGATTGCGACAGGCCGCAACGCTGATCGATCTGCCCGGCGCAAATTCCGTATTCATGGTTGTGCAACTGCTCGGGGAATTCGCCTTTCGGGTCTTTCAGCCAGTTGAGGATGTCTCGCCGTACTGGGTGCGCCAGGGCTTTTATTATTTCGTCGAGATCGAGGTTCATGGCGTGGGCTCGTGGTGGCAGTGGCGATATATCGCGATGAAGCGAACTTTAAATCGTTGGATCGCGATATACCAATATGAAAATAGTCTGAGGATCTTGTAAATCGCTATATCGGGTTATAACGATACAAGGGTGCTGAATGTTCGAACCCAGTGCTAAGCTGCGCCAATGAACTATCTCGCGCATTTGCATCTCGGCGGCCAGCGCCCCGGTCAATTACTCGGCAGTCTCTATGGCGACTTCGTCAAAGGTCGGCTGCAGGGCCAGTTCGACCCGGAGGTAGAGGCGGCGATTGCGCTGCATCGGCGGATTGACGTGTTCACTGATCGCCATCCGCTGGTGGACATTGCTCTGGGGCGGTTTACCGAAACGCGGCGGCGCTACGCCGGGATCGTCCTCGATGTGTTTTTCGATCACTGCCTGGCGCGGGACTGGGGTTTGTATGCCGATCAACCGTTGGAACAGTTCACCGCGGATGTCTATCGAGTGCTGTCCCGCGAACGGCAATTGCCGGAACGGCTGGCGAAGATCGCGCCGCACATGGTTGCCAATGACTGGCTGGGTTCGTATCGCGAATTTGCCGTGCTGGAGCAGGTGTTGCGCGGGATCTCGCGACGGTTGACGAGGCCTGAAGAGTTGGCCGGGGCGATGGCGGAGTTGCGGCGGTTGTATGAACCGTTGAGTGAAGACTTCAGTTTGTTTTACCCGCAGCTGCAGGATTTTGCCCAGAACGCCAAACCACCGAAAATCTAATGTAGGAGTGAGCCTGCTCGCGATAACTGTCTGTCAGGCACAGTTGCATCAACTGACAGTCCGCTATCGCGAGCAGGCTCACTCCTACAGGGGATTTGTGTTTCAGGCAGCAATTGCCGGGCGCATGGGCGATTGTCGGCTTTCCGGAATCGATCCGAACAACACCTTCTGCACCGCCTGCTGCGCGTCGAACGCCAGCGCCGCACGCTCGCGGCCCTGACAGGCAATCGGTTTGAGCAGATGCACTTCGACATCGCCGCAGTCATGGCTGAACAGGCGCATCAAATGCGAGAGCAAATCATCGTCACCAATGAACGGCGCAAGCGCATCGATCTCACCATCACGCAGGTAACGGATCGCCACCGGTTGCAGCATCACCTCCGAATCGATCGCCGCCGACAGCAGGCGACCGTGAAAGGTGCGCAGCGAACGGCCGTCGGTGGTGGTGCCTTCCGGGAACATCAGCAGCGCATGTTCGGTCTGCAGATGGCGGGTCATCTGCTTGCGGATCAACTGGCTGTCGCCCGAACCACGGCGGATGAACAGGCTGCCGGCCTTGGCCGCGAGCCAGCCGGCCACCGGCCAGGTGCGCACTTCGGCCTTGGACAGAAACGACAGCGGCGTGAGCATGCCCAGCAGCGGAATATCGGTCCACGACACGTGATTGCTGACCCACAGCATCGGCTGTTTCGGCAGCTCACCGTGCACGCTCACGCGAAAGGGCAGGGCGTTGCTCAGCCGCGCCATGAAGAAGCGCGACCAGCGCTGGCGACGCTCCATCGAATGCGCCAGACCGATGCGTTCGAACACGCCGAAGACGCTGGCCATGGTCAGCCCCAGCGTCACCACCAGCAGCACTCGCGCGATTCGCGCGTACACCCGCAACCGGCTCATCACACCGCCGCCTTGAAGTGCCTGGCGTAGCGCGGGCAGAGTTCGTCGCGTTTGAGCAGGATGAACACGTCGGCGACCTGGAAGTCTTCGTCCCAGCACGGCTCGCCGCAGATCTTCGCACCGAGGCGCATGTAGGCCTTGAGCAGCGGCGGCATTTCGGCGATGACGTTGGACGGAATATCCAGCGTCGGCAACGGATTTTTCGGCTCGGCGCGCAGGTGTTCAGTGCACAGATAACGTTCGCGCAGCCGCTGCATGATCGCGTGGGCCTGGATGCCGCCGTCCTGCATGGGGATGCTCGCGCAACCCATCAGGTAGCTGTAGCCGCCCTGATTGAGCACTTCGGCCAATTCACCCCAGAGCACGGCGATGGTGCCACCGTTGCGATATGCCGGATCGACGCAGGTGCGGCCGATTTCCAGGATCGGGCCTTGCAGATGCGCCAGGCCATGCAGGCTGAATTCTTCTTCGCTGTAGAACTTGCCGAGGCTGCTGGCAGCGGTGTGATCGAGCAGACGCGTGGTCGCGACCAGGCGCCCGGTGTTCAGATCACGCACGCCGATGTGGCTGCAGTGAACATCATAATCATCCATGTCCAGACCCAGTTCGGCGCCTTTCAATTTGGCGTTGAACTCGCCGCTGAAGACGGCGAAGCGCAGGGCCTGGGCTTGCTGCAACGCTTGGGCGCCGATCAGGCGTTCGGCTTGCAGGCGGCGTTCATTGCCGGTGTCGCTGATGCGGGCGATTTGCGTCATGTGAATCTCCGTACGGGCCTTTAACCCGTCGTGGGTTGCAGCCGATCGACTTTCTTTATGCAGCCGTGTTGTGCAAAGTCAGGCTATGTAGCCCCGGTGTCATCGCCATGAACGTTCGGTGATGCTTATATGACAGCCCTGGCGCTGCTGGCCGGGTGCGCCGAGGCCAGTCGGCAAGCGCCGAACAATCCGGCCGGACGTTTGTTCAGTTGGAATGCGATCAACTGTAGGAGTGAGCCTGCTCGCGATAGCAATGCATGAAACGCCACAACCTGTCATGAACCCAGACTAGGCTCAGCAGGTTCATTCCCCGAGCCCCCCACCATGTTCAAAGGCCTGTCCCTGTTCCTGCTGCTGATCAGCCTCACCGCCCGGGCCGAACAATGGCCCGGCGAACAGTGGCCAACCGCCGCGCAGATCACCGGCCCCGCCGTCGAGGCGCTGGAAAACTACGCCTTCCCGGCCCGCAACGACGCCACCCGCAAAGGCATCCGCACCGACGCCTTGTTGATCATCCACGACGGCCAGATCATCTACGAACGCTACGCCAGGCCAACCACCGACCAGACCCCACATCTGACCTGGTCGATCAGCAAAAGCCTGATGGCCACGGTCCTCGGTGTGGCCTACGGCGAAGGCCGGTTCAAACTCGACGATCCGGTGCTGAAGTTCTATCCGGCGCTGGAAAAACACCCGGCGATCACCCTCGGCCATCTACTGAACTGGGCCTCGGGTCTGGACTGGCAGGAAGACTACGAATACGCCCCGCTGAAGTCTTCGGTGGTAGCGATGCTCTACACCCGGGGCCATCGCGACATGGCCGCGTTCACTGCGTACCACGACGCTTACGCTGCACCGGGTCAGGCGTTCCGTTACTCCAGCGGCGACAGCAACCTGCTCGCCGCCGCGCTGAAAAGCATGGTCGGCGCGCAGCGTTATGTCGATTATCCGTGGACAGCATTGTTCGAGCCGTTGGGCATTCGCCACGCCGTGTGGGAAAGCGATGCCCGCGGTACTTTCGTCGCCTCGTCCTATGCCTATCTCACCGCGCGGGATCTGGCGCGGGTCGGTCTGTTGATGGCGCGCGGTGGACGCTGGAACGATCGGCAGTTGCTGCCCGAAGATTGGGTAACGTTCAACCTCACACCTTTTGCCGGCTACAAGGCGCAGCAGGACGAAGCCGTGCCGGGCGGCCATTGGTGGCTCAATCGTCCTGTCGATGGCGCAGCATCACCGTGGCCCGACGCCCCGCCCGACACCTTCGCCGCCCTCGGCCACTGGGGCCAGGCGCTGTACGTAATGCCCAGCCAGAAGCTGGTGATCGTGCGTTACGCCGATGATCGCGATGGCAGCTATAAACACAACGAACTGCTCAAACGTGTGTTGCAGGCGGTGCGGCCATGAGGCGTTTTCTATTGTTGCTGCTGGTGGTGCTGCTCGGCTGGGGCTGGTATGAACGCGAGAATCTCTGGGCGTTCCCGGACATCATCAGCGCCTACACCGCCAAGGAGTATTGCTCGTGCCGTTATGTGATGCACAACGATGCAGAGTATTGCCATGGCTATGTAAAACAGTGGTTGCCGACCAGTAGCTTCACCGATAACCCGTCGAGCAAAACCATCACCGTCAGCGGCATGGGCCGCAGCAACAGCGCGCAGTGGCTGAGCGAACGCCAGGGCTGCCGCTTACAGCCTTGAAAGATCGCAGCCTTCGGCAGCTCCTACAGGGCGTACACAATCCTGTAGGAGCTGCCGAAGGCTGCGATCTTTTGATCTTGATGTTGCAATAAACCCATGGGCGGTTAAGGTTCGTGCAGGTTTATCGCCCCCACGAGTGTTCAATGTTCAACCGCTCCCTCTATACAGTCTTCGCCACTCTGCTGTTGACTGCCGCTGCACTGCCGGCCCAGGCCAATTGGTATCTGGACGGCGAGTCGTCGCGGCTGTCGTTCGTCAGCACCAAAAATGCCAGCGTGTCGGAAGTGCAGCGCTTTCTGGTGCTGCACGGCAAGGTCGATCCCAACGGCCGCGCCGAAGTCGAAGTCGAGCTCGAATCGATCAACAGTGGCGTTCCCTTGCGTGATGAACGCATGCGCAAGGAGCTGTTCCAGATCGAGCAATTCCCCGCAGCGACCATCACCACGCAGATCGACCTGCGCCCGATCAACGATCTGGCCCCCGGCGCGCAGCTGGAATTACGCCTGCCGCTGACCGTCAGCCTGCACGGCAAGCAGCACGAATACCCGGCCGAGTTGCTCGCCACCCGTCTCGATGATCGGCGTTTTCAAGTGGTGACCCTGGAGCCGCTGGTGATCAACGCCGAGGATTTCGATCTGGCGCCGGGCCTGGAAAGCCTGCGCAAACTCGCCGACCTGTCGGCGATCAGTCTGTCGGTGCCGGTGGGTGCGGTGCTGATCTTCACGGCGCGCTGACATGCGCGGTGCGGTGTTCCCCTGGCGTGACGGCAACCGTTTCGAACTGTTGATCGACGGCCCGCAGTTCTTTCCGCGCATGCTCGAGCATATCGCTGGAGCTACAGAGCAGATCGAACTGGAGTTGTACCTGGTCGAGGCCGGCGCCTGCGCCGAAGCCATCGTCCAGGCGCTGGTCGCGGCGGCCGAGCGCGGAGTGCGCGTCCGGTGCCTGTTCGATGATTACGGCAGTCTCGCTTTCACACTGACGTTGCGTCAGCGCCTGACCCAGGCCGGCGTCGAGCTGCGTTTCTACAATCGCCTGAGCTGGCGGCGCTGGGTCGGCAACTTCTACAGAGATCATCGTAAATTGCTGCTGGTGGATCAATGCCTCGCGGTGGTCGGCGGCACGGGCGTGACCGATGAATTCTGGACGCCGGGTCATGATGTCAGCGAATGGCATGAGGTGATGGTGGAGATCAGCGGCCCGTTGGTGCTCGACTGGCAATTGCTGTTTGATCGGCAGTGGATCGCCAACCGTTACCGCCGCGCCTGGCGCCCGGCCGCGCATTTCGGTTTGCCGCGCCTGCCGCGTGTGCCGGACAAGGGCGAGGGCATGGGCCGCGTGGCCTACGCCGACGCCCGTCAGCACCGAGACATTCTGCAATCCCTGTTCCGCGCCTTGAACAGCGGCCAGCAACGCATCTGGATGGCCACGCCGTACTTTCTGCCAACCTGGCAAATCCGCCGCTCCCTACGCAAAGCCGCTGCGCGCGGTGTCGATGTGCGTCTGTTGCTGACCGGGCCGCGCACTGATCACCCTTCGGTGCGCTACGCCGGGCATCGCTACTACCCGCGCCTGCTCAAGGCTGGCGTGCAGATCTTCGAATACCAGCCGTGCTTCTTGCATCTGAAAATGGTGCTGGTGGACGATTGGGTGAGCATCGGGTCGTGCAACTTCGATCACTGGAATTTGCGCTTCAATCTGGAGGCGAATCTGGAGGCGCTCGATCCAGCTCTTACGGCAGCGGTGGAGACGAGTTTCGTCAAGGACTTCGGACTGAGTCAGTTGGTCAGCCTGGAAGAATGGCAGCGCCGACCGTTGTGGCGGCGGGTCAAGCAGCGGGTGTGGGGCTGGGTGGATCGGTTGGTGGTGAATATTCTCGATAGACGCGGTTGAAGCAAGATCAAAAGATCGCAGCCTTCGGCAGCTCCTACAATGGCAGGGTGTACACCCTGTAGGAGCTGCCGAAGGCTGCGATCTTTTGCTTTCATGGGTTACAGCAGTTCAAAGCTCTGCTGCGTCACCGCCTGCGAATCCAGGCCGATCTGCACGTTGAACTTGCCAGGCTCGGCTGCGTATTTGAGCTGGGCGTTGTAGAACTTCAGGTCGTCCTCGGTGATGGTGAAGTGCACGACTTTCTGTTCGCCGGCCTTGAGCATGATCTTCTGGAAGTTCTTCAGTTCTTTCACCGGGCGGATCATCGAGCCGGTGACGTCCTGGATGTACAACTGCACCACGGTTTCGCCGTCACGCTTGCCGGTGTTCTTGACCATGACGCTGGCGTCGAGCTTGCCCGTGGCGTTCAGCGTGGTCGACGACAGTGCCATGTCGCTCAGGGCAAACGTGGTGTAGCTCAGGCCGTAACCGAACGGAAACAGCGGGCCGGTGGTGTCATCGAAATACTGCGAGGTGTAGTTGCCCGGTTTGCCCGGCGTGAACGGTCGACCAATGCTCAGGTGGTTGTAGTAGGTCGGGATCTGGCCCACGGAGCGCGGGAAGGTCACCGGCAGTTTGCCCGACGGGTTGTAGTCGCCGAACAGCACGTCGGCGATGGCGTTGCCGCCCTCGGTGCCGCTGAACCAGGTTTCCAGAATCGCGTCGGCCGACTGGTTCTCTTCGAGAATCGTCAACGGGCGGCCGTTCATCAACACCAGCACCAGCGGTTTGCCAGTGGCTTTGAGTGCGCGGATCAATTCACGCTGGGTTTCCGGGATGTTGAGGTCAGTGCGGCTCGAGGATTCGTGAGACATGCCACGGGACTCGCCGACTGCGGCGACGATCACGTCAGCATCCTTCGCCGCTTTCAGCGCTTCGTCGATCAGCACATTGGCCGGGCGCGGGTCATCGACCACTTCCGGGGCGTCGAAGTTGAGGAAGTTCAGGTAGTCGAGGACCTTCTTGTCGCCAGTGATGTTGGCGCCACGGGCATAGATCAGATTGGCCCTGTCGCCGATCACTGAACTCATGCCGTCAAACAAAGTGACTGATTGCGCCGGACGCCCGGCGGCGGCCCAGCTGCCCATCATATCGATTGGCGCTTTGGCCAGCGGGCCGACCAGCGCGATTTTCGCGTCTTTCTTCAGCGGCAGGGTTTCGTTCTGATTCTTCAGCAGCACCAGACTGCGACGCGCCACCTCACGGGCCTCGGCGCGGTGCAGGCGGCTGTCGGCGTAGGTGTCGGCCGGGTCATCTTCAGCCTTGCCGATGCGTAGGTACGGGTCCTTGAACAGGCCCATGTCGTACTTGGCCGCGAGCACTTCGCGCACGGCGTTATCGATGTCTTTCTGTTCGATTTCGCCGGACTTGAGCAACCCCGGCAGCTCTTTGCCGTAGAGCGTGTCGTTCATGCTCATGTCGATGCCGGCCTTGATCGCCAGCTTCGCCGCTTCGCGACCGTCGCGAGCAACGCCGTGCTTGATCAGTTCGAAGATCGCACCGTGGTCGCTGACCGCCAGGCCCTTGAAGCCCCAGTCCTTGCGCAGCAGGTCGTTCATCAGCCAGGTGTTGGCCGTGGCCGGAATACCGTTGATCGAGTTCAACGCCACCATCACACCACCGGCGCCGGCATCGATCGCGGCACGGTAGGGCGGCAGGTAATCCTGGTACATCTTCACCGGGCTCATGTCGACGGTGTTGTAGTCGCGACCGCCCTCGACCGCGCCGTACAGGGCGAAGTGCTTGACGCTGGCCATGATGCTGTCGGCGGCACTCGGGGTCTCGCCCTGATAGGCCTTGACCATGACTTTGGCGATGCGCGAAGTCAGGTAGGTGTCTTCACCGAAACCTTCGGAACTGCGGCCCCAGCGCGGGTCGCGGGAGATATCGACCATCGGCGCGAAGGTGATGTCGAGGCTGTCGGCGGCGGCTTCTTTTGCCGCAACACGTCCGGACTGACCGATGGCGTCCATGTCCCAGCTCGACGCGAGGGCCAGCGGAATCGGGAAAATCGTACGATGACCGTGGATGACGTCGTACGCGAAAAACATCGGAATCTTCAGGCGGCTGCGCATGGCCGCGTCCTGCATCGGACGGTTTTCCGCGCGGGTGATCGAGTTGAACGTGCCACCGATGTTGCCGCCGGCGATCTCCTTGCGAATCAGCTCGCGGGGCATTTCCGGGCCGATGCTGATCAGGCGCAACTGGCCGATCTTCTCGTCGAGGGTCATTTGTTTCATCAGATTGCTGATGAAAGCGTCCTTGTTCTCCAGAGGTACCGGGGTCGTGGCGGCCAGTACCTGATGACTGGCCAGGCTGACGAACAGACCCAGCAAACACAGCTTCTTCATGAATTTTTTCTCAAGGGCCCAAACGGTGATGCAACACCGGCCAGCCAAAATGTAGGGAGCGACTATTGTTGTTCGGGTGCCAGCTCAAAACCTGAGCCGGAAAACCGCGCCGACAGCGGCAACGTGAACGCGAGGGGCACTTTTTAGCCGATTAACCCGTCGCATGCCAGTGGCGGCGCCGATTATGCCCCAACCGCTGGCCGGGAATGCCCAGCGCTCGGTTTTTAAATCAAATGTGTCATGGAGCATCACTGCAATGAATATCAGCCCAACCTATCGTTCACGGCTACAGGTCGCCACTTTGCTGGTGTTCGCCACGCTGTTGACTGCGTGCGGCATCAACAATATCCCGACCCTCGACGAACAGGCGAAAGCCGCATGGGGCCAGGTGCAGAACCAGTACCAGCGCCGCGCCGACCTGATTCCCAATCTGGTGGAAACCGTGAAGGGCTACGCCGCCCACGAACAGGAAACCCTGACCGCAGTGATCGAGGCACGGGCCAAGGCGACGTCGATTCAGGTCGATGCCAGCACCCTCGACAATCCCGAGAAGCTCAAGCAGTTCCAGCAGGCGCAGGATCAACTGACCGGCGCGTTGAGCCGTTTGATGGTGGTCTCCGAGCGCTACCCGGATCTGAAAGCCAACCAGAACTTCCTCGCCCTGCAATCGCAACTCGAAGGCACGGAAAACCGCATCGCCGTCGCCCGTCGCGATTTCATTCTGGCGGTGCAGAAATACAACACCGAGATCCGCACCTTCCCCGGTCGCCTGTGGCACAGCGTGATGTACAGCGATCTGCCGATGCGCGAAACCTTCGAAGCCACCACGCCCGGCGCGGAAAAGGCCCCGGAAGTGAAATTCTGATTCGAGGTTGCCCATGCGTGTGTTGAAACTGGGCCTGGTGCTGATGCTGTGGCTGTTCGCCGTCAGCGCCCGGGCCGACTTGACGTTTCCGCCGCTGAGCGGACGCGTGGTCGATCAGGCACAAATGCTCGAGCCAACGGTGCGCGCGCAACTCAGCCAGCAATTGCAGGCCCACGAACAGGCCACCGGCGAGCAATTGGTGGTGGTGACCTTGCCCGATCTGCAGGGCACCACCATCGAGGACTTCAGCGTTCAGCTCGGCCGGCACTGGGGCATCGGCCAGAAGGACAAGAACAACGGCGCCTTGCTGATCGTCGCCCGTGACGAGCGCAAACTGCGCATCGAAGTCGGCTATGGCCTGGAGGATCGCCTGACCGATGCGCAGTCGTCGGTGATCATCCATCAGGTCATCACCCCGGCGTTCAAGACCGGCAACTTCAGCAAAGGCATCAGCGATGGCGTTGCGGCGATGCTGGTGGTATTGGGCGGCAATCCGCTCGATGAACCGTCCACCGTGTACGAATCCAGCGGCGACCCGGCGGATGATTTCATCTCGCGGCACCCGGCGCTGTTCATGTTTCTGGTGATGTTGTTCATCCTGACGGTGTTTGTCTGCCAGATGCTCGGTATCCTGCCCGCCGGTCGGGGCGGCTCCGGAGGAGGGGGCGGCTTCGGCGGTGGCGGTGGATTTGGTGGCGGCGGTGGAGGCGGTGGCTTCAGCGGTGGCGGGGGCAGTTTCGGCGGCGGCGGTTCGTCCGGCGGCTGGTGAGATCAAAAGAATAATGAGCAGGCACTTTTCGACATGGCATTACTGACTGAACACGAACAACGCAAAGTCGCCGAGGCCATTGCCCGGGTCGAACGTGACACCGACGCCGAACTGGTCACGGTGCTGGCTGCCTGCGCCGATGACTATGCGTACATCCCGCTGCTCTGGGCCAGCTTGCTGGCGCTGGTGTTGCCGGGCATCGTCCACTACCTCACGGGCTGGCTGACCCTGCGCAGTCTGTTGCTGGTGCAGTGGGGCATGTTCATCGTCCTGTGCCTGCTGTTTCGTCTGCCGAAGATCACCACCCATCTGGTGCCGCGCCGCGTGCGCCACTGGCGCGCCTCCAACCTGGCGCGGCGGCAGTTTCTTGAGCAGAACCTGCACCACACCGTGGGCAGTACGGGCATGCTGATTTTCGTCTGCGAGGCTGAGCGATATGTGGAGATTCTGGTGGATGAGGGGATCTCCAAACGGCTGGATAACAGCAACTGGGATGCCATTGTTGCAGCGTTTACCGAGCAGGTCCGGCATGGCCGCACGCTGGAGGGGTTTGTCACGTGCGTCGAGGCGTGTGGCGAGTTGTTGAAGGTGCATGTGCCGGTGACGCAGGTGCGGAACGAATTGCCGAATCGGTTGGTGGTGTTGGGCTGATATTCCTTCTCGCTTGAGATCTAGACCCTCACCCCAGCCCTCTCCCAGAGGGAGAGGGAGCCGACCGAGGTGTTCTGTCGAGTTCCGCCGACCTGAAATGCCGAGTCGAACTCAAATCCTGACAGCCATAGTCGACTCGGTCGTTCAGGTCGATGTCGAGCGCAAGACACCTCGATCGGCCCCCTCTCCCTCCGGGAGAGGGCTGGGGTGAGGGGCTTCTGGACCGTTGGGTAAATAAGAGGGTGTCCCCAATCCCCATCCCCCCTAAAATACCCGCCATTCCCGATTCCGCCCGTCCGAGGCCGTTTGTCCATGTCCGTTTCCGCTTCTTCCGCGCCGTCCGCCAAACCGGCCGCCGATCACCACGCCCAGTTCCTCGAACTGCTGCAAACCAGCCTCGACGACAGCGGCTTCATCAAACTGGTGCTGGCCAAGTACGTCGGTGAAGAGGCGGATCTGCAGCGGGTCATTGTCAAACCGGTGATGGTCAAGGCGCAGCCGTGTCTGTCTTTCGTTTATCGCTACAAGACCCGCGACATCACCAAGAACCTGCCGCTGAGCGAGGGCGTGGCGCTGATTGCCGGGCTGTTGCCGAGCTCGTTCAAGAATGCGCACTTGCTGGCATTGACCGACGAAGCGCAGCTGGAATACAGCAAAAAGGGCAAGAGTTCGCTGTTCAAGAGCAAGCCTCAGCAATTGCGCGAAGCGCCGTCCGCCGAGCACAACCGCGAGAAAAACCGCTTCCTCGAACTGAGCCGACCGTTCCTCAAGGACCTGGGCGTGACCAACGCTCAGCACGAACTGATCCCGGCGATGTCGCGCAAGTGGAAGCAGATCAACAAGTTCATCGAAGTGTTCAGCCATGCCCTGACCTCGTCGCCGCTGGCGCTGGACAAACCGGTGCGGGTCGCCGATTTCGGTTCGGGCAAGGGCTACCTGACGTTCGCCATTCACGACTACCTGCGCAACACCCTGAAGGCCGAGGGCGAAGTCACCGGCGTCGAGCTGCGCGAAGAAATGGTCAACCTGTGCAATGCCGCAGCGGCGAAGCTCGAGCATCCGGGGCTGGTGTTCAAATGCGGTGACGTGCGCACGGTGGCGCCGAGTGAGCTGGACGTGATGATCGCCCTGCATGCCTGCGACATCGCCACCGATTACGCGATCCACACCGGCATCCGCTCGGGCGCGTCGATCATCATGTGCTCGCCATGCTGCCACAAACAGATCCGCCTGCAGATCCAGAGCCCGGCGCTGCTCAAGCCGATGCTGCAATACGGTCTGCACCTCGGCCAGCAGGCGGAAATGGTCACCGACAGCTTGCGTGCGTTGTTCCTCGAAGCCTGCGGTTACGAGACCAAGGTGTTCGAATTTATCTCGCTGGAACACACCAACAAGAACAAGATGATTCTCGCGGTGAAACGCGCCGAGCCGGTCGATCCTGCGCAGTTGCTGGCGAAGATCGCAGAGCTGAAAGCCTTCTACCACATCAGCGAACACTGCCTGGAAACCCTGCTGCGCGCCGACGGCTATATGCAGTGAGGGGCAGCTTGTAGTCGGCGCAGGCGACAGACCGCGAGTGCTGGTCTTTACTCTGAAGCGCGAGATCTTTCAATCGCCCCCACGGAGGAACAGGCATGTCCGGATGGTACGAAGTGAGCAAAAGCAGTAATGGCCAATTCAGGTTCGTATTGAAAGCGGCGAACGCCGAAACGATTCTGACCAGCGAGCTCTACAGCACCCGCGCCGGTGCCGACGGCGGCATCGCCTCGGTGCAGGCCAACAGCCCGCTGGATGAGCGCTACGAGAAAAAGTCGACCAGGGATGGCAATCCGTATTTCAACCTCAAAGCGGCCAATCATCAGGTCATCGGCAGCAGCGAGTCGTATTCATCGGACGGCGCTTGTGACAAGGGCATTGCCAGCGTGAAGGCCAACGGCCCGACCAAAGTCATCAAGGACAAGACCCTGCCTGTCCTCTGAGCTCAGAGCATGAGCCTTTGAAAACAAAAGATCGCAGCCTTCGGCAGCTCCTACAGTTGGAACGCATTCTCATGTAGGAGCTGCCGCAGGCTGCGATCTTTTGATCTTGCTTCAAACCTCGACCGGTACCGACAATTTCGGATCACCGAGGGCATGGCTCTTGGCATCAAAGAAGCGCAACTCAACCCCGGTACCTTCAAATACTTTGGCGTAGTGACGCTTCTGATGCTGGATGAACGCCGCGCTGCGCGGGTAAATCGAGATCGCCACGCACTTCGGGTTAGCCAACCGCAGCGCGCGCACCAGATGCGCATCCTGCTCGCCCAAGGCATGGCCGAAGACGCACAGACTGTCGCCATGGGCCAATAACTGCTCATAGCAGAACGACAGATAATCCGAGCTGCGAATAGTCTTGAGCTTGTCGGCGCTCGGTCCTTCGGTGACGAACAGCGGCACGTCATCCAGCGTCTTGATCGTATTGTTGATCGCGAAACTGCCGAGCAGGGTGCCCTCGGTCGAGGTCAGTTTGCGTGCGGTGCCGTCCTGATTGCGCACCAGATGCAGACCGCCGTGCAGATACAACAGGCGCGGTTTTTCCGTGGCACTCTGGCTCAGGTCGAAACTGGCGTCGGGGCCGTTGAACAAATCGTCGATGGCTTCGCCCGGGTGCTGTAGCGCCCAATAGTTGAGCAGGTCGTAGTTGCTGGTGAACACCGTCCGATAGCGCGCCAGTTCAGCATTGAGCACCGTCAGCGTCGAAGGCTGCACCAGCCGCCACGGAATGTGCACCGCGTGCACAGTGTTGATCAGCGCTTCCTTGATCGCGTAATAGCGATTGCGCGGTGCCGCCGAGCTGACTGCCAGCGCCTTGTTTACCCGGCTGGTGGTTTTCAGTGCGCCGAGCACTTGCTCGAAGCTGCGGGTTTGCAGTGCATCGAACACCGCCAGTTCCGAAGGGCTCAGCGGTTTCTCTTCGACCGTACGGGCGTTTTCGAACAGCGAGTCGTAGCCGAAGTCATCCCACACCGCGCGGCTGGCGCCGTTGCCCACCAGCAAACCGCTGAAATCGGTCGCAGCGCGCAGGGCGTTCCAGTCTTCGAGGGTGGCGTCGACATTCAGAAAATCGGTCATTGCGTGGGCGGTCTCAAAACAAGGGGCAGATGGACGGTGACTTTATCACGAGCGGACATTGAGCCAGATCAACATTGGCGGTGACCGATCGGTCGATCCTGTGGGTATCCGCCGAATCGAGGCGGTCGATCCGGCCCAGTCAGGAGACACACGATGAGCAGCACCTTTTTCATTCCGGCGGTCAACATCATGGGCAGCGGCTGCCTCGACGAAGCCATGGTCGCGATTCGCAATTATGGTTTTCGCAAGGCGCTGATTGTCACCGACGCCGGGCTGGCCAAGGCTGGCGTGGCCGCGATGATTGCCGAGAAGCTGGCGATGCAGGACATCGATGCGGTGATCTTCGACGGCGCCAGGCCGAACCCGACCACGGCCAATGTCGAATCGGGTCTGGGGCTGTTGAAGGAAAGCCACTGCGATTTCGTCGTGTCACTGGGCGGCGGCTCGCCACACGATTGCGCCAAGGGCATCGCCCTGTGCGCGACCAATGGCGGGCAGATCGGCGATTACGAAGGCGTCGACCGCTCGAGCAAGCCGCAATTGCCGCTGATCGCCATCAATACCACCGCCGGCACTGCCAGCGAAATGACCCGCTTCTGCATCATCACCGACGAATCGCGTCACGTGAAAATGGCCATCGTCGACCGCAACGTCACACCGCTGCTGTCCGTCAATGACCCGCAACTGATGGTCGCGATGCCCAAAAGCCTGACCGCCGCCACCGGCATGGACGCACTGACCCACGCCATCGAAGCCTACGTTTCCACGGCGGCCAATCCGATCACCGATGCCTGCGCCCTGAAGGCCATGAGCCTGATCAGCAGCAATCTGCGCCTGGCCGTGCGCGACGGCAGTGACCTCGCGGCGCGGGAGAACATGGCTTACGCGCAGTTTCTTGCCGGCATGGCGTTCAACAATGCCTCGCTCGGTTTTGTCCACGCCATGGCGCATCAGCTGGGCGGCTACTACGACTTGCCCCACGGCGTGTGCAACGCCGTACTGTTGCCGCATGTGCAGAGTTTCAATGCGCTGGTCTGCGCTGACCGACTCAGGGACGTCGCCCACGCCATGGGCGCGGATATTCGCGGTTTCAGCGCAGAGGAAGGCGCACAGGCGGCGATCCATGCCATTCGCAGCCTGGCCAAAGACGTCGAGATTCCCGGCGGATTGCGTGAGCTGGGCGCGAAACTCAGCGACATCCCGGTGCTCGCCGCCAACGCCTTGAAGGACGCCTGCGGACTGACCAATCCACGAGCAGCGGACCAGCGCCAGATCGAGGAGATTTTCCGCAACGCGTTTTGAGAAGGGCACAGCGGTGACGAACGGCGTTATCCTCGCCGTTCGTTCGCGCCACACCGCCGAGTCTCCCATGCTGCAAAAAAGCCTGATCCGCCGCCTCGACCTGATCACCCTGCAACTGTTCGTCGCCGTCCACGAAGAGGGCACGCTGACCCGTGCGGCTGCGCGCGAAGCCATCGCGGTGTCGGCCGCGAGCAAGCGCTTGATGGAATTGGAGGAGGCGCTGGGCATTGCACTGTTCGTGCGCCAAGCCAAAGGCATGGTCCTCACCCCGGCCGGTGAAACCCTGTTGCACCATGCGCGACAGATGCTTTTCAACGTGGAGAAAATGGGCCTGGAACTGGGCGAGCACAGCCACGGTGTGCGCGGTTACGTGCGCATGCTGGCCAATCTGTCGGCGATCATTCAGTTTCTGCCCGAAGACTTGCGCGATTTCTCTGCGCAGCATGCGCAGGTCAAGACCGACCTAGAAGAACGGCCCAGCGCCGGGGTGATTCAGGGCGTCCTCGATGGCGTCGCGGACCTCGGCATCTGCTCTGAGGACAGCGACACCAAAGGCCTGCACAGCGTGTTGTACCGGCAGGACAAACTGGTGGTGGTGATGCTGCCGGAGCATCCGTTGGCCATGCGCGAATCGGTCGCCTTCGATGAAACCCTCGACAGCGACTACGTCGGGTTGCACGCGGCCAGTTCGATCAACATGCGTACCCACGCGGCGGCGCGGCAGGCCGGCAAAGTTCTGCGTATCCGCATTCATGTGCCGGGGTTCGATGCGGTCTGCCGTATGGTTCAGGCGAACATGGGCATCGGCATTCTGCCGCAGCGTGCCTATGAGTTGTTTGGTCAGGCGCTGGGCTTGCGGGCGGTGCCGCTGATCGATGGCTGGTCGGATCGCGCGCTGATTGTGGTGGTGCGCGATGAGGCGGGGTTGTCGCCGGTGAGCCGGATGTTGTTTGAGCATTTGCGTGCGCAGGGCACCTGAATCTCTATTGAATGGGCCGGCCTCATCGCGAGCAGGCTCACTCCTACAGGGGATCTGGGTGAACTCAAATTTGTGGGCGACGCAAAACCTGTAGGAGTGAGCCTGCTCGCGATAGCTGACCTGAGTTCACCCAAATCTTGCTGGAGCATTCGCATTTCGCGAACGCTCATTGCCGAGAGACGGCTGGATTGTCCAAACATCGTTCCTCTAGCCTTGGCGACCTATTCCAAGAACAAGAGGTACCCCGCGATGACTGCCCCTTTGAGTGCGATCAAAGTGATCGAGATCGGCACCCTGATCGCCGCGCCGTTTGCCGCGCGCATGCTCGCCGAGTTCGGCGCCGAGGTGATCAAGATCGAAGCCATGGGCCAGGGCGACCCGCTGCGCAAGTGGCGCAAGCTGCACGAAGGCACATCGCTGTGGTGGTACCTGCAATCGCGCAACAAGAAATCCCTGGCGCTCAATCTCAAATCCGCTGAAGGCATCGAACTGGTCAAGCAACTGGCCGGCGACGCCGACGTGATCATCGAAAACTTGCGCCCCGGTGCGCTGGAAAAGCTTGGTCTGGGCTGGGACGTGTTGCATGCCCTGAATCCGAACCTGACCCTCGTACGTATCTCTGGCTACGGCCAGACCGGCCCGTACCGCGACCGTCCCGGTTTCGGTGCGATTGGCGAGGCCATGGGCGGCATTCGCTACACCACCGGCAATCCCGATTCGCCACCGGCGCGAGTCGGCGTCAGCCTCGGCGATTCGCTGGCCTCGTTGCACGCGGTGATCGGCGCGCTGATGTCGCTGCTGCGGGTCAAGACCGGGCAGGGTGGTGGACAGATCGTCGATGTGTCGCTGGCCGAAAGCGTGTTCAACGTCATGGAAAGCCTGGTGCCGGAATACGACATGCTTGGTCATGTCCGCGAACGCAGCGGCGGCGCCTTGCCGGGTATCGCGCCCTCCAACACTTACCTCACTGCCGACGGTGCCTACGTTGTGATCGCCGGTAACAGCGACCCGATCTACAAGCGCCTGATGCACACCATCGGCCGCGCTGATCTGGCCGACGCAGAAGAATTCGCCCACAACGACGGCCGCGCCGCCAAGAGCGGATTGCTCGATGCCGCCATCACCCACTGGACCAGCAGCCTGCCGATCGACCACGTACTGGCCGCCCTCGAAGCCGCCGAAGTGCCGGCCGGGCGCATTTATTCCGTAGCCGACATCGTCGCCGATCCGCACTATCAGGCGCGGGACATGCTGCTCAATGCCGAGTTGCCCGGCGGCGCAACGGTAAAAATGCCCGGCATCGTCCCCAAGCTTTCGGAGACCCCCGGCGGGGTGAATTGGTCCGGGCCGAAACTGGGCCAGCACACCGACGATATTCTGGTCGGGCTGGGCCTGACTGAACTCGACATCGAACGCCTGAAAAGCCAAGGGGTGGTGCAATGATCACTGACTATTCGCAGACCCTGATCGTCCAGGAAGTTTCGCCCCGCGACGGTTTGCAGATCGAGCCGACCTGGGTGGAAACCGCTGACAAGATCACCCTGATCAATCAATTGTCACAGGCCGGATTCAGCCGCATCGAAGCGGGCTCGTTCGTCTCGCCCAAAGCCATCCCGGCCTTGCGTGACGGCGAGCAGGTGTTCAACGGCATCGAGCGTCAGCCGGGGGTGATTTACGTGGCGTTGATTCCCAACCTCAAGGGTGCGCAACGGGCACTGGCGGCGAAGGCCGATGAGTTGAATCTGGTGATGTCCGCCAGCCAGACCCATAACCTCGCCAATATGCGCATGCGTTGCGAGGATTCGCTGGCCGCGTTCGCTGACATCGTCGCGTTTGTCAGCGGCTCGGGTGTACGCCTCAACGGCAGTATCGCCACCACCTTCGGTTGTCCGTTCGAAGGCAAAATTGACGAGGATCGCGTGCTGCAGATCGTCGACGCTTATCAGGAGCTCGGCATTCAGGGCATCAGCCTCGCCGATACCACCGGCATGGCCAATCCGCGTCAGGTGGATCGTTTGGTACGGCGTGTTTTGCAGCGGGTTTCGCCGGCCGATCTGACCCTGCATTTCCATAACACTCGTGGCCTCGGTTTGTGCAACGTGCTGGCCGCTTACGAGGCCGGCGCACGGCGCTTCGATGCGGCGCTCGGTGGCCTCGGTGGCTGTCCGTTTGCGCCGGGTGCGTCGGGCAATATCTGCACCGAAGACCTGGTGAACCTGTGCGAGGAAGTCGGCATTGCCACCGGGATAGATTTGCCCCTATTGCTGAAACTTTCGCGCGGCTTGCCGGCACTGTTAGGCCACGAAGTCCCCGGCCAACTGGCCAAGGCCGGGCGCAACTGCGACCTGCACCGGATCCCCACCTGACACACACCCATCCCTTGTAGGAGTGAGCCTGCTCGCGATAGCGGTGTATCAGTCACCGCAAATGTTGCCTGCCAAACCGCCATCGCGAGCAGGCTCACTCCTACAGTTGAAACCGCATACCAGACAACAAAAACAATCGGACGCCCCTCGGCAGTCCGCCTGGAGAAAAACCATGAGCCTCAATGTAATGGAGGCGGGCGTCAGCCCGTCCGTCGATCACGACGCCGAAAAAGCCCTGGTCAGCAAAGTCGCCTGGCGCCTGATGCCACTGATCATGGTCTGCTACCTGTTCGCCTTTTTTGATCGCATCAACATCAGCTTCGCCAAATTCCAGTTGCAGACCGATTTGAGCCTGAGCGACACCGCGTACGGCCTCGGCGCCGGGCTGTTCGTGGTCGGTTACGTGCTGTTCGAAGTGCCGAGCAACATGATGCTGTACAAGGTCGGCGCGCGGCGCTGGATTGCGCGGATCATGATGTCGTGGGGCGTGGCGACGGCGGCGATGGTCTTCGTCAACAGCGAATGGCAGTTCTACGCGCTGCGCTTTGTCATCGGCGCGATGGAAGCCGGGTTCGCCCCGGGCGTTCTGTATTACCTGACCCTGTGGTTTCCGCAGCACTTCCGTGGCCGCATCACGTCGATGCTGTTTCTCGCCTCGGCGTTCGCCGGACTGGTCGGCGCGCCGTTCTCCGGGCTGGTGCTGCAACACCTCGACGGCGTGTTGCAGATGCGTGGTTGGCACTGGTTGTTTTTGCTCGGTGGCGTGCCGTGTATTGCGCTCGGTTTTCTCGTGCTGACCCAGCTCAAAGACCGCATCGAGGACGCGCACTGGCTGACCGCGGACGAGAAGAAACTGCTTTCCAGCCGCATCGCCCATCACGAGCCGCACAAGACCGGCGGCTCATTGCTCGCGGCACTGAAAATTCCCGGTTTCCTGACGTTGGGTTTGATCTACTTCCTGATCCAGGTCGCGTCCTACGGCCTGAACTTCTGGGCGCCGCAATTGATCCGCAGCGCCGGCACCGAAAGCCCGGTGATGATCGGCCTGCTGACCGCCATCCCGTACATCTGCGGGGCGATCAGCATGGTCGTGATCGGGCGCTTGTCAGACGCCACCGGTGAGCGGCGCAAGTTCGTTGCCGGGCTGGTGATCGTCGGCGCGATCGGCTTCTTCAGCGCGGGGATCTTCGCCAGCCACACGACATTTCTGATCGTCGCGCTCGGTTTGCTCGGCGCGGGCATCATCGCTTCGATTCCGAGCTTCTGGACCCTGCCACCGAAGTTGCTCGCAGGCGCCGGTGCCGGGGCGGCAGGCGGGATCGCGGTGATCAACACCCTGGGGCAGTTCGGCGGAATCGTCAGCCCGGTCATGGTCGGACGCATCAAGGACCTCACCGGCAGCACCACCCCGGCGCTCTATGTCATCGGCGTCGCCGCGCTGATCGCGGCAGCGTTGCTGCTGTGGGGCTTGCCGCAGAAGTTGCGCACGCTGGACAAGTATTGAGATTGGCGGCGTCTGTGATGACGCCTTCGCGAGCAGGCTCGCTCCCACATTTGGAATGCGGCTTTCCTGTGGTAGCGAGCCTGCTCGCGAATTCCGACTTCAGACGCATGAGAAGATTGGCTGGCCTGATATGTTGAATCCTCCGATGCAGAAAGGGATAGTGCTCGCCTGGAAATATCTTCAAGGAGCAGGAATTGACAATGAAGTCCACGTGGATCAGCGCTGCAGCGCTCTGCGGGTGGTTGATGGCTGGGCAGGCGTGGGCTGATTGCACGCCGCCTGCGGTCAGCGCAGAAGTGGATTTTTCCCTGTGCAAGGACTGGCCGGCTTATCCGCCGCTTACGATCACTGCGCTATCGACATTCGTGCCCGATCCCGTCTATGGCGAGGGCGGCAGGGTGGGTTCATACGATCTGGCTCTGGCCGTCACTACGGCTGGCAGCCCCAAGCCGCTGGCGACCTATCATCAGCCGTCGGCGTTTCTCTCCGATGCCATCGCGCTGGAGAGTCTGGAACTGGATACGGCGCGTTATAAACTCACGCCCGACCTCCGTGCCTTCGGTGTCCGCGCCCATTTCAAAGGCTCCTCACGCGTCAATCCGCTGGATGAATCGTTGCTGTCGCTCTATGTGAAAGAGGGCGACAAGTTGCGCCCGGTGCTGGATCGCTTGGTCGTCTACAGCTTCAGCGGTGAATGGGATGGCAACTGCGCGGGCGAGCGCTCGGAGACGATGCGCACGCTCGAGATGGGCAAAACCGGTTCCCATGGTTATGCCGATATCATTGTCCGCTCAGTCACCACGGGCCTGGCCGGTGAGGGACCACCTGACAGCTGCGAATCGAAGACCACCCACGAAAAGCCAGTGCTGACCACGTTGCGCTATGACGGGAAAACCTACGTTTTGCCGCAAGGTTTCAAAGGCATGTGACTGGCGTCACCGATACGAATTTTTCAAGGAAGAATCATGAATCTGCGTCTCCGACTTTTTGCCGTTCTCAGCGCTTTGGCTTTGAGCGTTGAAGCCCACGCGGCTTGCGAAAACAAAGCCTTCGATGGCAAGTCCCTGTCGCGCTGCAAGGTCTGGCCTGCCGTGCAGAATCAGGCGATTGGCGTCAAATCCACGTATCTCGCGGACTCGGATGATGAAGACATCGGGGTGTTCGATCTTGACCTGGCAATCGTCAATGCCAGCAACGCCAGACCGATCGCCACCTACCGCAAACCCGGCGCGTACAACTCCGATGCGATCAGCTTCGATGACCTGATCATCGATACGGCGCGTTACCGCTTGGCGGCGGATGTCCGTGCATTCGGGCTGCGGTCCCGATTCATGAGCCACGGTTCCAGAGCGAATCCGTACTCGAAGACCGACCTGGCTTTGTATGTTCGCGAAGGCAGTCGCTTACGCCCAGTGCTGGAAGGCCTGGTGGTGCGCAAGGATTTCGGTGAAGGGACCGGGGAGTGCAATACGCGAGACACACGCATTCGCAGGACTATCGAGGTCGGCTCATCCAGCCACAACGGGTTTGCTGATCTGATCGTCAGTTCCAGCGGTTGGTTGATGGAGTCTTTCACGTCAGGCAAACAATGCGTTTCTAAAACCACCAATCTGAAGCACACCCAAGTCACCCTGATCTACGATGGTCAGCAATACGTTGTTCCTGAAGACCTCAGAGGTTACTGATTCGATGCTGACCGGCCTCAACCACCTGACCCTCGCCGTCCGTGATCTGCAGCGTAGCCTGGCGTTCTATCGCGATGTGCTGCAATTGCGCGTCGAAGCGACGTGGGATAGAGGTGCCTATTTGTCATTGCCCGGATTGTGGTTGTGTCTGTCAGAAGATCCGCAACGCGAGGGTGAGCCGGGCGTGGACTATACCCATTACGCTTTCAGCGTGAGCGCGGCAGACTTCACTTTGCTGGTTGAAACGCTGAAATTGGCTAAGGTGGCGGAGTGGCGAGACAACCGCAGCGAGGGCGCGTCGTTCTACTTTCTCGATCCCGACGGGCACAAGCTGGAAGTCCATGTCGGCGATTTGCAATCGCGGCTGGCGGCGTGTCGGCAGAAACCGTACCCCGGCATGCGTTTTTACGACGCGCAGTGATCGGGCACGATCGGCTGAGATAGACTGGCCGCCACGTATTCCGGCGCTTGCAGGCTTTCCATGACTCCATCATTGCTGTTGGCCGTTCTGGCTTCGGGTTTCATTTACGGGATCACGCCCGGACCGGGTGTGCTGGCAGTGTTCGGCATTGGCGCGGCCCATGGCCGGCGGGCCGGGGCGGGGTTTCTCTGCGGGCATCTGCTCGGTGATGTGATCTGGTGCAGCACGGCGCTGGTGGCGATCGTCGGCGCGCGGGAAATCGGCAGCACCGCGTTCGATGTGCTCGGCGTGCTCAGCGCGGTGTACCTGTTCTGGCTCGGCTGGCGTGCGGTGCGTGCCCAGCGGCGCAATGGCGACGAGGCGCAAGGCGCGGCGCGCCAGCCGTTCTGGCACGGCATCGTCTTCGGCCTGACCAATCCCAAGGCCTACCCGGTAGCGGTGGCGACGTTTACCGCGCTGCTGTCGAGTCGTGCCGAGTTGCTCAACTGGTCGATGCTGCCGGCGCTGATCGCCCTGAGTTTCATCGGCGGGGCGATGGCCTACGCCATTCTCATCGGCGTAGTTGGCGCGCAGCGAGTGCGCACCGTGTATCAGCGTCATGAACTGCTGATCACCCGTTTGTGCGGCGTGATGTTTATCGGTTTTGCCATCAATGCGCTGGCGCACGCGCTACCGGGGTTGATGCCGAACAACGGCTGATGCTGAGGAAGCACCGTTCGTCGCCCCTAGGACGGTTTTTCTAAACCTTTGACCGTCAAAGCATTCCTAACTGAGGCGGTCGCTTGTCTGCCGCGATTATTTTGAGCAGCGGGTAAACACTGCCCGCTTGAATTTTCAACGAAGGAGGGCGCGACCATGAGCCGGATGGCCACCCGTTTACGTAACGTCAGTTTTGCAACCCTGCTGGGCCTGTGCGCCAGCACTGCGTTCGCCCAGTCGCCTGCCGAATTCATCAACGATGCCTCCGCCAAAGGCATGGCCGACATCGAAGCCAGCCGTCTGGCCCACGGCAAGACCGAATCCAAAGAGGTCAAGGATTACACCATCGTCGTCATCAACGACCGCACCACGGCCAACCAGCATCTGGCGAAAATCGCCAAGAAACTCGACCTGCCTGTCGCACCCCGCGAAGAACTCGCCGACAAGGCCAAAGAGTTGATGCCGGAAGTGAAGGACGGTGCGACCTTTGATCAGGCCTACGCCGCGAGTCAGGTGAAAGCCACGGAAGAGGCGATTACCCAGATCGAACAACAGGCACAGACCACCGACGTCCCGGAAATCAAAGCCTTTGCCGATGAGACTTTGCCGAAACTGCAAAGCCATCTGGAGAAGGCCCGCGCGTTGCAGGCCAGTCGCTAATATTCAGCAATCTTCAGAATTCGGCCGCCCCGCATGGAGTAATGCAGGCGCGGCCGAGTCTGTTCAGCACTCGTTCAAATCCTGCTTCGGCTTGCTCTTGTCACCCAAACCCTCAAGATCAAACACCTGATTTTCGCCGAGTGCACGGTAATGCCGGCGCAGCGCTTCAAGCTGCTTCAAATCCAGCGCCTCCAGCCCGAGCATCGCGTTTTGCGCTTCCTTGTTCACGCGCAACAGTTCATCAAGTTTCAAATGCAGAATGTCGGTATCGCGGTTTTGCGTGTTCTGAATCAGGAACACCATCAGGAACGTGATGATCGTCGTCGAGGTATTGATGATCAGTTGCCAGGTGTCGTTGTAGCCAAAAATCGGCCCGCTCAAACCCCACAACCCGATCAGAATCAACGCCCCCATGAACGTCTTCGGGCTACCGGCCCACAGGGCAAGTTTCTGGGCAATCTTGGCGAATTTCATGATGGAAGTCCTTGTTTTGGGAGCTTGAAATTCAGACACCGGCGTTGCGCTGAAAATTCTGTTTACAACTTCCTCATTCACTCAATACCTCGGGCAGGACTCGCCAATCCAAGGCTTCTATATGGACACCTTTCATTGTGGAGGTTTAGGTCTAGTATCAAGTGGCAGTCAAACTGCCATCATCTCATTCCACGGATAGAAACCCGTACGAGGCGCCTCATGGAATTCTTCGAAAAGTTAGCCAGCCTAGCCGCAAAAGTCCGCTTGCAGAGCGCTGCGATCCAGACTGAGGAAGCAACGAAAAATGCATTCGTCATGCCTTTTATCAGTACGGTTCTGGGTTACGACGTTTTTGACCCGACCGAGGTGACCCCCGAGTTCGTCTGCGATATCGGCACCAAGAAAGGCGAGAAGATCGACTACGCGATCATGAAAGAGGGGGAGGTGCAGATTTTGATTGAATGCAAAAAAATCGGTGAATCGTTGCACATCAACCATGCCTCGCAGTTGTTTCGCTACTTCCATGTCACCAGCGCTCGGATCTCCATTCTCACCAACGGCCAGGTCTATAAATTTTTTACCGATCTGGATGCGCCGAACAAAATGGACGAGAAGCCCTTCCTTGAATTGGATCTGCTGGACATCGATGAATATTCGGTCCCTGAGCTGGTTAAGTTGACCAAGTCGGCTTTTGACGTTGACTCCATCATCAATGCAGCGGGGGAGTTGAAATATGTCAGCCAAATCAAGAAGGTCCTCGCCGCGCAGGTCAGCAAGCCGGACGATGATTTTGTAAAGGTTTTCGCTTCTCGGGTTTATGACGGCGTGATCACACAGAAAGTGCGCGACCAGTTTCACGAGCTAACCAGAAAAGCTGTCGGGCAATTCTTGAATGACCAGATCAATGATCGGCTCAAATCGGCCATGAGCGGCGCTATCCAGCCAGCGCTGGCCTCCCTGCCGTCAGTTCCTGCCGGAACTGATCCGGTAGATCCGCGTGACGAATCAGATGACAAGGTTTTAACAACGCTGGAAGAGCTGGAGGGCTATCACATCGTTCGGGCGTTGGTTCGCTCTGTCGTTGATGCCAAGCGCATTGTTCAGCGCGATACGCAGAGCTATTTCGGTATCTTGCTGGACGACAACAATCGCAAACCGATCTGCCGTTTGCATTTCAATCGATCACAAAAGTATCTCGGCATCTTCGATGAAGAAAAAAACGAGACCCGTCATGCGATCAATTCGGTGGATGACATCTATGAGTTCTCGGATCATCTGAAAAAAACCGTCGGCTATTACGATTGATGGAGAGTGGACCGTTCACTCAGACACCTCTTGCAGAGTTCGCACTGGAATTGCTTTTCATGCTGCCTGTATCGTGAACAGCAATTGAACGCCCCGACAGGAGAACGCAATGAGTTGGTCAGCCAAACAATACGTCGCTTTCGAAGATGAACGCACCCGCCCGGCCCGGGATCTGTTGGCGGCGATACCCACGGCGCAGGCGAGGGCGGTGGTGGACATTGGTTGCGGGCCGGGCAATTCCACCGAGTTGCTGGTGCAGCGGTTTCCTGAGGCAACGGTCAGTGGCCTCGACAGTTCGCCGGACATGATCGCCGCCGCGCGCAAGCGCTTGCCAGATTTGCAGTTTCAGGTGGCCGAGATCGACAAATGGGCTGACCAAGGTCCGTTCGATGTGATCTTCGCCAACGCTGTGCTGCAGTGGGTGCCTGATCACGCTTCGTTGCTGCCAGCCCTGGCGAGCAAGCTTTCCGACGGCGGCAGCCTGGCGATCCAGATGCCGGACAACCTCAATGAACCGTCCCACCGCTTGATGCGTGAAGTCGCCGCGAATGGCCCTTGGGCGAGCAAGCTGGCAGACGCTGCGGGGCAACGTACCGACATGGCCAGTGCCAGCGAGTATTTCTCGATGCTGCGGCCGCACTGCACGCGGGTCGATGTGTGGCGCACGACTTATCATCATCCACTGGCGGACGGAGCGGCGGGGGTGGTTGAGTGGTTCAAGGGTAGCGGGTTGATTCCGTTCCTGAGCCCGTTGACCGAGGATGAGCGGGCGCAGTATCTGCAGCAGTATCTGGCGGAAATTGCAAAGGCTTATCCAGCATTGGCTGACGGCTCGGTGCTGTTACCGTTTCCACGCTTGTTTATTGTTGCGACTCGCTGAAGTGCTCCCGCAGCGGTCTCGCTTTTATATCCTGAGTTCGACGCATTCTTTCAGGTCGGCGTAACTCGCAAGAACAACCCGATCGGTCCCCTCTCCCTCGGGAGAGGGCTAGGGTGAGGGGCCTCTTGAAGCACGAAACCCGATCATCGCTACCGCCACCATCATCGTCCTGTGGCGATCTTGGACCAGCGCCAGCTGCGGCATGGTCGCGGCATCCTTTCAACTCGTTCACGCTGAATTCGTCGGAAAGGTCTCGCGGTTTTCAGCGCTTTTACACGGGTTGCGCCATGGCTGTTTAAAGTCGAATCACGTTACGTCCCGATGCCTACAAATCCTTGCGCCGCTGCCTACCGGTACGCCAGAATCCGCCGGCTTGTGCGCTTGGAGGGCGGTCGGTAACTTGGTTCGCGTCACTGATTTCCAGTGATCGGGTTTAGTAGCCCGGAAATGTCCTCCTTGTAACGGTTGCACGAGTTCCGTTGAATCAGGCGCGTGCCTGTATTTTATGGTGGCTGTGCGCATGGCGCCTTCGGGTGCGCCGGATGGGGGATGGGTCCGGTCTACTAACTTGCGTACAGCCGCCACCCTCCCGTTTAGTAGCGTGGTGGATGTGGCTCAAATTAAAGGTACCGCCCCCGTGTTCAAAGTAACGCCAAATCCGCCGGAAACCGATCCGGTCTCTCCGTACGAATCCCTCGATTCAAAAAAACTCCACGAAGCCGCCGAACGCGCCCTCGACCACTACCTCATTCCACCGAAAACCACTTCACCGCCGTACCAGACCAGCAGCATGTTTCAGGTCAACCCGAGCACCGACACCGAGTCGCTATTGGTCAATGCCAGCGAATCCCTCGGCTCGGCCAGCGTCATGCTCGGCGACTTCGCCGCCTTGCTCGACGGCAGCCAGCGCAAAACCCTGCTCGGCATCGCCCAGGTCGTCATGCTGGGCGAGCTGGCGGTGAATCAGGTGCTGGATAATGTGGTGCCGGTGGGTTAGCCAGCGCTGATTTCCGGGCAAAAAAAACCGGTCGTAGCGACCGGTTTTTCGTGCGATATATTTTTCAGACACTGGCGAGCAGGCATTCATAAGGAATACGCAAGCCATCGTGCAGACGTTTGATCATCGCCAGACTCAGCTTGCGCTTACGGTTCAACACTTCCGAAACACGGCCGCTTGTGCCGATAAAGGGCTAAAGATCCCGCGGCGTCAAGCCTTGCTGATCCATACGAAATTTGATGGCTTCAATGGGATCAGAAGGCTGCATCGGAAAATGCTGCTCCTCATACTTTTCGATCAGCAGAGCGAGAATTTCCAACTCATCGCCATCCGGCGAGTCGATTTCTGCACCCACAGCTGTTCCATGCGCAGCAATGCTGCGCTCAGGTCTTCCGGACTACGAATGGGTTTGATGTTCATTAAACGGTCTCCGCGTTGATCTGGTCGTTTTGAGCGTGAGCCCAACGAAGGGCAATCTTGAATGCGCATTGCGGACGGGCGTTCAACATTGAATGCAAGACATGTGCTGGCGCAAACTTCACACGCAAAAAACCGGCTACAGAGAGCCGGTTGGTAAGCATGGTTTTAACCTTGCTGCAAAACCTTCAACGCCGCCGAAGCCAGAAACCCTGAGCGGCTCTTCTCCTCCGGATGATGCAAGACGTACTCATCGATGCGATTGAGCAAGTGCCCCGGCAGAGTGATGTTGAGCTTCTGTGCTTTGCCCAGGTATTTGACCACGTCGATATCCACTACCGCCCACGCACATCCGGCGTACTTCGGATTGACGACATGCAGGCTCAATTTGCTGGCCGGTGGAATCGGCGCACCGTCGTCAGCCAGAATTTCGAAATGACCTTCGATCGCCTCGCGCGCCATGGCGACGGCGTCATCAAGGTCTTCGCCGGCAGAAAAACAACCGGGAAGGTCCGGCACCTCAACTCCCCAGGCGTGTTCCTCGTCGCCTATTGAAATCGCAATCGGGTAAAGCATGTTCGTGATCCTCCATGGCAATGCTGAGAACGGATTCAGAGCATGGCCTGTTGCAAAATACTGACGGCCGTTTTTTTTGAGCAGATCCTTTTTCGGATGCGGCACTGTTACCAGTCCAGGTTTGGTTGGATGCTTGAAGTGATGATGGCTGCCCCGGATGCGCACCAGAAACCACCCGTCTGCCACGATTTGTCCGATTAAAAAACGGCTATTCACAACACCTCCTTGTGGTGTGCTTGGTGGTTACTATACCTACTGAACTTCGTAGATCAATAGACTTTCCACCGTGCAGCCAATCCAGTCTAGGCCGTGCATATTTCTAGGACAGATGGTTGTGTTGCAGTGTTTTGCCATGAGGTTTAACGCGGCAAAACGGCAGCGCATCGCTCAACCAGTCATTGCGACTGGATGAGCGAACGTGGCCGCCGCTTCAACGAAGGAGGGCGACGTTGATATCGATCCTTCTCTGGATGATTTGCAAAGTCTCTGGGGTTATCTCGTTCGGCAGCAGCTCGGCAGCAATCGTCGAAAACCGACTGGCAACAGCGCAAATTCGATCAATCAGGTCCTCCGCTTTATCTCTCGAGACTTCCGCTTCCTGCGCAAGCTTCAGCACCTCTTTACGGCCGATTTCCAAAGCTTCACCCATAACATCCATTTGATGATAACCGCCGGGCCCTTCGCAGAAGGTCACGTCGAAGGCAGGCGACAACTTCCACTCGCCGGCAGACGACATGAGATAGGCAAAATTCTTCGGATGATCATCCCGGTTGTTGAACGCGACGTTGAAAATCGCACGTTCGAAGGCCAGCGATTTCTCGCGGACGTCATTAGTGCAGTGATGGGTAGCGCGGAGAAAGTTCACGTAATCCAATGCGCCTGGGGATCGAAAGTCGGCGCCCGTGAAGGCTGCCAAACTCTGCATGGGGATGCGCAGTCCGTCTTGTCGATCGAAGCGTTGGCTGGCGAAAGCGGCCATCCCGTCAGGCAGGCGGAAGTGTTGGCTATCAGGCGTCTCAATGCTGCACAAACGCAGACATTCTGAGTAGGCCATTTCGACTGCGCAGACTTCGGGATGCTCGCCCTGTCCGGGGAATTTCACTAGCCAGGCTTCGAGTCCAGAAGCAGGCGCCGTGGTAAACGTCCCGGTTTCGGGATCGCGATATACCAAAGCCTTGGGTCTGGCACCTTGCGGCGAGCCACCCACCAACAATAATTTCTGCAGCAACTCTGCACCGTCACCGTTGAGCACTTCGCGAACTTCCGCCGCCAGCAGTTCAATCGGGCCGTGGGTAGGCGGAACCAGTAGCTCAGGAGCGACAGGCTCAAACGACATGGCTCCCATCGCATGATCACCGACATAGGCCAAACGCTCCAAGGGGCCGATGCGTGCGGCGTTGAGGCCGCGACGTTTGAACAAACGATCCATCAGAAGCATGCCCCAACCATCCGGCAACGCGTCATAGACCGGGCTTGGCAGACCCATTTGATGTGATGGAAAATCTCGCCGTAGTTTCCCACCCGCTAACGGGAGGCGAAGGGAAGACAGTTCCAGGGCTTTTTTCTTTGCCTCATCGCTGTACTCAAACACTACCAGCGGGCGCCCGGTCAAGGCTGTGGTGGAAACAAGCGAGCCCCACAGCCAACGCTCCCCCCAACCGTCGTAATAAACCTCAACTCTTTCAAGCATTGTCAGGTTTCCTTTTGATGCGCTGACGCTTGGCGCTGTTTTCGTAACGCAGGATATCTTCCAGGGTTTCGAGCTTCGGCTGGAAAAGGACTTCGAATTCTTTTCCTCGGCCAAGCACCATCGCAACGCGCACCAGGTTTTCGAACCCGACGTTACGTCCAGACTCCAGATTCGATACGGTGTTTACTCCGATACCGGCGCGTGCGGCCACATCAGCCTGGGTCATTTCCAGAGCGAGCCGTTCTGTACGAAGCCGACCGCAGATGCGTTTGACGATTTCGGCGGCTGTACTGAGATCAAGGTCGAGCATGACAAAGTCTCATATTGACAACGAATGTCTGAAGTATAGGTTAAATCCAAAAAAACATATGCTACAGGCCAAAAACCCTGATAAAACACAAAATAGTGGATTTAATTCTTTCGGAATGTTTTCTTTTAGAGCTGAAAGGTTTACTCGGAAATTGTCTTCCACCAAATCCCGCGCACAAAAAAACCGGCCATCAAGGCCGGTTTTTCATTCCTGCATCCCCCGTCAGACAGCCCAACGCGAGATCAATATTCGGTGGAGCGGGTAGAGGGAATCGAACCCTCATCTAAAGCTTGGGAAGCTTTCGTTCTACCACTAAACTATACCCGCTCAGAGCGGCTGACTTTGTACCAGACTCGGCCACGGATTTGAAGTTTTCTTTTCTCCGCGATGGCTTTGCCACGCAGAAATCGGTCGATCGCGAGCAAGTGCTGCGCCGGTGCAGTAAGGCACCTCAGGCTTGCAGCCTTGCCCGCGATGACGCGGTTTCAAATGGCCAGTGCATGTTGATCCTGCACAAACGAGTAGCGCGTTCGGCTGGCTTGCGGCGCAGGTTTCAGGAAGCCCAGCAGGGCGTTCTGGCTGTCGCGGCAGGCGGCCTTGTGTTCCATGTCGAGAAAGTGCCCGGTGGCTTGCAATGTGGTGAAGCTGCTGTGCGCGACGTGATTGCCGAACAGGCGCGCGTCCTCGGCGGCAGTGTATTCGTCCCATTCGCCGTTGAGAAACAGCACCGGCACGTTGATCTTTTTCGCCGCGTTCAGATAGCACTGTCGGTCGCTGTGCAGCACGTCGTTGATGTGAAAGTGCATCTGCCCGTATTCATGCTCGGCGAGGCTGCTGACGTGGCGATAGTTGAAACGTTTGAACAGCGACGGCAGGTGTTTGCCGATGGTGTTGTTGACCAGATGACCGACCCGGTCGCCGTCGCGGCTGCCGAGGTAATCGACGCCGCGCTCGAGGTAATCGAGCATGTGCGCATTGATCACCGGTGAAAACGAGCTGATCACGGCTTTTTCGATACGCCGGGGCTGCTGGGCGAGGGCGACCAGTGTTGCCGCACCGCCCCATGAGAACGACAGCACGTGCTCGGCAGCAAAGTGGTCGATCAGCTCCAGCAGAATCTGCCCTTCAACTTCCTTTGTCAGATGTTTCTCATGCCGGTTGTGGGCTTTTGACCGGCCCGCGTAGGGCTGGTCGTAGCAGACCACGTTGAATTGCGGGTGCAGGTTTTTCACGGTCTGTGCAAACGACGCAGTCGTGGCCATCGAGCCGTTGACCAGAATGATGGTCTTTTCTGCGGCGTCTGCGCGATAGAACTCCGTGTAAACCCGATACTGACCCTGTATATCCAGCACAGCGATTTCTGGCCTCATGTCATAAGACTCCTGGCAAGCAAGCGGGTATGCGCGCAATCGAGATTGCACGAGCTTTGTGACAGGTAGGCATACGCCTGGAATGTGCTGGCCCATGTCGATCCGGTACGGCAGGTCGACGGGTGTTGTTATTGGCGGGCAGATTGCCGGCTGAGGCGCAGCCCTTGAGGGCAGACGACCGACAAAAAGTTTCTTGGAAGTATGTGGTGACTCATCGGTCACATTTCGGCCGACGTCCTGATTCAAGCAGGGGACTTCACATCACGCAAGTGCCGTCGGTAAATTGTTCGACAACTTCGGCTGAGCGGTCGCGGGCTCAGAACAAATGAATCTCTTCGGTGCGCAAAGCGCGGTACTCGCCCGGTTTTAGCGCGTGATCGAGGGGCAGTTCGCCCATGGATTCGCGGTGCAGGCGCAGGACTTTGTTGTTGAAGTAGCCAAACATGCGCTTGACCTGATGGTAGCGGCCTTCGACGATGCTCAGCCTTGCCGCGCGTGGACCGAGCAGCTCCAGCTGCGCCGGTTGCGTGGTCAGATCTTCGAAAGCGAAGTAGATGCCCTCGGCAAATTTCCGCGCGTAGCCGGCGTCGATGTCCTGTTCGGTTTCGACGTAATAGACCTTCGGCAGTTTGGTTTGCGGCTGCGTCAGGCGCCGCGACCAGGCGCCGTCGTTGGTGATCAGCATCAGCCCGGTGGTGTTGAAATCAAGGCGACCGGCGATGTGCAGTTCTTCCTTGTCCGGTTCATCGAGCAGGTCGAGCACGGTCGCATGTTGCGGATCGCGGGTGGCGCTGACGCAGCCTGGCGGTTTGTGCAGCATGAAATAGCGCGCCGGTTTACCGCTTTGCAGCACCTCATCGTCAACTTCGACCCTGCTGAACTCCAGCACCTCACTGTGCGGGTCGCTGACGATTTTTCCGTCAATGCGCACGCGCTTTTCCACCAGCAACAGGCGAACCTGCTGACGGTTGTAGCGGGGCAGATTGCTGAGGAACCGGTCGACGCGCATGGTCAGATTTCAACGGATAAAGGGCCGCGCATCTTACGGGATCATCCGCCGGACTGCTTGCAGTTGCGCGTCGACCTGCGCGCAACGCGGGCACAGACAGGATTGATTGCGCAGCTCGGCCGGCAGCGCCTCGAGCACTGCCGGATCGATGGTTACGCCGAAGCACCAGCATTCGCGATCGGCGGTGCGCGGGTCGGCGAGGCTGCAGTCGTTGCGGGCGCCGCAGGCCGGGCAATGGTCGGGTTTGACGTCGTTATCAGGCATAGGTGGAGTGCGGCATTTCCATGCAGGTGCGGTTGCGCCCGGCTTGCTTGGCGCGGTACATCGCATGATCGGCCCGGGACAGCAGGCTGTGCAAGGTGTCATCGCGTTGCACGGTGGTGGCGCCGATGCTCACGGTCAGATGCAGGCTGTGGCCGTCGTAGGCATATTCCTGTTGCTCGACGTGCTGACGGATTTTTTCGGCGATTTTCTGCGCAGTCTCGCCGTCGGTGTCTTTCAACAGAACGATGAATTCTTCACCACCCCAGCGACAGACGATATCGGCGTGGCGCAGGCAACTTTGCAGGTCGCGGGCGAAGCCGATCAACACCTGATCGCCGGCCATGTGCCCGTAGGTGTCGTTCAACGCCTTGAAGTGGTCGAGGTCGAGCAACAGCGCGGTCAGCGGCCTGGTTTCGCGTTGAGCCTCGTGCAGTGCTTGCGCGGCAAGAATGTCGAAGCCGCGTCGATTCGGCAGTTCGGTGAGACTGTCGAGGGTGGCATGCGCCTGGATCTTCGCCTGGAATCGCTTGATCACCCGATTGAGCAGCGCCAGCACTACCAGCGTCACCAGCAGGCAGATCAGCAGGTTGAGATACAGCGACTGGCGGATCTCGCTCAGCGCGCCGTCCTCACGTTTATCGACGAACAGGTACCAGTTCAACTCGGGGATAAACCGCACGTTGAGAAAATGTCCCTGGCCGTGGGTGGAATATTCGTAGCTGCCGCTGTGTGGCTTGGGCAACTGGCTCACCAGACTTTTCATGCTTTCCAGTTCGCCGAGGCTCTGGCCGATGTGCGCGCCTTCCGGGCCGCCCTCGGCACCGGTCAACACGAGGCGGCCGAAAGTGTCGACGAAGTACACGCTGCGTTGATAGCGCTGTTGATACTTGTCGATCAGCTTGATCACCGCGTCCACGGTCAGGCCTACGCCCGCCGCACCGATGAAGCGGTTGTGGTAGTCGTAGACCTTGTAGTTGATGAAGAACGTCAGGTTGTCCTTGTTGGCCAGATCCGGGTCGACGTTGATCTCGTACGGGTCCTGCATGTCGCGCACGCGGAAATACCAGGCATCGCGCGGCACTTCGATTCTGACCTGCTTGAGCACGCCTTTGGCGTGGTAGTAGGTGAGCGTGGCATTGGAAACGAAGAACGCGGTGTAGGCGCCGTAATGGGTCATGACTTCGTCGAGGTAACGGGTCATCTGCTCGGGGTTCTGTTCACCGTTGACCACCCAGTCGCGCATGAACGTGTCGCGGGACATCATCGAAGAAATCAGGATCGGCCGGACCAGGTCTTTCTGGATTTCCGAATAGACCGTGTCGGAGGTCAGCGGCAGTTCGGTGTTGACGATATTGTCGCGGATCGACGCGCGGGAGGCGAAATAGCTCAACAGCGATGTGGCCAGGAACCCGGCGCCGAGCAGGGCGACGAGGGTGAGCACCAGGGAACGTTGCGAGTACAAGGGAGAGCGAAGCGGCATGGCAGATCCGTTGGCAGTGGCCCGATGGGATGCATTCTAGTGGCACTGCGCGCAAATAACTGCTCCCTGTGCGGCGTCGGGGCGTTCCTGTATGCACTGACACGATGCAAGTCCTGTAGGAGTGAGCCTGCTCGCGATGGCGGTGTAGCAGTCACCGAAACTGTGACTGATACACCGCCATCGCGAGCAGGCTCACTCCTACAAAGGCAAGGGTCAGGCCAACGTTTGAAGATACGCCCGCCATCCCCCCAGGTGGCTGATATCCAAAGCACCCTCCAGCCCATACGCTTCGCAAATAAACCCGCTTTCCCAGCGCCCATCCGCCAGTTGCACCTTGCCCAGTCCCAGCGGCGCCGCAATCCCGGTGAGAAACGAGCCCAGCTCAGTGCTCGGCAACTCCCAAACCTCCACGGCAATCGCCACGCCGCCGTCCTTGACTCGTACCATCCCCGGACGCAGCGGTGGGCCGCCGGCCAGGGCGTGCAGTCGATAGTCCGGCGAGCTGAACGTGGTTTCCAGCAAGCGCCCGCCACGCTCAGTCAGTTGCCAGTTCAATGCCAGTCCTTGCAGATGCGCACCACACACCACCAATCGTGCGCGGTCGTTGCGCGCGGCGTTCGCCGGAGTTGGCAGGGCGCTGTCCTGCTGGCGTTGCAACGCATCCGCCACGCTCAACAGATACTGATCGGTAAACACCCGCCCGAACAACGTCACACCCCAGGGTAAACCGTTGCTCATGAATGCAGTCGGCACGGCGACGGCGGCGTAGTCGAGCAGGTTCATGAAGTTGGTGTAATAGCCGAGTTCGGAATTGCGCAGCACCGGCTCGGCCTCAAGCTCGGCCAGCGTCACTGGACGGCCGATGGTCGGCGTCAGCACGCAGTCAAGATTTTCCAAAGCCTGGTCGCAGAAGGCTTTGAGCGCCTGCAATCGATATTGCGCACGAAAGGTTTGCACGCCGGTCGCCGCCGGTGCCTTGGCCAGCACCGCACGGATCACCGGCAGCACTGCTTCGGGATTCTGCTCCATCAGCTCACCGGCGACGCTGTAACGCTCGGCGACCCACGGCCCGTCGTAGAGCAGACGCGCTGCTTCAAGAAACGGCGACAGGTCGAACTCGACCGCTTCGCCACCCAAGGCCTTGAGTCGTTCGATGGCCGCTTCAAACAATTTCGGCCCCTGGTTGCAGCCGAAAAACTCCAGGTCTTGCGGCCGTGGCACGCCGAAGCGGAACGGCCGTGGCGCACCGAACGCCGAGCCGTCATTCCACGCTGGATTGCATCGGCTGTATTCATCACGCGGATCGTGTTTCGCCGTCAATGCCAGCAACTGACTGGCCTCGCGGGCGGTGGCGGTGAAAGTGGTCACGCAGTCCAGCGTACGGCAGGCGGGCAGCACGCCGGCGGTGGAAATCAGGCCTTTGCTCGCCTTCAAACCGACCAGATTATTCAACGCCGCCGGGACCCGGCCGGAGCCTGCGGTGTCGGTGCCCAAGGCAAAACTGGCCACGCCCAGCGCCACTGCCAGTGACGAACCGGCGCTGGAACCGCCGGACGGATATTCCGCCAAAACGCTGTTCGGGCACGCACCATAAGGCGAGCGGCTGCCATTGAGGCCGGTGGCGAATTGATCAAGATTGGTCTTGCCCAGCGGAATCGCCCCCAGCGCCAACAGTTGCTCGACGATAGTCGCCGACTGCTGCGGCACATAAGCAAACGCCGGGCACGCGGCGGTAGTGGGAATGCCGGCCAGATCGATGTTGTCCTTGATCGCGAACGGTACGCCATACAGCGGCAAACTCTCGAGGTCGCGACCGTCGAGAGCGGCCAGATACGGCTCCAGGTCATCGATGCTGAGCAAGTGAATGAACAGGTGATAGTCGGGGTTCAGCGCAGCGGCTTTTTCCCGAAGTTGCAGTAGCAGTTGGCGCGGTGTGGTGACGCCGTTGCGATAGGCCTGGCGCAGTGCATCGAGTTGCAGATTCATCGGTTGATCCTTATCAAAAAATGGCTTCAGTCGAGTTCCAGCACCACGACCCGTTGTCCGGCGCGCACCGCTGAACCGGGCTGCACGCGGATCTCTCGCACCACGCCGGCCAGCGGCGCGAGCACCGGGATTTCCATCTTCATCGACTCGAGAATCACCAGCACATCGCCCGCCGCGACACGCTGGCCAGCCTCCACTTGTACTTGCCAGAGATTGCCGGCGATGTGGCTGTCGACGCTTTGCTGACCGTTCTCGAGCGGGGCGTCTTCGCCAGCCTCCGGCCCGGCTTCTTCGCTGTCGAAATGCGCCTGGCCGCTGGCAATCCAGCGCTCGCGTTCAGCCTTGAACGCACCCTGTTGCTGCGCACGGAAAGCGCTGATGCCCTCGGCTTCCTGACGGAGAAATGCCTGATAGTCGGCGAGGTTGAGCTGGCTGTGTTCGATATTCAGATCGAAGCGCCCCAGCGGGAAGTCGCGGCGAATGCGCAGCAGTTCTTCGGCGCTGACCGGGTAGAAACGGATCTGATCGAAGAAGCGCAGCAACCACGGTTTGCCGTCGAACGCGGCGACTTCGCGATAGCGATTCCACATCTGCAAGGTGCGCCCGACAAACTGGTAACCGCCAGGGCCTTCCATGCCGTACACGCACATGTAGGCGCCGCCGATGCCTACCGAGTTCTCGGCGGTCCAGGTGCGTGCCGGGTTGTACTTGGTGGTCACCAGACGATGACGCGGGTCGAGCGGCGTGGCCACCGGTGCGCCGAGATAGACATCGCCGAGGCCCATCACCAGATAGCTGGCATCGAACACCGTGCGCTGCACCTCATCGAGATTCGGCAGGTCGTTGATGCGCCGGATGAACTCCAGATTGCTCGGGCACCACGGCGCGTCCTTGCGCACGGTGGTCATGTATTTGTCGATGGCCAACTGGCAGGCCGGGTCGTCCCACGACAGCGGCAAGTGCACGATGCGCGACGGCACTTGCAAGTCCTTGGCGGCGCACACCGCGTCCCATTCGCCAGCGATGATGCCGAGCAGATCGGCCAGCGGCAGTTGCTCCGGTTGGTAGTGCACTTGCAGCGAGCGTATGCCTGGGGTGAGGTCGATCACACCCTGCAGGGCTTGGCTTTCCAGCGCCTGCATCAGCGCGTGGGCGCGAAAGCGCAGGACCAGATCGAGCTCGGGCTCGCCGATTTCCAGCAGCAGATGAGTGTCGCCAGAAACCCGCCCGACAAGCCGCCGATCCCCCTGACCCAACTCAAGAACCACAGGCGACACAATCCCTTGTAGGAGTGAGCCTGCTCGCGATGAGGCCAGATCAGACACCGCATCAACTTCATCGCGAGCAGGCTCACTCCTACATTGATCCCATTTCAGGGCGAGATCGCGGGCGGTGCCGAGGTCGACGGGGATGAACTGGATTTTATCGCCGGCCTTGAGCTGCCCCAGCTGCCACAGATCCGCCTCGATCACCGTCACCGGGCAGACAAAACCGCCCAGGCTCGGGCCATCCGGGCCGAGAATCACCGGCATGTCGCCAGTGAAATCCACCGCGCCAATCGCGTACGGATTGTCATGAATGTTCGACGGATGCAGGCCCGCTTCACCGCCATCCTCACGCACCCACTCAGGCTTTGGCCCGATCAGACGCACGCCGGTGCGGCTGGAGTTGAAATGCACTTCCCACCGGGTTGCGAAGAACGTGGCGATGTAGTTTTCACTGAAGTATTCCGGCGCACCGTGCGGCCCGTAGATCACCCGGATCTGGCGCACGCTCGGCAGCGCAGTGATGTGCTGTTCGGCCAGTTGCCGGCCGGCGCTGCGGTCGGTCAATGCCGGCACATGCAAGACGTCACCGGCCCTCAACGCGCGCCCGCCATGCCCACCGAACTGGCCGAGGGTGAAGGTGCTTTTGCTGCCCAGATAATCCGGCACCTGCACGCCGCCGCGCAGGCACAGATAACTGCGCGCACCGACGCCACTGATGCTGCCCAGCTGCAATGTGGCGCCGGCCGGGATCAGCAGTGCGGTGTTCATCGGCACCTGTTCAGCGTCAAGGGTCAAGGCAATCGGCGCGCCGGTCACTGCGACGACGGCATCGCAATTGAAGCGCAGGATCGGCCCGCTCATGGTGATTTCCAGTGCGGCTGCGCCTTGTTCATTGCCGAGCAGGCGATTGCCCAGACGCAGCGCTCGGCTGTCCATCGGACCCGAGGGTGGCACGCCGACGGCCCAGTAACCGAGGCGTCCGGGATAGTCTTGTACGCTGGTTTGCGTGCCGGCGCTGAGGACTTTGAAGGTATTGGCGCGATACAGCAGATTTTCCAGACAACGGGTCCAAGGCTGGCCGCTGGCGAACGGCGCATCGAGCAAAATCTGTCGCAGGTAATCGCGGTTGGTTTCGACGCCATACAGCAGGCTGTCGCCCAGTGCCTTATGCAGTTCGGCGCAAGCCTGTTCGCGACTCGGCGCCCAGGTGATGAGCTTGGCGATCATCGGATCGAAGTAGGGCGGGATCTCGACGCCGGCCTCGACCCAGGTGTCGATGCGCAATTCAACGCCATTGGCCGGCGGGAATTGCACAACGGTCAGCAGGCCCGGGCTCGGCTGGAAATCGCGCCCCGGATCTTCCGCGTACAAACGTGCCTGAATCGCATGGCCCTGCGGTTCGAGGCCCTGATACAACTCGTTCAGCGGCGGCAGATCACCGGCGGCCAGTTCGATCATCCAGCGCACCAGATCCACGTCCCACACCTGTTCGGTGACGCCGTGTTCGACCTGCAAGCGCGTGTTCACTTCAAGAAAATAGAAGCGTTGGGCCTCGCTGTCGAAGACGAATTCGACAGTACCGGCGCTGCGGTAATTCACCGCTTGCGCCAGTTTGATCGCCGCAGCGTACAGCTCATCGGCCATGCCTTCGGGCAGGTTCGGCGCCGGGGTTTCTTCGAGGACTTTCTGATTGCGCCGCTGCACCGAACAGTCGCGCACACCGAGGGCGATGACCTCACCGCGACCGTCGCCGAACACTTGCACTTCCAAATGCCGCGCGCGTTCGATGTACTTTTCGATGAACACGCCGGCGTCGCTGAAATTGTTCTGCCCAAGGCGCTTGACCGCTTCGAACGACTCGCTCAATTCGCTGGCGCTGCGGCACACGCGCATGCCGATGCCACCGCCGCCAGCGGTGCTTTTCAGCATCACCGGGTAGCCGACCTGGTCGGCAGCAGCCAATGCGGCGTCGAGGCTGTCGAGCAGGTCGGTACCTTCCAGCATCGGTACGCCGTGCTGTCTGGCCAGCGCGCGTGCGGTGTGCTTGAGTCCGAATACGCGCAATTGCTCCGGCGTCGGGCCGATAAAGGCAATGCCCCGCGCTTCGCAGGCTTCGGCGAACGCCGCGTTTTCGGAGAGAAATCCGTAGCCAGGGTGAATCGCAGTGGCGCCGCTCTGTTGAGCGATGGCGAGAATCTTGTCGACCGCCAGATAGGTCGCCGAGGCCGCGCCTTCGCCGAGGCTGTACGCTTCAGCGGCCTGGGAAATATGCAGGCTGGCGGCGTCAGCCTCTGAGTACACCGCGACGCCTTTGGCCTTCAACACGTTGATCGTGCGCAGGATGCGACAGGCGATCGCGCCTCGGTTGGCGATAAGGATTTTTTCGAACATGGCATAACCCCTGAAGGGGGAGCGGGCCGTCCCGCTGTTTTTCGACAGACATCCGGGCCGTCCCGGATGGAAAAAACACACTTCACTCCAACCCACCACAAACCCCCTGTGGGAGCGAGCCTGCTCGCGAAGGCGTTGGATCAGCCACATCAATGCTGAATGACACTGCGCATTCGCGAGCAGGCTCGCTCCCACAGAGTTCAGGGTTGTCTGGTGGATTTCAGGCACTGCCCGGAACGCGCCTGGCACAGCGCAAAAAGCCAACGGCGTAAACGGCTCAGGGTCAGTTCCATATCAGCAACTCCGCCGGGGTCGGGTTGTAGGCATTGCACGGGTTGTTAAGCTGCGGGCAGTTGGAAATCAGCACGATCACGTCCATCTCCGCGCGCAAGTCGACGTACTTGCCCGGCGCGGAAATGCCGTCCTCGAAGGTCAGCCCGCCATCCGCCGTCACCGGCACGTTCATGAAGAAGTTGATGTTTGGGCCGATGTCGCTCTTGCTCAAACGTCCGTCGTGGGCGCAGGCGCGCAGGTAGTTGTCGCGGCAGCTGTGCATGTAGCGTTTTTCCAGGGCGTAGCGCACGGTGTTGCTTTCCTGCGCGCAGGCGCCGCCGAGGGTGTCGTGGCGTCCGCAGGTGTCGGCGACGATGGTCAGCATCGGCTGGCCGAGGTTGGAATACAGCACGCTGCCGGTGCTCAGGTAGACGCTGTTCTGTCGGCGCAAGGTGCGCTGCACGTCGTAGCGTTCCTTCGGGTTGTCGAGGCTATAGAACAAGGTATCGATCGCCTGATTGCCTTCCAGGTCGAGAATGCGCAGGGTCTGCCCGGCCTTGACCTCCATCAGCCAGGGTTCACCGGCGGGAATGGTCGCGCGGTAGATCGCGCTGTCGGGTTGCTTATGCGAAGTGGCGATTGCGAGTGACATGGCAGCGATCCTCAGGCGAACAAACGGTCGGTGTTGATGAAGCCGCGCTCGTTCTCCGGGCGCGAGGTGCGGCAGTGTTCGGCGACGCTGGCGTCGGCGTTCATCCAGCTCAGCTTCAAGGGTTTCGGAGCGTATTCAGGGGACGGGTCCATCGGATGTTGCAGGGCGGTGAGCACCACCAGGGTGTCCATCGGCGCGTACAACTCGATGTAGTCGCCGGCCTTCGAATTGCCTTCGACAAAGTGGAAACGTCCGGCCTCATCGACGCTCACGCGGCTGAACAGATTGAGGGTCATCAGCAGGTCGGACAGGCCCAGGCCCCACTTGCCGAGCTCCACCAGCAGGTTGTCGGTGCCATTGCGAAAGAAGCCGTTGCGCAGTTCCTGGTAGCGGCCCTGACCGTACTTTTCTGCGACTTCCTGTGCGCAGAGCACACCGCCGAGGCTGTCGCTCCAACCGCAGGTGTCGGCGGTGATCGCGGCGAGTACGCGGCCCATGTCCGAGTACAGGCAGTGGCCGGCAGTGAGCTTGGCGGTGTGTTGGCATTTGAGGCTGTCGGGCAGGTTCAGCCGTTCGGTTTTTTCATTGGCATTGAGCAAGGTCAGGCTGACATTGGCGCCGCCGCGCAGGTCGGTCAGGCGCAGCAATTGGCCGCGCTTGAGCACGAACGAACGGTGGCCGCCGCCCGGCAGCAATTCTTCGGCGAAGGGTGGAAACAGTTGGGTCGAATCGGTCATCGGCGTGTTCATCAAAGCAGTCCTCTCAAGCAGTGCGAAGGGTGCCCGCCAGCGGCAGCGGCAAGGCCTCGACGGCGGCGCGCTGGGCGCGGCGGTCGCTGTTCAACGGAATGTCGTAGGTGATGCGGGCGCCATAGGCGCCGGGGGCGTGCGGGTCGAGGCGCACCTTGTCGAACACCAGCAGGCGCGTGCCCAGGCTGAAGCCTTCGGACAGGTCGTGGGTGACCATGAACACCGTCAGTTGCGTCTCGCGCCAGAGCTCCAGCAGCAGCGCGTGCATGTCTTTGCGAATGCCCGGATCGAGCGCGCCGAACGGCTCGTCGAGCAGCAACACGCGCGGCTTCATGATCAGCGCCTGGGCAATGGCCAAACGTTGCTGCATGCCGCCGGACAGCTGCGCCGGATACTTGTCCAGCGCATGGCCGAGGCCGACTTTGCTCAGCAGCGCCCCTGCCTGTTCGCGGGCCTCGCGTTTAGCGCTGCCGAACAGCCGGCCAAGCAACGGCGCCCGCGGCAATTCGAGACCGAGGGCGACGTTGTCGAGCACGCTCAGATGCGGGAACACCGAGTAGCGCTGGAACACTACCCCTCGGCTGGCATCCGGTTCGCCGGCCAAGGGCTGCCCGTCGAGCAGAATCTCCCCGCGACTGGCGGTTTCCTGGCCGAGCAGCAGGCGCAGGAAGGTCGATTTGCCACACCCGGAGGCGCCGACCAAAGTGCAGAACTCGCCTTCGTTGACGCTCAGGTTCAAGCCTTCCAGAACCACTTGATCGGCGTATTGCTGCCAGACGTTTTTCACCGTGATGAAGCTCATTTCGCCGCTCCCTCGTACCAAGGGAAAGCGCGATGGGTCAGCTGTTTCAAACCCCAGTCCATCAGCCAGGCGAGCAGGGTGATCCACACCACGTAGGGCAGGATCACGTCCATCGCCAGGTAGCGCCGCACCAGAAAAATTCGATAGCCGAGGCCGTCGGTCGAGGCGATCGCTTCGGCGGCAATCAGGAACAGCCACGCTGAGCCAAGCATCAAACGCAGCGAGATCAGCAAGCGCGGCAACAACTGCGGCAGGACCACGCGCAGCATCAGCGTCCAGGTCGAGGCGCCGAGGGTCTGCGCCTTGATCAACAGTTCGACCGGAATGTCGCGGGCACGCTGTTCCAGGTCCCGCGCCAGCGCCGGGGTGATGCCGATGACGATCAGCATGACCTTCGACAACTCGCCCAGGCCGAAGACGATGAACAGAATCGGCAGGATCGCCAGCGGCGGCACCATCGACAGCACCGTCAGCAGTGGCGACAACGGCGCGCCGAACAGCGGCAGGGTGCCTGCCGCAATACCGAGGCAAAGACCCGCCAGCGCGGCGATGCCAAGGCCGATGGCCAAGCGGCGCAGACTCGACGCGGTGTCTTGCCACAACAGGTATTCACCGGTGCGGCTGTCGGCGTTGAAGGCCAGGCGTTTCACTGCGTCGCTCATCTGTACGGCGCTGGGCAGCAGTTTGTCGTTGGGGTTGTCCGCCAGGCGCTCGGCCGAGCCGGTGAAGTAGGCGAACAGCACAAGCGCGAACGGCAGGATCACCAGCAACAGGCGACTCGGGCGATCGGGGTGGCGATTGATCAGGCGCATGGCCAAATCCTCCGTAGCTTACAGCTTGGCGTCGGCGGCCATCTGCACGTAAGTCGGGTCGAAACGCAGCTTCAGATTGGCGGTGTCGCCGCTGGTCACGCCGTTGGCGAAGGACATGCCGACCGCGCTCGGGTCTTTCGCGCCTTCGCCGAGCAGGCCGTGTTCGAAGGAAAATTCGGCGACCTTGCGCATGGTGTCGGGCAGTTGTTTGCTGGTGGCGAAACTCAGCGCTTCGCTCGGCGTGGCGAACAGTTTTGTGGTGTCCAGTTGCGCCTGGAAGCCGGCGAGATCGGTGCCAGAGGCCTTGGCCATGTGTTCCAGCGCAGCTTTGCTCGCGGCATTTTTCGCGTTCATCAAAGCGACCACTTCGAACCACGCCCCGGTCAGCGCTTTGCCCAGTGCCGGGTTGTCTTTGAGGGTGGCGCTGTTGACCACCATCATGTCCATGATCTCGCCAGGGATCTGGCTGGAATTGAACACTTCGGTGACGCCGGGTCTGGCCTTGATATCCGAGAGCATCGGGTTCCAGGTGGTCACGGCGTTGACGTCGTCGGTGTTGAATGCGGCGGCAATGTCGGCGTCGGAGGTGTTGACCACTTTCAGGTCTTTCTCGGTCAGGTCCACCGAGTCCAGCGCGCGAGCCAGCAGGTAATGCGAGACCGACAGCTCGACCAGATTGACGTCCATGCCTTTCAGATCGGCGACTTTTTTACCTTCGCCCTTGAGCACGATGCCGTCGTTGCCGTTGGAGAAGTCGCTGACGATCAGCGCGGTGCTGTCGACCCCGCCGGCAGCGGGAATGGTCAGCGCATCCATGTTGGTCATGGTGCAGCCGTCGAACTGGCCGGCGGTGTACTGGTTGATCGATTCGACGTAATCGTTGAGCTGCACGACGTCGATCTTGATCCCGTATTTTTGCGCCCATTTGTCGACGATGCCCTGGCTGCCGGCGTATTCCCATGGCATCCAGCCGGCGTAGATCGTCCAGCACACGCTAAAGTGGTCTTTCTGAGCGGCGGAAGATTGCGTGCTGATGAGCGCGGCGAAGGCGGCGGCGAGCAGGGCGGGGAAACGTAGTCGGATCATTGCGGATTCTCCAGTTGATCGAGGGCGGACAGGAAGGCAACGCGGCACCGCGAACGGTGGCTTGTCTCCCGGGCTTTTGTCCCGCCGTGTAACCTCAACTGGAGGTCGCCAACTCTCGGACCAGCCACTCGCGCTTGCGAGCCGGAACCCTAGTCAGCCATTGCAAATTGTGGTGCCGCGAACCTGTGATGACTCCTGCACGGGTTTGTTAAAGCGAGAGGCGTGCCAAGTCGGGCCGAGCCCTCTGGCGCGGGGATCTGCCGGGTTGCGGACGCGAGTGGGGCGGTCGACCACGCATCGGAGTGGTGCGCGATTGCACCGTCATGCAGCGTGGCGGGTGTCGAACCGAGCGGTCATTCGAGGGGTAAACAGGATTTCATAATCACTTGTTTCAACTTGTTGCAGGAACGCACCAGATTCGGAAATCGCTGTCTGATTTTTCGACAGTCACCGAATTAGTGACTGTCGCCTGCCAGCGTCGCTGGTTTGGCCAACCCGCGGTCCAGGAGGCCGCCATGTATCGCCGAATCGTACTGCTTGCCGTGATGCTTTTTTCCCTTGGCGGATGCGTCCCCTATTCATACGGAGACAGCTACTACAGGTCAGAGGTCTACACATCACCCGCACCGGCCTATTACAGCGGTGGCGGCTCTTATTACCGCAGCGGCGGCACCTATTACACCCAGCCGCGCTACTACCAGCCAGCGCCGCGCTACTACCAGCAACCGCGTTATTACCAGGCACCGCGTCACTATCAACCGGCCCCGCGTTATTACGAAAGCCGTCGCTGGCACGGCAACGATCGCGGACGCTGGGACGGCCACCGTCGTGGCGGTTGGGACAACGATCATCGCGGTCGCGGCAACTACGACCGCCACAGCGGTCGCCGTGATTACAACGGCCGCGGCAACCGCTGGTAAATCACCGCAACGAACAAGCGGCGCTTAGAGCGCCGCTTTTTTTTGCCCGTCGAAAAGTCGTTCCGTTTGCCTTCTCCCAAGACATTCCCGGAAGCGTCCTACATTTTCATTTGCTGGCATTTGTTAGCGTTTGTGGATGCCGAACGACGCGAGAACACCTCAGCTCAATAGCGGCGAAAAATGGACGTCAGCGCTATGAAGCTTCTGGTTATTCACCAAAATTTTCCGGGGCAGTTCCGCCATGTGGTGCTGGCGGCGCTGGCCCGGCGTGACGAGGTTGTGGCGATAGGCCGGGACGCGGCGCCGGGAGTCGCCGTGGTGAAAATCCATCGATATCGAGCGACAAGCCGAGCGCCCGGCAATATTCACCCCTATCTGATCCGCTACGAACAAGCAGTGATCGACGGGCAGAAGGTTTTTGAAATTCTGAGCAGGCTGAAACGTTCGGGGTATCAGCCAGATGTCATTCTTGCTCATCCCGGATGGGGAGAAACGTTGTTCGCCAAGGACGTCTATCCCGATACGCCGCTGATTCACTATTGTGAGTATTACTATCGAGCGCAGGGCGCCGATTCCGGCTTCGACCCTGAATTCCCTCGAGCCACGAGGGAGTCAGCAAGGCTGCGAGTGCTCAATTCGCTGCATCTTTTGAATCTTGAGCAATGCGATATCGCCATCGCGCCTACGCAGTGGCAGCGCAGCCTTTTCCCGGCGGCTTACCGGTCGGCAATCCGGGTCATTCACGAAGGTGTCATTCAAAGTTCAGACCTGACGAACATCGGGGCTGTCAGGTTGCCCAATGGAGTCGAGCTGAGCGCCGGACAACCGATCGTTACCTATGTCGCCAGAAACCTCGAGCCTTATCGCGGGTTTCACAGTTTTATGCGAGCGATCCCGCATATTCAGGCTGAGTGCCCGGATGCGCAGATCATCGTGGTTGGCGGTGATGACGTCAGTTATGGCAGCAAGCCGATCGGGTATCCGGATTGGCGTAGCAGGATGGAGGCGGAGGTCAGTTTCGATCACTCCAGCGTGCATTTCACGGGGAAACTTCCTTACCAGACTTACCGGGCGGTTCTTGAGTGCTCGAAAGTCCATGTTTATTTGACGTATCCGTTTGTCTTGTCGTGGTCGTTACTGGAGGCGATGGCGTCTGGATGTGTGGTCGTTGCGTCGGATACGGCTCCGGTAACGGAAGTGGTCGTTGATGGAGTTAATGGCGTGTTGGTGGATTTCTTCGACCATCAAGGAATTGCCAGAAGTGTATGCAAGGTTTCGAAGTCGGCGGGAGAGTACGAAGCTCTTGCCGACGCTGCGAAGTTGACAGCAAGTCGGTTTAGTGTGCGATCGGGCGTGAGCCGATACTTTGAGATTTTTGAAAGCGCGATGTCCGGGCATAGCGATAAATCAACCGTCCCGCAGCTTGGTCGGGAGGTTTGAAATGTCCAGCAAGTCGCGTAAGCAGGCGATCAAGTGGTTTAAAAGGTTATTGACGTATGGGTTGTTCATTTACGTCTGTTATTGCGTAGCGGAATTTTATATTCGCAAAGAACAGTCGGCCCAGTCGGCGGCTATTCACCAGGCAGACGAGAAAGCCTGTCAGAACAAGCTGGCGAGCATGAAGCAAGTGCCGATATTAGGCGGCGCCTCTGTCGATAAGACGCTTGTCCCCGAGTTTTACGTTGGCATGCCTGAAATGGTGAATAAAAAAGCGTGTCTGGCCAACACGCTCAAGGGGCTTGTCTGGTGGACCGGAACGGGTTTTCGCCGGTATCAGGATCAAAGCCTGAAGTCGATTCCGCGAAGTTGGCGTCTGTATGAATTGAATGCCGGACTCTATACAAGAAAGGAAACCAGCGAGCCCCATGAGCGGGGTTACCGGCACGTCAACTGGCCGGATGAGTTGATTGTAAAGCTGAAGAATTATCCGGGGCTGGAAATCTGGCTGGATGCTCCGCCACCGCATTTCAAGAATAGAGATTCGGTTCGAACGTTTGTCCTCACGGGCTGGCCACGGCGTGATGGAACTCCTCGATTGATAAAATGCGACGGATTGATTCGCCCAGCTTCAGAGGAAGGATTGAATGGCGAGAAGCTGGCAAGGTTCAGCAGAACCGAACTGGAAAACCTGGATTTGGGCGGCTTGAATTTTTTTTGCACTGTGGAGTTACATAGTTTTGACTTTGCCGGGGGACACGGTCGTGTAGGACTCGATACATCGTCATTGCGCGAAGCACCTGAGATGCTCAAGTTTCTCGGTAATTACCTTTCACACTCTGTTATTACAAGGAAGTAACGATGAGTCATGTTTTTAGTGATATTGAAAAGTCAGAAATTTTAAATGCAGCCAATATGTGTAGAGGTATGGCATTTAATTCAAAAGATCTCGAGTATCTTGCGCTGGAGCTAGCGGGGGCTAGCTGCGCACCCCTGTATCAAAAGCTATTCGATATTATCGATGGAAAGGTTTCCGAAGTTTTTGCTGTAGACGAAGAGGCTGGGGAAATTTTGAAAAGCGCCAGGCTTTGGCTGGCTGTGGCTATCGACGCCAATGGTGGGAAAGGCGCCTACTCCGCGCTGATTCGCGGCTACACCTCGCGTCAAGGCGAGCTCAGACTCAATAAAATCTTCGGTGAAGACTTGATGCAGCTTTCATCCAATCAGGTCGCCGCCAATTTCATCAACACTTTGGTCGACGGATCCCTCGCCGGTCAACTAGCGCCCTGGACCGTTCCCACTATCAGCCAGATCGCAGAGATCGATGCCAGCGCAATTGGCAAGGCGCTGTTCAGTGGTGATTGCGGAAAGGACGATACCGCCGTGAGTCGTAACGCCGGCTGGTCTGGAACGATCGGTTTCAGCCTGTTAGGTGGAAAGCCTCCCTATGAAACCTGGCGGTTGATCTCCGCTGGTGATTCGAACGGGGAAGATGACGGACCACCCCCTCAGGTAAAACCCAACCGCCTCGACGACTATAAAAACATTCTTTTCGCCATCGATTCCTACAGCATCGGCCTGCGAGCGGCGATCAGCAATTTCGGCGTCAATCCACTGCAAAGTCTGCTTTCAGTGGTGCCGGAACAAATCAACATCGCGCTGGCCAGTGGCAGTGTGAATCCGCTGATTCAGCATGTAGTCAAAGGCACGCCTGTTGCCGCCGTGGTCGAGCTGATCTTGCGCTACGGCCAGAACGAATTTCTCGACATGTTCAGGCGCACCTATGACGGCAATTCTGCTGCGATACCCACCACCAACGACACCTTCGCCAGCAACGCTTACGCCTTCTTCTCGGCATTCTCCCCAGAGCAGTCGCAAAGCATCGTCACCCGGACAATAGGCGAGTTCGGCAATGCCAATGCATGGGCGAAACTGGCAGGCGAGGCGACGCCGCTCGGCGTGGCGTTGCGCAACTCTTTGCAGCAACTCAGTGAAGTCGTCATAGAACGAGCCGACGGTTATCCCGACCGCAACCTCGAACTTTACGATTCGCACACTGGCGAAGGGTTTATCACCACGCAGTGGCTGGCGGATCGTGCGCAGATGCTGGCGCGGTTGATTGCCCGGACCCAGGGCTCGTTTGGCGAACACTCGCTGCAGAAGTTTTCCTACTCCGATCTCGCCTCAGGCAGACAGGCGCCGATGACCACCGGAGTGTTGAACCCGTTGGCCATGTTCGGTGATGACGGCGGGCGCTCTTTCGCCGGCGGCACCAATGCCGATCATCTGTATGGCGGCGTGGGCAACGACTCGATCGACGGCTTGGCGGGTAACGATGTCATTGAAGGCGGTCGCGGTAATGACTCGCTGAGCGGAGGCGACGACAATGATGCGCTGTACGCAATGGCCGGTGATGATGTGCTGATCGGAGGAAAGGGCAACGACACTTTGTTCGGAGGCGAGGGCAGCGATCGCTACGAGTTCTCCAGCGGCGATGGCATCGATGAGATTTTCGATGCCAACGTAAACGGGCAGCTGTGGATCAACGGCGCGCCGATTCCCTCGCTAAAGCGCCGTACGCCTTTGAGCAATATCTGGTCTACCGAGGATCAGTCCGTCACCCTGACGCTTATTGAAAATACGCTCAACATCAAATACGGCCAGAGCGATCTGGTGGTGATCAAGAACTTCCAGCCGGGGATGCTTGGCATCCGCCTCCCTGAATATGAGGGAAAGCCGCTCACCGTTGCGAATCTCACGCTCCAGGGCGACTGGAAAGCCAAAGACGCTGATCCCACTGTCCCAGGCGATCAACCTTCCTTTGATGAGCTGGGCAACGTTGTGCTGCTGCCCAAGGTAAAACAGCGCAACAAGGCCGACCTACTTTACGGTTCCGCCGCCGACGACGTCATTCTTGGCTTGGGTGGTTCTGATCGATTGTTCGGCAAGGCTGGAGACGATCGATTATTCGGCGACAAAGAGACGACGCTCGAAAGGGCCATGGCCGACGGTGATGCCAAGGGCAAGGCAAGTCGCGGCGACTGGCTCGATGGCGGGCAAGGTGACGATTTGCTCATCGGCACGGCATCGCGAGACGTTCTGCTCGGTGGCAATGACCGGGATACCTTGATCGGTGGCGCTGGCGACGACGTTTTATCCGGAGATGAAACCACCGGTGCGCTGGAGCAGGGTTGGGCGGTCAGGCGCGCTGACGTCCCCATAGCTGGCGGTGTCACCAGTCATCGAACGGTCTATTCAAAGGCCTCGACAAACAGTGCGTCCGAGGGCGGTGATGACGTGCTGTATGGGCAGGGCGGCAAGGACTTCATCAACGGCGGCTGGGGGGAAGACCTGCTTGACGGTGGAGCTGATGACGATTTGCTCAATGGCGAGCAAGGGAACGACACCCTGGCCGGTGGCAGCGGCAACGACACGATGCTCGGTGACAACCTCGATTGGGCCGGTGGCCTGCCCAGCAGACACCATGGCAACGATGTGCTGGACGGCGGCAACGGTGCCGACTGGCTCGCCGGTAACGGTGGCAGTGACGCACTGTATGGCGGCCCCGGCAACGACATCTTGCAGGGTGATGACGACGTAGTGGACGGCGTCGACGGTAATGCCGCGCATTTTTTTGGCGATGATCTGTTGGACGGTGGTGCCGGCGACGACCGGCTCTGGGGCGGCGGTGGCGATGATCTGCTCTTCGGCGGCGAAGGCAATGATGATCTGGTTGGCGATAGCCCTGACCATCCTGTTGGTTATCACGGTAACGACTTTCTCGATGGCGGTGCGGGGGATGACACCCTGCGCGGCATGGGCGGTGCGGATACGCTGGCGGGTGGCGCAGGGGCCGATTTTCTGGATGGCGACGTGTCCGACCTGCAAACGGGCGGAATCAACAATGACGTGCTTCAGGGTGGTGAAGGAAGCGATACGTTACAGGGTGGCTTCGGTGCCGACACACTGTACGGCGGCGCTGGGGACGACATTCTTGCCGGCGATTACGAAAACAGCGCTGAGACCGAGCAAAATATCGATTATCTGGACGGTGGTTCAGGCAACGACACGCTGCTCGGAGGCGGTGGCAACGACACCTTGATGGGCGGGGAAGGGGCGGACTACCTTCGCGGCGATTCCGGCGACAACGTGTTTGATGGCGGACCCGGTGATGACGTGTTGGACGGGCTGGACGGTGCTGACATCTATTATTTCGGTGCTGGCGATGGCCTGGATATCGTGACCGATTCGGGTGGCAGCAACATCATCAGATTCGGTGCAGGGTTTTCCGCGCAAAGCCTGAAGGCCGACGTTATCGAAGTTTCCGTCGGCCCGGTGTTGCGACTGGCCAATGGCTCGGGCGACGCGATACTCATCAAGAATCACGAGAAGTGGAAGGACTCCACCTTCAGTTTCAGCGACGGCGTGGTATTGGGTTATGACGATGTCTTGCGCAAGACATTGCCGCCGATGGATGTGCCCGAGTCACCCGTACCTGAACCTGAAACCGCCCCAGGAACCCCTGAAAGCAAAGTTGAGGATCCGGTTCAGCCAGACGATGTAACCGCTTCGGCGCAACGCGCAGTGGCATCTGTTCAAGCGGTTGACTGGACCGAGGAATTCCTCGCGCAAAGCAAGTCAAAGCGCTCCGCCCGCAAACACGCCACTGGTTTTACCTTGAATGAGCAAGGGGTCTGGGTTCGCAGTCATATCACCACCAGCGACACCGGTTACACCACCCACACTGAGCTGATCGATCACAGCGTCGAAGCAGGGACACTGTCTGAAACGCCGCAGTGGATGAAAGCTGATGGCGGGCAAGCCGTGGTCAGTGAAAGGCAGTCGAAAACCACAACGCGGGTCGAACATAAACAGGTGAAAGCCGAGGGAGCGATAGCCTCTTCAAGTCAGGCGCCTCGCTATTATCGATCCGGCTCGGCCAACGGGTTTTCATTCAATACGGGCGATGTATTGGTTGAAGACCGAAAGGAATCCGGCGCGCTTGAAGGCTGGTACGTCTATCCGGCGGCAAGCTTCGGTTCGGCCGGAACGGTGCGCAAGGAATTGCGCTGGGATGTCGAAAGCACAACGATCAAAAACAAAATCGTCCAAGACGACGACGTCGGTGGGCGAGTCAATATCGAAGTGGAGAACGTTTTTCACGGCGGTGCGGGAGATGATCTGATCGTCGCTTATGCAGGTTCCCCACTCGACTACGGCACTGTCGGTGACAGAACACCGGGCGCATTTTTATCCGCGGGGGCAGGTGACGACACCTTGCTGGGCTCCGAGGGCGCCGACTATCTGCTCAGCGGCTCAGGCAACGATTGGCTGTACGGCGAAGACGGCGCCGACACCTACATCGTCCAGGCGCACGCCGCAGCGACCACCACGATTGCGGATGTACCGAACCCGGTTTTCCACCGAGCAGAAGTTGGCGCAGCGGGGTGGAAGGACGAGTTCGGACTGATAGACCAGGACACCGTCGTCCTGCCAGCACAAGCGCAGCGCGATGCACTGCAACTGAGCTGGGGTGCTGCGTTGATAGAAACCAGCCATGTCGAACTGGAACCCAACCCAGATCGCGGGGCTTACCGCAATCCGCCGAGGGCGAAAATGCTCTGTCCAACGCTCGATATCCAATGGGGCGGGACGCAGAAAGTCCGCATCGTCTTGCCCCTCAACGGTGAACTCGAGGGGGCCGGGATTGAGCTCGTAAAGTTCGCCGATGGGGCGGTCGTAAGTTTGAAGCAACTCTTGGAATCAAGTCAGCTGAGCCCCGCGCCCGACACTTTTCATACTGGCGTAACCGTTAACAATTCAACGCGTTTCACGTCTCTGCGAGACGGACGGGCGCTGCCGTTAGTCGGTGGTCGAGGCAATGACACGATAAGCGGCGCGGGGGAGATCCGAGGCATGCAAGGAGATGACCTGCTCACGGGCAGCCCCGGTGATGATCTGCTGTTGGGCGGGCCGGGCAACGACACGCTATCCGGCGGCGCTGGAAATGATATCTACCGATACGATGGCCTCGGCAGAGATGTGATCATCAACAGCGGAGGTGGCCTGGATGGAATCGATTTTTCCGCACGCAGGCTGACGATCGATAACTTGAAATTTCATCGTGAGCGCGATGATCTGGTGATCGTAGTGGATTACGGTATGGCTCCGAAGATTCGGGTTTCCAGTCATTTTCCCGGAGGTGAGAACGCTATCGGCTTCATAAGAGTCAGCGCAGGAACAGCGACTCAAGACTACACCGCGACGCACATTGCTGAACGTCTGCATCCTCTTCCGCCACTGAGGGATGTCGAGGATATTTTGATAAAGGGGGACGATGAAGCGCAGCGGGCGATGATGGAAATAATCGAGTTCTACGAACTGAACGTCTGAGTAATAAGACGACCGATTGAGCCGGCCCGCGATGAAATCCAGGCGCCATCGCGGGCCTCGCGCCACCTCAATACTGGGTCAGATCCGCCAACGGATGTCGCCCCTCCCAGACTTTATGAAAGTGCGCTTCGACCACCGCATCCGGCACGTTATTGATATCCGGCCAGTGCCAGTGTGGCTTCTGATCCTTGTCGATCAAACGTGCGCGCACGCCTTCGCTGAATTCCGGGTGGCGGCAGCAGTTGAGGCTCAGGGTGTATTCCATCTGAAATACTTCGGCCAGCGACATATGGCGCGCGCGGATGATCTGTTCCCAGACCAGATGCGCGGTCAGCGGTGAGCCCTCGGCCATGGTTTTCGCCGCGCGGGCAATCAACGGATCGCTGCTGTCGCGGTGCAGGCTGATGGCTTTCCAGGCGCAGGTGACGTCGCTGACATCGAGCAATTCGTCGATCTGCTGGCGACGCGGCAACCACTGCGCTTCGGGCATTTGGGCCATGGCTTCCTGTTGCAGAGCCTTGAGCAGGCTGTTGAGCTGCATGGCGGTCTGTTCCTGCCAGTTGAGTTGCAGCAAGCCTTCAATCAATTGCGGTTGCTGTTCGTCGAGCAGGAAGCGGTCGGCCAGATCCAGATCCAGCGCATCGCGAGCGTTGATGTGCGCGCCGGTCAGGCCGAGGAACACGCCGAGCTTGCCCGGCAGCCGGGCGAGGAACCAACTGGCGCCAACATCGGGATACAGACCGATGGCGATTTCCGGCATCGCCAGACGGCTGCTCGGCGTGACGATCCGCGTGCTCGCGCCTTGCAACAGGCCCATGCCGCCGCCCAGCACGTAACCGTGGCCCCAGCAGATCAGCGGTTTCGGATAGGTATGCAGGCTGTAATCCAGACGATATTCCGCGCTGAAAAACTGCGCAGCCAGTGGCGGTACTTCGCCGGGATGAGCGCGGCAGGCTTCGACCAGGCTGCGCACCTCGCCACCGGCGCAGAAGGCCTTGGCACCGTTGCCGCGCAGCAATACGCAGACGATTTGCGGATCATCGGCCCAGACTTTCAATTTGTCGCTGAGGGCGTTGATCATCGGCAGGGACAGCGAGTTCAGCGACTTTTCGGCATCCAGGCTGGCGATGCCGATGCGCGCGCCGTCAGTGCCGGTGAGTTCTTCGAAGTGCAGATTCATCGTGACCTCGATCAGGAATTTGAACGATCAGTATGATCGTTGCGTGGGAAAGTGCCGGATCTGCATCAGATCAATTGACAAGCGTGGTCGGCTTTCCTAGGGTTCGCCCCATTGCTTTTGCCGGATATGACCATGACTGCTGACGACCGTATCAAACTCGAACCGAGCTGGAAGGAGGCACTGCGTGCTGAGTTCGACCAGCCTTATATGGCAGAGTTGCGCAGCTTTCTGCAGCAGGAGCGGGCGGCCGGCAAGGAGATCTACCCGCCCGGGCCGTTGATTTTCAATGCGCTGAACTCCACGCCCCTGGACAAGGTGAAAGTGGTGATTCTCGGTCAGGATCCGTATCACGGCCCGGGCCAGGCCCACGGTCTGTGCTTCTCGGTGCAACCGGGCGTGCCGGCGCCGCCGTCGCTGGTGAACATCTATAAAGAGCTGAAGCGCGACCTCAACATCGACATTCCCAACCACGGCTACCTGCAGAGCTGGGCCGATCAGGGCGTGCTGCTGCTCAACACCACCATGACCGTCGAGCGCGCCAACGCCAATGCGCACAAGGACAAAGGCTGGCAACACTTCACCGACCGCATCATCGAGGTGGTCAGCGAACGGCAGCCGCATCTGGTGTTCATGCTCTGGGGCGCCCATGCGCAGAGCAAGCAGAAGCTGATTGACGCCACCAAGCACCTGGTGCTGACGTCGGTGCATCCGTCGCCGTTGTCGGCCTATCGCGGGTTTTTGGGCTGTGGGCATTTCAGCCGGACCAACAAGTTTCTCGAACAGAATGGCGAAACACCGATCGACTGGCGCCTTCCATCGATTTGATGTGTCGACTGGGTTGGCCCCTTCGCGAGCAGGCTCGCTCCCACAGGAATTGTGTGCAAGCCACAAACCCCCTGTGGGAGCGAGCTTGCTCGCGAAAGGGGCGACTCGGTCTCAAGACTCATGCTGGATTACGATTCCAGTACCTGAACAACGGCTCTGCCAGAAACAGCACAAACAACAACCGCATCACCTGCATCGCCGTCACCAGTGGCACCGACAATTGCAGGGTCTCTGCCGTCAGGCTCATCTCGGCAATCCCCCCCGGCATCATGCCCAGGGTCAGCGAACGCAGATCCAGATGGGTCAGCGCACTCAAGCCCAGCGCCGCCAGTGACGCGATCAACATGGTCAGCGCCGTGCCGATCAACGTCCGCCCCATGAACGACGGCGCGCGGCGGAAGAACTGCCGGTTGAAGTGACAGCCCAGGCCGCTACCGATCAGCCACTGGCCGATCTGACTGCCCCCATTGGGCAAGCCGATGTGCAAATCCCAAGTGATGCTCACCGCCGCACTCACCAGCAAAGGCCCGAACAGCCACGGATTGGGTTGGCGCAGACGCTGCCAGAGCCAGGCGAGCAGGGCGCCCGCCGGAAACAGAATCGCCAGCCAGCGCCAATCGACGCTGCCGGCGTGAGAAATCGGCGTGCCGTCACCGAGCAGATACTTGAACGCCGCCGGCACGCATAACACCACCACCAATACGCGAAGACTTTGCCCCGCCGCGACATGGCTGAGCAAAGCACCGTTGCGCGCGCCGAGGTTGACCATCTCCCCGGAACCACCGGGCATGCTGGAGAAAAATGCAGTGGCGCGATCCTCGCCGGTGCGGCGCATCAGCCACACGCCAACTACCGCCGACAGGCTGGTGACCAGCGCTCCGAAGAAGATCAGACCGAAATGACTGAGCACCTGCTCCATCACCAGCGGGGTGAAGTGCAGGCCGATACCGATGCCGACGATCCACTGGCCGCACTTGCGGCCGCCAGGGATTTCCGCCAGTTGCCACGGGGTCAGGCAGCGCACGAGGATGATCGCCAGCAGCGAGCCGACCATCCACGGCAGCGGCCAGCCGATCTGGCTGGCGATGAAACCGCCAAGCAGACCGACCAGCGGGGTGCCCCACCAGGCTTTCAGGGACGAGCGATCAGACATCGGCGATGGCGCGACGAGCGACCGCGCGTTTGCGCCAGATGCGAATCAGCGGGAACACCAGCATCAGCGCCGTCAGCACCCACACACCGAAAGTGATCGGGCTCGACCAGAGTATTTCCAGCGCACCGTTGGAGATCGACAGCGCGCGACGCAGGTTCTGCTCCATCAGACCGCCGAGGATGAAGCCCAGCAATACTGGCGACAACGGGAAGTCGAGCTTGCGCAGGATGTAGCCGAAGATGCCGATGCCGACCATCAGGAACAGGTCGAAAGTGGTGGCATGAACGGCGTAGACGCCAATCCCGGTGATGATCGCGATGACCGGCACCAGTGCCCAGTTCGGCACGGCGAGGATGCGCGTGAAAATGCGGATCATCGGGATGTTGAGGATCACCAGCATGATGTTGGCGATGAACAACGACGCGATCAGGCCCCAGACGATGTCAGGTTGTTGCTGGAACAGCAGCGGGCCTGGGGTGATGTTGTACAGCGACAGCGCGCCGATCATCACCGCCGTGGTGCCCGAACCCGGTACGCCCAGCGTCAGCATCGGCACCAGCGCGCCACAGGCCGAAGCGCCAATGGCGGTTTCCGGTGCAGCCAGGCCACGGGCGTCGCCCTGGCCGAACTTGCCGCTGGCCCCGGCGATGCGCTTCTCGGTCATGTAGGCCACGGCACTGGCCAGTGTCGCGCCCGCACCCGGCAACACGCCCATGATGAAACCGAGCAGGCCGCAACGAATGTTCACCACGAACACCGAAGCCGCTTCCTTGAAGTTGAACATCATGCGCCCGGTCGCTTTTACCGCTTCCTGGCCGCGATGGGTTTTCTCCAGCAACAGGAGGATTTCGCTGATCGAGAACAGACCCAGCACCAGCACCACGAATTGAATGCCGTCGGTCAGGTGAATGTTGTCGCCGGTAAAACGGTACACGCCGCTGTTGGCGTCGATGCCGACGCTGGACAGGAACAGACCGATCAACGCCGCAATAAAGGTCTTCAACGGTCGATCACCGGCCATGCCGCCGAGACAGACGATCGCAAACACCATCAACACGAAGTATTCCGCAGGTCCAAAGGCAATCGCCCACTTCGCCAGCAGCGGCGCAAACAAGACCATGCCGCAGGTGGCGATGAACGCGCCGATGAACGAACTCCACGCCGACAGCGACAACGCGACACCGGCCATGCCTTTGCGGGCCATCGGGTAGCCGTCGAGCGTGGTCATTACGGTGGAAGCTTCGCCGGGAATGTTCAGCAGGATCGAGCTGATCCGGCCGCCATATTCGCAGCCCAGATACACCGCCGCGAGCAGGATAAGCGCCGACTCCGGCGGCAAACCGAGTGCGAACGCAATCGGGATCAGCAGCGCCACGCCGTTGATCGGGCCGAGGCCCGGCAGCAGGCCGACGACGGTGCCGATCAAGGTGCCGGTCAGCGCCGTGACCAGGTTGTACGGGCTCAGCGCGACGCCGAAGCCTTGACCCAAATAACCGAGGGTATCCATATCAGTTCTCCAGCACGTCGAGCAGGCCAAGGGGCAGCGGGACTTCCATCACCCGATCGAACAACAGGTACAGACCAATGGCCATCAGCGTCGTGACGACGATGCTCGGCACCCAGCGGCCGCCGTACAGACGCGCCATCGGAATGCCGATGACCATGCTGCTGAGGATGAAACCCAGTGGTTCGAACAGGCCGGCGAACACCAGCAACAGCGCGACGCAAATAGCAATCTTGGTCAGGGTTTCGCGGTCCAGCGGCGGCTCGTCTTCACTGTGTTTGATCGGCGCCGGGCGAAACACCATGTACAGCAGCGCCAGGCCCATCAGGCCAAGCATCAGCAGCGGGAAGGCGCGCGGGCCGACCGGTTCATAGGAAAAAGCCGCCTGGTACGGCCACGCCATCAGTGCCAGACCGGCACACACCAGCAGCAACACCGAGGCGAAAATGCGTTGAATAAGCATGAGAACTCCTGTGCCGCGCCCCCGAAGCGGGAAGCGCGGCCACTAGACAGAGACGATCACTGGATCAGGCCGAACTCTTTGGCCAGCACTTTGTAGTCCGCGACCTGCTTCTTCACATAGGTGTCGAGTTCCGGGCCGGTCATGGCGAACGGGAACAGTTCACGCTGATCGCGCAGCGTGGCGAACTCGTCGGAGGCCAGCAGCTTGTCGAACGAGTCTTTCCACCAGGCGTAGTCTTCATCGCTGACTTTTGGCCCGAGGTAGAAGCCGCGCACCACCGGCCAGACGATGTCGTAGCCTTGCTCGCGAGCGGTCGGGATGTCCTTCATTTCCGGCTCGTCGAGACGCTTGTCGGCGAATACTGCGAGCAGACGCATGTCGCCGCTCTGGATATGCGGCATGGAGTCGGAAATGTCGGTACTGCCGACCTGGATATGACCGCCGAGCAGGGCAGTGGCGATTTCGCCGCCGCCTTCGAGTGCCACGTAACGCAGTTCGCGCGGGTTGATCCCGGCAGCCTTGGCGATCAATGCAGTTTGCATCCAGTCCTGACTGCCGACGGTGCCGCCTGAGCCGATGACCACCGAGCCCGGATCTTTCTTCAGTGCTTGAACGAGATCGTCGAGGGTCTTGTAGGGCGAATCGCTTTTCACCGCGATGGCGCCGTAGCTGGTGCCGACCGCCGCGAGCCAGCGCACGTTGGTTTCATCGAAGCGACCGAACTTGCCCTGAGCCAGGTTCAGCAGCGAACCGCTGGACCAGGCGACCAGTGTGCCGGCATCCGCCGGACGTTGCGCAACCACTGCGTTGTACGCCACCGCGCCGACACCGCCGGGCATGTAGGTCACGCGCATCGGTTTGCTCAACAGCTTCTGGTTGACCAGTGCGCTCTGCACCAGTTTGCAGGTCAGGTCGAAACCACCGCCGGGGGAGGCCGGAGCAATACATTCCGGGCGTTTCGGTTCGGCCATCAGTTGGCCGGCAAACAGCATCGCCCCAGCGGCGAGCGCAACTTTACGCAGTGATAAGTTCATCTGAGTCTCCTTGGGAGTTGTTGTTATGGACGTGCAGAATTACCAAAGGGCAACGCTTTGCTCAGCAGCGGGCGCAAGTGTTCGTTGCGCGGACGCATTGACTGGAATATCGGAAGGAAAAACGGCGTGGCCCGTCACGGAAGAACCGGCGAGGGCGGGGTTGTAGCGCAGGGTGTCGGCCTGTGAGAAAGCCTGAGCGTGCATGGACGACATGCGGATGTACTCCGATTATTGTTCTTATTGGTCGAAAACGCTTCGTGGCGTTTTGCGTTGCGCTGTGTGGCAGCAGCGATGACAGTCGAAACTGTCCGTGGGCGGACTCTAACCGGCTAACCTTTCAGCAACCTTTCAGTTGTCTTTCACGGTTTTCAGGCTTCACAGCGGCGGTTGCGGCTGTAAACTCCGCGGCAAAGCGCGGCGTCGGCCAACCCTGAACGAGGTAACAATCCATGCGTGTCCTGCTCGTCGAAGACCATTTGCAACTGGCCGAAAGCGTGGCTCAGGCGCTCAAGAGCACCGGTCTGACCGTGGATGTGTTGCACGATGGCGTGGCCGCCGACCTGGCGCTGGGCAGTGAGGAATACGCCGTGGCGATCCTCGATGTCGGCCTGCCGCGCCTGGACGGTTTCGAGGTGCTGGCGCGGCTGCGTGCCCGCGGCAAAAATCTGCCAGTGCTGATGCTGACCGCGCGCAGTGACGTGAAAGACCGCGTGCATGGCCTCAATCTCGGTGCTGACGATTACCTGGCCAAGCCGTTTGAACTGACGGAACTGGAAGCACGGGTGAAAGCCTTGCTGCGCCGCAGTGTGCTGGGCGGCGAGCGCCAGCAGCGCTGTGGCGTGTTGGCCTATGACCTCGACACCCGACGCTTCACCCTTGGCGAAGAACTGCTGACTCTGACCTCGCGCGAGCAAGCCGTCCTCGAAGCGCTGATCGCGCGGCCGGGGCGGGTGATGAGCAAAGAGCAATTGGCCGCGCAGGTGTTCGGCCTCGACGAGGAAGCCAGCCCCGACGCCATCGAAATCTACGTGCACCGCTTGCGCAAAAAACTCGACGGCCAGCCCGTGGCCATCGTCACCTTCCGCGGCCTCGGCTACCTGCTGGAAAGCCGCGATGCATAAGCCCAGCAGCCTGCGCTGGCGGTTGCTGTGGAACCTCGGTTGGTTGCTGGTGGTGTTGATGCTCGCCAGTGGTTTGAGCGCTTACTGGAATGGTCGCGAAGCCGCCGACACCGCGTATGACCGCACGCTGTTGGCCTCGGCACGGACCATTGCGGCCGGGTTGTCGCAGCGCGATGGCAGCCTCAGCGCCGACGTGCCTTACGTGGCACTGGACACCTTCGCCTACGACAGCGCCGGGCGCATTTACTATCAGGTCAACGACATCCACCAGAAGCTGATTTCCGGCTACGAAAACCTCCCCGGTCCACCACCCGGTACGCCGCGAACTGACAGCTATCCGGCCCTTGCGCGCTTTTATAACGCGAAGTACAACGGCCAGAACGTACGCGTGGTCAGCCTGCTCAAAGCCGTGAGTGAGCCGAACATGAACGGCATGGCGGAGATTCGCGTGGCCGAAACCGACGAAGCGCGCGTCAGCATGGCGCGCAGTCTGGCGGCGGATACGTTGCTGCGTCTGGGCATGCTGGCCGTCGGTGCGTTGTTGCTGGTGTGGTTTGCGGTGAGCGCGGCGCTGCGCCCGCTGGAGCGCTTGCGCACCGCCGTCGAAGAGCGTCAGCCGGACGACTTGCGGCCTCTGCCGCTGGTGGAAGTCCAGCATGAGCTGGGGCCGTTGGTTCGCGCGCTCAACCATTTCACCGAGCGCCTGCGGGGCCAGTTCGAGCGCCAGGCGCAGTTCATCGCCGATGCCGCCCACGAATTGCGCACACCGTTGGCGGCGCTAAAAGCGCGGCTGGAACTGGGCTTGCGTTCGAATGAGCCCGAGACTTGGCGCACGACTCTGGAGTCATCCGCGCAAAGTACCGATCGCCTGACCCATCTGGCCAATCAGTTGCTGTCGTTGGCCCGCGTCGAAAACGGTGCGCGGGCGATTGCCGAGGGCGGCGCGCAGCTGCTCGATCTGAGTCAGTTGGCTCGAGAGCTAGGCATGGCCATGGCGCCACTGGCGCACAAGCGTGGCGTGGCGCTGGCCCTGGAGGCGGATGAGCCGGTGTGGCTGCGCGGGGAACCGACGTTGCTCAACGAGCTGCTGAGCAATCTGGTCGACAATGCGCTGGCGCATACGCCACCGGGGGGCAATGTGATTTTGCGGGTGACGGCACCGGCGGTGCTTGAGGTTGAGGACGACGGGCCGGGTATTCCGCTGGAAGAGCGCGACCGGGTGTTCGAGCGGTTTTATCGGCGCAATCAGCAAGTCGCCGGTTCAGGCCTGGGCCTGGCGATTGTCGGCGAGATCTGCCGGGCGCATCTGGCGCAGATCACCTTGCACGATGGCGAGCAGGCGGGGTTGAAGGTGCGGGTGAGTTTTATCGCGGGGTGATTGTGGTGGCTGGGCGGGCCGCTTCGCGGTCCCGGATCAGTAAAACATCGACCGCGATTCTTCCAGATCGGCGCAAAATTGCTTGTTCTCCGGATCAATCCCCAGCTTTCTGAACGCCGGAACACTCAGCGGATCAATCCGCGCGAAGGGATGGTCGGTACCCTTGCGGCAATAAAGGTTCGCGACTTGCACCAAATCGACGTAATCGATTTTGGCCGAGTCGCGCTGAAAGTCCTCGTACAGCAATGGCAATTGCACCAGGCGCTCGGGAAACTCCCAGACCCGCAGCAACTTCTCGCCCAATAATGGATGAATCTGCTCGATCACATGGGTCAGGCTGACCGCATCCGAGAGCAGTTCATTGTGATCTTCGGCGTAAGTCAGAATCGGCAACACACCTATCTGATGCACGAGCCCGCCGAGTGCCGCCTGATCGGGCTTGAGTTGGGTGTAACGACGGCACAAGGCATAACTGACGCCGGCGATCTCCAGGCTGCTGCGCCAGACGTCGCGCATCTTCTGTTCGACTACTTCGGAGCGGGCATTGAAGATCTGCTCCATGACCAGACCGATTGCCAGGTTGCTGCTGTAGTTGATGCCCAGGCGAGTGATGGCGGTGTGCAGGTCGGTGACTTCCTGCGCGGCGCGCAGCAGTGGGCTGTTGACCACTTTGATCAGGCGCGCCGAGAGTGCAGTGTCGCGGCCGATGACTTTGCTCAGATCGCTGACGCTGATTTCCGGATCCTCGGCGGCCTTGCGAATCTGCAGGGCCACTTCCGGCAACGTTGGCAGAACCAGGTCATCGTTATCGATGGCCGCAACCAAATCCTGTTGGACCTTTTCCGCCAGTTCGCTCATTTGGACTCTCTAGGGTGTTGCAACAATGCTGCGATCAGCGCTGGATTTCGCGGTCGCGATCCAGTTCGTAAGGCAGGTCGAGCACGTGCAACGCGGGGCCTTCGGGGGCGCCCAGATGCAAATCACCGGCTTCGGCAGCTTCGGCCTGCAACACGGCCAGGAGTTCAATGTTTCCCTCGGCATTGGCCGCCAGCACCACTTCGCCGATCGAGCTGTTGTGGCTGGGCGCGAACAATTGAGTGCCGGGCTCTGGCAATTCGGCCGCGTCGAGGCGCAAGCGGTACAGGCGACGCTTGAGCTTGCCCAGGTACTGCATGCGCGCAACGATTTCCTGGCCGGTGTAGCAGCCTTTCTTGAAACTCACGCCGCCAACCGCCTGCAGATTGAGCATCTGCGGGATGAACAGCTCGCGAGTGCTCGGCATGACCTGACCGATACCGGCGCGGATCTGGCCCAGCAGCCATTGATTCAGCTCGGCCTCAGGCAGCGTCGAGGACAATTGGCTCTGGATGTTTTGCGCCTGAGCGGCTGGCACCCAGAGTTCGGCGCGCTCGGGGGAGACGCGAATTGCAATCAGGCCTTCATTGCGCACAACGCTGTCGGTTTCGGCGGGCAGGGATAGACCGAGGCTTGTCAGCGCTGCGTCGCCATGCTCCAGGCCGAAGCGCACCCAGGCGGCGCTTTCATCGGTCAGTTTCGATTTGGAGAACACTGCGTACTTTTTCAGGTCGGCCAGTTGTGGCTCGAGCAACGCGCTGGCCATCGCCATCACCACACCGTCACCTTCCAGCAGGATACGGAAGCTCGACTGCATCCGGCCTTTCTGCGTGCAGCGGGCGCCGAGGCTGGCGCGGGAGTCACTCAGGTAATTGATATTGCAGGTCAACTGGCCTTGCAGGAATTTTCCGGCGTCCGCACCGCGAACCGCGAGTACGCCTTCATGAGACAGGGTGCAGAAAAAAGCAGAATCGGCCATGGGTCATCGCAGGGTAAATAGACTGGGGCACATCATAAGGGGGCAGGGTTGAAATGGGTAGTTGATAAAGGATCAAGGGTGCCCGACCAAAGCCGACTGTGCGGCCCGCGCCGGGGCTGTATACTGCCGGGCAAATTCGAGGAGGGCTCCATGGTCGAACAAGTTGAACTGAATCGCCTCTTTTGGCACAGCCGTCGCGGGATGCTTGAGCTTGACGTGTTGCTGGTGCCGTTCGTGCATGAGGTTTATCCGCACCTCAATCAAGTGGATCGCGATCTCTACGTGCGTTTGCTGACCTGTGAGGATCAGGACATGTTCGGCTGGTTCATGGAGCGCAGCGAGTCGGAAGACCCCGAGCTGCAGCGCATGGTCCGGATGATTCTGGATCGTGTTCAGCCCAAGTAATACGTTCGAATGCCGCTGGCATGCCTCACGGCAGTTGCTGGCGGCGTATCTGTTGGCCCAGGCGTTCGCCGCGGGTTCTTTGTTTCTGTTGTCTATTCCGCTCTGGGCCAGTCTGGCTGGTGTTTCCGGCTGTCTGTTGCATGGCTTTTGGGTGATACCCCGGCAGATTCTGCTGAGTCATCCGCAAGCATTTTGCGGGTTACGGCGCGACGGCGATGGCTGGCAGATGTGGAATCAGGCCAAGGGTTGGCAGGCTGCGCAGCTGCGACCGGACAGCCTGGCGCTGCCGCTGATTGTGGTGCTGCGTTTTCGCTTGCGTGGAGAATGGCGGGTCAGATCGATCTGCGTGCCACGGGACTCGCAAGCGGCGGATCTGCACCGACGCCTGCGAGTGCGGCTCAAGTTCAGCCGGCGTAGGTGGGCGGCACCAGAATAGTGTCGAGCGCTTCGGGCAGCAGGTCCGGGTAGTCGAGGGTGTAATGCAGCCCGCGACTTTCCTTGCGTTCCATGGCTGAGCTGATCATCAACTCGGCCACCTGCGCCAGATTGCGCAGCTCAATCAGGTCACGGCTGACTTTATAGTTGCTGTAGAACTCATCGATCTCGTCCAGTAGCAGGCGCACCCGATGCTGTGCCCGTTGCAGGCGCTTGTTGGTGCGCACGATGCCAACGTAGTCCCACATGAATCGGCGCAGCTCGTCCCAGTTGTGCGCGATGATCACGTCTTCGTCCGAGTCGGTGACCTGGCTGGCGTCCCAGACGGGCAGGGCGTTTGGCGCCGCGACCTCATCAAGTTGCGCGAGAATGTCAGCTGCTGCCGAACGGGCGTAAACGAAGCATTCCAACAGCGAGTTGCTGGCCATGCGGTTGGCGCCGTGCAGACCGGTGAAGCTGGTTTCGCCGATGGCGTAGAGGCCAGGCACGTCGGTGCGACCGTGCTGATCAACCATCACACCGCCACAGGTGTAGTGCGCGGCAGGAACGACCGGGATCGGTTGTTTGGTGATGTCGATGCCGAAGCCCAGGCAGCGCTCATAAACAGTCGGGAAGTGATTTTTGACGAACGATTCGGGCTTGTGGCTGATGTCGAGATAGACGCAGTCGATGCCCAGACGCTTCATTTCATGGTCGATCGCCCGCGCGACAATGTCGCGAGGCGCCAGCTCGGCGCGTTTGTCGAAGCGGTACATGAAGCGCTCGCCATTGGGCAGCTTCAGATGCGCGCCTTCGCCACGCAGGGCTTCGGTGATCAGGAAGCTTTTGGCTTGCGGGTGATACAGGCAGGTCGGGTGGAACTGGTTGAATTCCAGATTGGCCACCCGGCAACCGGAACGCCAGGCCATGGCGATGCCGTCACCGCAGGCGCCGTCCGGGTTGCTGGTATAAAGGTAGACTTTGGCGGCTCCGCCCGAGGCGAGGATCACGAAGCGGGCGCCGTAAGTATCGACTTCGCCGGTGGCGCGGTTCAGCACGTAGGCGCCGAGGCAGCGATCGCCGTCCAGGCCCAGACGACGCTCGGTGATCAGATCGACGGCAACGCGCTGTTCCAGCAGCTCTACGTTCGCGCGCTCTTTGGCCTGGGCCAGCAAGGTCTTGAAGATCGCAGCGCCGGTGGCGTCGGCCGCGTGGATGATGCGCCGATGGCTGTGGCCGCCTTCGCGGGTCAGATGAAATTCGAAACCGCCATCTTCGGTACCGGACTGTTCATCACGGGTGAACGGCACGCCCTGGTCGATCAGCCACTGGATGGCTTCGCGGCTGTGCTCGACGGTGAAACGCACCGCATCTTCGTGGCACAAACCGCCGCCAGCGTTGAGGGTGTCGTCGACGTGGGATTCGACAGTATCGGTATCGTCGAGCACTGCGGCGACGCCGCCCTGGGCCCAGAATGTCGAACCGTTGGCGAGATCGCCTTTGCTCAATACGGCAATGCGCAGATGACCGGGCAAGGTCAGCGCGAGAGTCAAACCGGCAGCACCGCTGCCAATCACCAGAACATCGTGTTGAAACTGTTGGCTCATTTCAGGATTCCGCTCAAAGCGACCCGGGAGGGGGTGGCGCAAGACAGCTGGATCGGCGAGTCAAGACAGCCACACAGCCCACTAGTATATAGAGGGGTTGGACGGCACAATAGCCGGGCCCAGATGGCATTGTGAGACTACTGCGCAGTAAAAAGCCCTGTGCTTCGTCGGAAGTTTTTTTCACGGTGTGTGGGAAAAGACACCTGTATCGGCGCTGAAACAGACTTTTCCGCCCATGGTTGCGCAATGTCAGGTGGGTACGGCTATAAATAATTGGAACTTTTGCCAAAGCGCCAAGATCAATAGACGGTGCCAGAAACCAGGGACAGTGTCGGCTTCAGTGCGGAATCTGCGGTTGGATTCCTGCCGGCGAAACCGATAACAAGATTATTCGCGCAGCCGGTTTATCCCGCGCTGCGTTTTTCGTGCGTGCCAAATCAGAGCCCGCAGGAAACTTGCTTGGAGGGGGAGAACTTTTGCGAAAAGCCCGAGTCTATGTTTGCAAGTCTGGTCGTTTAGTAATGCAAGTCTCCTCCGGGCTTATCGAGGAGTGTTCATGCTAACCCAGGAAGAGGATCAGCAGCTGGTCGAACGCGTTCAGCGTGGCGACAAGCGAGCTTTCGATCTGCTGGTGCTGAAATATCAGCACAAAATTCTCGGGTTGATCGTGCGTTTTGTGCACGACACCCATGAAGCCCAGGACGTTGCTCAGGAAGCCTTTATCAAGGCGTATCGGGCACTTGGAAATTTCCGCGGTGACAGTGCGTTTTATACGTGGCTGTATCGTATTGCCATTAACACGGCAAAGAACTACCTGGTTTCCCGCGGCCGTCGGCCGCCGGATAGCGATGTAAGTTCAGAGGATGCAGAGTTCTACGATGGCGATCACGGCCTCAAGGATCTCGAATCACCGGAACGTGCATTGCTGCGGGATGAGATCGAAGGCACTGTCCATCGAACCATTCAGCAACTGCCAGAGGATTTGCGTACGGCTTTAACTTTACGTGAATTCGATGGTCTGAGTTACGAGGACATTGCGAGCGTCATGCAGTGTCCGGTGGGTACCGTGCGCTCCCGGATTTTCCGCGCTCGGGAGGCCATCGATAAAGCCCTGCAACCGTTGTTGCAGGAAAACTGAGACAGCGGCGACAGCCAAGAGAGGAACGCCATGAGTCGTGAAGCCCTGCAGGAATCGCTGTCCGCAGTGATGGATAACGAAGCGGACGAACTGGAATTGCGTCGAGTGCTCAGCGCACTGGATGATGTTGATACCCGTGAGACCTGGGCTCGTTACCAGATCGCTCGGGCAGCCATGCACAAGGATCTGCTGCTTCCGCGTCTGGATATCGCTGCGGCAGTGTCCGCTGCGCTGGAAGACGAAACGGCTCCGGCCAAAGTATCCCGCAGCCCATGGCGTAACCTGGGTCGCCTCGCTGTTGCCGCTTCGGTAACCGTGGCCGTTCTGGCCGGTGTTCGCCTGTACAACCAGGACGAAATCGCCGGTGTTGAACTGGCCCAGCAGTCGAATCAGCCTACTTTGGCCACTCCACAGGTCAAGGGTCCGGCCGTTTTGGCTGGCTACAGCGAGAGCTCGGAAGCGGCTGGCCCGATGGCCAACGGCGTTCTGCAAGGACAGCCAGGCTGGCATGATCAGCGTCTGCCAGGCTATCTGCGGCAGCACGCTCAGCAGGCTGCACTCAAAGGAACTGAAAGCGCGCTGCCATATGCACGTGCCGCAAGCCTGGAAAACCGTTAAGGAGGATCATGCGCGCCATCCCTCTACTTTCGCTTCTGCTCAGTGGCTGGTTCATTGTTCCAGCCCACGCTGATGAGGCCCAGGACTGGTTGACCCGTCTGGGCCAGGCCGAGCAGCAGCAAAGCTTCCACGGCACTTTCGTATACGAGCGCAACGGCAGTTTTTCCACGCATAACATCTGGCATCGTGTCCAGAATGGCCAGGTCCGCGAGCGGCTGTTGCAGCTCGATGGCTCGGCTCAGGAAGTCGTGCGCATTGATGGACGTACTCAATGCGTCAGCGGCACCCTGATTGCGGGACTGGGTGATTCACCCAACGCTGCCGCCCGTGCGCTGGATCCCAAAAAGCTGAAGAATTGGTATGACCTTGCCATTATTGGCAAGTCGCGCGTGGCCGGCCGTGATGCAGTGATCGTGTCGCTGACCCCTCGTGATCAGCACCGCTACGGCTTCGAGCTGCATCTGGACAAGAAAACCGGATTACCACTCAAGTCGTTACTGTTGAACGACAAGGGACAGTTGCTCGAACGGTTCCAGTTCACCAGCCTCGACACTGATGCAATTCCGTCGGACAAGGAATTGCTGGCAAACGCCGATTGCAAGCCGATCAACATCGGCAGCGACAAGGCGTCAGCAGCGAAAGCCGTGCAGAATTGGCGTTCGGACTGGTTGCCGCCAGGTTTCGAGCTGACCAGCAGCAGTTCGCACAAGGATGCGCAAACCAAGACCCAGGTCAGCAGCCTGATGTATGACGATGGTCTGGCGCGTTTCTCCGTATTTCTTGAGCCGTTGAACGGTGCAACCGTCACCGACACCCGCACTCAGCTCGGCCCGACCGTCGCGGTATCCCGCCGCCTGACCACGCCGCAAGGTGAAATGATGGTCACCGTGGTCGGCGAGATCCCGATTGGCACCGCTGAACGGATCGCTCTATCGATGCGTAACAACGATGGCGCTGCGACCAGCAAGCAGTGAGCTGATTTCAGTCATTTCCACTCCGTCGTCGAGACGTCGAAATGTTTGCTGAGCATTTTCATTTGCAAAACCCCTGAAAATTTTTTATAGGTCAGAGCCTCACGGCTCTGGCCTTGTTTGTTGTTCCCGGAACAAAAATGCCGGTCTGTGGTTTCCGGTGTTCCTTTGCTCCATATCGCTTAACCCTGCTCGTCGTAACGGGAGCTGTATGTCGATACCTAGTTTGAAGTCTTACCTTTCCATCCTCGCCACTGTGCTGTTGCTCGGTCAGGCGGTCCCTGCTGCGCAAGCGGCCGATCTGCCTGATTTCACCCAGTTGGTCGAACAAGCTTCGCCAGCGGTGGTGAACATCAGTACCACGCAGAAGCTGCCGGACCGCCGAGTCAATCAACAGATGCCGGACCTGGAAGGCCTGCCACCGATGCTGCGCGAATTCTTCGAGCGCGGCATGCCGCCTCAGCAGCGCTCGCCGCGTGGCGACGGTCGCCAGCGTGAAGCGCAATCGCTGGGCTCGGGTTTCATCATTTCGCCGGACGGCTACATCCTCACCAACAACCACGTGATCGCCGACGCCGACGAAATCCTCGTCCGTCTGGCTGACCGCAGTGAGATGAAAGCCAAGCTGATCGGCACCGATCCACGTTCCGACGTGGCCTTGCTGAAAATCGAAGGCAAGGATCTGCCGGTGCTCAAGCTCGGCAAATCCCAGGACCTGAAGGCCGGCCAGTGGGTCGTCGCGATCGGTTCGCCGTTCGGCTTTGACCACACCGTGACCCAAGGCATCGTCAGTGCCGTAGGTCGCAGCCTGCCGAACGAGAACTATGTGCCGTTCATTCAGACCGACGTGCCAATCAACCCGGGCAACTCCGGTGGCCCGCTGTTCAACCTGAACGGTGAAGTGGTCGGCATCAACTCGCAGATCTACACCCGCTCCGGTGGCTTCATGGGCGTGTCGTTCGCAATCCCGATCGACGTGGCCATGGACGTTTCCAATCAGCTCAAGAGCGGTGGCAAAGTCAGCCGCGGCTGGCTCGGCGTGGTCATTCAGGAAGTGAACAAAGACCTGGCCGAGTCGTTCGGTCTGGACAAGCCGGCCGGCGCCCTCGTTGCGCAGATCCAGGATGACGGCCCTGCGGCCAAGGGCGGCCTGCAGGTTGGCGACGTGATCCTGAGCATGAACGGTCAGCCGATCGTCATGTCCGCTGACCTGCCGCATCTGGTTGGCGCGCTGAAGGCAGGTGCCAAAGCCAATCTGGAAGTGATTCGCGAAGGCAAGCGCAAGAATGTCGAGCTGACCGTCGGCGCAATCCCGGATGAAGACAAGGAGCTGAACGCACTGGCGAAATCCGGCGCTGAATCCAGCAGCAACCGCCTCGGTGTTGCGGTCGGTGAATTGACCGCCGAGCAGAAGAAAACCTACGACCTCAAAGGTGGTGTGGTGATCAAGGAAGTGCAGGACGGTCCTGCGGCCCTGATCGGTCTGCAACCGGGTGACGTGATCACCCACCTGAATAACCAGGCCATTGGCTCGGCCAAGGAGTTCACCGACATCGCCAAGGCGTTGCCGAAGAACCGGTCGGTGTCGATGCGCGTGCTGCGTCAGGGTCGTGCCAGCTTCATCACCTTCAAACTGGCTGAATAAGCCAGCAACAAGGTAAAAAGAAACCGCCTCGAAGGAGGCGGTTTTTTTGTGTCTGCAGCTTTTGTCTTGTCGGGAAAACTCAGCCCATCATGTCCTTGACCATGCGCTCCTGCTCCATCAGCTCACGCTGGCGGGCATCGATGCGCGAGGACAGCGGGAAGTTGCTGCCGGCCTTGCGCTTGGCGAAGTCCAGTTGCTGAATGGCCTGGCGGTAATCGCCGACCAGCGCAAAGTACTCGGCCCGCGCCTGGTGCAGGCCAATGATGTTGCCCGACAGGCCACGGGTTTCGGCGACCTGGTACCAGACGTCCGGATCGTCCGGGCGTGACTTGAGCAGACTGTCGAGCGCTTTCTCGGCATCGGCGGCACGATTCTGCTTCAGCAGCAGATCGACACGCACCTGATTCAGCGGATAGTTGCCCGGGAACTGCGTGAGCATGCGGTCGACCCGCGACTGCGCATCAGGCAGGCGATTGTTGGTGATGTCCAGATCGACCTGAGCGAGGTTGTAGATGATCTCGTTCGGCGACTTGGCCAACAACTGCTTGAGGTTTTCCCGCGCTTCGTTCAACTGCCCGCCCTTGATTTGGGCGATGGCCAGGCCGTAGCGCGCCACATCGTTTTTCGGATTCTCTTCCAGCAACGCGCGGAACCGCTTGGCACCCAGGCCCGGGGTTTCCTCATAGATCAACTGCACCCGTGCGCGGATCAACTGATAGCGCATGCTGTCTTCGATGCCACCCGGTTTCGCCTGTTCTGCGCGGTTGCGGGTGTCGGCGATACGCGATTCGGTGACCGGGTGAGTCAGGAGGAATTCCGGCGGCTTGGCGTCGAAGCGGTACTGGCGCATCAGGCGTTCGAACATGGTCGGCATCGAGCGCGGGTCGTAACCTGCCTTCTCCAGATTGAGGATGCCGATGCGGTCGGCTTCCTGTTCGTTCTGCCGCGAGAAGCGCCGTTGTTCCTGTAATGCCGCAGCCTGGGTGCCGGCGATGGTCGCGATGCCGGCATCACCGCCACCGGCGGCGGCAATCACAATGCCGGCCAGCAACGCTGCCATCATTGGCACCTGCATGCGTTGTGAGGCTTCCACTCCGCGAGCAAAGTGGCGTTGTGACAAGTGCGCCAATTCGTGGGCGAGCACCGAGGCGTATTCACCCTCGGTCTGGGCGTTGAGGAACAGACCGCCGTTGACCCCGACCACACCGCCCGGTGCTGCGAAGGCGTTGAGTTGCGGGCTATTGATCAGAATGAATTCGAGGCGTCGGTCGGAAACCTGGCTGGTCTCCACCAGCTTGTACACGCTCGATTCGACGTAATCCTTGAGCTGTGGATCGTTGAGCTGGGAAACCTGGCTGCGCAGCATGGCCAGCCAGGCACGGCCGAGCTGGTATTCCTGTTGCGGTGAGACGATGGCAGAACTGGCGTCGCCAAGTGACGGCAGATCGTCGGCAAAGCCTGGTGAGGCGAGCAGGCAAGCGAGCGTCAGCAGGGTAGGGCGCAGAAAAGTCATGCACAAAGCCTTGGAGGACAAAGACCTTACTGTAGCCGGACACCGAAGCCGCGACCAGATATTCTAGGCAGCTAGACAACCCGAACGGAGTGACGCAATGACTGACGCTGTAGCCCATGACGTGGAACTGGACGCCAGTGGCCTGAACTGTCCGTTGCCGTTGCTCAAGGCGAAAATGGAACTCAATAAACTGTCCAGCGGCGCTGTGCTCAAGGTGATCGCCACCGATGCCGGCTCGCAACGCGACTTCCGCACCTTTGCCAAACTTGCCGGCCATGAACTTCTACGTGAGGAAGACGAGGCTGGGGTCTACCGTTACTGGTTGAAGAAAGCCTGAAGCGCTGCGCTAAAAATCGAAGGGATTATTGATGTTCAAAGTGTTACGCGACTGGATTCAGCGCTACTTCTCCGATGAAGAAGCCGTGGTGCTGGCGGTGCTGCTGGTTCTCGCCTTCACCGCCGTGCTCACCCTCGGCGGCATGCTTGCGCCGGTATTGGCGGGGATGGTGCTGGCGTATCTGATGCAAGGCCTGGTGGTCACGCTCGAGCGGCTGCGCGTGCCCGGCGGCGTGGCGGTGGGGCTGGTGTTCGCCCTGTTCATGGGCGCGCTGATGCTGTTTATCGTCGTGGTCCTGCCGCTGTTGTGGCACCAGTTGATCACGCTGTTCAACGAACTGCCGGGTATGCTCGCCAAGTGGCAATCGTTGCTGCTTCTATTGCCGGAGCGCTATCCGCATCTGGTGTCCGACGAGCAAGTCTTGCAAGCGATCGAAGCGGCGCGGGGCGAGATAGGCAAGTTCGGCCAGTGGGCGCTGACGTTCTCGCTGTCGAGTTTGCCGCTGCTGGTGAACATCATGATCTACCTGGTGCTGGTGCCGATTCTGGTGTTTTTCTTTCTCAAGGATCGGGCGATGATCGGCGAGTGGGTGCGCGGCTATCTGCCCCGCGAGCGCGCGCTGATAACCCGCGTTGCCCAGGAAATGAATCGGCAGATCGCCAATTACATCCGTGGCAAAGGCATCGAGATCGTCATTTGTGGCGGCGTGACCTACATCGCTTTTATCGCGCTGGGTCTGAACTATGCGGCACTGCTGGCGTTGCTGGTCGGCTTGTCGGTGGTGGTGCCGTATGTCGGCGCCGTAGTGGTGACCGTGCCCGTGCTGCTGATTGCGCTGTTCCAGTGGGGCTGGAGCGATCAGTTCATTTATCTGATGGCGGTCTACGGAATCATTCAGACGCTGGACGGCAACGTGCTGGTGCCGCTGTTGTTCTCGGAAGCGGTCAACCTGCATCCGGTGGCGATCATCTGTGCGGTGTTGTTGTTTGGCGGGTTGTGGGGATTCTGGGGTGTGTTCTTTGCGATCCCGCTGGCGACGCTGTTCAAGGCTGTGCTGGATGCATGGCCGCGCAAGGAGCCGGTGGTGGCGCCGTTGCTTTAGCGGTTGATCCGGATTTTGCAGAGAGGCTATTCGCGAGCAGGCTCACTCCCACAGTTGAGTGCATTCCAACTGTGGGAGTGAGCCTGCTCGCGAAGGCGTCTTTAAAGACGCAACAGAAACATCAGGCTTTATTCAGAGCCTCAGCCGCCGCCAGTACCGCATCAACATGCCCCGGCACTTTCACGCCACGCCATTCCTGACGCAGCACGCCGTCCTTATCAATCAGGAAAGTGCTGCGATCAACACCCAGGTATTCCTTGCCGTACAGCTTCTTCAGCTTGATCACGTCGAACAACTGGCAAACCGCCTCGTCCTTGTCGCTGATCAGCTCGAAGGGAAATTCCTGCTTGCCTTTGAAGTTTTCGTGCGACTTCAAACTGTCGCGGGAAATGCCGAAGACTTCGGTGTTGGCAGCCTTGAAAGCCGCATATTGATCACGAAAGCCCTGGCCCTGAGTGGTGCAGCCCGGGGTGCTGTCCTTCGGGTAGAAATAGATCACCACTTGCTTGCCCTTGAGTTCGGACAGGCTGACGGTCTGCCCGCTGGTCGCAGGCGCGGTGAAATCCGCAACCGGTTGGTCGATGACGACGGCCATGAAAGCTTCCTTACATTGGATTTTGTGGGCGCCAGGGCTCGATCAGGGCATCCAGGTTCATCGCATCGGCGAAGTCGAGGAACTGATCGCGCAGCCAGCTGATCTGGGTGCCGGCCGGCAGAGTCACGGTGAACGTGGCGTTGAGCATCGTGCCGCCGGTCTGCGGTGCCTGATAGGTGTCGCAGGTCAGGTTTTCCAGCTCGACGTTGTGGTCCATGAAGAACTGGCACAGCTCATTGATGATGTCCGGGCGGTATGCCGAACTTACATAAGCCACGTAGGGCAGGGCCTGCGGGCGATTTTCCAGCGCCGCGCTACGCACCACGTTGACGGTGAATGCGTGACGCTTGGCCAGCAGCGGCAGGCTGCCTTCGAGGCGCGCCAGGGCGTCCCAGCTACCGGAGACTTCCAGCACCAGGGCGCTGCACTCGCCGTGGCGGGTCAGGCGGGAGGTGACGACGGCGCAGCGGTTTTCATGGCTGGCGCGGCACAGGACGTTGGTCAGCTCCATGGGGTTGGCGCCGAGGGCACTGATGACAAGGAATTGTTCGCGAACTGTGGGGGTGGACATGCAGCATTCCTAAAGCGATGAGCGGTCGGTAGGTTGACGGGCATTGGTGGCCGGGAGTGCCTGTTCTGGCGGTCCGTATAAAGAGACCCGGCCGGCGCTCGTGGCTCGCTCCACGTGTGGGAGCGCGTCGATGCGACGCAGGAACGGGGCCTGGGAGGCCGAAAAGGGAGGCTGGAACCCGGCGTACAAGCTGATCTGTACCGATCAAAGTCTGAAGGGTAGCGAAAAGCGGCGCCAAGGGGAATGGCGGCGGCGCAGTACTTCGCTTGTGCAAGCATCTTGGCGCCAGTACCATTACCGCTCTCTTTTTCCGGCAGGAGCGGTTTCATGATTGCGGGCAGTATGGTGGCACTGGTCACTCCCATGGATGCACAAGGGCGTCTTGACTGGGACAGCCTCAGCAAACTCGTGGACTTCCACCTCAAGAACGGCACCCATGCCATCGTCGCCGTCGGGACTACCGGCGAGTCGGCCACCCTTGATGTAGAAGAGCACATCGCCGTCATCAAAGCCGTGGTCAAACAGGTAGCCGGGCGCATTCCGGTCATCGCCGGCACCGGCGCCAACTCGACCCGCGAAGCCGTCGAACTGACCCGCAACGCCAAGGCCGCCGGCGCCGATGCCTGCCTGCTGGTGGTTCCTTATTACAATAAGCCGACCCAGGAAGGTCTGTACCAGCACTTCAAGCACATCGCTGAAGCGGTCGACATTCCGCAGATTCTCTACAACGTTCCCGGCCGCACCTCCTGCGACATGCAGGCCGAGACTGTGATTCGTCTGTCCACTGTGCCGAACATCATCGGCATCAAGGAAGCCACCGGCGACCTGAAACGCGCCAAAGCGATCATCGATGGCGTGAGCAAGGATTTCATCGTGCTGTCCGGCGATGATCCGACCGCAGTCGAGCTGATCCTGCTGGGCGGCAAAGGCAATATTTCCGTCACCGCCAACGTCGCGCCGCGCGAAATGGCTGACCTGTGCGAGGCCGCGCTGAAAGGCGACGCCGACACCGCACGCGCAATCAACGAAAAACTGATGCCGCTGCACAAGGACCTGTTCATCGAAGCCAACCCGATTCCGGTGAAATGGGCTTTGGTCGAAATGGGCCTGATGCACGAAGGCATCCGCCTGCCACTGACCTGGCTGAGCACTCCTTGTCATGAAACGCTGCGCTCGGCCCTGCGCCAGTCCAGCGTCCTGGTTTAATTGAGGAAGTACAACGCATGAAGCGAATGGCCGGACTTTCCGCACTTGCCTTGATTATCTCCAGCACCAGTGGCTGCGGATGGGTCTGGGGGCCGGAAGGTTATTTCCGCGACCGTGGAAGTGATTACCTGCAAGCGCAACAGACTGCACCGATGCAATTGCCACCGGATGTGAGCACTGCCAAGCGTCTCGATCCGCTGTTGCCGATCCCGCGCAACGTGGCCGACGACACCGCGACGGGCGAATACATTGTTCCGCGTCCCCAGCCGTTGTCGACGGTGGCCGATGCCACTGATTACTCGTTGCAGAAGAGCGGTGATTCGCGCTGGGTCGTGGCTCAGCATCCACCGGCCGAAGTCTGGCCAGTGGCGCTGCAGTTCTTCCAGGACAACGGTTTCCGTCTGGATGAACAGCGTCCGCAGACCGGTGAGTTCACCACCACCTGGCAGCACTCCGACGAGCTGTCCGCTTCGATGGCCAAGCGCCTGAGTGCGGCCGGTATCGCCAGCGACAGCGAAACCCGTGTGCGCGTGCGTATCGAGCCGGGCGTGCAGCGCAACACCAGTGAAATCTACGTAGTCAGCGCCGAGCGTCCTGCCGGCAGCACTGCCGACGTGGCTTTCACCAACCGTTCGGTCAACACTGGCCTGGACGCTGCGCTGGTCGACGACATGCTCGCGAGCATGAGCCGTACCTCGGAGAAGGGCGGTTCGGTGTCGATGCTGGCCTCGCGTGATTTCGACGCGCCAAGCCGCGTCAGCCTCAGCGAAGACGGCAGCGGCAACCCGGTGTTGAACGTCGGTACCGATCTGGACCGCGCCTGGTCGAGCGTCGGCCGTGCGCTGGAACAGGGCGAATGGCGCGTTGAAGACATCAACCGCAGCCTGGGCCTGTACTACATCAACCTGGCCGAAAAAGCCGAGAACAAAGACGACAAGCCTGGCTTCTTCAGCGGTCTGTTCGGCAGCGCGCCGAGCAAGGAAGAAGTCGAAGCCCGTGCCGAGCGTTATCAGGTTCGCCTGAGCAAGGTGGGCGAGAACATCCAGGTTACCGTCGAAAAGAACATCAACACCGTCGCGCCGGCCGATGTCGCGCGTAAAGTGTTGAGCGTGATTCAGGACAACCTGGGCTGATCCGATATGCGTTTTGCCGTTCTCGGCAGCGGTAGCCAAGGGAACGGCACGCTGATCGCCAGTGCTGATACGTACGTGCTGGTGGATTGTGGTTTTTCCCTGCGGGAAACCGAAAGACGCCTGTTGCGCCTGGGTGTGCACCCGGCGCAACTGAGCGCGATACTCGTGACCCACGAACATGCCGACCACGTGCATGGCGTGGGTTTGCTGTCTCGGCGCTACAATCTGCCGGTCTACCTCAGTCGCGGCACGCTGCGCGGGATGCGCAAACCGCTTGAACCCGCCGGCTTTCTGGCCGGCGGCGAGCAACTGCAGATCGGCGCGCTGAACGTCGGGGTCATTGCCGTGGCCCATGACGCGCAGGAGCCGACCCAGTACGTCTTCAGTGATCAGGAACAGCGGCGCTTCGGCCTGCTGACCGACCTGGGATCGTTCTGCGAGCGGGTGCTGGATGGCTATCGTGACCTCGATGCGTTGATGATCGAGTCCAACCATTGCCGCGACATGCTGGCGCGCGGGCACTATCCGTACTTTCTCAAGCAACGGGTGGGCGGCGAACGCGGACATCTGAACAACCACCAGGCGGCATTCCTGGTGGCCGAGTTGGGCTGGCAGGGCTTGCAACACCTGGTCCTGGCCCATCTGAGCAGCAAGAACAACCTGCCGCAGCTGGCCCGGCAATGTTTTGTCGACACCCTCGGGTGCGACCCGGACTGGCTGCAACTGGCCGATCAAGATTCAGGGCTCGACTGGCGCCACATCGCCTAGCCCACCTACTTAGCAAGCGGAGCCCATCATGGAAAAACGTGAAGAACTCTACCGCGGCAAAGCCAAATCGGTTTACAAGACCGACGACGCTGACCGCTTGATCCTGCTGTTTCGCAACGACACCTCGGCGTTCGACGGCAAGCGCATCGAACAGCTCGATCGCAAAGGCATGGTGAACAACAAGTTCAACGCCTTCATCATGCAGAAGCTCGAAGCGGCCGGCGTGCCGACCCAGTTCGACAAACTGCTGGGCGACAACGAATGCCTGGTCAAGAAGCTCGACATGATTCCGGTCGAATGCGTCGTGCGTAACTACGCCGCCGGCAGTCTGGTCAAGCGTCTGGGCGTTGAGGAGGGCATGAAGCTCAACCCGTACACCTTCGAACTGTTCTTGAAGGACGACGCCAAGGGCGACCCGTTCATCAACGAATCCCACGTCGTGGCGTTCGGCTGGGGCACCGCCGAGCAACTGGCGCGCATGAAGGAACTGTCGCTCAAGGTCAACGAAGTCCTGAGCAAACTGTTCGACGACGCCGGCCTGCTGCTGGTCGACTTCAAGCTTGAGTTCGGCGTGTTCAGCGACGGCTCCATCGTCCTCGGCGACGAGTTCAGCCCGGACGGCTGCCGTCTGTGGGACAAGGACACCAAGAAGAAGATGGACAAGGACCGCTTCCGCCAGGGCCTCGGTGACGTCATCGAAGCCTACGAAGAAGTCGCCGCTCGTCTGGGCGTACCGCTTTAACCGACGCAAGCATCTGATAGCACGGAAAAAATTTCGTTTGGGGGGTTCGCAACCACCGAAAGTGTTGTTATGATGCGCGCCGTTGGAGAGATGCCAGAGTGGCCGAATGGGACGGATTCGAAATCCGTTGTACCTTCACCGGTACCTAGGGTTCGAATCCCTATCTCTCCGCCATTATTGAACAAGACGAAGCCCCCGTAATCATTGCTGATTACGGGGGCTTTTTCGTTTCTGGCGTTTTGTTCGCAACGCTTTTCGGGTACAACCTGCCGACTGCACAAAAGGACAGCTCGATGAGTGAAGTTCAGCCGTTGGTGGGGGATGACGCTGTGAAGCCGCAAGCCGTGAGTTTGCGCGAGGCGTTCTGGTTCTGGTTGAAGCTGGGCTTTATCAGTTTCGGTGGGCCGGCCGGGCAGATTTCGATCATGCACCAGGAGTTGGTCGAGCGGCGGCGCTGGATTTCCGAGCGGCGTTTTCTGCATGCCTTGAACTATTGCATGTTGCTGCCCGGGCCGGAGGCGCAGCAGTTGGCGACCTACATCGGCTGGTTGATGCATCGAAGCTGGGGCGGGATTGTGGCCGGTGCGTTGTTTGTGTTGCCTTCGCTGTTCATCCTGATTTTCCTGTCGTGGCTGTACATCGCTTTTGGTGAAGTGCCGGTGGTGGCGGGGCTGTTTTACGGGATCAAGCCTGCGGTGACGGCCATCGTGGTGCAGGCGGCGCATCGCATCGGCTCGCGGGCGCTGAAGAACAATTGGTTGTGGGCGATTGCGGCGGCGTCGTTTACCGCAATTTTTGCGTTCAATGTGCCGTTTCCGCTAATCGTGTTGGGCGCGGCGGTGGTTGGCTACTTCGGCGGGCGTCTGGCGCCCGAGAAGTTCAGGGTCGGCGGGCATGGCGCGGCGAAAAAGTCTTTCGGCCCGGCGTTGATCGACGACGACACGCCATCACCAGCGCATGCCCGCTTCAGCTGGACGAAACTGGCCATGCTCGCTGTGATCGGCGTTGCGCTGTGGGCATTGCCGATGGGTGTGTTGACGGCGCTGTTCGGCTGGCAGGGCACGCTGACGCAGATGAGCTGGTTCTTCACCAAAGCTGCGCTGCTTACCTTTGGCGGGGCGTATGCGGTGCTGCCCTATGTCTACCAAGGCGCGGTCGGCCACTACGGCTGGCTGACGCCGACGCAGATGATCGACGGCTTGGCGCTGGGCGAAACCACGCCCGGGCCGCTGATCATGGTGGTGGCGTTTGTCGGTTTTGTCGGGGCTTATGTGTCGCAGGTGTTCGGCGCCGATCAAGTGTTTCTTGCCGGCGCGGTCGCCGCTGCGCTGGTGACGTGGTTCACCTTTCTGCCCTCATTTCTGTTTATCCTCGTCGGCGGCCCGCTGGTGGAATCGACACACGACGAAATCAAATTCACCGCCCCGCTGACTGCGATCACCGCTGCGGTGGTCGGCGTGATTCTCAACCTGGCGTGTTTCTTCGGCTACCACGTGCTCTGGCCGCAGGGCTTCAGCGGCAGCCTGGATTGGCCGTCGGCATTGATTGCCATTGCCGCAGCCATTGCGCTGTTTCGCTTCAAACGCGGGGTGATTCAGGTGTTGCTGGGATGTGCGCTGGTCGGGTTGGTGGTGCATTTGCTGCGTTGACCCAGGTGGGCCCAGCCAGTTCGAAATCGTGGACTGACAACCCGATCTCTTGTCATTGGTTCCATTTAACCAAGTGCCCGTCGTACCAGCGGCATGTCGCCGTTTCGCTTGCTCACACGGTTCAAACCATTTGTCCTGTTACCTCAAATTTTTTGAAATTTCCGCAAAGACAATGCTTCACAAAAGGGTAGGCAGGCTTTAACCCACGACTTGCCACGCTTATCCGACTGAGGAGATTTGTCATGTTTCTACATAACAAGCGACTTCAATACACCGTACGTGTTGCCTTGCCCAATCCGGGGCTGGCCAATCTGTTGCTCGAGCAGTTTGGCGGTGCACAAGGTGAACTGGCGGCGGCTTCGCGCTATTTCACTCAAGCCCTGGCCGAGGAAGATCCGGGACGTAAAGACCTGCTGATGGACATCGCCACTGAAGAACTCAGTCACCTGGAGATCATTGGCTCGATCATCGTCATGCTCAACAAAGGCGCAAAAGGCCGGATGGCCGAAGGCGTCGAGCAGGAGGGCGAGCTGTATCGCTCGCTCAATGGCAACGGCAATGACTCGCACATCACCAGCCTGCTCTACGGTGCCGGTTCGCCGTTGACCAACTCGGCCGGCGTGCCATGGACGGCAGCGTACGTTGACACCATCGGCGAGCCCACCGCCGACATGCGCTCCAACATCGCCGCCGAAGCAAGGGCGAAGATCGTCTATGAGCGTTTGATGAACGTGACTGATGATCCCGGTGTGAAAGAGGCGCTGGGCTTTCTGATGACCCGCGAGATCGCGCACCAGTTGTCCTTCGAAAAAGCCCTGCACTCGATTCAGCCGAACTTCCCGCAAGGCAAGCTGCCCGGCATGCCTGAATTTACCAACGTCTACTTCAACATGTCGCAAGGCACCGAGAGCATGCGCGGTCCGTGGAACCAGGGCGACGATTGGGAGTTTGTCGAGGATCCGACGCCAGCAGTCGACGGCGGCGATGGTCTGGCCACTGTGCAACTGGACAGCGCCGACGAAGCGCTGCTGGAGAACATGAAAATGCGCACCATGTCCGACCCCAACAGCGAGCCGGTCACCGGTGCGGATCTGGGCTCTGGCGTGCAAGCCAAACCTGGGTTGTAAGGCACGTGGGGCGCGCCAGGCATGCGACGGCGCGCCCCGGTTGACCACTGTGAAATCATCAAGAAGAGGACTCGACAATGGCTACTCCACAGGAAAACCTGCTCGACTGGCTGCGTGACGCTCATGCCATGGAGCAACAGGCCGAGCAGATGCTCAAGGCGCAATCCAAGCGTCTGGAGCATTACCCGAAGCTCAAGGCGCGCATCGACCAGCACATCGAAGAAACCCTCGGCCAGCAGAAACTCATCGACGAATGCCTGCAACGTCTGGGCGGTGAATCGTCGACGATCAAAGACTTGGGCGGCAAGCTGATGGCGTTCGGTCAGGCGGTCGGCGGCTCCTTGATGAGCGACGAAGTGATCAAGGGCGCCATGGCCGGTTACGTTTTCGAGAACATGGAAATCGCCAGCTACACCGTGCTGATTGCGGCGGCGAAAGCGGCGGGGGACACGCAGACACAGAAGGCCTGCGAAAAGATTCTGCCGCAGGAAGTGGCCATGTCCGAATGGCTGCTCAAGCACTTGCCGCAACTGACCGAAGCGTTTCTCGAACGTTCGGCGGATCCGGACAAGGAAGCCAAGAAGTAACCCTTTGCCCACCAGCGTCCGCCTGTTAGCCAGGCGGACGCGGTATCGAATTACGGCGCGACCTGCAGCGGTTTGCGCTCGATCGCTACGGGCTGCAAATGACCAAAGCGGTCGAGGTGGTAGCGCTGCAGATCCCTCGCCAGAATCAGTTGGCCGTTATACAGCGCCGCCGCTTCGCTACGCACATCTTCGATCGACGGACTCTGCGCCGGGTTCGCCTGATAACGCGCGCTGAAATGCGTCAGCACCAGATTGCGCACCCCTGCGGCCTCGGCAAAACCGGCGACCGCAGCGGCGCTGCTGTGGCCGTAACTGGCACGAGCGCGGTCGATTGCTGCCTGTACAAATGTCGCCTCATGCACCAGCACATCCGCCGATTGCGCCACCTCGGCCAGCAGTGCCGGCCGATCGTTATCGCCGCAGATAATGATGCGCCGATCAGGGCGCGCGTTCAGCAGATAGTCGTGAGCATTCAGCATCCGACCGTCAATCTCCACGTCCTGACCATGGGCCAACTGGCCCCAGAGTGGGCCGCGCTCGATGCCCTCGGCATCCAGCCGCTGCACGTCCAGACGCGGCTCCGGGTCCGACTCGGTGAACACATAACCATGACACGGCACACGGTGGGAAAGCTCGACGGTCTGCACCTGAACGTTGACGTTGCGCCACTCAGTGAGCGTTTCCACCGCGTGCAGGTTGATCTCGAATGGCAGATGCGATTGTGTCACCTCAAGGCTCATTCTCAGCCAGGGATGCAGCGCTGTCGGCAGAATAATGTCCAGCGGCCGGGTGCGTCCGGACATACCGGTGCTCGCCAGCAGACCCGGCAAGCCCAGGCAGTGATCAGCGTGGACATGGGTGATGAAAATCGCCCGCAACTCGCTCAGCGACAGCGGTGTACGCAGCACCTGATGCTGGGTGCCTTCACCGCAGTCGATCAGATACCAGCCTTTGCCGGCAGAGGCGATCAATGCCGTGGCGCTGACATTGCGCTGGCGGGTCGGCACGCCGGCAGAGGTGCCAAGAAACAACAAATCCACGATGGTTCTCCGTTGCGGCTGTGATCAACAAGAAATCGAACTGATGCTGCGCTATGGGCGTCCATCTTATGACCGCTCCGAACATGATAAATCTGCAAATCCCGAGGAGGTTTGAGCAATGAGCGAATATCCGATGGACGAAACCGATTCCGATCACCGCAACCGGCAGTTCGGCCAGGCTTTGGGGCTTGATGCCTACGAGGTTGAATTGTGGGTCAGCGCAATCGAAGAGGACGGCAGTGGCATGGGCTACGTTGTGCACTTTTCCAGCGAGACGCCGGTGGATGTGCAGGCCAAGGTGCAAGGTCTGGGTGATGACCTGATGATCAACATCGGGCCGATTGATTGAGCGTCAGAGAGGACGATCCATGCAGGAGCAACCTTTGGTGGTGATAAGCGGCGCCAGTGCTGGCGTTGGCCGCGCGGTGGCCCATCGGTTTGCTGCTGGCGGCTACCGCATCGGCTTGCTGGCGCGGGATCCGGCGGGACTTGCCGCTACGCAAGAGGAACTGCGAGCGTATGGCGTTCAGGTTGAAACCGTCAGCGTCGACGTCGCCGATGCGCTCGCCGTGCAGGAGGCTGCCCAACAACTGGAAGCCACGCTCGGGCCGCTGGCGGTCTGGATCAATGCGGCTATGGTCACCGTGCTTTCGCCTATAGAGCAACTGTCCGCTGCGGAGATCGAGCGCGTCACTCAGGTGACCTATCTCGGCACCGTCCACGGTACGATGGCAGCCTTGTCGTTGATGCGCCCGCGCAACAAGGGGCTGATTATTCAAGTTGGCTCGGCATTGGCTTATCGCGCTATCCCGCTGCAGGCCGCTTACTGTGGGGCGAAATTCGCCGTGCGCGGTTTTACCGATTCATTGCGTTGCGAGTTGCTGCATGAACGCAGCCGCATCCGGGTATGCATGGTGCAACTGCCGGCGATCAATACGCCGCAGTTCGACTGGGCGCGCAACAAACTGCCCAGATGCCCGCAACCGGTGCCGCCGATTCATGACCCCGACGTGGCAGCGCGGGCGATTTTCAGCGTGGTCAAGCATCCGCCGCGAGAGTTGTGGCTGGGGTGGTCGACGATCAAGGCGATTATTGGCCAGTCCGTCATGCCGGGATTGCTCGACCGCTTGCTGGCGCGCAGTGCCTGGCCCGGTCAGCAGACCAATGAGCCTGAAGATAACGAGCATCCGGACAACCTGTTCGAGCCGCAGCCGGGGTTGCATCAGACGCGTGGTCGCTTCGTCGGCCGTTCGAAGGACGCGGCATTGGCGCTGACCTCCACTCAGGTGACGGCAATATCGGCGGTAATTGCCGTACTGGTGGGCGTGGTTCTTTTACAGTTCTGATTGTTCCCCGCTTCGCTCAAGGGTTGACGGATTTCAAAGCGCCAGCCGAAGGCTTGAGTTTTTCCTGCAGATCCCGGGCGGTTTTTGCCTGTTTCTCGATGCCCGGGAGCGCGGATTGGGCAAAGGCCTTGAGCTGCGGATTTTGCGATGACATGGCTTCTTTCTTGAATAGCATCAGCTTTTGCTCAAGGGTTTCGGCCTGGCTATCGATGTAGATGCGGTCGAAGGCATCGTCCCGAGACTCAAGGCGCAGTTGCTTGGCTTTCGATGCCACCGAAGGTTCTGTGGGGACCGCCATGCGCTGGCTTTGCCCCAGTTGCCTGAGCTGCTTATCGAAACGCTCATGGTCGGCGATCATTTGTCTGGCGAAGGCTTTGACCTCGGGCAGGGTGCCCTTTTCCAATGCGATGTGTGCGCTGTTGTTCTGGAACAGGCTCTGCTGGGCCGCTTCCTCGACAAAAGCATCAAGCGTGTCCGCGTGGCCGGACTGAACGCTCAGGAGCAATAGTGCAAGACAGATTGCGGCAAGTGATTTCATGGTGCGTAACCTCCGCAGAATCAATGGGCGGTCGGGTGCATGGCAGCAATTATTGCGGTACATGCACCTTTGATGAGCATCGCGGACGAGTATTCAAGCCAATGCGCTTGATGGCGACCGACGGCGCGCCTCTCCCGGAAGAAGAGGGGCCGTGGTCTGGCTCAGATTTCCTTGACCGGTGTCTCGCCTTGTACCGCTTTGATGAGGTTGATCACGTGCAGACAATCGGCCTTGTTCACGTACGATTCGCCACTGGCGACGGTCTCGTGGTTGCGCGCGCGCAGGCGCCAGCGCCATTGGCCTTTGCCAGTGCTCGGGGTGCCTCGGGTTTGTCGGTAGATTTCGAAATACATACGGTTCGCTCCCTGCGATCAATGTACGCCAGCCTGTGTGGCGCATCGACGCAAGCCTAGCGCAGACGGTTTTTTTGGCTATCGGGGATTTGTTTCCAATCGTTCGCGGATGTTTCTGAAAGACGCTGGCCAGAGCGCCGCAACTGACTGGCGAATTGGCCGAAATGACGCCGTGTCCTGCTTGCACGCGCGTGCCTGCTACTGCTTAATACGGGACGGCTCATGGCCTCGAAGAACTTTCGATGACCGACCAACTATAAGAAGAGCACTCCTTTGACTGAGCACGGAACGCAACAGGCCGGGCAGGTGACGTTGTCGCTGGTGATCCCCGTTTTCAACGAGGTCGACAGCCTCGACAGCTTTCTTTCGCGCATCGACGAGGTCTTTCAAGCGCAAGCGCTGATTCATCTTGAACTGGTGTTCATCAACGACGGCAGTACCGATGCAACGCTGGAGCGCTTGCTTGAACGGCAGCGGCAAGACGCGCGTCTGCGTATCGTCGATCTGAGTCGCAATTTCGGCAAGGAGGCGGCGTTGTCGGCCGGCCTGCAAATGGCATCCGGGCAGGTCGTGGTGCCGATTGACGTCGATTTGCAGGATCCGCCTGAAGTCATTCTGCAAATGATCGAGCGCTGGCGCGAAGGCTACGAAGTGGTGCTCGGCCATCGTGTCAGCCGCCGCAGCGACACTTGGGCCAAATCGACCTCGGCCCACTGGTTCTATCGCCTGCACAACCGCATCGCCGAACAGCCTTTACCGGAAAACGTCGGCGACTTCCGCCTGATGGATCGCTGCGTGGTCGATGCCTTGTTGACCCTGCCCGAGTCGCGCCGCTTCATGAAAGGCCTGTTTGCCTGGGTCGGTTTTCGTACCACCCACGTCGATTACGAGCGCCCCGAGCGGGTGGCGGGGCAGAGCAAATTCAATGGCTGGCGGCTGTGGAATTTCGCTCTGGAGGGCATCACCAGTTTCAGCACCGAGCCACTGCGAATCTGGACGTACCTGGGGGCGTCGGTCTCGCTGGTGTCGTTTGCGTTCGCGATATTCATCGTGTTGCGCACGCTGATCCACGGCGTCGACTTGCCCGGTTATGCATCGCTGATGGTCGCCGTGACATTTCTTGGCGGGCTGCAGCTGATTGGCATCGGCGTGCTCGGCGAATACCTCGGCCGCACTTATATCGAATCGAAACGCCGGCCGGTTTTTCTGGTGCGTCGCGTCTACGACCCCAAGGACTGACAGATGGATCTCAAGGAAACCGACATCCTCGGCGACAGCATCGACGAGCATTGGTACTACTGCTCCAAAGCCGCCGCTACCCGTCGTCTGCTGGGTGACATTCCGATCCGGCGAATACTCGATGTCGGCGCCGGCTCGGGTTTCTTCTCGCACCATTTGCTGACTCACACCGGCGCCTGCGAGGCGTGGTGCGTCGACATCAGTTACCCTGCCGATTCAAGCGCCACCACCGCTGGCAAACCGGTGCATTACCGGCGCGGTATCGACAACATCGAGGCCGATCTGGTGTTGCTGATGGACGTGCTGGAGCATGTCGATGACGACCTCGGTCTGCTCAAGAGCTATGTCGATAAAGTGCCCTCGGGCAGTCGCTTTCTGATGACGGTTCCGGCGTTTCAATTTCTCTGGAGCGGCCACGACGACTTTCTCGAACACAAGCGCCGCTACACCCTGGCGCAATTTGAAACCCTCACTCGCGATGCCGGATTGACCGTACAACGCGGCGCCTATTATTTCGGCGCGGTGTTCCCGATCGCAGCCGCGTTGCGCTTGTTGCCACAGGCTTCCAGGGATGTATTGCCACAGTCGCAGCTCAAGCGCCATCATCCGCTGGTCAACACCCTGCTCAAGACCCTGTGCCGACTGGAGTTGCCGCTGATGGGCATGAACCGGCTGGCAGGTTTGAGTGTTTTCGTGCTGGCGCGCAAACCTTGATCGTCAGCGACAGATCAGCGCTGATCCGCCGTGGTCTGCGCTTCGCCCTGACCGGGCTGCTCGTCACTGCATTGCACGCGCTGGTGGCGGTAATGTTCATCCACTTCATCGCGCCCGAGCCGCCGCTGGCCAATGGTTTTGCCTTCGCCGTGGCGACCGTGGTGTCTTATGTGATCAATACCACGTGGAGCTTTTCCGCCCGTTTGCATGGGCGCACATTGCTGCGCTTTCTCACGGTGTCGGCGGGCGGTTTTCTGCTGGCGATGCTGGTTGCCTGGGCTGCGCAGATGGCCGGGTTGAATTATCTGTTCGGGATAGGCGCAGTGGCCCTGACGATTCCAGCGTTTACCTTCGTTTTGCACAATTTCTGGACGTATCGATGAAGGCCTGGAACAGATCTTCGGCGCTGGCAGTCCTGCCCTTGCTGTTCGGTGCGCTGGCGTTTTTCATGGTCATCGGCCCGCGTGCGCTCGACCCACGGAACATCGCCTGGCTCAGCGATGGCGATCCGGCGACGCATTATCTGGGCTGGGTATTCTTCCGCCAGTCGCCGTGGACTTTTCCCCTTGGGCTCAACCCTTCCTATGGCATGGAACTGGGCAGCGCGATCATTTTTTCCGACTCCAATCCGCTGCTGGCATTGCTGTTCAAACCGTTCAACGCCTGGCTACCGGAGACGTTCCAGTATTTTGGCTTGTGGCTGCTGACGTGTTTCGTTCTGCAAGCCTGGTTTGGCTGGAAACTGCTCGGCCTGGTGACGAATAACGTTGTCATTCGACTACTGGCTACGGGGTTGCTGATATTTTCCCCGCCGATGTTCGTTCGCGCCGGAGGACATCTGTCCCTGGCCGGGCATTTTCTGGTTTTGGCCGCACTTTATCTGGCGCTGCATCCAGCGTTGCAGCGACGGCGAATCGCCTGGGGCAGCCTGCTGGCGGCGACAGCGCTGGTGCATGCGTATCTGCTGGTGATGGTGGCGTTGATCTGGGTGGCCGATTTGTTCGGCAAAGTCATGGTCGCCCGGTTGACCCGCCGTCAGGGGCTGATCGAGTTTGTCGGCATGTTCGCACTGGTCAGCGCGTGTTGCTGGCAGGCCGGCTACTTCAGCATTGCTGACGGTACCGGCAGCGGAGGTTTCGGGTTTTACCGCATGAATCTGCTGGCGCCCTTCGATTCGGATGGCTGGTCGCAGGTGTTGCCGGATATCCGCATGGCCGGCGGCGATTACGAGGGCTTCAATTATTTCGGCCTCGGTGTTCTGTTGCTGTTGCCGATGGCGGCAGTGGCGGGGTTGCGCAGCAGGCGTTCGATAAGGGCGGCGCTGGGCAAGCATGCATGGCTGGTGTTGGCGCTGATCGGTCTGACCCTGTTCGCCTTGTCCCATCACATTGGTGTCTGCACGCAGACTTTCAGTTATCCGCTGCCGTCATTCGTCGAGCGACTGGCGAGTATTTTTCGCGCTTCAGGGCGTATGTTCTGGCCGGTTTTTTATGCGCTCGAGTTGCTCCTCGTGTATCTGGTTGTGCGTGGCTATCGCGCGTCGATTGCCTTGGGATTATTGACCCTGGCGCTGGTCGTGCAGGTGGTCGATACGCGTAACGGCTGGGCGGGACTGCGCGCGGCGAGGATGGTAACGCCCGCTTCGGTATGGGCCAGTCCCATGCACGATCCGTTCTGGGACAGCGCGGCTGCTCATTACAAAAAAGTTCGCGGATGGCCGCCGCAAAACCAGTCTGAGCGCTGGCAAGCCATTGCGGATTTCGCCAGCACGCATGGGTTGCAAACCGATGCGGTGTACATGGGCCGCATGAGCATTTCAGCGCTCGACAAGGTGCAGCGCGAGGCCCGGCATCGGCTGCAAACCGGTGAGTACGAAGCTGATTCGCTGTACATCCTCGACGATGACGCGCTGGCTCTGGCGGTCAAAAGCGTCCATAGCGATAGTGATCTGCTGACCCGGGTCGATGATTTTGTCGTCCTCGCACCGGGCTGGAAGCGCTGTGCGCAATGTCTGCCGATGGTCGACGAGGGGCGCTCGCTGGCATCGATTGCGCTGAGTCGGCCGGGAGAGATCCACACGTTCGATCGCAAGAGTCGCCAACTGGTCAAGGGTTGGGGCGCGCCTGAAGCGTGGGGCACATGGAGTGAGGGCCAGGACGCCGAACTTGTGCTACGCCTGCCACCGCAAGCGAAATCGGTTGTGATCGACGCGTTGGCTTTCGTCATGCCGCCAACGCACGCTCAGCGGGTCATCGTCAGGCTCAACGGTGTTGAGGTTTTGTCTGCTCGGCTGACAGCCTTTCAGGGCAACTCGCTGGAAATCCCGTTGAACGAAGCGCTCAGGCAAACCTTGTCGAAGGATGACACGGTACGACTTCAACTGCATTTGCCGGACGCCACCAGCCCGCGCAGCCTGGGCGTGAGTGATGATCCACGCGTCATGGGCCTGGGCATCAAATCCCTGACCGTGCGGTAAACCGCGCAAAGGTTGATGGACGCAAAGCCCAAGGCCTTTCTACACTGCCGCTATTCCGGGGAGCAGGGGGGGCAATGGATGAACCGCAATGAACTACGCAAGGCCGACATCAACCTGATGGTGGTGTTCGAGACCCTGATGCTCGAACGCAACGTGACCCGCGCGGCGGAAAAATTGTTCCTTGGCCAGCCGACCATCAGCTCGGCGCTCAACCGTTTGCGCACGATGCTCAACGATCCGCTGTTCATCCGCGTCGGCCATCGCATGGAGCCGACGGCCCGTGCCGAAGATATTTACCGCCATCTCAAACCGGCGCTGGATTCATTGTCGGCGGCGCTGAGCCTGACCCGCGACTTCGACCCCGCCACCAGCACCATGACCTTTCGCATAGGCCTGTCCGATGATGTTGAATTCGGCCTGCTGCCGCCGCTGTTGCGCGCGCTGCGCCAAGAGGCACCGAACGTGGTGTTCGTCGTTCAGCATGTCGATTACTGGCGTATTCCCGACCTGTTGGCGGCCGGCGATATCACTGTCGGTATCAGCCAGACCCGGGGCTTGCCCGCCAACGCCAAACGCAAACTGTTGCGGCATATTCAGCCGAGCATCCTGCGCGCCGATGCTTCCGATACGCCGCTGACCCTCGACGAATACTGCGCTCGTCCGCATGTGCTGGTGTCGCACACGGCCAATGTCAGTGGCTACGCCGATGAATGGCTGGCGGAACTCGGTCGCACGCGGCAGGTTGTGTTGTCGGTGCCGCAGTACAGCGCACTGCCGGCGCTGCTGGCCGGTACCGATCTGATCGCGAGTCTGCCGGATTACACCGCAGCGGCGATGGCGGCATCCGGGGCGCTGTTCCAGGAACCGTTTCCATTCAAGACGCCGACCCTGGACCTTTCGATGGTCTGGCTCAGCCACGTCGACAGCGACCCGGCCGAACGCTGGCTGCGCTCGCGGCTGGAAGCGTTCATGAGCGAACGGCCAACTGAGCACCACGATCCCCTGTAGGAGCTGCCGAAGGCTGCGATCTTTTGATCTTGATTTTGAAAAAGACAAAATCAAAAGCTCGCAGCCTCGTTTCACTCGACAGCTCCTACACAAAGTCCGCTTAGCCGCATGTGTTATACGTACGCCCCCGCACCCACCGACTGGAGATCCGCCATGCCACACCTGCACATGGAATACACCGCCAACCTGACGCAGTTGAACGCCGATCTCGCGCTGATCCGGCTCAACAACACCCTGGTCGGTTCCGGCCAGTTCGGCGCGGAGTTCGATATCAAGAGCCGCGCGATCAAGGTTGAGAACTTCAAGGTCGGCACGGCTCTCGGCGAGCGCGCGTTCGTTCATGTGAAGCTGGCACTGCTCAGCGGGCGCTCGGCGGAGATCAAAAAGCAGCTGTCGCAAAGCTTGCTGGCGGTGTTGCAGGAACTCTGCGAATGGCCGGCCGGGCTCGAAGTGCAACTGTGCGTCGAACTGCTCGACATCGATCGCGAGTCCTATAGCAAAGCGGCGATTGGCGTCTGAGTTTCAGACACTTTCCAACTCGCTGCACACCTGAATCACCTGCTCGCGCAGCCAGACGTTGGCGCTGTCCTGATCGGCGCCCTGGCTCCACTGCATGTCGAGGGTGAAGCCCGGCAATCCGTTCGGCGCCTCGCAATGATTGAACACTGCATCATTGGTCAGCAGACGCTGGATACGCCGGGGCAGGGTAAGGATGAAGTCAGTGCCGGTGATCATCTTCAACGCGGCGCTGTAGCTATTCGAACGCGCAACGATCTGACGTTTCTGCGCCTGCCGCGCCAGCCAGCCATCGACCATGTTGGTGCTTGAAGTCCATGGCGTCGGAAACACGTGCCGACGCTCGGTAAATGCTTGCAGACTCAGGCGCGGCTCCAGTGGCGTGGCACGTTTGTCGAAGACACAGACCAGATCGTCCTCCAGCAACATTCGCGACTTCAGATCGGCATGCTGGCGGTGAAAATGCGGGCCGAAACTGATGACCAGATCGAGGCTGCCGTCGCGCAACTCTTCAGCGGGCACGTCGGTTTCGAACTTGTGCATGTTGACCATCACCGGCAGGTCGTCGAAGTCAAAGCGCTTCAACAGACGCGGCAGGATCAACTGCTCGAAATACTCCGGGGCGCAGATGTTGAAGGTCACCGCCTGCCGGCTCGGGTCGAAGGCCGGGGCGCCAGCGTGGCAGAGGTTGATGCTTTCGAGGATCTTCTGCACATGGCCGTACATGCTGCAGGCCTTGTACGTCGGTCGCATTCCGGTGCGGGTGTTGATGAACAACTCGTCCTCGAAACTGGTGCGCAGTTTCTTCAGGCAATAACTGACGGTGGACTGGCTGACGAACAGGGTTTCCGAAACATCGGTGACGCTGCTCTGCTCGTACACGGCGACAAATACCATCAAATCCTGCATGTCGAGCTTGCGAAGCAAATTACTGTTCAGCATGAGTTCCGTCTCGCTGTGCCCTTGCGCCGAAATTCGCGCAAACGTGTGCGTACGATCCTAACGGAACGATGGTGCCAGGAGAAACCCTCGTAGGACATTTCACAGACACATGTGGGACAGAAACTTTTAGCAACACGACGTTGGCTGCGTGGCGGCGAAAAGCTGGCCAGAGGCCTCTAGACCGGGCGAGGCAAGTAACGTGCGTATTGGCGCGGATCGAAGCGCTTGACCATCAGCAGCATGACCGCCATTACCGCGGTGAGTGCCCACCACGCCCCTTCGAAACTGCCCAGTCGATCGCGAATCATCCCTGCCAATAGCGGCGAGAGGCCTGCGATCAGATAACCGATCCCCTGTACAAACGCGGTGAGGCCACCGGCGCGCTGGGGGTCATCGCAATGATCCAGTGCGACAATCAGGCTCATCGGAAACAGGCCGCCGATGCCCAGCCCCAACAGACACGGCCACAGCAGGGCCAGATGCGCCGGGGCGAGAATCAGCCCGCAGAAACCGCCGATGACCAGTAACAGCAGAGCCGCCAATATCTGGCGTCGATCACGGCTGCGATTGGCGATAGCCGGCACTGCCAGCCCGGAAATGACCTCCATCGCTGTAAGAAAACCCAACAGCAGCCCGGCGTTTTGTTCACTCCAGCCTTTTTCCACGTAGTACGGGGCGAGCCAAGCGAGGACACAGGTGTAGGACGCGGTCCCGAGGCCAAAGAAAATCGCCAGCAACCAGGCGCGACGGCGCGTGATGAAAGACTCCCTCCTGCTCGCCCTTGATGTGGCATGCGCGGGCTGTAAACACCAGACCAGCAATGCAAGCAACGCCAGCCCGGCCCAAATGGCCAGCGCCGCGCGCCAACTCCCCGTCTGGATCATCACCAGCGGCGCGAACGATGCGGCAATCGCGGCGCCGGCCATGATCGACGTCACGTAGACGCCCATGCACACCGCCACGTTGTCAGCAAAGCGGGATTTGATCAGCGCCGGCATCAACGCCTGGATCAAGGCGATACCGATACCGGCCAGTATCGCGCTGACGATCAGCCCAACCGCCGATTCGATAAACAGTCGCGAGAGCGTGGCCAGGCCGATGATCAGCAACGACAGCAACACCGCGCGCTGTTCGCCCAGACGCTGGCTGATGGCAAGACCGAAAAACATCGCCAGACCCATGGCCATCACCGGCAGCATGGTCAGCAAAGAGGCGAGGCTGAAACTCAGCGGGATGTCGCCACGTATCGCCGAAAGCAACGGCCCGATCGCTGCCATTGAAGGACGAAGATTGAGCGCGACGAGGACGATTGCGAGCATCAGCCAGACAGCGGGGCGGGTGTGATTCATCAGCAGGCCTTCAATTGCAGGGGCTGGTGATTAGGCGTGGCGTCGCGCGCATCGGCAAATCAGAAAATCCCGGTCCAGACTTAAAAACTCGATACCACGCAGCTCCCCTGTAGGAGTGAGCCTGCTCGCGATAGCGGTGTGTCAGTCGATATTTGTTTATCTGACATACCGCTATCGCGAGCAGGCTCACTCCTACAAGGGGAATGGTGAACGGCCGAGAAACTGAATAAAACCTGAACCGTTCTCAAATACTCGCAAAGTTTCACCTGGGTACTTCGAAGCAACTATTCATTAGCATCTTTTTCACGAAAAATTGATCCATGGCTGCCTAAAGTTTGTCATGCCTCGGTGAATGAAATTTTCACAATTGACGAGGTTCTTCTTTCAGGAACAGTCATTCATCATGTTGAAGCTAAAAGCCGTGCGCCCGGAATGGGTGACGTTGTTTGCCAGCGCCTTTTTGTTGATTGGTTTCAATCTGGTGCTGTGGCAACACTTGTTCGAGATCACTGCCGCCGATGGCAGGGGGATCGCCATGCGCTTGGCGTTCGGCGTGATGATCTTTGCCGCGTTCAATATCGTGCTGACGTTGTTCGCGTTCCGGCCGCTGCTTAAACCGCTATTGACCTTGTTGTTTGTGATCAGCGCTGGCGTGGCTTATTTCATGAGTCAATATGGCGTCATGATGGATGCAGGCATGTTTCGCAACTTCGCTGAAACCAACGTGACGGAAGTGCGTGATCTGCTCTCGCTGAAGTTGTTTGCCTATATTGTCTTGCTGGGTATTGTGCCGTGTTTGTTGTTGTGGAAAGTGCCGGTAAGTTATCGGCGCTGGCACCGTGAGTTGTTCAGCAAAGTTATTGTCAGTGTCGCCTCTGCGGCGGTGATTGGTGTTGTGGCACTGGCCAACTATCAAGGCTTGTCTTCTCTGTTTCGCAATCACCACGAAATTCGCCTGATGCTGGTGCCGAGCAATTACATCGGTGCATCCATCGGTTACCTGCAGGAACAAGTCGTCTCGGCGCAGCAGCCGTTCATCAAGATCGGCGAGGATGCCCGGCGCAATCCCGACTTGCAGTTGCAGCCACGTAAGTCGCTGACCGTGCTGGTGGTCGGGGAAAGTGCGCGGGCGCAGAACTTCGGCATTCTCGGATACGACCGCGACACCACGCCGCAACTCGAGAAGGAAGCAGGCTTGATCGCCTTTACCGATGTGCATTCCTGCGGCACGGAAACGGCGGTCTCGGTGCCGTGCATGTTCTCCAACATGGGCCGCAAGGATTACAACGCCAGCAAGGCCAGAAATGAAGAGGGCTTGCTCGACGTACTCAAGCGCGCCGGCATCGACGTGATCTGGCGCGATAACCAGTCCGGCTGCAAAGGCACTTGCGACCGCGTCACGGTGCAGGATGTCAGCAAGTTGCAGGACCCGGCATTGTGCGCCAACAGCGAATGCCGTGATGAAATCCTCCTGCAAGGTCTGCAAGGTTTCATCGATCATCTGAATAAAGACACCGTGCTGGTTCTGCACCAGATGGGCAGTCACGGCCCGGACTACTTCAAGCGTTATCCCAAGGAGTACGAACACTTCACTCCGGTCTGTGAAAGTAACGCGCTGAACAATTGCAGCCGGGAAAGTATCGTCAATGGCTACGACAACACGCTGGTGTACACCGACCATGTGTTGGCGAGCCTGATCGATGTGCTGCGCAGCAATCAGGACAAAGTCGACACCGCCATGCTCTATCTGTCGGACCACGGTGAATCGCTGGGCGAGTACAACCTGTTTCTGCACGGCACGCCTTACATGCTGGCGCCCGAGCAGCAGAAGCATGTAGCGATGCTGGCGTGGTTCTCCGACAGCTACCAGAAAGCCTATTCGGTCGACACGCACTGCCTGCAAATGAGCCGTGACAAGCCGCTGAGTCAGGACAACCTGTTCCACTCGATGCTCGGCCTGCTCGAAGTGCGCAGCAGCGTCTATCAGCCGGCGCTGGACATGTTTGCCGGCTGTCGCGGCGCGGTGATCGATGGCGTGTTGGCCAAGCAGTGAGGCGTTTGCGGCCCATCGCGTCGATGCGACGGGCCTTTCTGTTTCTGCTGTCAGACTATTCTTGCTGACAGGCAAGACATTTCCTTACAGCTCTTGCCCTTCACAGGCGCGTAAATCGCCGGTGGCGATATATACTGCGCGCCATTCTTCAAGGGAGAGCCGTGTGGCTATCGATATTCACTGGATTCGCGACAACGAAAGCCTCGCGCAGTTTTGCGCCGAGTGGCAGCAACTGCCGTTCGTTGCCCTCGACACCGAATTCATGCGGGTCGACACCTTCTACCCGATTGCCGGCCTGTTGCAGATTGGCGACGGCAAACGCGCCTACCTGATCGATCCGCTGACCATCAACGCCTGGCAACCGCTGGCCGCATTGCTGGAAAACCCGGCGGTACTGAAAGTCCTGCACGCCTGCAGCGAAGATCTCGAAGTGCTGCTGCGCCTGACCGGCAGCCTGCCGGCGCCGCTGTTCGACACGCAACTGGCCGCCGCCTACCTGAACCTCGGCTTCTCGATGGGCTATTCGCGATTGGTGCAGGAGGTGCTCGGCATCGACCTGCCCAAGGGTGAAACCCGTTCCGACTGGTTGCAGCGTCCGCTGTCCGAAACCCAGATCAGCTATGCCGCCGAAGACGCCGTGCATCTGGCCGAGGTGTTCGTCGAGTTGCGGCCCAGGCTGTCCGACGACAAGTTCGCCTGGGTCCTCGAGGATGGCGCCGAACTGGTCGCCAACCTGCGCCGCGAAACCGATCCGTACGAGGTCTATCGCGAAGCGAAACTGGCGTGGAAGTTGTCCCGTGCGCAACTCGCCGTGCTGCGTGAGCTGTGTGCCTGGCGCGAAAAAGAAGCCCGCGCCCGCGACTTGCCGCGCAACCGTATCGTCCGGGAACACTCGCTGTGGCCCTTGGCCCGCACGCAGCCGGATAACCTCGCGGCGCTGGGCAAGATCGAAGACATGCATCCGCGTACCGTGCGTCAGGACGGTCAGTTTCTGCTTGATCTGATCAAGCGCTCTGGCAGTGTGGGGCCTGATCAATGGCCGCCGGCCGTGCCGGAGCCGTTGCCGATCGAAGCCGCTGCGTTGATCAAACAACTGCGCGCTTTGGGTCAGGCCGAGGCCGAACGCCTCGGGATTGCCCCGGAACTGATGCTGCGCAAGAAAACCCTCGAAGCCCTGGTCAAAAGCGGCTACCCCGAGGGGCCTTACCAATTGCCCGATTCGTTGCGTGGCTGGCGCCGCGAATTGCTCGGCCAGAAGCTGCTCGACAGCCTGACCACCGCCGGAGAACAGCCTTGAAACGTATTTGTTCCATCTACCAAAGCTCCAAGCGCAGCGGCATGTATCTCTATGTGCTCAAGAGCGATGCGCTGGAGCGCGTGCCGGAAGCGCTGATGCTGGCGTTCGGCAAGCCGAAACATTCCTTCGATCTGGTGCTGTCGCCTGAGCGCAAACTGGCCAGCGAAGACATCACCGTGGTCCTGGAAAACCTCGACAAGCAGGGCTATCACCTGCAGATGCCACCGGCCGAGGACGAGTACATCGAGCACTTGCCCGAAGAGTTGCTGCGACGCAACGACCCGGTCTGACCCGCGAGGCCCTGTCCTGGGCCTCGGTTAACCCTGGAACTGTTTTTACCGCGATGGCCGGACCGAACCCGGCGGCCGTCTGCACGGTTTGCGAAAGGTTTGAAGATGCGCGTTCTGATTGCCGAACACGACCACGCGATATACGCCCGACTGCTGCGTCAGGCGCTGCCCGAACTGGAAGTCCTGACCAGCGGCGACTCCGCCGAACTGGCCCGTCAGGCCGCTGATTGCCCGGTGTGGCTGGGCCAGCCGGATCTGCTGGCGACCCTGTTGCGTCAGGGGCATCAACCGCAATGGCTGCAATCGACCTGGGCCGGCATCACGCCACTGCTCGCCGATGGCTTGCGCCGCGATTATCGCCTGACCCGCGCGGTGGGCATTTTCGGTCAGGTCATGGCCGAATACGTGCTGACCTACATCCTCGGCCACGAGCGCGAAGTGCTGGCGCGGCTGGTCAGCCAGGTCGAGCGTAAGTGGGACAACCGCAGCGGCCAGAGTCTGGTCGGGCGCAAGGTGCTGATCGTCGGCACCGGTGACATCGGCCAGAGTGTCGCGCAGTTTCTGCTGCCGTTCGGCGTCGAACTATACGGCATCGCCAGCAGTGCCCGCGAACAGGCGCCGTTTGTCGAAGTGGGTGCGCTGGCCGATCTGCCACGGCTAGTCGGTGAGGTGGATTATGTGGTCAATCTGCTGCCGAACACCGAACACACCCACGATATTTACGACGCGGCGCTGTTCAAGCAATTCAAACCGACCGGCTTGTTCATCAACGCCGGACGCGGGGTTGCGGTGGTCGATGCCGATCTGGTCGAGGCCTTGAAAGAAGGGCACCTGGCCGGCGCGGTGATCGACGTTTGCCGTCAGGAGCCATTGCCGCAACGTCACCCGTTCTGGACCGCGTGGGGCTTGCTGCTGACCGGGCACAGCTCGGCACCGACATCGCCGGTGCTGATGGTGGATTTGTTTGTGCAGAACCTGAAGGCGTACGAGGCGGGAGAGGCGTTGCGCGGGGAAGTGGATTTCACCCGCGGTTACTGAGGTGTCATCAAAAGATCGCAGCCTTCGGCAGCTCCTACAGGGGGAATGCATTCCAGATGTAGGAGCTGCCGAAGGCTGCGATCTTTTGCTTTTTAAAGGGTGAAATCGCCCTCAGTCACCAGTTCACTCAGCGGACGACGCGGGCTTGGTGTTTCGCGGGCTTGCAGGTATTCAGCCAGGGTTGCCTTGTCACCGAGTTTGCCCACCGCCACCGCCGCGTGCAGGGCGTACTCCTCGGGAATATTGAGTTCCTTGCGGGTCAATTCCTGATCGAAGCCGGCCATGCCATGGGTGTGCCAGCCGCTGAGGCTCGCTTGCAGGGCCAGATGGCCCCAGGCCGAACCGGTATCGAAGGTGTGCCACAGCGCTGGGGATTCTTCCGCTGCACCCGGCGCAGTGAACGTGGTCTTGGAAATAACGATCACCAGCGCCGAAGCATGCTGCGCCCAGCTGCGGTTGAATTCGTTGAGCAGGCCCAGATAACGCTGCCAGTTCGGCGTATCGCGACGTGCATAGAGGAAGCGCCACGGTTGCGAGTTGTACGCCGACGGCGCCCAGCGCGCGGCTTCGAAGAAACTCAGCAGGGTCTCTTCAGCAATCGCTTCGCCGGTGAAGGCGCGCGGCGACCAGCGCTCGGTGAACTGCGGGTGAATGGCGTAATCGGCAACGCGAGGGTTGGCACTCATGCACGGATTCCTTGCAACGGATGGGTAAGAAGTTCGCTGCAAAACCCTACTGGGCGGCGCTGGGGCTGACAAGCGGATTTACCGACAGTCGCCAGCGCTTGGCCCTCGCGCTCCCTGGCACTAGACTGGCGGCCTTTTCACCAACTTGATGTTGATGCTTGAACCATGGCCGCGATAGTCGAACCGTTCTGGAAACGCAAAACCCTCGATCAACTCGATCACGAGGAATGGGAATCGCTGTGCGACGGCTGCGGTTTGTGCTGTCTGCAAAAGCTTGAGGATGAGGAAGACAACAGCGTCTATTACACGCGCATCGCCTGCAAACTGCTGGATCTGAAGACCTGTCAGTGCAGCGATTATCCGAACCGGATCAAGTTTGTCCCGGACTGCATCCAGCTCACCCCGGGGCAGGCGGAAGAGTTCAAATGGCTGCCGCCGACCTGCGGTTATCGTCTGGTCAGCGAGGGCAAGGATCTACCGTTATGGCATCACTTGGTGTGTGGCGACCGCGACGCGGTGCACCATGAGCGGATTTCCCAATCCGGGCGAATGCTCGCCGAAGGTAGCGTGGCGGAGGATGACTGGGAAGATCATCTGATTTTTCGCGCGGGTTAATAGTTACAGGATTCGAAACCGCTATCGCGAGCAGGCTCACTCCTACAGGTGAACGCATTTCAATTGTAGGAGTGAGCCTGCTCGCGATGGCGTCATTCGCCTCAACGCAATCTTTGATTCAAACGCCGGCTTTCGGCGAGGTCAGCGAATCATTGCCGGTAACAGTCGCCGTTTCCGTGGCCACTTCGGCATTGGTTTTCAGCTTGTTCAGTTCTTCCCCGGCGCGTTCGATCTTCGCCCGTACGTTGCTCATGTCCTGACGGCCTTTTTCCAACAGGCTTTTCGCCGAGCAGTGGCCGGTGATACCACGGGCCACGGCCATGCCGCCGAGCGCCACTTGAATCAGGCCGAACACGCCGCCACGGCGCAGGCCCTTGCCGACCATCAGCACGCCGCCGGTCAACGAGCCGACGCGCTCCCAGCCATGCACGTTCTTGTGCGAAGGCGACTGGAACGGGGTGGATTCGATGCGTTCTACGCGTTTGAGCTCGCTCATGATCTATCTCCAGGCAGGGTGCGATTGATAGATAAGCTGACTGCCGGGGCGGTCAGCTTGTTCCATCGAATGTGCGACGCTTCAGCGGAATTTCGGCCCGGAGCGGGTGTTCAAGCCTTTGGCCATGCGGTCGTAGAGCACAACGTTGACCGTGGCGGCGAGGTTCATGCAGCCGGTGGTCGGGATGTACACGACGTCTTCGCACCAGTCGCGAATCTCTTTATCCAGCGAGCCGTCTTCCGGGCCGAAGATGTACAGGGCGCGGTCGGGGTGGGTGTATTCCGGCAGCGGCCGGGCGCCTTCGACCAGTTCTACCGCGACGGGCACGCAGTTGAGCGGGAGGATTTTTTTCAGGTCGTCGATGCCGATCAGCGGGATGTCGTAGTGCACGCGTTTGGTGTCGGTGACGAAATCGGCGGCGCGTTCATAACGCTTGCCGGTGTAGAACACCGACGCCACGCCATAACAGCCTGCGGCGCGCATCACCGAACCGACGTTCTCCGGTGATTTGGGGTTATACAAACCAATGCAGCTGTACCGTTTGTCTGCCACGAGCGGGGTGCCTTCGGGAAAAAGAGGGCGATTATACGGGGATAAGATCAAAAGATCGCAGCCTTCGGCGGCTCCTACAGTTGAATGGCGTACACCGTGTAGGAGCTGCCGAAGGCTGCGATCTTTTGCTTTTAATCTTCTTTTTTCATCAGGCCAGCCAGGGCTGCAAACGGGTTATGCGTGGCCTTGGCGATCTTCGGTGTGCTCAGCGAGCCGTCACCGAAATACTGCTGGTCGGTGTAGCGCGAATGCTCATTGTCGTGGCAATACAGGCACAACAGCTCCCAGTTCGAGCCGTCCTGCGGGTTGTTGTCGTGGTTGTGGTCACGGTGGTGCACGGTCAGTTCGCTCAGGCGCTTGCCGGAAAACTCACGGGCGCAGCGGCCGCAGACATGCGGATACATCTTCAGAGCCTTGTCGCGGTAGCCCATTTCCTTGTCGCGCTGGTTGTCGGCGAGGATGCGGTCCAGCTTCGACGTGTTGGTGGGGGTGGACGAACTCATGGGTTCACCTTTGTAAAAGACTGATGACGGTTATGCGCAGAGTTTAGCTCAGCCCTTGAGCTTCTCGGCAATCCAGATCGTATGGCGGGTGCCCTTGTTGCCGTGGGCGAACACCTGAACTTCTTCGGCCTTGAAACCGGCCTTCTTCAATTTGTCGGAAAACTGCCGATCAGCGCTGGCCGACCACACGGCGAGCACGCCTTTGGGGCGCAGGGCCTTGGCGCAGGCATTCAGACCAGCGGCCGAGTACAACCAACTGTTGGCTTTCTGGGTCAGGCCTTCAGGGCCGTTGTCGACGTCGAGCATGATCGCGTCGAACCCGTTCGGCTCGCTTTGCAGCACCTTGGCCACGTCTTCCATGCGGATCACCGTGCGCGGATCGAGCAATGGCCGGCCGGACTTTTCTCCGAGCGGGCCGCGATTCCACTCGACCACGCCGGGCACGAGCTCAGCGACCACCACTTCGGCGGCCTTGCCCAGATGCTTGAGCGCGGAGGCGAGGGTGAAACCCATGCCCAGGCCACCGATCAGCACTCGCGAATTCGGGCGCCCGGCGACCTTGCGGCAGGGGATTTCGGCCAGTGCATCTTCGGAACCGTGCATACGAGTATTCATCAACTGCCCGCCATCGCCGCCCTGGATCTTGATGACGAAGTCCTCGCCATACTCGAACAGGCACAGGGCACCGCCGTTTTCGGGGATCGGGGTGGTGTCGAGCAGAACGAAACGTTTCATGGAAATCTCTAAAAGGGGGAAGGCAAGCAGGCGCGTTGGGAGTAGCCTGAGCACAGACTAAAGGCCAAACGGAGCCCTTGATGAAGCGCACCATTCTAACGGTCATTACCCTGGCCGCGCTCGCGATTACTGCGGTGCAGGCGCAACAGAGCATTCCTGTCAGCCCGACGCCGCAACCCGGTTCGCCCGGCACCGCGACGCCGACACCCTATCCGCAGATCACCCCGATCACTCTGCCCAAATCGGGCGCCGGCAGCGGCAGCCCGCCGCTGGTACCGATCGAAGTGCCCAGCCCGCCGAGCAAGGATCAACCGGTGCCGGGCATCGAGCCGAATGGCAACAAGGTCAAATCCCCGGGCGGTTAAACCTGTTGTGCGGCGAGTTGGCCGTCGGCCATGCGCAGGCGTTTGGACAATGAAACGGCGAGGGCGCGGATGATCTTTGCGGCGATTTTCGGTGCGTCGTTGAGCATTTTTTCCAGCGAGTCCTTGCCCAGATTGAGCAACTGACAATGGCTCGCCGCGATGCACGTGGCGGAACGGCGCTCGCCATCGAGCACGGCCATTTCACCGAAGGCCCGGCCGCTGCGCAGGGTGGCCATGGTGATGACCTGACCGTCGACGCCGGTTTTCTGCACGGCGACCTGGCCGGTGTGGATGATGCACATGAAACTGCCGGCATCGCCCTCGCGAAAAATCGCTTCGCCTTCAGCCACGGTGCTGATGCTGAAGTAGCCGGAAGCGGCCGCGAAGTCGGCCAGCTGCAATTGATCGAACAGGCCACAGTCCATCAGCCAGTCGCGGATTTCGTTGTTCAGTAAGGTCGGTTCGGACATGTCGATGCGGTCTTTTTGTTTTCACATTTCAAGGTTTACACCCATCCCCTGTGGGAGCGAGCCTGCTCGCGAAAGCGGTTGGTCTGACACCGATGATGTGAATGACAGATCGCATTCGCGAGCAGGCTCGCTCCCACAGGGAGGTTTCCGGTGTATCGGCCTGCGCGGTCTGCTGTTAAGACCCAAGCCACCCACAGAGTTCCTCAGGCAATCTGCAAAACCTTGAACACAAATGCATATTCGAGCGCTACGTCACGTAATCCCTGATAGCGCCCGCTCATGCCGCCATGCCCGGCGCCCAGTTCGGTCTTGAGCAGCAGCAGGTTGTCATCGGTCCTGGTCGCGCGCAATTTCGCCACCCACTTGGCCGCTTCCCAATACTGCACGCGGCTGTCGTTGTAGCCGGCAATCACCAGCAGCGGCGGATAAGCCTGCGCCGTGACGTTTTCGTACGGCGCGTAAGCCTTGATCCGATCATAGACGTCCGGTTCTTCCGGGTTGCCCCATTCGTCGTATTCGGTGACGGTCAGCGGCAGCTCGGGGTCGAGCATGGTGTTGAGCACGTCGACGAATGGCACTTCGGCAATCGCCACGCCGAACAGGTCCGGGCGCTGGTTGAGCACTGCGCCGATCAGCAGGCCACCGGCGCTGCCGCCGCTGATCGCCAGTTTTTCTGCGGTGGTGATGCCGTTGAGGATCAGAAATTCGGCACAGGCGATGAAATCGCTGAAGGTGTTGTGTTTGTGTTCCTGCTTGCCGGCGCGATACCAGGCTTCGCCCAGCTCGCCGCCGCCGCGTACGTGGGCGATGGCGAAGGCCATGCCGCGATCGAGCAGGCTCAGGCGTGCGTGGGAAAACCACGGATCGAGGCTCGAACCGTAGGCACCGTAACCGTACAGATAGAGCGGCACGGGTTTGCCGACCATCTCACGCTTCATCACCAGACTGATCGGCACCTGCGTGCCGTCCGGGGCAGTCGCCCACAGACGCTGACTGACATAGGCGTCGGCGTCGAACGGGCCGAGCACCGGGGTTTCCTTGAGCACTGTTTGCTCGGCGCTGGCGAGAATCAACTGGCGCACCTGAGCCGGGCGATTCAACGCTTCGTAGCGCAAACGAATGCGATCGCTCTCGAATTCCAGGCTGTTTTGCACATGAAGGCTGTAGGCCGCATCGGGCAATTGCACGCGATACGACGCCAGGCCTTGCGGGTGAACTTCGATGATCGGCAAACCACCCTCGCGCAGGCTCAAGGTCATCGCCTCGGCATTGAGGCTGACGCCGTCGAGCATCACCTCATCGCTATGCGGGATCAGGTTCTGCCAGTCGGCTTCACTCGGCGGCACGCCGGTGTCCGCAGCCTGGTACAGGGCGAAGTTGATGCCGTCGCGGTTGGTGCGGATAAACCAGGTCCAGACGCCATCGAGCAGGCCGTGGTCGACGTCGTATTCGTGATCTTCGACCCGTGGTGCCAGACAGGTGAACGGCAGGTGCGGCTGATTGGCGTCCAGCGCCCAGACTTCGCTGGTGGTCTTGCTGCCCAGCGACAGTAGCAATTGCTGCTCGGAGCTGGCGCGGTAGCAATGCAGGAAGAAACGCCCGTCCGGCTCTTGAAAAACCTCTTCGGCGGCGGTGCCATCGAGTCGATAGCGGAACAGTTTATGCGGGCGATGAGTGTCGTCGAGCACGCCGAAGAACAGGGTCAGACTGTCGTTGGCCCAGGTCATGCTGCCGTCGCAGTCTTTGAATTCGAGTTCGCTGACCTTGTCGTTGGACAGTTCCTTGACGAACAGCGTGTAGATCTCGTCGCCCGAGGTGTCGACGCTGTAGGCCAGACGCTGGTGATCGGGACTGATGCTGAAAGCACCGAGCGAGAAGAAGCCGCCATTGGCCAGTGCGTTCGGATCGAGCAGCAGTTGCTCGCGGCTTTCATCAAGGGTCAGGCTGTCATCCGCCGGACGCGGGCAGCGGTAGTGCCGGGCGTATTCGTCACCGGCGGTGGTGCGCGTGTAATACAGATACGGACCCCAGGGCGAGGGCAGGGACAGGTCGGTTTCCAGAATCCGGCCTTTGATCTCGTTGAACAGGCTTTCACGCAGCTCGGCCTGATCGGCGGTTTGCGCCTCTTGATAAGCGTTTTCAGCCTTGAGGTAATCGAGCACCGCGTCGGTGTCGCGCTCCTGCAGCCAGGCATACGGGTCGGCGCCGGGCGCCCGGTGAGCAATCGGGGCTGGGATGACATTGGCGGATTGGGGCATGGAAGGCTCTCGGACATTATTCGGAATTGGGTTTTTCGCAGGTCTTGAAAGCGCCGCAGCCCTTGTGGGAGCGAGCCTGCTCGCGAAAGCGGTGTGTCAGGCAACGCTGTTGCAACTGCCAGTCTGCATTCGCGAGCAGGCTCGCTCCCACAGGGTCGGCTGCTGGCCGTCTGGTATTGGGACAAGCCGCATGGGCGAAAAGTCGTTACTATAAGCGCCTCTTTGCCTGCCTTGCCATGGACACCATGACCGAGAACGACTATCTGATCGCCTGGGGCCTTTACGCCTTTGCCGCCGTGGGCTGCCTGCTGGTATGGATGCGCCTGACCACCTGGATGTGGCGCTGGCTGCGCGAGCCGCTGCGTGTGCTGATGGCGGTGTTGCTGTTCAGCCCGACCATCGTCGATCCGGTGAAAGCCAAAGTTGCACCGGCCATCGCCATCACCGCGCTGGACATGCTGTTCAAGGTCGGCAACAACGCCTGGCGCGCGGTTTCCGATCTGTTCATGTACGGCATGATCGCTTTCGGGGTGTATCTGGTTTTCGTCTTGATCCGTATGCCGATCGAGCGTGCCTCGACAGCGCGGCGTGAACGCGCCGAGGCCGCCAAAGCCGCGGCCCGCGCCGAAGATCGCGACGACGATCAGCCATTCGGCGGCGCCGGCGACGACCGCTACGGTCGTCCGCCAGTGCCGAACAATCCGCAGCGCATGCGGGTCGAGCCGCGTCTGTAACCCGAGAGTCCGCACATGTGTGAATTACTGGGCATGAGTGCCAACGTGCCGACCGACATCGTGTTCAGCTTCACCGGCCTGATGCAGCGCGGCGGTCGCACCGGTCCGCACCGCGACGGCTGGGGCATCGCCTTCTACGAGGGGCGGGGCTTGCGGTTGTTCCAGGACCCGGCGGCGAGCAGCGAGTCGGAAGTTGCCAATCTGGTGCAGCGTTATCCGATCAAGAGCGAAGTGGTCATCGGCCATATTCGCCAGGCCAACGTCGGCAAGGTCTGCCTGTCCAACACCCACCCCTTCGTCCGCGAACTGTGGGGGCGCAACTGGTGTTTCGCGCACAACGGCCAGCTCGCCGACTTCACCCCGATCAAGAGTTTCTACCGCCCGGTCGGCGATACCGACAGCGAAGCGGCGTTCTGCGATTTGCTCAATCGTGTACGCGCGGCCTTTCCGGAACCGGTCGATATCGAAGTGCTGCTGCCGGATCTGGTTGCTGCCTGCGCTGAATATCGCAGCAAGGGCGTGTTCAATTGCCTGCTCAGCGACGGCGACTGGCTGTTCTGTTACTGCTCGACCAAACTGGCCCAGATCACCCGCCGCGCACCGTTCGGCCCGGCGCGGCTCAAGGATGTCGACGTGATTGTCGACTTCCAGGCTGAAACCACGCCCAACGACGTGGTCACGGTGATCGCCACCGAGCCTTTGACCGAAAACGAAACCTGGACCCGCTACGAACCGGGCCAATGGAGCCTATGGCGACGCGGCGAATGCGTCAGCCAAGGCAAGACCGAATAAGGATTTGCACCCATGTTGCTCAGTTATCTACGGCTGGTGTTGTTTGCGGCGGGCCTGTTGATCGGCGTCCAGGTGCCGGGGTTCATCAACGATTACGCCCAACGTGTCGAAGCGCATCTGATCGAAGCGCAGACTGGTCTGCGTGGTTTCCAGGGCACGGCCGATCAGTTTTTCAAAGGCGATATGCAGGCGTTGGTCGCCCATTACCGGGCCAGCGAAGACCCGATTTTCCGCAGTGATGCCGACAGCCTGAACACCTTGCTCACCCGTCAGGTTGCGCTGGATAAACAGTTTCAGGCGATGCAAGGCCCTTGGTACGTGCGCTTCCTGCAAGTGGTGCTGGCCGCCGATCCGGACATTCGCAAGGAAACCTGGAATGGCTACAGCTATCAGATTCTGCTGACGCCGGAAGCGATGATTTGGGGCATGAGCGGGGCGTTGCTGCTGTCGTTCGGCATCGAATGCCTGTTCCGCCTGATCGACTGGGTTGTTCTCGGTGGTCGGCGTCTGCGCCAGAGCCGGCCGATCGAAGATCGCGACGTGCGCGGTTTGTAAGACTCGCACAATGATCGTTCCCACGCTCCGCGTGGGAATGCCTCAACGGACGCTCCGCGTTCGGCTTTGGAGGGACGCGGAGCGTCCCGGGATGCATTCCCACGCAGAGCGTGGGAACGATCATGCCGTAAGGGAAATGTAATTTTTGCCGACTTTCTGCGCGTACTCTTCAAGCACCTGCTGACACAACGTCACCATCTCCTCGACCCACTCCACTCCGACCCGCCACGACACCACCACCGGCAGATCCCCCGGACGCTGCTCGATGTCGAGCAAGGTCAACTCTCCACGCGCCAGTTCCTCGGCCACCAGCACCGGCGGCAGGGCGCCGATTCCGAAACCGTCACGCAACAACCGGGTGATCGCTGACACCGAGTTCACGCAATTCAAGCGTGGCGCCAACACGCCGTTCGCCTGCATCAGCGCCACAATGTCCTGATGCGGTCGTGAGTTTTTCGAGTAGGTGATGATCCGCTCCTGCGCCAGTTCGGCGAGATCGGCGTAGTCGCGGTTGTAAATCGAGCTGCTGGCGACGATCCAGCCCAGCGGATGGCTGGCCAGCTCCAGACTGCGCACGCTTTCATGCCGGACCAGATCGGTTTGCAGCACCAGATCGAGGAAGCCTTTTTGCAGCTGATCACAGAGATTCAGTGCGGTATCCGCGACCAGTTCGATTTCCACCCGTGGGTAGAGATCGGTCATCTGCGCCACCAGCGGGCTCAGCCAGGTATGAATCACCGTGTCCATCACGCCGATCCGCACCCGGCCGACCTTGCTCGAACGGGTCTCGATCGATTGTTTCAGCGCCGCCATGGTGTCGAGCATCTGTTCGGCATAATCGAGCACCTTCAGGCCTTCCGGGGTCAGACTCACGCCGCGTGAGTCGCGCAGAAACAGCTTCACGCCCAGCTCGCCTTCGAGCACGGCGATGCGGCTGGAAATCGACGCCTGAGTGGTGAACAGCTTATCGGCGGTCAGGCGAAAACTCTTCAGGCGCGCGACCCAGACAAAGGTCTCGAGAAACTTCAGGTTCATGGGCAAGGCTCGGCTGACAAATTTTTCTTATGCCTAAGGCGGGTTTTTATTCGTTGGACGGCGCGGGGCAGGGCGACGAAAAATCGGCGCATCCGGTTCCCACGATAGGCGTCGTCGGAGCTTCGAACAAGACCAATAAAAGCCCTGCGGAGATTTGCCATGAGTGCTCCCGACACCCTCCCGTTATCCAAGCCTGCGGCGCGTCCCGGGCCGTTCGACTGGTACCGCAACATCAACCAGCAGGAGCGCCGCACGTTCTGGAGCTGCAAGATCGGCTACGGTCTGGACGGCATGGACACGCAAATGCTCAGCTTCGTCGTGCCGACGCTGATTGCAATGTGGGGCATCACTACGGGCGAAGCGGGGCTGATTCACACCAGCACCCTGATCGCGTCGGCGATCGGCGGTTGGGTCGCCGGGATTCTTTCCGACCGCATCGGCCGCGTGCGCACGCTGCAACTGACGGTGCTGTGGTTCGCCTTCTTCACTTTCCTCTGCGGCTTCGCGCAAAACTACGAACAACTGCTGATCGCCCGGACCTTGATGGGCTTCGGTTTCGGCGGTGAATGGACCGCTGGCGCGGTGTTGATCGGTGAAGTGATCCGCGCCAGGGATCGCGGCAAAGCGGTGGGCATGGTGCAATCCGGCTGGGCGCTGGGCTGGGGCCTGACAGCGATTCTGTACGCGCTGTTGTTCTCGGTGTTGCCGCCGGAAGATGCCTGGCGCGCGCTGTTCATCCTCGGCATCGTGCCGGCGATATTCGTGATTTTCGTCCGCCGCCTGGTGAGAGATCCGGAAATCTATCGCGAAGCCAAAGCCGCGCAAACCCCGGACAACCCGGCGAAGTTCTACGAGATTTTTGCTCCGGGCATGCTGTTCACCACATTTCGCGCGTCGTTGCTGACCACCGGTGCGCTGGGCGGTTATTACGCAATCACCTCCTGGCTGCCGACCTTCCTCAAGAACGAACGCGGTTTGAGCGTGCTCGGCACCGGTGGTTATCTGGCCATGGTGATCGTCGGTTCCTACGTCGGTTACGTGATCAGCGCTTATCTGACCGATCTGCTCGGGCGGAAAAAGAATTTCATTTTGTTTGCGGTCGGCTCGTTCACCATCGTTCTGCTCTACACGCAGATGCCGGTCAGCAACGGCGTGATGCTGTGGCTGGGGTTTCCGCTGGGCTTCTTCGCCTCGGGGATTTTCAGCGGCATGGGTGCGTTTCTCACTGAATTGTTCCCCACGCGGATCCGCGGCTCGGGCCAGGGTTTCTGCTACAACATCGGCCGCGCGCTGGCGGCGTTGTTCCCGCTGTTGATCGGCCTGCTCAGCCAGAAAGTGCCATTGAGCATGGGTATTGGTGCCTTCGCGGCGGTGTCTTACGGGGTAGTGATCCTGGCGGCGCTGAGTCTGCCGGAAACCCGTGGCAAGCAACTCGACGCGCAGTAACTGATAACCTGCGCAGCAATGTCCTACAGATAAGAAGACCAGCAGCTACAGGAGTGTTCACCGTGAGCCGCCTGCTATTGAATTGCGACATTGGCGAAAGCTTCGGCAACTGGACCATGGGTCTGGACGCCGAGGTCATGCCCTTCATCGATTGCGCCAACGTGGCCTGCGGTTTCCATGCTGGCGACCCGAGCATCATGCGCCAGACCGTGGCGTTGGCCCTTGAGCACGGCGTGCAGATCGGTGCGCACCCGGCTTATCAGGATCTGGTCGGATTCGGCCGACGTTCCATGGCCTATTCCGCGCAAGAGCTGCAAGACATCCTGCATTACCAGATCGGTGCCCTCGACGGCATCTGCAAGGCGCAGGGCGGACGCGTGAGCTACGTCAAACCCCACGGCGCGATGTACAACGACATGATGGCCAACTCGGCGCAGTTACGCGCGGTGGTGCAGGCCGTGGCCGCGTATGACCGCAGCCTGCCGCTGATGTTGATGGCAACCCGTGACAACGTCGCAGCGCAGCAGATCGGTGATGAATACGGCGTGACCCTGTGGTTCGAAGCTTTCGCCGATCGCGCCTACGACAGCGCTGGCCGGCTGGTCTCACGGCAGCTGCCGGGCGCGGTGCATCACGATGCCGAAAAGATCATCGAGCAAGCACTGACCATCGCCGCCGGCGGCGAGCTCACCGCCAGCGATGGCAGCGCCTTGGTCCTGCGCGCCAACACGTTGTGCGTACACGGCGACAACGCCAGTTCCGTGGCCGCCGTGCAGCGCATTCGCCACGCCTTGCAGCAGTCGAGTGCGTCATGAATCCACGGATAGAAGTGGTGGCGCTCGATTGCCTGATGCTGCGTCTGTTCGATGAAATCGCCGAAGCCAACATGCCGTGGCTGCTCGCCGCCACTGAGCACTTGCGCGCGGCGTTCGGCGCACAACTGATCGACCTGGTGCCGTCCTATACCACGCTGATGGTGCATTACGATCTGACGCTGCTGACTCCGGCTCAGGCGCGCGAATTGATCGCCGAAGCGCTGGTCGATCTGTCGCCAAATGCGCGAAGCGGTGGGCAGTGTCACGTCTTGCCGGTCTGGTACGACTTGAGTGTCGGCCCGGAACTGAGCCTGTTGGCCGAACGTAGCGGCCTCGCGGTGGACGAGGTGATTCGTCGGCACAGTGCGCGGGAATATCAAGTGTTCGCCCTTGGCTTTGCGCCGGGCTTTGCCTTCATGGGCCTGGTCGAAGAAATGCTCGCCACGCCGCGCTTGAGCACACCGCGCAAAAAAGTCGCCGCCGGCAGCGTCGGTATCGCCGAGCGGCAGACGGCGGCTTATCCGGTAGTTTCACCCGGAGGCTGGAACCTGATCGGCCGCACCCCGGCGAAACTGTTCGATCGTCATCGCGACGGCTACAGCCTGATGCAGCCTGGCGACACGGTGCGCTTCGAAGCGGTCGACCACGGCGAATTCATTCGTCTGGGCGGCGACGACACGCCACTGGAGGCGCAGGCATGAGTCGACTGACGATCGAAGCCAGCACACCGCTGTGCCTGTTGCAGGATGCCGGGCGCTTCGGTGTGCGACACCTGGGCGTTACCCAGGGCGGCGCGGCGGATTGGTGTTCCATGAGCTGGGCCAATTGGCTGCTTGGCAATGAGCTGGATGCAGTGGTGGTTGAAATTACGCTCGGCGGGTTTGCCGTGGTGGCTGAAGAGGATTGCCTGCTGGCGCTGGCCGGGGCAGATCTCGGCGCGCAAATCGATGGGCAACCGCAGGCGCCGTGGTGCAGTTTCAGATTGGCGAAAGGGCGAACACTGCGCTTCACCCAGCCTTTGCTCGGCGCCCGGGCCTATCTGGCGACTCCCGGTGGGTTTACTGCGCCGAAGGTGCTGGGCAGCAGTGCCACGGTGGTACGCGAACAATTGGGCGGTCTCGACGGGATGGGCCTTGCGCTCGCCAAAGGCACGGTGCTCTGTTCTTCCGGGGAAGCGCTGACGGTACGTGAAGTGCCTTTGGCGCTGCGTCCGGATCTCAGAATGGACACACCTCTGGATCTGGTACTCGGCGCACAGATCGGCCTGTTCAGCGGGCAAAGTCTGTTTGATGTCTTCAACAGCCCCTGGACAATCGACAGCCGCGCCGACCGCATGGGCATCTGCCTGCTGGGCACAGCGTTGCAATATCAGGGCGCGCCGATGATTTCCGAAGGGATTCCGCTCGGTGCGGTGCAAGTGCCACCGGACGGACAGCCGATTGTGTTGCTCAATGATCGCCAGACGATTGGCGGGTATCCGCGCCTGGGCGCGTTGACGCCGCTGGCACTGGCGCGGCTGGCGCAGTGCCTGCCGGGGGCGAAGGTGAGGTTAAGGCCGGTGGTGCAGGACATCGCACACCGCGAGCACATCGAGTATTTGCAGCGCTTTAAAGATCGCTAAAAGCTTCGCGAGCAGGCTCGCTCCCACAGGTAAAAGCATTCCAATGTGGGAGCGAGCCTGCTCGCGAAGGCGTTCGTCGGGTTAACGATTATTTGGAAAGAAACCGCATCCCTTCCTCAAGCCCGCGCAACGTCAGCGGATACATTTGATCCTCGATCAGATCGCGCACGATATTGGTCGACGAGGTATAGCCCCAGGTGTCCTTCGGGTACGGGTTGATCCAGATGAGCTTTTTGTACTTCTCCATGAAACGCTGCATCCACACGTAGCCCGGTTCTTCGTTCCAGTGCTCGACACTGCCGCCGGCCTGGGTGATTTCGTACGGCGCCATGGCGGCGTCACCGATGAAGATCACCTTGTAGTCGGCGCCGTATTTGTGCAACAGATCCTGGGTCGAGGTGCGCTCGGAAGTGCGGCGCATGTTGTTCTTCCACACCGATTCATAAATGAAGTTGTGGAAGTAGAAATATTCCAGATGCTTGAACTCGGTCTTGCAGGCCGAGAACAACTCCTCACAGATCTTTACGTGCGCGTCCATCGAACCGCCGATGTCGAACAACAGCAGCAGCTTCACCGTGTTGCGCCGTTCCGGGCGCATCTGGATATTCAGCAGGCCGGCGTCCTTGGCGGTGTGGTCGATGGTACCGTCGATGTCGAGCTCTTCCGCCGCACCTTGTCGCGCAAACTTGCGCAGACGACGCAGGGCGACCTTGATGTTGCGCGTGCCCAGTTCCACCGAATCGTCGAGGTTCTTGTACTCGCGCTGATCCCAGACCTTGACTGCCTTGCCCTGACGCTTGCCGGCATCGCCAACGCGGATGCCTTCCGGGTTGAAACCGCCGGAGCCGAACGGGCTGGTGCCGCCGGTGCCGATCCATTTGTTGCCGCCGGCGTGACGTTCCTTCTGTTCTTCCAGACGCTTCTTGAATTCTTCGATGAGCTTGTCCAGCCCGCCAAGGGACTGGATCTGCGCGCGTTCTTCGTCAGTCAGCGAGCGCTCGAACTCCTTGCGCAGCCAGTCTTCGGGAATCAGCGCCTGCAAGTGGTCGTCGAGTTTCTCCAGGCCATTGAAGTAAGCGCCGAACGCCCGGTCGAACTTGTCGAAATGGCGTTCGTCCTTCACCAGAATCGCCCGTGACAAGTAATAGAACTCGTCCATGTCGGCGAAGGTCACGCGCTGTTTCAGCGCGTTGATCAGGTCGAGCAGCTCACGCACCGACACCGGCACCTTGGCTGCACGCATTTCATTGAACAGGTTGAGCAGCATGGCAGCAGCCTCTTAGCGGGTGCCGCGACGGCTCATGAACGCCAGGCGCTCAAGCAGTTGCACGTCCTGTTCGTTTTTCACCAGTGCGCCTGCCAGCGGCGGAATGGCTTTGGTCGGATCGCGCTCGCGCAGCACCGCTTCGCCGATGTTGTCGGCCATCAGCAGTTTCAGCCAGTCGACCAGTTCCGACGTCGATGGCTTCTTCTTCAGACCCGGTACCTTGCGCACGTCAAAGAACACGTCGAGCGCTTCGCTGACCAGATCCTTCTTGATGTCCGGGTAATGCACGTCGACGATTTTCTGCAGGGTGGTGCGATCAGGAAAGGCGATGTAGTGGAAGAAGCAACGGCGCAGAAAGGCGTCCGGCAGCTCTTTCTCGTTGTTGGAGGTAATGATGATGATCGGGCGCTTCTTGGCCTTGATGGTCTCGTCGATCTCGTAAACGTAGAACTCCATCTTGTCGAGTTCTTGCAGCAAGTCGTTAGGGAACTCGATGTCAGCCTTGTCGATTTCGTCGATCAGCAGAATCACCCGCTCCTCGGACTCGAACGCTTCCCAGAGCTTGCCTTTCTTCAGGTAATTGCGCACGTCGTGAACTTTTTCATTGCCCAGCTGCGAGTCGCGCAGACGGCTGACTGCGTCGTACTCGTACAGCCCCTGATGGGCCTTGGTGGTGGATTTGATGTGCCAGGTGATCAGCTTGGCACCGAACGACTCGGCCAGTTGCTCGGCGAGCATGGTCTTGCCGGTGCCCGGTTCACCCTTGACCAGCAGCGGCCGCTCCAGGGTGATGGCGGCGTTGACCGCCAGCTTCAGGTCATCGGTGGCGACGTAGGCCTGGGTGCCTTCGAACTTCATCTGCAAATCCTCGAACGGTAACGCCGACCTTACGGGCAGGGCGGGGGCGAATAATCGGATGCCCCGACTATAACGCGCACGCCGGTCGACTGTGAACGCAGACGGCTTATTCAGTCTCTGAATGGAGCGTCACATGTTGACTCAGTCTCGGCGGATGGCCAGTATTCTTGTATCGCCGATTTGGCGATAGCCTTTCTTACTTGGTTGATAAAAAGGCAGAAAATCGATGTTACCCATGAAACGGCCGCGTCTGCGATCTGCGCAGGTCCTGTCGGATTTCAGGTTGGCGCTGACATTTATCAATGGTCAGGAACTGACAGTTGATTTGGGGGTGGATATTCATACTTATCCAGGTCTGCGGCCACTGCTTGATCGCGAAGTCTTTGCGACTGCCGTAGTTGGCGACGATGGCTGGATAGTCGAATGGCTAGAGCCCGACATACAGATTGGCGCAGACACCTTGTACATGGATGCGCTGGCGCAAAATGCCCAGGACGAGAACACACGCATTTTTATCGACTGGCGCGCCCGTACGGGACTTTCTCTCAGTGAGGCGGCCGAGGCGCTGGGTGTGAGCGTTCGGAGCATCAGCCGTTACAGCAATGGGCGTGAGGCAGTGCCACGTTCTTTGGCGTTGGCCTGTCTGGGCTGGGATTCGCTGCAACAGCGCTCATCGATCGCGGCCGAAGACACTGGTAGATATGTCGTCAACCGCAAAACTTAACCCTCATCCGGCTTCGGCCTTTCATACCGCGCATTGAAGGCCTGGATAAACCCGTTGCGCAAAATCTGCAAAAACGCCTCGAACGCGTTGACGTTCTGCTGGTGCACATTGCCACTGAGTTGGACCCGGGTGGCGAACTGGTTTTTGTTCTGGTTTTTCAGAACGGTCTCGGTGCCGCCGACCAGTGCTTCCCAGACCGAGCGGAACAGGCCTTTGTTTTTGTTTTCGACGTCCTGCTGCCAATTGAAAACATCGACATCGCGCAGCAGAGGTTTGATGTAGCCGGTGAGCCGGGCTTTTTCTGCCTTGGCTTCGATGACCACATCGCCGTGACCAGCGTTGAAGTCGAATTTGCCGTAGGCCGAGGCGAAGTCGTTCATGCGTTTGAGCTCGATGTCGCGGGCACGCAGGCGGAATTCGAAGTCTTCGAAGTTGCTCAGCGGATCGAAGGTGGCGGTGGTTTCCAGTGGCGCGTGGCCCAGCAGGAGCGCCTTGCCTTCGAAGCGGGCGTCGCGTTTGCCTTCCTTGTCGACCACGTTGGTCAGGTTATAGATGCTGGCGTTGACGTTGCTGGCATTCATGTTTACCGGCGGCTTGGAATTGAAGTTGCGGAACGTGATACGGCCGTCGTTGATCTGCACCTCATCGAGGGTGATCGGCAGCAGCTTGCCGAGTTGTTCTCGCCAGTCGGTGCCCTGACCGGTCTGCGAGTTCTGTTTGTTGGGGCCACCGTCGACGAAATTGATTTCCGGATTGAGGAATTGCACCTGGGCGACCACGGCATGGTCGTACCACAGCGAGTGCCAGCTCACCGACAGGTCGATCAACGGCGCATCGACGAACGGCACCGGTACCTTGCCGTCGACCTTGACGATTTTCAGACCATTGATTTTGTAGGCGCCGCGCCACAGCGCGAGGTCGACATCGGTGATCTGGCCACGGTAATCGCCCATGTCCGCGAGCTTGTCATTGAGGTAGTCGCGAACCAGATAGGGCAGGGCGAAATGCAGGGCGACCAGCAGCACCACGACACCCGCCAGGGTCCAGAGCGGCCAGCTGTAACGACGTTTCATGACATTGTTCCTTGAAGAGTGTTCCTTGGTTCAATGCGATTGACTGCGCGCGGTTGCAGACGTTCGACCCGACTGGACTGTGATCGGCAACAGGCTTACCTTGAAAGGCGAATTCAACGCTGCATAAGGACCCAGCCATGAGCCGTATTTACGCTGACAACGCCCATTCCATCGGCAATACGCCGCTGGTCCAGATCAACCGCATCGCGCCGCGCGGCGTCACGATCCTGGCCAAGATCGAGGGGCGCAACCCCGGTTACTCGGTCAAGTGCCGGATTGGCGCCAACATGATCTGGGACGCCGAAAGCAGCGGTAAACTCAAGCCCGGCATGACCATTGTCGAGCCCACCTCCGGTAACACCGGCATCGGCCTGGCGTTCGTCGCTGCTGCGCGTGGCTATAAACTGATGCTGACCATGCCGGCGTCGATGAGCATCGAGCGCCGTAAGGTCCTGAAAGCCCTGGGGGCGGAACTGGTGTTGACCGAGCCGGCCAAGGGCATGAAGGGCGCCATCGAGAAAGCCGCGGAAATCGTCGCCAGTGATGCCGACAAATATTTCATGCCGGCGCAATTCGATAACCCGGCCAACCCGGCGATTCACGAAAAGACCACCGGCCCGGAAATCTGGAACGACACCGACGGCGCCGTGGATGTACTGGTGGCGGGCGTCGGTACCGGTGGAACCATTACCGGTGTCTCGCGGTATATCAAGAACACCGCCGGCAAACCGATTCTGTCGGTGGCTGTGGAGCCTGCATCTTCGCCGGTCATCACCCAGGCCCTGGCCGGTGACGAGATCAAGCCTAGTCCACACAAGATTCAGGGTATTGGCGCCGGTTTTGTGCCGAAGAACCTTGATCTGTCGATGGTCGATCGTGTCGAGCAAGTAACCGACGAAGAATCGAAGGCCATGGCCTTGCGTCTGATGCAGGAAGAGGGAATTTTGTGCGGCATATCCTGCGGCGCTGCGATGGCGGTGGCTGTGCGCCTGGCGGAAACTCCGGAGATGCAGGGCAAAACCATCGTCGTGGTGCTGCCGGATTCGGGTGAGCGTTATCTGTCGAGCATGTTGTTCAGTGACCTGTTCACCGAGCAGGAGAACCAGCAGTAATCCTGTTGATTCAGGTCAGCCGAGGTTCAGGCGCTGCATGTTAATAAAGGCTTTGTTGCGCGATGCATAACACTGAATCTTGTATCAGGCGGGTTTTTCCCGGAGCCGGTAGTGTTTATCATGGCCGGCTGCCATGCCGGGAAAAGGGCATTGCGCAGCGTTGTCTTTATTCAAGGAGTCGTTGATGACCGTTTCGTTTGCCGCCAAGGCGTTTGTGCTGTTGCTGTTTCTGGGCAGCACGCTCTATGTGCATTTGCGCGGCAAGGCGCGTTTGCCGGTATTGCGCCAGTTCGTCAACCACTCGGCGCTGTTCGCCCCGTACAACGCCTTGATGTACCTTTTCTCCGCAGTGCCGTCCAGACCGTATCTGGATCGCAGCAAGTTTCCGGAACTGGATGTTCTGCGCGACAACTGGGAAACCATCCGCGACGAAGCGATGCATCTGTTTGACGAGGGCTATATTCGCGCCGCCGAAAAGAACAACGACGCCGGTTTTGGCTCGTTCTTCAAGAAGGGCTGGAAGCGCTTCTATCTGAAGTGGTACGACAAACCGCTGCCATCGGCCGAAGCCCTGTGCCCGAAAACCGTGGCGCTGGTCAGTGCCATTCCCAACGTCAAGGGCGCGATGTTCGCGCTGCTGCCGGGCGGCAGTCACCTCAATCCGCATCGTGACCCGTTTGCCGGCTCCCTGCGTTATCACCTCGGCCTGTCGACACCCAATTCCGACGACTGCCGGATCTTCGTCGATGGGCAGGTGTATGCCTGGCGCGATGGCGATGACGTGATGTTCGACGAGACCTACGTGCACTGGGTCAAGAATGAAACCGATCAGACTCGCGTCATTCTGTTCTGTGACATTGAACGCCCGCTGAGCAACCGCCTGATGACCCGCCTCAACCGCTTCATCAGCGGCTGGCTCGGGCGCGCCACTGCGCCGCAGAACCTTGATGATGAACGCGTCGGCGGCATCAACCAGGCTTATGCCTGGAGCAAGAACTTCAGCGACCGTTTCAGCGGCGTGGTCAAACAGTGGAAGCGCCGGCATCCCAAGGCCTACCGCGTCATGCGCCCGGTGCTGGCGGTGCTGGTGCTGACGTTGCTGGGGTATTGGTTGTTTGGTTGAGGCTGGCTCAGAAATAAAAAACCGCTCCTCAGGAGCGGTTTTTTCACAATCGGCCAGCGGCCAGCACCGAGGGCTCATCTTCGATACCGGTGATCAGCAGTTGCAACAGACGCCGTTGATTAGCGGTCAATTCTTGATCAGCCAGTCTTTTGGTTTTCAGCGATCTGACCAGTGCTTCGGGAGGTCTCTGTTTCGCTTTTTTCATGTCGCCTCCCGGTTTGATCAGTAATTGATTGGCTTTCACAGTACTGGATTCTCCAAGGTTTTGACAAGGCGGCCTTCGATGTCGTAGCTGAAACCCAGCTTCTGATAAACGGGTATCGCACCGTCCAGCGGCTCTTGTATTTCGATAACTTCGCAGCCAACGAAATGCGCGTATTGCTCAATTACCATCATCGCTAGTAGTCCTATCCGATTTTTCAAAGGATGTGTTCCGCCAGGGCGCCCTTCCAATCTCACAACTCGTAATCTTCGTCGACTATTGTTCGGGTTCGCAAAACACAGGCCGCAGAGCTGCCCGTCGAACCAGATAGAGATGTCCAATGCGCGTGGTTCACGTGATTTCCACGCGATGACTTCATGCCAGAAAAAGCAGGGTTCTTCCCATGTTTCAAAAGCATTCAGCGCATGCCTGTTTATCGGTTCGAACCGAATCAGAGATAAATCCATAATCGAAGCGTCGGCCGCCTTGAGTTGGCCTTGTAAGCCGGCAATCTGCGAAGCGGCCCGCTTCCTCGCCTCTGACCGATAAACCTGATACCGCAAATACGTCCGTTCCCTTGGCATATGATCTCTTGCATTCCATGTCTCCTGACAATCCGTTGCCACCTCCATTTACCCTAATCAGCCGGCGCCAGACTGTCGCTAGCGGCCCTTTGCCCAAGTCATTGCAATCTGTGTCCCGGGCTGGTTATAGTCAGCCCGCTTGAGCGCCATGCTCATGCCTTCATTTCCTCAACAAAGATCTGCCTTCATGCCTGCATCCCTTATCAACGCGGTAGTCGATTCAGCGGTCAACGCTGGCGTCGTGCCGTGCGGGAATCAGCAGCCTGTGCAGATCAGTCATTACCCTCCACCTGTCAGTAGTACGCCGGTGTGCGCAGTCGTAGCGCCGCCGGGCGTTGGCGTCCGGGGCTGATCGGCAGTTTCTGCTGACCCCTGCACCCGCCAGAAAAACCTACTGGATTTCAGCTTCGGCTGAGTTGGCTTTTTGCCTGACTACAGGTGGTATTCATGTTTGTCCTTTCGAAACAATCCGCGCTCGCGGCGGCGTCCACGAGCCTGTTCGTTCTGCTGTGGAGCAGCGGGGCGATTTTCTCCAAATGGGGCCTGGCCCACGCTTCGCCCTTTGCCTTTCTGCTGATTCGCTTCGCGATCGCCCTGTGCGGGCTGGTGCTGCTGGCGCCGCTGCTCAAGTTGAAGTTGCCCGAGGGTGGCAAGCCGATGCTGTTTGCGATCGCCACGGGACTGGTGTTACTCGGGGCTTATCAGATCTTTTATCTGTTGGCGCTCGACTGCAAAGTCACGCCGGGGGTGATGGCGACTCTGATGGGCGTTCAGCCGATTCTCACGGTGGTGCTGATGGAGCGCCAGCGCTCGGCGAGCCGCCTGTTCGGCCTGGCGCTGGGGCTTGCCGGGCTGATCATGGTGGTTTATCAGGGCATCGGGCTGGCCGGGATGTCCTGGGCTGGCATGTTGTTCGGCTTGCTGGCGCTGGCGAGCATGACGCTGGGCTCGATCATGCAGAAGCGCATCACTGACAATCCACTCGGCACACTGCCGGTGCAATATCTGGCCGGGCTGTTGCTGTGCGCGGTGTTCGTGCCGTTCCAGCCGTTTCACTTCGAGCACAGCGCAGGCTTCGTTGTCCCGGTGTTATGGATGGGCCTGGTGGTCTCGGTGCTGGCGACGCTGTTGCTGTATCGGCTGATCGCGCAGGGCAATCTGGTGAACGTCACCAGCCTGTTCTATCTGGTGCCGGCGGTGACGGCGGTGATGGATTACCTGATTTTCGGTAATCGGCTGGCGGCGTTGAGTGTGCTGGGGATGCTGCTGATCATTGTTGGATTGGCTTTTGTGTTCCGTAAAACCGGATAAAAGAAAGATAAGCGGTGGCTATTCGGGCGCCATCGCGAGCAGGCTCACTCCTACAGGGGAACGTATTCCAACTGTAGGAGTGAGCCTGCTCGCGATAGCGATTTTGCCAACAAAGCGGATTACCGATTGACCATCTCAGCAGGCTTCACCACCGCCGGCTTCAACACCAGCCACAACGCCGCCGCAATCAGCAACCCGCCATAAACGTGCGCCATCGACAACGGCTCATCCAGCAACAACGCCCCCCACAATACGCCGAACGGCGGGATCATGAAGGTCACGGTCATCGATTTCACCGGGCCGATCGAGCTGAGCAGGCGGAAATAGATGATGTAGGCGAACGCCGTGCAACCCAGGCCCAGACCGAGCAGCGACAGCCAGACCTGCCAACCGCCCCAACTGACCGGCGGCGCAGTGATCGTGCTGTAGGCGAACAACGGCAGCAAAAACAACGTCGCCCCGAGCATGCTGCCCAGTGCCGACAGACGGCTGTCCAGCCCACCGGCCTGATCCAGCCAGCGTCGCGCAAGAAATCCGGCAAAACCGTAGCAAGTGGTCGCCAGCAGGCAAGCGACCGCACCCATCAGCAATTGCAGATCGAAGGCCACGGGACCGGCGCGCGTCAGCACGCCGACGCCGAACAGGCCGAGGAACACGCCGCCCAGCTTGGCCGCCGTGAGTTTTTCGCTGAAGAACAGGCCGCCAATCAACACGCCCATCAGCGGCGTGGTGGCATTGAAAATCGCCGAGTAGCCGGCCGGCAGTACTTGGGCGGCAACCGAATACAGCGTCGCCGGAATTCCCGAATTGATCACGCCCAGCAGCATCACGGTTTTCAGCTTGCCCTTGAAATCCCAGCTGATGCGCATCAGCCCAAGGATCACCAACAGCCCGGCGGCCGCGATCGACACGCGAAAGAATCCGGTCGGGATCGTGCCGATCACCGGGGCAATGATGCGCATGAACAGAAAACTCGCGCCCCAGATAGCGGCCAGCGACAACATACGGAAAATATCGACAGGGCTCACGGCGGGCTCCTTCCTTGATCGGGACGAGAGTGTTGCCGAGCGTCCGGATCATGGCAACCGCTATTCGGGCTTTTAATTTTGCCTGCCGTTGCATCGGCCCGAGAAAGCGCATCAACGGTCAGCCCCGTATCGGTTTTGGCAGAAATTGCGCTTTTCCTGCGAGCGTTTCCGTGACTAAGCTCAGACGAATCGAATTCCCGCCGAGGTTTAATCTATGTCGCAGCAATGGCCAGCCACCGAGATCGCCCGGATGATCCTCGCCGGCTTCGACGATTACCGCGAGCATTTCCGCCGCATTACCGATGGCGCGCGGGAACGCTTCGAGCAGGCGCGCTGGCAGGAGGCGCAGGCCGCGTCGGCGGCGCGGATCAGCCTGTATGAGGAAAAGGTTGGCGAAACCGTTGCCCGCCTTCGCGAGTATTTCGACGAAGAAGCCCTGATGAACGTCAGCTGCTGGCCGCTGGTGAAAAGCGCCTATATCAGTGTTATCGATCTGCGCTTCGACGATGAGCTTTCCGAGACCTGGTACAACTCGATTTTCTGCGGGTTGTTCAGCCACGATCTGATCAGCGACGGCTGCATGTTCATCCACACCACGCGCCCGAGCCTGCGCCGAGCCCGCGCTGCGCAAACCCGCACGTATAAGCCGCAGGGCCAGTTGTCCGCCATGCTCGCGAGCATTTTTGCCGATTACCGCTTCAGCGAGGCTTACGCCGATCTGCCCGGCGACTTGCTGCGGCTCGAAGGGCAGTTGCGCGAAAACCTGCCGGACTGGGTGTGCAAGGACCCGGAGCTGAGCGTCGAGCTGTTTTCCTCGGTGCTCTACCGCAATAAAGGCGCCTACCTGGTCGGGCGCATCTACACCCGCGATGAGCAATGGCCGCTGGTGATTCCCTTGTTGCACCGCGAAGGTCGCGGCATTCAGATCGACGCGTTGATCACCGACGAAGCCGATGTGTCGATCATCTTCTCGTTCACCCGTTCGTACTTCATGGTCGATGTGCCGGTGCCGGCGGAGTTCATCGGCTTTCTGCGGCGCATTTTGCCGGGCAAGCACATCGCCGAGCTGTACACCTCGATCGGCTTCTACAAGCACGGCAAATCCGAGTTCTACCGCGCGCTGATCAATCACCTGGCCAACACTGACGACCAGTTCATCATGGCCCCGGGCGTGCGCGGCATGGTGATGAGTGTGTTCACCCTGCCGGGTTTCAACACCGTGTTCAAAATCATCAAGGACCGCTTTTCGCCGTCGAAAAACGTCGACCGCGCCACGGTGATCGAAAAGTATCGACTGGTGAAAAGCGTTGATCGGGTCGGGCGCATGGCCGATACCCAGGAGTTTGCTGACTTTCGCTTTCCGCTGAGCAAGTTCGATCCGGCATGTCTGGAGGAATTGCTTGAGGTCGCGCCGTCCACGGTCTCGGTCGAAGGCGAAACCGTGCTGATCCGCCACTGCTGGACCGAGCGGCGGATGACCCCGCTCAATCTTTATCTGGAAAATGCCAACGATGCGCAGGTGCGCGAGGCGCTGGAGGATTACGGCCTGGCGATCAAGCAACTGGCGGCGGCAAATATCTTTCCCGGCGACATGCTGCTGAAAAACTTCGGCGTCACCCGGCACGGGCGGGTGGTGTTTTACGACTACGACGAAATCTGCTTTCTGACCGAAGCCAACTTCCGCCACATTCCGGCACCGCGCACGCCGGAGGACGAAATGGCCTCAGAGCCGTGGTACTCGATCGGCCCGCTGGATGTGTTTCCCGAGGAGTTTCCGCCGTTTCTGTTTGCCGATTCGGGCCAGCGGAAATTGTTCGATCAATTGCATGGCGAGTTGTATGACGCCGATTACTGGAAGAGCTTGCAGGAGGCGATTCGGGCGGGGAAGGTGATAGACGTCTTCCCTTATCGGCGCAAGGGCCTTGATAACGAATAACAAGACGCAGCTACAAGCGATCTTTCCCCGATCGTTCCCATGCTCCGCGTGGGAATGCCTCACCGGACGCTCCGCGTCCGCTTCTGGGACGCAGAGCGTCCCCGGCTGCATTCCCACGCGGAGCGTGGGAACGATCAACAATCAAAAGATCGCAGCCTTCGGCAGCTCCTACAGGGGAAGCAGGTCAACTGCAGGCAAATCTGCGACAATCCGCCCCCTGCATAAATAGACGACCGAATTGCCTACCCGATGACCGACGAATCGCCCTCCATCGACAAACTGCTGAAAAACCTCGATCACGCCATGCTCGCCGACCGTCACCGGCTGCGGCGGCAGTTGCTTGAGCTGCGCAAGAAACCCGACGAGGCCAAACTGGCCCAATGGATAGCGCGCATGCAGGCGTCCTGTGATCAGGTGCTGGCGCGAAAGGCCAGCCTGCCGGTGATTCGTTACGACGACAGTTTGCCGATCGCGGCCAAACGCGACGAGATCAAAAAGGCCCTCGAGCAACATCAGGTGCTGATCATCGCCGGCGAAACCGGCTCGGGCAAAACCACCCAGTTGCCGAAAATCTGTCTGGAAATCGGTCGCGGCCAGCACGGTCTGATCGGCCATACCCAGCCGCGTCGGATCGCCGCGCGCAGCGTCGCCAGCCGCGTCGCCGAAGAACTCGGCACGCCCCTCGGTGCGCTGGTCGGCTATCAGGTGCGCTTCGAAGATCAGAGCGATGCCAACACCCTGATCAAGCTGATGACCGACGGCATTCTGCTGGCAGAAACCCAGAACGACCGTTACCTCGAACGCTACGACACGATCATCGTCGACGAAGCCCACGAACGCAGCCTCAACATCGACTTCCTCCTCGGTTACCTGAAAACCCTGCTGCCACGCCGCCCGGATCTGAAAGTCATCATCACCTCGGCGACCATCGATCTGGAGCGTTTCTCCAAGCATTTCGATGATGCGCCGATTGTTGAAGTGTCCGGTCGCACGTTCCCGGTGGACACCTGGTACCGGCCGCTGACCCTGGAGCAGGACGAAGAGGGCAACCGGGTCGAGGACGACCTCACCGTCGATCAGGCGATTCTCGCCACCCTCGACGAAATCGCCGCCTACGAGCGTAGCGAACGGCGCAGTCCGGGTGATGTGCTGGTGTTCCTGCCCGGTGAGCGCGAGATTCGCGACGCCGCCGACATGCTGCGCAAGGCCCAGCTCAAGCACACCGAAATCCTCCCGCTCTACGCGCGTCTGTCGCCGGCCGAACAGCAGCGGATTTTCCAGTCGCACCCGGGCCGCCGCGTAGTACTGGCGACCAACGTCGCCGAGACTTCACTGACCGTTCCGGGTATTCGCTATGTGATCGACAGCGGTACCGCTCGCATCAGTCGCTACAGCTATCGGGCCAAGGTGCAGCGCTTGCCGATCGAAGCGATTTCCCAGGCCAGCGCCAATCAGCGTAAAGGTCGTTGCGGGCGGGTCGAGCCGGGCATCTGCGTGCGTTTGTACAGCGAAGAGGATTTCCTTGGACGCCCGGAATTTACCGATCCGGAGATTCTGCGCACCAACCTCGCCGCCGTTATCTTGCAGATGCTCCATCTGCGCCTCGGCGAAATCACCGCGTTCCCGTTTATCGAACCGCCGGACGGCAAAGCGATCAGCGACGGGTTCAACCTGCTGCAAGAGCTTTCGGCGGTGGATCGCAACAGCCAGCTGACGCCGCTTGGTCGACAGTTGGCGCGCTTGCCGGTCGACCCGCGCATGGGCCGCATGCTGCTCGAAGCGGCCAAGCTCGGCAGCCTGCAGGAAGTGCTGATTGTCGCCAGTGCGATGTCGATTCAGGACCCGCGCGAGCGTCCGCCGGAGCGTCAGCAAGCGGCGGATCAGGCCCATGCGCAATGGAAGGATCCGGATTCGGATTTCGCCGGACTGGTCAATCTGTGGCGTGGTTTTGAAGAGCAGCGCCAGGCGCTGACCGCCAACCCGCTGCGTAACTGGTGCCGAAAGAACTTCCTCAACTACCTGCGTTTGCGTGAGTGGCGTGATTCCCATCGTCAGTTGAGCCTGATCTGCCGCGACATGCAGCTGAGCCTGAACAAAGAACCGGCGGATTATCCGAAGCTGCACAAAGCGGTGCTGGTCGGCTTGCTCAGCCAGATCGGCCAGAAAACCGAAGACGGCGATTACCTCGGCGCGCGGCAACGGCGCTTCTGGATTCATCCGTCGTCGGGCATCGGCAAGAAGCGTCCGCAATGGCTGATGACCGCCGAACTGGTGGAAACCACCAAGCTTTACGCGCGCATGGTCGCCAAGATTGACGCCGACTGGATCGAACCGCTGGCCGGGCACCTGATCAAGAAGAACCACTTTGAACCGCACTGGGAAAAGAAGCGCGGCCAGGTCGTCGCTTACGAGCAGATCACTCTGTTTGGTCTGATCGTGGTCGGTCGCCGCCCGGTGCATTACGGCCCGGTCGATCCGGTGGTCTCCCGTGAGCTGTTTATCCGCGAAGGGCTGGTGCGCGGCGAGATTCAGTCGCGGGCCAAATGCCTGAGCGCCAATCAGAAACTGCTCGAGCAGCTCGACGAGCTTGAGGCGAAGGCTCGGCGTCGCGATATTCTCGCCGACGAAGAAACCCTTTACGCCTTCTACGATGCGCGCCTGCCGGCGGAGATCCACCAGACCGCGACGTTCGACAGTTGGTACAAGGTCAACAGCCAGAAAGACCCGCAGCTGTTGATCATGCGCGAAGAAGACGTGCTGGCCCGCGAGGCCAGTGAAGTCACCGCCCGTGATTACCCGGACACGCTGCACATCGGCGATCTGGAGCTGGCGCTCACTTACCATTTCGAGCCCAATCACCCGCGCGACGGCGTGACCTTGCGCGTGCCGGCGCCGCTGCTGCCGATGTTGCCGCCGGAGCGTCTGGAATGGCTGGTGCCGGGTCTGATCGAGGCCAAGTGCATTGCCTTGGTGCGTAACCTGCCGAAAGCCCTGCGCAAGAACTTCGTGCCGGTGCCGGACTTCATCAAAGCCGCGTTGCAGCGCATGACCTTCGCCGAAGGTTCGCTGCCGCAGGCGCTCGGTCGCGAGCTGCTGCGCATGACCGGCGCGCGGGTCAGTGATGAGGCGTGGGCGGAAGCCGCGCAACAGGTCGAAAGCCATTTGCGCATGAACCTGGAAATCGTCGACGGCGAGGGCAAGTTCCTCGGTGAAGGTCGCGATCTGGCCGAGCTGACCGCCCGCTTTGCCGAAGCCAGTCAGGCCGCACTGGCGGTGCCGCAGAGTGCGAAAAGCCAGCAACCGGTCGAGGCGAAAGTCTTCGCTCCGGTGGCGGAAAAGACCCAGCAGAAGATCGCCGGGCTGTCGATGACGGTCTACCCAGCGTTGGTTGAAGAGGGTGGCACGGTCAAGGAAGGGCGCTTCTCTACGCCGGCCGAGGCGGAGTTCCAGCATCGTCGCGCCTTGCAGCGCTTGTTGATGCAGCAACTGGCCGAGCCGGCTAAATTTCTGCGTGGCAAATTGCCGGGGCAGACTGAACTGGGTCTGCTTTATCGTGAGCTGGGCCGGGTTGATGCGCTGGTCGAAGACATTCTGCTGGCCAGCCTTGACAGCTGCATTCTCGAAGGCGAAGACCCGTTGCCTCGTGATGGCGCCGGGTTGGCGGCATTGGCCGAGCGCAAGCGCGGCAGCTGGACCGAGCACGCCGAGCGGGTTGCGCGGCTGACGTTGGAGATTCTCAAAATCTGGCACGGTCTGCAAAAACGCTTCAAGGGCAAGATCGATCTGGCGCAAGCGGTGGCGTTGAATGACATCAAGCAGCAGATCGGCAATCTGGTCTATCCGGGGTTTGTCCGCGAGACGCCGATGCAGTGGCTTAAAGAGTTGCCGCGTTACCTGAAAGCGATCGAGCAGCGTTTCGAGAAGCTCGGCGCGCAGGTACAGAAAGATCGGGTCTGGAGCGGCGAACTCGCGGGTCTGTGGGCGCAATATCAGGCCCGCGCGGCCAAGCACGCGCAGGAAGGCAAGCGCGATCCGCAGCTGGAGTTGTACCGCTGGTGGCTGGAGGAATACCGCGTTTCGCTGTTTGCCCAGCAGTTGGGGACGAAAGTGCCGATTTCCGACAAACGCCTGAGCAAACAGTGGAGCCAGGTCGAGCCCTGACCTCACGCCTCGCAACGATCTTGTAGGAGCTGCCGAAGGCTGCGATCTTTTGATTTTGCTTTTTAAAAGGTCAAGATCAAAAGATCGCAGCCTTCGGCAGCTCCTACAGGGATCGCGTTGAGCAGGAGAAGGCGCCAAAAGTCCGTGTTTATGGCAAACTTCGCCCCCATAAACACCGGTTTCGCGACCCAGAGCCTTCGGCCGTGTCGCGCTGCGGAATAAAACGATGCCAGGTTTGCGTCCCCCGGATGGGAATAGACCCTTTGCGTGTTGGTACGACGGTTCCAGCACTTTCTGCCTGAACAGATTAGAGAAACGACCATGCATAATGTCGTCATCAGCGGCACCGGCCTGTACACACCGGCCAACAGCATCTCCAACGAAGAGCTGGTGCAGTCTTTCAATACCTACGTCGCCCAGTTCAACGCCGATAACGCCGAGGCCATTGCCAGCGGTGAAGTCCAGGCCCTGACCGAATCCAGCGCCGCGTTCATCGAAAAAGCCTCGGGCATCAAGAGCCGTTTTGTCATGGACAAGGACGGCATCCTCGATCCGCAACGCATGGCTCCACGCCTGCCGGAGCGCTCCAACGACGAATGGTCGGTGCTGTGCCAGATGGCCGTCGGCGCCGCTGAGCAAGCCCTGCAACGTGCTGGCAAGACTGCCGCTGACATCGACGGCGTTATCGTTGCTTGTTCGAACCTGCAACGCGCTTATCCGGCCATCGCTATCGAAGTCCAGGAAGCGCTGGGCATTCAGGGTTTCGGTTTCGATATGAACGTGGCGTGTTCTTCGGCCACCTTCGGCATCCAGGCCGCCGCCAACAGCGTGCAACTGGGCCAGGCGCGGGCGATCCTGATGGTCAACCCGGAGGTCTGCACCGGGCACCTGAACTTCCGTGATCGCGACAGCCACTTCATCTTCGGCGATGCCGCGACTGCGGTGATCATCGAACGCGCGGATCTGGCGACCTCGCCGTACCAGTTCGACGTGGTCAGCACCAAATTGCTGACCAAGTTCTCCAACAATATCCGCAACAATTTCGGCTTCCTCAACCGTGCGGCGGAAGAGGGCATCGGCGCGCGCGACAAGCTGTTCGTGCAGGAAGGCCGCAAGGTGTTCAAGGATGTCTGCCCGATGGTTGCCGAGCTGATCGGCGAGCACCTGGAAGAAAACCAGCTCAATGTCGGCGACGTGAAACGTTTCTGGCTGCACCAGGCCAACTTGAGCATGAACCACCTGATCGTGCGCAAGCTGCTCGGCCGCGAAGCTACCGAAGAAGAAGCGCCGGTGATTCTCGACAGCTATGCCAACACCAGCTCGGCCGGTTCGGTCATTGCCTTCCATAAATATCAGGATGATCTGGCTTCGGGTTCGCTTGCGGTGCTCAGCTCGTTCGGGGCCGGTTACTCGATTGGTAGCGTGTTGCTGCGTAAACGCTGAAACAGGTTAATTTCCCCTTAATCGCGTCGATCTTTCCTACATTCGAAGCGGCTGAAACGCTGTAATTTTTCGGACATCGCGGCAGGTGCACACCTGCCGCGTTCATTTTCGAAGTCCGGACAAGGGGATTGATGGATAGCGGCTGACGACACCCAACTGCTCACGCGCTTGCTGGCGGGAGAGCAACAGGCTTTCAAGGAACTGGTCACGACATATCAGAGCGCCATGCGCGCGGTGGCTTACGCGATTGTCGGCCAGCGCCATGTCGAGGAAGTGGTGCAGGATGCCTGGCTGTCGGTGGTGCGCCATCTGGCCAGCTTCGAAGGCCGTTCCAGCCTCAAGACCTGGCTGCTGACCATCACCGCCAATTCGGCCAAGAGTCGCTACAAGCTCAATCGTCGGGAGGTCCTGCTCGACGACCTGCCATCGCCTCACGGCACCATCGACGACGATCGGTTTTCTTCGAGCGACGGTCACTGGCTGGTCGCGCCTTTTGCCTGGCATCAGGACACCCCCGAAGCGCTGCTCACTGAAAACGAACTGCGCGAATGCCTCGAACATACGTTGCTGAGCCTTTCAGAATTGCAGAGCAGTGTCTTGCTGTTGCGCGAACGCCAGGGCCTGGAGCTGGAAGAAATCTGTAATCTTCTGGAGATCTCGCTCTCCAATGTCCGCGTGCTGCTGCACCGGGCACGTTTGAAGGTCTTTGCGACCGTGGAACATTTTGAGGAGACAGGAGAATGTTGACCTGCAAGGAGCAAGTGGCACGATCCAGCGATTATCTCGACGGCCAACTGAGCTTTCGCGAGACGCTGATGGTGCGTCATCACCTGTTGTTCTGCCCCAACTGCCGGCGTTTCATGCGGCAGATGCGCGTGATGCAGGCAACCCTGAAGGCGATGCCGGAACAAGCGGACGAGAACGTCGATGCCTTGGCTGAACGCCTGGCCGAGCAACGACGAAAAGACAACCCCCTGTAGGAGCTGTCGAGTGCAACGAGGCTGCGATCTTTTGATCTTGTTTTCAGGATCAAGATCAAAAGATCGCAGCCTTCGGCAGCTCCTACAGGGGGTTTTGCATCCTGCAGACGTAACCCGGTGCGGTTGAACGAACGGAGGATGGGGATCGTCCCGCCCGCACCGGGCTATCGCTTTTTTAGAACTTCGCTTCAGCATCCAACTGCAGGGTGTTGGCGTCTGCATCGCGCTGGCCACGGCTGGCGAAGTCGGCCTTGGTCAGGAAGTACGTGGCGCCGACGGCGAAGTTCTTGTCGATGTCGTAACCGACCTTGAACTTGTGCCCGCGCGAACCGGTGGTGCCGTTGGCAAAGTCGGAGTCGGTGAAGGCGCCGACCACGGCGTTGCGCTGCACGTCGCGATAGTTGTAGTCGAGGTTGAAGCCGAAGACTTTCGACTTGGCACCGAGCAGCCACGCGGTGTCCTGATCGGTCACGGCGTCGTTGTTCTTCACGTACTGGCCGTAGAACGACAGCGGCATTGGCAGGCCGCCGATGTCGATCTGGCTGAACCCTTCATACAGACGGAACTCGTTGTTGGCCGAGTTGCCGTTGACTGCCAGCGCGCACGGGGTCGAGGTGCCGGTGCAGCGGCTGTCTTCATCGTTCTGATAGGCGTAGACGCTGCCGCCGACGGTCATCTTCAGGTTGTCGGTGATGTTGAAGCGGCTGCCCAACTGGCCAGCGGTCAGGCGCAGGTCGTGGCGGAATTGCACGCCGTCGCCGTCCACGTTGTCCTTGAGGTTGTAGTTACCCAGGCTGCCGAACAGCTCGGCGCTGCTGCCCAACGGGTATTTGTAGGTGACGGCCAGACCTTCGGGGTTGATGTCGCTGTCCCAGATCACGTCGCCCATGCTCACCCACGGTTGCAGCATCTTGCCGCCGATCACGTGCAGGTTCTTGATCTGATCAGGGTGATAGTCGATGTAGCCGAGGTCGAGCCAGATCTGCTTCTTGTCGAAGTAGTTGTCCTGATCCTGGTTGGTCGAGCGCGCGTCGTCACCGCCGCCGGTGGCGATGCGGATGCCGGTGTCGACTTGCGGGTTGATCTCGGTGTAGGCGCCCAGACGCGCACGGATGCGCTGGCGATCCTTGTCGCGGCCGCCGTTGTTCGGCTCGCCGTCGATCTTGATGGTTTCCTGGCGAATGCGTACGTCACCCTTGAATTGGGTCTTGGCCGCCCAGGCCAGTTTCTGATCGAACACACTCTGTTCGTTGGTCTTCTTCGCAACCGCCGCCACTTGTTCGTTGGTTTCCTGCTGCGCCTGCCGGGCGATTTGCTGTTCCTTCTGATCCTTGGCCAGTTCTGTTTGCAGCTCGATGTACTGCGCCTGGGAAATCGACCCGTTGGCCTTGAGCATGTCGAGCAGTTTGGCGTCGACTGCAGCACTGGCCGGGACGCTCATGGCCAGCAACAAGCCGCCGCACAGGGCCGCTGCAGTTTTCGTGGAAGCAAGACGCATAGCAATCTCCGAAGATGAAGGGGATGGCTGAACCATCCTGGGCACAACCGGCCTGAAGGCCGGAAAACTGTGTCCGGGTTAGAACCCGGCGCTCTAAAAACAGGCGTCAGTATCGCGATGGTTTATGACAGAGCGGTGGCACGGTGATGGCAGGTTGATGACGATACGTATCAGGCGTGAACTATCGAGTTAGAGCGCTGTCGGCCGATTGAGCGTGTGCAACCGGGTCGCGATCAGCGATACTCGCCGGGCTTTGTCGCCAAGCTGTGGAGTGCCAGTGAATGCCGTTGCAACGCCTGCAAAACCTGTCAGAAATCGCCCCGGCAAGCTGGGATGCGCTGGTGCCGGACAATCAGCCGTTCCTGCGCCACGCCTTCCTCAGCGCCTTGGAAGACAGCGGCAGTGTTGGTCCGCATTCAGGCTGGCAGCCCGAACATTTACTGCACATCGAAGATGATCGACTGATCGCCGCACTGCCCAGTTATCGCAAGTGGCATTCCTACGGCGAGTACGTGTTCGATCACGGCTGGGCCGATGCCTGTGCGCGGGCCGGCATCGATTACTACCCCAAGCTTTTAACGGCTGTGCCATTCAGTCCGGTGAGCGGCCCGCGCCTGCTGGCGGCCAGTGTCGAAGACGGTTTTGAACTGCTCAAGAGTCTGCCCGGCTACCTGGAAATCGAAGGGCTTTCCAGCGCGCACATCAATTTCACCGACCCGTTCACTGACGCGGCGATGGCCGAGCAACCGGGCTGGCTGCAGCGCATCGGCTGTCAATATCATTGGCAGAACCGTGATTACCGCGACTTTCAGGATTTCCTCGACGCCCTCAGTTCACGCAAGCGCAAGCAGATGCGCAAGGAACGCGAGCAGGTGGCAGGGCAGGGCTTCGAATTTGAATGGCTGAAAGGACCCGAGCTGGACGAGGCGCAGTGGGATTTCGTTTACGCCTGCTACGCCAACACCTATGCAGTGCGGCGACAGGCGCCGTACCTGACGCGCGAATTCTTCAGCCTGCTGGCCGAACGCATGCCTGAGGCGATTCGCGTGGTCTTGGCCAAACAGGGATCACGGCCGGTGGCAATGGCCTTCAGCCTGGTCGGTGGTGACAGTTTCTATGGACGTTATTGGGGCTGCCTGGCCGAGTTTGATCGGCTGCATTTCGAGACGTGTTTCTATCAGGGCATGGATTACGCGATTGCCCACGGCATCCAGCGTTTCGATGCCGGGGCGCAGGGCGAGCACAAATTGATTCGCGGCTTCGAACCGGTGATCACCCATTCCTGGCATTACCTGCGCCATCCAGGGTTGAAAGCGGCGGTGAAGGATTTTCTCCAGCAAGAGCGCGCCGGCGTTCTGGCGTATGCCGAAGAAGCAAGAACGGCGTTGCCCTATCGCCAGACCTGACCATGATCGTTCCCACGCTCTGCGTGGGAATGCAGGCCGTGACGCTCCGCGTCACTGGACGCGGAGCGTCCCTTGAGGCATTCCCACGCGGAGCGTGGGAACGATCATATCGCGCGATCAGTCGATGCCGACAAACCCTCCGGTCTGGTGCGCCCACAACCGCGCATACAGACCGCGATGGGCGAGCAGTTCGGCGTGGGTGCCGCTCTCGGCGATCTTGCCGTTTTCCAGCACCACCAGCCGATCCATGCGTGCAATGGTCGAGAGGCGGTGGGCAATGGCGATCACTGTTTTGCCCTGCATCAGGGTTTCGAGGCTCTCCTGAATCGCCGCTTCGACTTCCGAATCCAGCGCCGAGGTGGCTTCGTCCATGATCAGGATCGGTGCGTCCTTGAGCAGCACCCGGGCAATCGCGATGCGCTGGCGCTGACCGCCGGACAGTTTCACCCCGCGCTCACCGACGTGCGCATCGAAACCCGTGCGACCTTCGGCGTCGGACAGCAGCGGGATGAACTCATCGGCGCGCGCCTTGTGCACCGCCTCCCACAGTTCGGCGTCGGTGGCGTCGGGTTTGCCGTAAAGCAAGTTGTCGCGGATCGAGCGGTGCAGTAGCGAGGTGTCTTGAGTGATCATGCCGATCCGCGCGCGCAGGCTTTCCTGACCGACTTCGGCAATATTCTGCCCATCGATCAGGATGCGCCCGCCCTCGACGTCGTACAGGCGCAGCAACAGGTTGACCAAGGTCGATTTGCCGGCGCCGGACGGCCCGATCAAGCCGATTTTCTCGCCCGGTTTGATGTTCAGGTTGAGGTCGCCGATGATCCCGCGCTTCTTGCCGTAGTGAAAATCCACGTGCTCGAAACGCACTTCGCCCGAGGTCACGGCCAACGGTTTGGCCTGCTCGCGGTCGGTGACGCTGACCGGTTGCGAGATGGTGCGCAGACCGTCCTGAACCATGCCGATGTTTTCGAAAATACCGGTGACTACCCACATGATCCAGCCGGACATGTTGACGATGCGAATCACCAGCCCGGTGGCCAAGGCAATCGCGCCGACCGTGATCAGCGACTGCGTCCACAGCCACAACGCCAGCCCCGTGGTGCCGACGATCAACAGGCCGTTCATGGTGGTAATCGCCACGTCCATGCTGGTGACCACGCGACCGGCCATTTGCGCTTTGACGGTCTGTTCTTCGATGGCTTCCTTGGCGTAGTGCTGTTCGAAGTTGGTGTGAGCGAACAGCTTCAGCGTGGCGATGTTGGTGTAGCCGTCGACGATGCGCCCCATCAGTTTCGAGCGCGCATCCGAGGCTTCCACCGAACGCTCTTTCACGCGCGGCACGAAGTAATACAGCGCGCCGATGTAGGCGACGATCCAGGTCAGCAGCGGGATCATCAGGCGCCAGTCGGCCTCGGCGAACAGCACCAGCGAACTGATCGCATAGATCACCACGTGCCACAGCGCGTCCACCGCTTGCACGGCAGAATCTCGCAATGAATTGCCGGTCTGCATGATGCGCTGGGCGATGCGCCCGGCGAAATCGTTCTGGAAGAAATTCAGGCTCTGCTTGAGCACGTAGCTGTGGTTCTGCCAGCGAATCATGCTGGTCATGCCGGGGCTCAGGGTCTGGTGCACCAGCAAGTCGTGCAGGGCGAAAAAGATCGGTCGCAGCACCAGGGCGACCACCAGCATCCAGGTCAATTCGAGGGCATGGGCGCTGAAGAAATTCGGGTTGGGCGTGCCTTGGGCCAGATCGATGAGGCGGCTCAGGTAACTGAACAGCGCCACTTCGATCAGCGAGGCAAACAGGCCGATGACGAGCAGGGCGGCAAAACTTGGCCAGACCTGTTTCAAGTAGTAGATGTAGAAGGGCCAGACGCGGTCCGGCGGGGACGCCGTCGGGGCGTCACGGAAGATATCGATCAGTTGTTCGAAACGGCGATAGAGCATCAGATAACCGCCCGGAATCCGGGCTCTCCTTTTATCAGTGCGAGCGGCGCAGGCTCAGCCCGGCGCCGCTCGATATGCCCGGCGAAATTCAGTCGATGCGCTTGGCCGACTTGATGATCACAGGGTCGACAGGCACGTTCTGCATGCCTTGTTTGGTGGTGGTCTGCGAGTTGACGATGACGTCGACGACATCCATGCCCCTGACCACTTTGGCGAACACCGCGTAACCGGCGTCACGGCCCGGATCGAGGAACGCATTGTCGGCGACGTTGATGAAGAACTGGCTGGTCGCCGAATCAGGGTTGGAAGTGCGCGCCATCGACAGGGTGCCGCGAACGTTGTGCAGGCCATTGCTGGCTTCGTTCTTGATCGGCGCCTTGGTTTCTTTCTGTTGCATCTGCTGGGTGAAACCGCCGCCCTGGGCCATGAAGCCCGGGATCACGCGGTGGAAAATGGTGTTGTTGTAGAAGCCGCTATCGACGTATTCAAGGAAGTTCTTGGTGCTGATCGGTGCCTTGACCGGGTCCAGTTCGATTTCGATCTGGCCGTTGGTGGTGTCCAGCAGCACATGCGGCGCCTTGGCCGGGGTGGCAGCCATCAGGTTGGCGGCAAACAGTACGGAGCCGGCGGCGAGGGCGAGTTTTTTCAGCATGGGTCAGTGATCCTGAGAGTGAAGGTCGGCTGTGGCCAGAAACGCCAGCAGCGTGTGATTGAAACGTTCGGGTTGATCGAGCGGGGTGGCATGGCGCGAGTCGGCGATGACCACCAGCCGCGCATCAGGCAGCAGTTTTACATAGGTTTCTTTCAATGCCACCGGTGTGTAGTCACGGTCGGCGCTGATGACGAGCGTTGGACAGGACACCCGGGAAAGTCGTTCCTGAACGCCCCAGCCGACAATCGCATCGAAGCTGGCGAGATAAGCACGTTTGTCGTTTTTTGCCCAGCGTTCGGCCATTTTCCTCCGCAGATCGGCCTGTTCCGGCTTGGGAAAAAGTTTGCTGCCGAGGGCTTTGCCGATGGTTTCCAGGCTGAGCAGGCGCATCAGGCTCCAGCGTTTGAACCACTGCCAGTAATCGTCGCGGCTGCGCAATTTGACTTGAGGTGCGCTGTTGACGATGGTCAGGCTCTTGAGTGCTTGCGGCTGATCGACGGCCCGCTGAAAACCGATCATCCCGCCCATCGACAGCCCGACGTAATGCACCGGGCCGAGGCGCAGGTGTTCGATCAAAGCGAACAGGTCGGCGCTGAATGCGGCGATGCTGTAGCGCTCGCGGGGTTTGTCCGAGCGCCCGTGGCCGCGAATGTCCGGGACGATCACCCGGTATTTCGCGGCCAGCGCCGGGATCTGCATTTCCCAGTCCAGGGTGCTCGAACCGAGCCCGTGAACCAGCAGCAACGGCGTGCCGTGGCCATATTCCTCGTAGTGCAGATTGCAACCTTCGTGCTCGAAATAGGCCATCGGTGAACTCCGTGTCAGGCTTGTTCAGGTGCGGCAAACGGGGCGTCCAGCGGCAAGGTGTCGAAGGTGCGCAACAACTCGATGAGGATTTGCGTGGCCGGGCCCAGGGGTTTGTCCTTGTTCGAATACAGATAAAAGCTGGAGTTGCGGCTGCCGCCCCGGTCCAACGGTAGCAGCTTGAGCGAGCCATCCTTCAGTTCCCGGTCGATCATGTGCCGCGGCAGCCAGGCAAAACCCAGGCCGCTGCTGACGAAGGTTGCGGCGGTGGCGAGGCTGCCGACGGTCCAGCGCTGTTCCGCGCCGAGCCAGCCGACATCGCGCGGCTGCTGGCGCCCGGAGTCGCGGATCACCACTTGCATCTGGGTTTCCAGATCCTGAAAGCTCAGTTCGCGATTGAGCCGATGCAGCGGGTGATCCGGGTGGGCGACGGCGACGAATTCGACATCACTCAACTCCGCGCCGAGGTAGCCCGGAATGCTCAGGCCGGTGATGGCCAGATCCGCGACGCCTTCGAGCAGCACTTCTTCGACGCCCGACAACACTTCTTCGCGCAGACGCACGCGGCAGCCGCGACTCTGCGGCATGAACGCGGTCAGGGCACGGACGATCCGCGCGCTCGGGTAGGCGGCATCGACCACCAGCCGCACTTCGGCTTCCCAGCCTTGCTCCATGTGATGGGCGAGGTCTTCCAACTGGCTGGCCTGTTTCACCAGTTGCCGCGAACGGCGCAGCAATACGCCGCCGGCTTCGGTGAGCACGGCTTTACGGCCGTCGATGCGCAGCAACGGCACGCCGAGCTGATCCTGCATGCGGGCGACGGTGTAGCTCACCGATGACTGCGAGCGGTGCAGGGCCTCGGCGGCCTGGGCGAAACCGCCGTGGTCGACCACGGCCTGCAACGTTCGCCATTGATCAAGGGTCACGCGGGGCGCTTTCATCAATAGCTCCTCTTGTCCTAAGCTGGCCGTCCCTCATGGAGACTGCCGAATGAAAAAATTCTGTTGTGTGGTGCTGGCACTGCTGCCGTTGACCGCGTTTGCCTATCCGATCGATGTGCAGAAGGATCTCAACGGCATGAAGATCGATTACGAGGCCTTCGACACCGACAACGACATCGGCTCGATCCGGGTGGCCAACTACGGTGATGTCGATGCGACCTGCAAGGCCGTGTTCAACAACGGCCCGGAAGCACCGCGAACGCGCAGCATCGATGTTCCTGCCGGCAAACATAAAAACGCCACGGCCAAGTTCACCCGCGAGATCATCAAGCTGCGCATCAAACTGACCTGCACCCCCAAGTGAGCGGTATTCCCCTGTGGGAGCGAGCTTGCTCGCGAAGGCGATCTATCAGCCGACATCATTGTTGAATGACGCGCCGCCTTCGCGAGCAAGCTCGCTCCCACAGGGTATGAGGTGCATCTAAACGAATTATTCGATGCTTTGCAGCAATTATTTGCGCTTTTTCATCGATTCGACTCTGTTTAACCTTCACTCCATCGACTTACAACATTCTCGGATGGAGGCTACACACCATGTCCCGCGTTCTGATCATCGAAAGCAGTGCCCGCCAGCAAGACTCGGTTTCCCGTCAACTGACCCAGACCTTTATCGCTCAGTGGAAAGCCGCGCACCCTGCCGATCAGATCACCGTGCGTGACCTTGCCGTGAACCCGGTGCCGCATCTGGACGCCAACTTGCTGGGTGGCTGGATGAAACCCGCGGAACAGCGCAACGAGAGCGAACAAGCGTCGCTGGATCGTTCCAACCAATTGACTGATGAGCTGCTCGCCGCCGACGTGCTGGTGATGGCTGCACCGATGTACAACTTTGCGATCCCGAGCACGCTCAAGGCCTGGCTTGATCATGTGCTGCGCGCCGGGGTGACCTTCAAGTACACCGAGACCGGGCCGCAAGGCTTGCTCAATGGCAAGCGTGCCTTTGTGCTAACTGCTCGCGGTGGTGTGTATGCCGGTGGTCCGGCGGATCATCAGGAACCGTACCTGCGTCAGGTGATGGGTTTCATCGGGATCAACGACGTGACCTTTATCCATGCCGAGGGCATGAACCTTGGCGGTGACTTCCAGGAGAAGGGCCTGAATCAGGCCAACGCCAAACTGTCTCAGGTCGCTTGATCGGTTAATCGCCAGATAATCGCTGGATGGTCTAGTGACCTGGCGCAACCCCTTCAAGGTTCCACGCGCATCGAACCTCCCTTTGCACTTTTGCTCCTGAGTGCTGTAGCCCGATTGAACGCTTTAGCGAGATCGGGCTTTTTTTTGTCTGGGTTCTCTTGGCGGCCTTTGGGCCGACCAGGTTCTTGGGGTTTTGGGGGTATATCCGTTTTTTGCGGTGCTGCAGCTGGCGGTGTCGCCCTTACGGCGAGGCACTTTTTCCAGACGCCGAAAAAGTACCCAAAAAGGCTTGCCCCAACGTTCGGCCCGCTCGCTGGGGCTCGGGGTTCCTTCGCTGCGGGACCGATCCTGGCGCAGCGGCTCCGGTTTGCTTCGCTGCACCTCCTTCCGCTGTGTCTGGCTGCGCCAGACGGTCGCTGCGCTCCCACGCCCGGATCAGTCCCTCCACTCAGCCTGCCGACGGGGCGGGTGGATCAAGATCAAGAGCTGCACTCGAGCTAACGCTCATTGTGTTGAGTGGGGAAGGGCCGGTTTTTGGCTTTTTTGCATTCGATGCGGTATTTCATGTCGGCGTGGCTTGCCCAACCATCTCGTCAGTCCCCTCTCCCTCTGGGAGAGGGCTAGGGTGAGGGGCTTTTGATCTTTGCAGGACCCGCATTCGGCTCGATATGCCACGTCGGCGTTTCTCGACCAAACCCTCGGTCAGTCCCCTCTGCCTGCGGGAGAGGGCCAGGGTGAGGGGCTTTTGATTTTTTCAGGCCTGAGTTCAATTCGATATCCCAAGTCGGCGCAGCTAGCCCAACCACCTCGGTCAGTCCCCTCTGCCTCCGGGAGAGGGCCAGGGTGAGGGGCTTTTGATTTTTTCAGGCTTGAGTTCGATTCGATATCTCAAGTCGGCGCAGCTAGCCCAACCACCTCGGTCAGTCCCCTCTCCCTCTGGGAGAGGGTTAGGGTGAGGGGCTTTTGATTCCGGCGTCGTTTGCTGTTGGAGCCCATCCGAAAAACCGCTATCGTCGCCGCCATTCGATTTTCGAGGCGAGCATGGGCTATCTACTTTTTGTCACGCTGATCCAGGCGTTTTCCTTCAGTCTGATCGGCGAATACCTGGCCGGGCATGTCGACAGTTACTTTGCGGTGCTGGTGCGTGTGGTGTTGGCCGGGCTGGTGTTTATTCCGTTGACGCGCTGGCGTTCGGTGGAGCCGGCGTTCATGCGGGGCATGTTGCTGATCGGCGCGTTGCAGTTTGGCGTGACTTACGTCTGCCTGTACCTGAGCTTCCGCGTGCTGACGGTGCCGGAGGTGTTGCTGTTCACCATCCTCACGCCGCTGCATGTGACGTTGATCGAGGACGCGCTGAACCGTCGCTTCAACCCATGGGCGCTGATTGCCGCGCTGGTGGCAGTCGGCGGTGCGGCGGTGATTCGTTTCGACAGCATCAGTCCGGACTTCTTCATGGGCTTCCTGCTGCTGCAATGGGCCAACTTCACCTATGCCGCCGGGCAGGTCCTGTACAAGCATCTGGTGGCGAAGCATCCGAGTGATCTGCCGCATTATCGCCGTTTCGGTTATTTCTACCTCGGCGCATTGATGGTGGTGCTGCCAGCGTTCCTGTTGTTCGGCAAGGCGAATTTTCTGCCGGAAGCACCGCTGCAATGGGCGGTGTTGCTGTTCCTTGGGCTGGTGTCGACAGCGCTGGGTCTGTACTGGTGGAACAAAGGTGCGTGCATGGTCAACGGCGGCACACTGGCGGTGATGAACAATCTGCATGTGCCGGTGGGGTTGTTGTTGAATTTGCTGATCTGGAATCAGCATGAGGAACTGGGGAGATTGTTCCTCGGCGGCAGTGTGATTTTGATGGCGGTGTGGATCAGCCGGTTGGGTATTCGCAAATCCCAGGCCAGCGCATAGCCCATGTAGGAGTGAGCCTGCTCGCGATAGCAATTGTTCAGTCGACATCGAGTTGTCTGGACTGGCGCTATCGCGAGCAGGCTCACTCCTACAGTTTGATTTGTGGGTTACATGAGGTGTTTTTCCGGCTCCGGAATATTGGCCGAGCCCAACACCGCTGGCAGCAACCCGGCGCGCAAATCGCCGCCACTCGGCTGTTGATACAGACTCAAGCCAAACTCCGGCAGCACCGCCAGCAGATAATCGAAAATATCCCCCTGAATCCGCTCGTAATCGGCCCATACGGTGGTGCGGGTGAAGCAGTAGATTTCCAGGGGAATGCCCTGGGCGGTGGTCTGCATCTGCCTGACCATGCAGGTCATGTTCGGCTGAATCTCCGGATGGCTTTTCAGATATGCCAGCGCGTAGGCGCGAAAGGTGCCGATATTGGTCATCCGCCGGCGGTTGGCCGACATGGCTGCGACATTGCCCTGTGCTTCGTTCCAGGCCTTGAGCTCGGCTTTCTTGCGGCCCATGTAGTCGGTCAGCAGGTGCACTTGCGAAAGCTTTTCTTCCTCGTCGTCGCGGATGAAGCGCACGCCGCTGGCGTCGATGAACAGGCTGCGCTTGATCCGCCGACCGCCGGACTGCTGCATGCCGCGCCAGTTCTTGAACGACTCGGACATCAAGCGCCAGGTCGGGATCGAGACGATGGTTTTGTCGAAGTTCTGCACTTTGACCGTGTGCAACGTGATGTCGACCACGTCGCCATCGGCGCCGACTTGCGGCATTTCGATCCAGTCGCCGACCCGCAGCATATCGTTGCTGGTCAGTTGCACGCTGGCGACGAACGACAGCAGGGTGTCCTTGTAGACCAACAGGATCACCGCCGACATCGCACCCAGACCGGACAGCAGCAACAGCGGCGAACGGTCGATCAGGGTGGCGACGATGATGATCGCGCCGAATACGTACAAGACCATTTTCGCCAGTTGCACGTAGCCTTTGATCGAGCGCGTGCGCGCATGCTCGGTGCGCGCGTAGATGTCGAGCAGGGCATTGAGCAGGGCGCTGACCGCCAGCAGCAGGAAGAGGATGGTGAAGGCCAGCGCGACGTTGCCGAGAAAATTCATCGCGGTTTTGCTCAGCTCCGGCACCAGGTGCAGGCCGAACTGGATCACCAGTGACGGCGTCATCTGCGCCAGCCGTTGAAACACCTTGTTGTGGCGCAAGTCGTTGATCCAGTGCAGCGCCGGTTGGCGGCCGAGCATGCGGCTGGCGTGCAGGATCAGGTAACGCGCCACGCGTCCGAGTACCAGCGCGATGACCAGTAGCACCAGCAGTGCCAGTCCCGATTGCAGCAACGGGTGCTCTTCGAGTGTGCCCCAGAGGTCCTGGGCTTTGAGCCAGAGCTGTTTGATATCCATGAGCGAAACGTTTCTTCTGTAAGACGCGAGGGCCGATTAGAGCATTTAAGACGCTGTGTATTGCAGCGAGTGACAAATCGGGCAACAAAAAAACCACTGATTGTCGCCGTTTGCATAAAGAAACTCGGCCTGAGCGCTCGAAACCGGTAACCTATGCAGCTGTTTTTTTGCATATCTTCGAGGTAGCACCCGTGTTTTCCCAATTCGCCCTGCACGAACGCCTGCTCAAAGCCGTGGCCGAGCTGAAATTTGTCGAGCCAACGCCAGTGCAAGCCGCGGCCATTCCGCTGGCGCTCCAGGGGCGTGATCTGCGGGTGACGGCGCAAACCGGTAGCGGCAAAACCGCCGCTTTCGTCCTGCCGATCCTCAATCGCCTGATCGGCCCGGCGAAGATCCGCGTCAGCATCAAGACGCTGATTCTGCTGCCAACCCGTGAACTGGCCCAGCAGACCTTGAAGGAAGTCGAGCGTTTTGCGCAGTTCACCTTCATCAAGTCCGGCCTGATTACCGGCGGTGAAGACTTCAAGGTGCAGGCCGCAATGCTGCGCAAAGTGCCGGACATCCTCATCGGCACCCCGGGGCGGATGATCGAGCAGCTCAACGCCGGCAACCTCGACCTCAAAGAAGTCGAAGTGCTGGTGCTCGACGAAGCCGACCGCATGCTCGACATGGGTTTCGCCGAAGACGTGCAGCGTCTGGTCGATGAATGCCCGAACCGTCAGCAGACCATGCTGTTCTCCGCCACCACCGGCGGTTCCGGTCTGCGCGAGATGATCGCCAAGGTCCTGAACAACCCTGAGCACTTGCAGCTCAACGCGGTCAGTCAGCTGAATTCGACGACCCGTCAGCAAATCATCACCGCCGACCACAATCAGCACAAAGAGCAGATTGTTAACTGGCTGCTGGCCAACGAGACCTACCAGAAGGCGATCGTCTTCACCAACACCCGCGCCATGGCCGACCGCATCTATGGTCGCCTCGTGGCCCAGGAATACAAGGCGTTCGTGCTGCACGGCGAGAAAGACCAGAAGGATCGCAAACTGGCGATCGATCGTCTGAAGCAGGGCGGTGTGAAGATCCTCGTCGCGACCGACGTTGCGGCCCGTGGCCTGGACGTCGACGGTCTGGATCTGGTGATCAACTTCGATATGCCGCGCAGCGGCGACGAGTACGTACACCGCATCGGTCGTACCGGCCGTGCCGGCAACGATGGTCTGGCGATCTCGCTGATCTGCCACGGCGACTGGAACCTGATGTCGAGCATCGAGCGCTACCTGAAGCAGAGCTTCGAGCGCCGCACGATCAAGGAAGTCAAAGGCACCTACGGCGGGCCGAAAAAGGTCAAGGCCTCGGGCAAAGCCGTCGGTGTGAAGAAGAAAAAGACCGACGCCAAGGGCGACAAGAAGAAAACCGCCGCCAAGACGCCGACCAAGCGCAAGAGCGTCAACCGTCCAAAGCCGGATTCTCTGGTGAGCAGCGACGGCATGGCCCCGCTCAAGCGTCGCAAGCCAGCAGAACCTGCGGCTGAGTAAGCTTTAGAACGCGCATAAAAAAACCGGACATTGTCCGGTTTTTTTTCGCCTCAACTGTCGGTTTTTTTCTCCGCCGAACCCAATTCCTTCAAACGCTGATCGATCAACTGGCACTTGTCCGGCAGATCGGCGCTGGCCGTGCCCAGATCCATTTTCTGCAACTCGGCGTTGATCTCCTTGGCCTTTTCCGGATTCTGCTCGGTGAGCTTCGAGACTTCCTTGGCCAGTTGCTCGCGTTTGATCGTCGCCTCTTCCGGCGTGCAGGCCCAGACGGGCAGGGCGCAGGCGAGCGTGGCGGCGAGGGACAGCTTGATCAGGGTTTTCATGGGTAGGCCTCCGTTCCGGTTAAGGCGGGTTAACCGGTTGAGGGCTCAAGCGTGGTAAAAGTTCAGTAAGCAGCAGGAATGCGGATCAAAAGTTCGCTTCAGCTATCGACGTGCCGATGCAGTGATCAAATATATCGACAAGAGGTTGCTCAACTCCGTAGAAGGAGTGAATACATGCGTCAATCCACCCTTGGCGATCCACCGAATGCCAATCGATCGAATAGCCTGCGTTGTAAATGATGTATTCAAAGACAATACGCTGGGTTCGTCCATTACCCTCTCTGAAGGGGTGGGCAACGTTGATATTTCCATACATTTCGGCCACTGAGTGGATGAGGTGATCACGAGAGTAGTCCTCGAACCAGCCTGCATTGGCCATTTTCGAAAATTCTTTTGCGACTTCGCGCTCAATGAATTCCGGGCTGCAAAAACGGGTGCTGCCCTTGCTGATTGCCAGCGTGCGGATCTCACCAGCCCAGGAATAGATTTTGTCAAATAAGGTGCGGTGAACGTCTTTCAACGTAGCAAGACTGTATGGGGGCGGAATGAACTCCAGTTTCGCAGCAGCTAATTCGTTGATATAGCGTTCCGCCTCGTCCAAATCGTCTGCGGTGCGCAAATCGAGCAGATTGATGAGTACGTCTGACCCCGGATAACAATCCGGGGCTTGGTCAACACCGTATTTATCATTACTCAAACTTTTACGTGCCGGACGGCTTTCAAGGCAGCCTCCCGAGTAGGGAGTTTGATCTCCCCATCGCAAGGTGAAGGAGCGAAGCCTTCCAGGCGCAAACTGGCTGCGAAGTTGGCTCTGCGATGCTTGGCGAACCAGATTTTCTTGGTTTCTAAACTCAGCTTTTCCATCTTGCCCCCTTAATGTCAGGTGCGCCTATTGTAGCGGAGGAATGTCCGAAGGGCCCCGATGACTTAGCATCGCACATTCGCAGGTGCTGTTGAATCCGCTCGTCGGGCCTCTCTGGGTAGAAGTGCTCCGGACGAGTCCATGCACGGATTCCGCTCAAGACCGCTGCTCACCCTGACAGCAACCCGACTCCGGCGCACCGTCATACCGATCATGATGCCGCACCCATTCCATGATCTCGTCCTCGTTCCGGCCTTTGGGCGTCAGATCCAGATAGTGGTAAGCGCCAACCAGCATGTCCAGACCGCGCGCGTATGTGGAATAGGTGTGGAAAATCTCGCCTTTGTCGTTGCGATAAAAAACGCTCAGCCCCGGCATTTCTTCCTCGGCGCTGTCGGTTTTTTCGTAGTTGTAAGTAGCTTTTCCCTCGGCGACGTCTTCAGCCCGGGCGCAGACGCCGAAGTCGTAATTGAAGTCGCAATCTTCTGACGAGACCCAGTCGAATTTCCAGCCCATGCGTTGTTTGAATGCCTGAAACTCGCGCAACGGCGCGTGGGAAACAGCGACAACTGCGACGTCGTGGTGGGCCAGGTGCTGGTTGGCGCCATCAATGTGGTCACTGAGGAACGAGCAGCCCTGGCAGCCCTGCTCCCAGCCTTTGGCAAACATGAAATGGTAGATGATCAATTGGCTGTTGTTGCCAAACAGGTCGTTGAGCTTGAGCTCGCCGTTCGGGCCCTGGAAGTGATAGTCCTTGTCGACTTTCACCCATGGCAGGGCGCGGCGCTCGGCGCTGAGGCGATCGCGTTCTCGGGTGAAGGCTTTTTCGTGGGCCAGATGCTGTTGACGGGCGGCGAGCCATTCTTCGCGTGATACCACTGGATGGTTTGCAACGTTCATGACGATGTCTCCTGCGGATTGAACCGGCTGTTTCAGACTAGTCGTTCAACCCGCAGCGGAATCGACACACCGCCGGTCGGTCGGCGCGAAGATATGCGGCTGAACGGCTGCGCAGCGCTTGGGTCACAACCTTGAAAGCGGCACAAATCATTCGCACCGGAGGTTGGATCAGGATGACGACTTATAACTGGGATTTGATTGAACGTTTGCTGCATGAAGTGCAGAACAGCGCGGGCCATAGCTTTGCGCCTCGCGCATATGCCGAAGACTATGCGGCAGCGAAAGCCAGCGCTGGCGAGCCCATCGAGAATCTCGACCATTTGAAAACGTTGGCCTGTGAGTATGAAAGTCTGCTGCTTGACCGTGGTTATATCGAGCCGCGTCCGGATCATGAAGGCAGTACCGGCAACAATTTCATTCTGACGCAGCGCGGTTCCAGCCTGCTGAGCCTGATCGACAGCAGCATTCCCGGCAATGACCACCCGCGCCAGGTGCTGGATGAGCAGGAAGATGCGCTGGATGAAGCGACGTTTGATGAAGTCGCCTCAAAACCCCAAATTGCCTGACTGACCAACGCCCTCCTGTAGGAGTGAGCCTGCTCGCGATAGCGGTCTGTCAGTTGAATATGTGCTGAATGGATAACTGCTATCGCGAGCAGGCTCACTCCTACAGGGGGATGTGTAATGTCTTAAGGTTTCTTCGCGGCCTTCAGGCACTTCAGGTCATTGAAATCCTTGCGTACGCCTTCAATCTTTTTCAGCAAGCGCTCACGCTGTTGCGGCGTGCTCTCTGCCATCAAGTCAACAAACAGCGAACGTGCCTGCGCTTCAGTATTGGCATAGGCCTTGCGGTAGTCCGCTGTCCATAACCGCTCGCGGTTGACCAGAAGCGTCTCGATGCGTTGTGGGAATTCCGGGCTTTGGCGTTGTGCAACGGCGGCGCTGAACTGTTGCTGCCAATGCGCACGGTTGGCGATCCATTGGGTGTTCTGGTCGCCCAAGGCGTTGGTCCAGGCCACGACGCGTTGTTTTTGCGTGTCGCTCAACGGGCCCAGCCAGTCGTTCAAGCGTTTCTCCATCCGCTCGCCGCGTTCCTTGATCTGCTGGGCCAACGGCGGTTTCACGTATTCCTGCTGACGTTTGCGCAAATCCTTGGCAAAAGCGTCATTCATTTCCGCCACCTGTTTATCGTCCAGGCCCTGCAGCAGCTCTATCGCCGACGGGGTGATCTCCCGGGCGGTTTCGGCGATCGCCTGTTTGGCTTCGGCGGTGCGTTGCTGCAAAGCGGCATCGGTGACCTGATTGCTCTCGACCATGGCCTGCAAACGGTCCAGCCAGTCGAGGTAACCGGGCAACTGCGTGGTGCAGTGCCAGCTCAGGTGTTCCTTGAGTCGTTCGTTGAACCAGTCTTTCTGCTCGCCGTTCATGTCCACGTAATCGCTCAGCGACCACGGGATAATCACGTCGAGGTTGCGGTAGGCCAGGCCCACGCGGCTGCAGGCGCCGACGGCGAGGGTGAAGATCAGCAGGGCGGCAATCTGTTTGAACCAGCGAGACATGGGCAAATCCTTGCGAGAGCCTGGCGTCGGAAATCTGATTCTTATGTGATGCAGGATGCGCGCGGCAGTTCAGCCGATCAATAGAACGTACGTACCGCCTTGAGCGTGACGAGGCCGTCGCACTCGCTGTTGTGCCCGGAATAGGCCGAGCAATCGTTGCCGCTGAGGCTGGAATTGCTGTAGATCAGATCAAGGTCGACACCCATGAATGGCCGCGACAGTTTCACCGACCAATCGGTGAAACTGCTGACATAACCCCCGTCCACCGCCACCGGCGTGTTCAGTTGATGGGTGGTGTACTTCATACTCACGCCAATGCCGAACGGCTGATTGCCACTGAGATCGGCAAACAAGGTGTTGTTCTGTTTATCCGGGTCGTTGCTCAGGGCGATGCCGAAGCGACTGCCGAGCAGGGTCAGGCCACCGAACAGCTCCTGGCTGTCGAGGGTGTCGACGCGAGGATAGCTGTAGTGAATCATCCCGACTTCATAGCCGAGCACCTGATCGAAAGGTTGCTTGAAACCGACGTAGGAATCGATTTCGAGGTTCTTGCCCGGCGTGATGCCCATGCTCGGCGCGTACTGGCCGAAATACACGCCGCTGTCGTGGCTCAGATCGAGACCGCCGTGGAACGAGCCGACCGCCGCCGGCTTGACCAGACCCTGCGCCATGCTGCGGCTGGGCGTGGTGCCGAGCTTGAGATCGAAGTCGCCCAGTTCTCCCTGGAAAACCTGCGCGTGCGCGGTCGCGCCTGACAGCAGGCTGACGAACAATAAACAGGGAAATAGGCGCATGCGTCACTCCATGAACCGCGAGCGCAGGGCGAAGGCCTGCTGAAACGCTTGATCTAGACGCGTGCAAGGATACCGGCGAATGCTCGGCATTGATGGCCGTTCGTCGATTTTCGGGGATTTTTGTTTAAAGCGAAGGGGGATGGTGCGGTGCCAGTCCAGGCGCTTCGAAGCTCAAAGCGCCTCTGGACGGGGTAAAACCGGTATTACTTCTTGCCCAGGCTGATCTGCTTGGACGGGCCGAACGTCTGGCCACTGACGCCTTTGGCAATTTGCTGGATCTCGCCGCCGGACTTGAGGAACGCTGCGATCTGATCGTTGATCGATTCGCTGGTTTCAACGGCTGGAGCTGGCTTTGCTTTGCTGGTGGATGCTTTTACACGCATGGCGGCCATTAACCTGTAGAAAAGTAACTCGGCCAGGCATCGTACAGGAATAACTTGACAATAGCTTGGTAAATATCCCCGGGAATAACCAACCGCAACGCTGGATTATTGCCGTATCGATACTATTAATATGTCGCTAACCTGCTGTTTTAAATAAGAACATCTGCTCAGACCGAGGCAAATGCGCACGGCAGTGAGCCGCCTCGCCGGACTGACGAGTGGCACCTCGCGGGGCGGTGATCAAGCAAAATCAACACGTTGAAGCAGATTTCCCGCTGCGAAGATCTGCCGCCCGACGTTCGCGGCAAAAACGGGTAGAATGCCGCCCACGTATTGAGGGTTTCGGAAATGGCTTTAGTCGGGCGTTACAACAGTTTGCAAGTGGTTAAACACACTAACTTCGGTTTATATCTGGACGGCGGTGCCGATGGCGAAATTCTTTTGCCCAATCGTTATATCCCCAAAGATATTCCCAGCGAAGATGAAGACTGGCTCAACGTATTCATTTATCTGGACAGCGAAGACAAACTTCTCGCCACCACGGAAAAACCGAAAGTTCAGGTCGGCGAGTTTGCCAGCCTGAAAGTGGTTGAAGTCAACAGCATCGGCGTGTTCCTCGACTGGGGCCTGCCCAAGGATCTGTTGCTGCCGTATTCGGAAGAAAAGCGCCAGATGACCGCTGGCGAATACTGCGTGGTGCATGTCTACCTCGACAAACACACGCGCCGCATCACCGCCACCGCGCGCCTTGATCGTTATCTCGACAAGACCCCGGCCACTTACAGCCCGGGCCAGGAAGTTGATCTGCTGGTAGCCGAAGCCACCGACATGGGCTTCAAGGCGATCATCAACAACAAGCACTGGGGCTTGATCCACAAGAATGAAATCTTCAAGTTCATGCGCTCGGGCATGCGCGAGAAAGGCTTCATCAAGGAAGTGCGCGCCGACGGCAAGATCAGCCTGAGCCTGCAACCGGTTGGCCAGGAAGCGGCCAGCAGCCTGAGTTCGAAGATCCTCGGCAAGTTGCGCGAAAACGACGGCACCCTGGCGGTCAGCGACAAGAGTGATCCGGCGTTGATCAGCAGCCTGTTCGGCGTCAGCAAGGGCAACTTCAAGAAAGCCATCGGCTCGCTGTACAAGGAAGGCAAGATCGTCATTCACGCCGATCGCATTGAACTAACCTGACTCACCGCAGGCCCATGGTAGGAGCTGCCGAAGCTGCGATCTTTTGATCTTGATCGCGAAAATCGGCGGCTCCCACCTCTAAAGGGATGAGCCAATGAAAAAGGCGCTGATCGCATACGTCTCGACGCTACTGACGTTTCTGCTGCTCGATGACATCTGGCTCGGGCTGCTGATGGCGCCGACCTATCGCGAACTGCTCGGTTCGCTGATGCTGGATAAACCGCTGCTGTTGCCCGCAGCGGTTTTTTATTGCCTGTACGTCATTGGCTGCGTGGTATTCGTGGTCTTGCCGGCGCTGAGCTGGCAGCGAGCGGCGAAGCTGGGTGCACTGTTGGGGCTGGTGGCGTACGGCACTTATGACCTGACCAATTGGGCGACATTGCGCAACTGGTCGGTGCAGGTGAGTTTGATGGACTGGGCGTGGGGGACAGTGGCAACGGCGGTTGCCTGCACGGTGGGTTATCTGGTGGCGAAGCGATTCGCCTGACTGATCCAAAAGCTTTATCGCCAGTGCTGACCTCTTCGCGAGCAAGCTCGCTCCCACATGTTCACCGAACCCTCCGTGGGAGCGAGCCTGCCCGCCATTGACGGCGCAGCCGTAAACCATTCAGCGCTGACGCCACTGACCAAATAAAGGTCTTTTCCAGACGGCTTTTCCGCGCATCTGATTGATAATCCCCGACACTGTTTTCTGACCATTGGATGGCCTGCCATGTTGTGTGTGTTCGAGGTGTTGCGGTGAGTGCCGAGCGGCGCAATGCCGACGGTTTTGCCCTGCAAGTGATGATCGGCCTGTGCCTGATCTGGGGTGTGCAGCAAGTCCTGATCAAATGGGCGGCGACTGACATCGCGCCGGTCATGCAAGCGGCAGGGCGTTCAGGAATCTCGGCTTTGCTGGTCGGTTTGCTGATCTGCTGGAAGGGCGGTTGGGATCAGGTCGGCAGCACCTGGCGCGGCGGTTTGCTGGCCGGTGCGCTGTTTGGTCTGGAATTCCTGTTCATCGCCGAAGGCCTGCAACTGACCACCGCCGCGCACATGTCGGTGTTCCTCTATACCGCGCCGATCTTCACCGCACTCGGTGTGCATTTCCTGCTCGCCAGCGAACGCCTGCGCCCATTGCAATGGCTGGGGATTCTGCTGGCCTTCATCGGCATCGCGATTGCCTTCGCCGGCGGTGTGTCGTGGGACAACCTCGACCGCCGCATGCTCCTGGGCGATGCCTTCGGCGTGCTGGCTGGCGCCTGCTGGGGCGCGACCACCGTGGTGGTGCGTGCCTCGCGACTGTCGGAAGCGCCGGTGACATTGACCCTGTTTTATCAGCTGATAGTCGGCTTCATCGGCCTGCTGTTGATCGCGCTGTTCAGCGGCCAGATTACTCACGTCAGCCTGACCACGGTGGCGGTGGCCAGTGTGCTGTTCCAAGGGCTGGTGGTGTCGTTCTTCAGTTACCTGGTGTGGTTCTGGCTGCTGCGTCGTTATCTGGCGGCCAACCTGGCGGTGTTCTCGTTCATGACGCCGTTGTTCGGCGTGACCTTCGGTGTGCTGTTGCTCGGTGAAGCGTTGAGCCTGAACTTCGTCATCGGCGCCGTACTGGTGTTGCTCGGCATCACCTTCGTCAGCGCCGAGCAGTGGCTGCGTCGACGTTTGCGCAAGGCGCTGGGCCAGTAGCTTTTACCTGCATCGCCAGCGCGCCTGCCACCAACAGGCCTGCGCCGGCGATCAACAGCGCCGGCTGCAAACCGCCGCTGAAATGGCTGCTCAGCGCCGCCAGCAACGGGCCGCTGAGCTGGCCGACGGCGAAGCACGCTGTGAGCATCCCGGCGTTGCGCTGGGTGGCGTGGGGCGCCAGTTCTCGCGAACGCTGCATCACCAGTTGCATGCAGGCCAGAAACGGCGTGCCGCAGAGGATCACGCCCAATGCCAGGCCGAGGCCGCTGCCCAGCAGACAGGCGAACACACCGGCCGCTTGCAGCCACAACGTCGCCATCAACCAGTGCCGCGTGGTTTCGGGATCGTGCCGGCGCAGGCTCACCAGCCACACACCGATCGCCGCGCCGAGGCCGAAGCATGGCCAGAACAGATCCGCCTGCCACTGGCCATGAAACTGCGCGTTGGCCATTTGCGCCAGAAACGTCGCCGGAATGATGTAGCCGATGCCGTAGAGCGCATACACCAGCGCCAACCGGCCAATCCCTCGGTTCGCTGATGTCGCAGGGGCGATCGCCTTCTCCGTTACCGCCGCGGGCTGCGGCAACAACCGCCAGACGCCAAGCATCATCAGCAACGCGGCGGCTGCGTAAATCAGCCACAGCGTCGCCGATGTCTGCTGCAATTGATGTGAGATCAGCGCCAGCAACCCTGTCAGAAAAATTCCCAGCCCCGGCCCGGCGAAAACCAGAGCGCCCCAGCGCGGACGACCCGCTGCCGCCGCCAGCGGTTGACTGAGCGAGGTGATCATCACCAATACCCAGGCACTCGCCACGCCGGTGCCAAAGCGCAACAGCAGGTGCGACCAGAAACCGTTGGCCCAGAACGACGCCAGTGTCAGCAGCACGCACAGCCACAACCCGCCATGCAGCCGTCGCTGCACCTGTTGCGGCCGCTGCGCGAACATCGCATCCACGGCACCGAGCAGATAGCCGAAGTAGTTGGCTGCTGCAATCAGTCCGGCGGCGGTGAGATCGATCTGCCCTTCGCTGAGCAGGTGCGGCATCTGTGGCGTCAGGGCGAAACGGCCGATGCCCATGGCCAGCATCAGGGCGACAAAGCAGGCGGACAAGCGAATCAGCGGCGACATGGTCGGGCTTCCTTGGAAGGTTCAATGACCGTCAGGCTAGGATCGATTGACTTTCTTTAAAATTGAATAATAGTGAGTAACTTGTTCTGTTCAGGAGAAAACAGGTGGAATTCAGCCAACTGCGGATTTTTCAGGCGGTCGCCGAGGAAGGCTCGATCACCCGCGCCGCCGAGCGCCTGCATCGCGTGCCCTCTAATCTGTCGACCCGGCTGAAACAGCTCGAGGAGCAGCTGGGTGTCGAACTGTTTGTCCGCGAACGGCAGCGCTTGCAGTTGTCGCCGGCAGGCAAGGTGCTGCTCGACTACACCGGCAAACTTTTCGCTCTGCGCGATCAGGCCAGCGCGGCGGTGATGGGCGGGCAACCGGCCGGTGACTTCGTGCTGGGCACCATGTACAGCACGGCGGCGATCCATCTGCCGGCGTTGCTGGCGCGATATCACAAGCAGTACCCGATGGTGAATTTGCAAGTGCAATCGGCGCCGACCGGCGAATTGCTCGAAGGATTGCTCACCGGCCGCCTCGACGCAGCATTGGTCGACGGGCCGCTGGAACTGGCCGGGCTCGATGGCGTGCCGCTGTGCGAGGAGCGGCTGGTGCTGATCACTGAAATCGATCACCCACAGGTACGCAGCGCGCGGGATGTCGAGGGGCGTGCGGTGTTCACTTTCCGTCAGGGCTGCTCCTACCGCATGCGCCTGGAGGCGTGGTTCTCTCATTACCACGCGGCCATGGGCCGGCCGATGGAGATCGAGTCGTATCAGGGCATGCTTGCCTGTGTGATTGCCGGCAGCGGTGTGGCGTTGATGGCCGAGTCGATGCTCGCCAGCCTGCCGGGTCGCGAAAGCGTCGCCGTGCATCCGTTGGCCGAGCCGTTCGCGGGTGCGACAACGTGGCTCATGTGGCGCAAGGGCATGGCCGGGGCCAACCTCAATGCCTGGATTGATGTGCAACAAGCGGTCTATCCCGCGGCTTTGGCGCAAGAGCGCAAAACAGCGTGAACCAATCGCAGCAGATCCTGTTCAATTCAGTAACAGATCATTGCGGATTTGGTCGAGCATTGCGTAGGACTTCGGACTATTATCAGTGCGAAGCGGCCTCAGAATTCCGGCCGCTCAGCACCACCCTGAAGGGGGCATGACGATGAAAGAGAAAATCCAGAACTGGCTGCACGATTTGGGAGTTGCCCTCGGTTTGATCGAACCGCCTCTGCAACCGGTACCGATTCGCACGGACGACGAACAGCGTCGGCGCCAGCCACGTCGGCGTTAACCCCTCCGATCAGAGATTTCAAGATCGCAGCCGTCGGCGGTTTCTACAGATTGTAGAAGCTGCCGAAGGCTGCGATCTTTTGCTTTCCGCCAGGCGAAAAAAACGGGTGTGGCCACCGACGCCACACCCGCTGAAGAAAACATCAAGTCGTTACAGCAGATTCACACCGCAGTTGCCACGGTCGCCGGGCGACGGGACAACAGGCTGACCACGACAAAACTCACCAGGCCAACGGCCAGGCTGTAGTAGATCGGCGTGTTGGCATCCAGGCCATCCTTGAACATGAACAGCAGCGCCGTGGCGAAGCCCAGGCCCATGCTCGCGATCGCGCCCGCGGTGGTCGCACGTTTCCAGAAAATCGCCCCGATCAGCGGAATCAGCATGCCACCGACCAACAGGTTGTAGGCGAGGGTGAGGGCGCTGATCACGTCATTCACCACCAGCGCGATCCCCAGAACCACTACGCCGGTCAGCAATGTGAACAGGCGGTTCACGCCCAGGCTCGACTGCTTGCCGCCACGCAGTTTCGGCAGCAAATCCTCGGTCAGCGTAGTGGCTGCAGCGAGCAGACCGGCGCTGGCGGTGGACATCATCGCCGCCAGTGCAGCCGCGATCACCAGACCACGGATGCCGTCCGGAAGTGAAAGTTTGACGATGGCCGCGAAGGCGTTGTTGACGTTGTCCAGATCCGGAATCAGCACGTGCGCGGCCATGCCGATCAACGCGCAGGCCAGGCCGTAAACGATGCAATAGATGCCGGCGATGCTGCCGGCGTATTGCGCGACTTTGGCAGTCTTGACGGTGAACACCCGTTGCCAGATGTCCTGACCTATGAGGATGCCGAAGAAGTAGATCATGAAGTAGGTGATGATCGTATCCCAGCCGATCGTGGTGAAGTTGAATGCAGTCGCCGGCAGTTTCAGCACCAGCTCATCCCAGCCGCCGACGCGGTACAGGCAGATCGGCAACAGGATGAACATCAGGCCGACAGTCTTGATGATGAACTGGACGATGTCGGTCAGGGTCAGCGACCACATGCCGCCGATCGCCGAATAGATCACCACCACGCCACCGCCGAGCAGTACCGAAATCCAGAACGGCAGGCCGAACAGCACTTGCAGCACGGTGCCGATCGCGAGGATCGAGGTCACGCCGATCATCAGCGCGTAGGCCAGCATGATCGCCGCGCTCGCAGAGCGGGCCATTGGGTTGTAGCGTTTTTCCAGGACCTGAGTGACGGTGTAGATCTTCAGTTTCAGCAGTGGCTTGGCGAGGAACAGGTTCAGCGCAACGATGCCGCAACCCAGTGCCGCACACAGCCAGAAACCGGAAATCCCATGCACGTAGCCCAGGCGCACGGTGCCGACGGTGGACGCACCGCCCAGCACGGTCGCGGCCATGGTGCCCATGTACAGACTCGGGCCGAGGTTGCGGCCGGCGACGAGAAAGTCCTCGTTGGTCTTGGCCTTGCGCATGCCGAAATAGCCGAGCAAGAGCATGCCGGCGGCGTAGATGAGGACGACGAATAAATCCAAAGCCATGATGGCGTGTCTCCGATTGTCTTTTTTATATCGAGGCTGAAATCAGTTCCCTTGTAGGAGTGAGCCTGCTCGCGATAGCGGTCTTTCAGTCACATCGATGGCGAATGTGCTGCAGTCATCGCGAGCAGGCTCACTCCTACAAGGGTTTTGTGTGTAATCAGGCGGCCTGACGTAGTTCGGGTTTTATGGCGGCTTCGCTGCGCACATCGCTCGGCCCGAACACTTCGCGCGGTTCCGGGAACAGCTTGAGCAGCGTCAGGTACACCACCGACGCCAGGCCCAATGTCACCGGCAAACTGATGTCGATGCCCCCCGCCAACTCACCCAGCGGACCGACGAACTGCCCCGGCAGGTTGACGAAGCACAGGCCGACCAGTGCGCTGGGTATCCACGCGCCGAGGCCGCGCCAGTTCCAGCCGTGGTTGAACCAGTAGCGTCCGCCCTGTTCGCCGCGGGTGAACACCTGCAGATCATCCGGGCAATAGAAGCCGCGCCGCACCAGCAGACCGATGATCATGATCACCATCCACGGCGTGGTGCAGGTGATGATCAGCACGGCGAAGGTCGACACGCTCTGCACCAGGTTCGCCGCAAACCGGCCGATGAAGATGAAGGCGATCGACAGCACGCCGATCAGCAAGGTCGCCTTGACTCGGGAGAGGACGCGGGGGAACACGCTGGACATGTCCAGGCCGGTGCCATACAGCGACGTGGTGCCGGTGGACATGCCGCCGATCACCGCAATCAGGCACACCGGCAGGAAGAACCAGCTCGGCGATACCGCCAGCAATCCGCCGACGTAGTTGTTCGCCGCGATGTAGTCCGGCGCCTTGATCGCCACGATAGTCGCGGTGGCGAGGCCGAACAGGAATGGAATCAACGTTGCCAGTTGCGCAGCGATCACCGCCAGCATGATCCGACCCTTCGGTGTTGCACGCGGAATGTAGCGCGACCAGTCGCCAAGGAACGCACCGAAGGAAATCGGATTGCTCATCGCCACCAGCGCCGCGCCGATGAATGCCGCCCAGAATCCGCCCTGACCCAGCGCCACGCTGCCGGCGTACTGGCTGTCGAAAGCAGGGGCGAAGGCGAAGATGCCGAGCAGGAACAACAGGCTCGCGGCCCACACGGCGATGCGGTTGACCCACAGCATGATGCGGAAACCGTAGATGCACACGGTCAGCACCAGCAGCGCGAAGAGGCCATAGGCCAGGCCGAGAGTCAGGTCGGTTTCCGGCAGGTCGACGAGGCGTTTGGCGCCGCCGACCAGCGCATCACCCGAGCTCCACACTGACAGCGAAAAGAACGCGATGGCCGTCAGCAACGACAGGAACGAGCCAACGATCCGCCCGTGCACGCCGAAGTGCGCACCGGAAGACACGGCGTTGTTGGTGCCGTTGAGCGGGCCGAACAGGCCCATCGGCGCGAGAATCAGCGCACCGACCAGCACACCCAGGACAATCGCCCAGACGCCGGCCTGAAACGACAGGCCGAACAGCACCGGGAAACTGCCGAGCACCGCGGTGGCGAAGGTATTGGCGCCGCCGAAGATCAAGCGAAACAAGTCGCTGGGTCGGGCGTCGCGCTCATGCTCCGGGATCTGTTCGACCCCGTTTGTTTCAATGCTGCTAAGGCTTTTTTCGTTGTTGTTGTTATTCATGATCTGCTCCGATCATCAGGCGCGCTCATCGTGCGTGAGCGTCACCATTGGCTAAGGGGGTGGCAGCCCTTCCGGCATTGCGGACAAATGTTCGTGACAGGCCAGCCATAGGCCTTGTTGTTCTAGGCTCGACGCTTGTTTGCGGAAAACAATCGTCTCGCGCTCCTGGCTGAAGTGTTGCTCCCCTTGCATGCGCAGCTCGGTGGCCACGTCATGGATGAAAACCGCCACGTCACCCTGCAGGCTGACAAAGGCGTTGCTCGAGGTGCACGACAGCACCTCGAAACCGTCCTCGGCACGCCAGCTATCCCACAAGGCCTGATAGGCATCGCGCGACAGAAGTGGCTGCTTGAGGGTGTAGAACACGAAGCTGGCATCGGCGCTGAACGCGCCGAAATAAGCTTCGCGATCGCTACGGGCGAAGGCGGACACCAGATCGGCGGCCGCTTGCAAAACCTGATCACGTGCGTGCATGAGCCGACCCTCAGCGATGAACCACGCCAGGCAGTACGCAGAGCATTTCGTACAGCAGGTTGGCGGCCAGCAGCGAGGTGTTGCCGGTGGTGTCGTAAGCGGGCGAAACTTCTACCAGATCGCAACCGATCAGGTCGAGGCCCTGACAGCCGCGGACGATTTCAATCGCCTGAATGGTGGTCAGGCCGCCGATTTCCGGGGTGCCGGTGCCGGGAGCCCAGGCCGGGTCGATGCCGTCGATGTCGAAACTCAGATACACCGGACCGCCACCGACCTTCTCACGTACTTCGGCCATCAGCGGTGCCAGCGACTTGTGCCAGCACTCTTCGGCCTGCACCACGCGGAAACCCTGATCGCGGCTCCAGTTGAAGTCGTCGGCGGTGTAACCCTGGGCGCGCAAACCGATCTGCACCACGCGATCGCAATCGAGCAGACCTTCCTCGACAGCGCGACGGAACGTGGTGCCGTGGGCGATCTTCTCGCCGAACATGTGATCGTTGACGTCAGCGTGCGCATCGATGTGCACCAGGCCAACCTTGCCGTGCTTTTTATGAATCGCGCGCAGGATCGGCAGGGTGATGGTGTGGTCGCCACCCAGTGTCATCGGGATGACGTTGTGCTCGAGGATGTTGTCGTAGGCTTCTTCGATGATGCGCACGGCGTCGAGCAGGTTGAAGGTGTTGATCGCCACGTCACCGATATCGGCCACCGACAGCGAGTCGAACGGTGCGGCGCCGGTGGCCATGTTGTACGGGCGGATCATCACCGATTCGGTGCGGATGTCGCGCGGCCCGAAGCGGGTGCCGGGGCGCAGCGAAGTGCCGATGTCCAGCGGCACGCCAACGAAGGCAGCGTCGAGGCCGGCAGCGGTCGGTACATGGGGAAGTCGGAGCATGGTGGCGATGCCGCCGAAGCGCGGCATTTCATTGCCGCCCAGTGGTTGGTGAAGAATCTTGTCCACGGGTAGGGCCTCATCGTCTTTGTTTTATTTATGCCGGCGCGCCGTTGAGCACAGGTTCGGACGCCGCTGTGGGGCCGATCATGCGAAATGCAGTGACGCGGAAGAATCGCTACGGGCAAAAACTTAGTTCAGATTTTTCTAAACTAATGGGCGAGGTGGGATTAGACTTTGGCGGGTTCGAATGGTGTGTTCGGCTGGGGATTGTTGCCCTCACCCCAGCCCTCTCCCAGAGGGAGAGGGGGCCGACCGAGTAGTTGGCGGAATCTGCACCGACCTGAAAATCGAGTCGAACTCAGGATTTGAAAGCCATGGAGATCAGCTCCCTCTCCCTCGGGGAGAGGGCTGGGGTGAGGGGCTTTTCCCACAGAGACACAGCTGCAACACCTGGAGCAGAAATGGCCAACGCTTTACCCGACCTGAAACTCCTGCGCATCTTCGTCAGCGTCGTGCGCCATCAGGGCTTTGCCAATGCGCAGCAGGAACTCAACCTGTCGACCTCGGCAATCAGCACCTACATGAGCCAGCTCGAAGCCGCGCTCGGTCTGGTGCTGTGCCATCGTGGGCGCGGCGGGTTCAGCCTGACCAGCAAGGGCGAGCTGTTCCATCAGGAAACCCTGCGTCTGCTTGGCGAACTCGAAGGCTTCGAGCAGTACGCTGCCGCGCTCAAGGGCGAACTGCGCGGCACGCTCAACCTCGGGGTGATCGATTCCACGGTCAGCGACAAGGCCCTGCCATTTGCCGAAGCCATCGGCGCCTACAGTCAGGAACACCCGGCGGTGCATTTGCACCTGTCAGTGATGAGCCCGTACGAATTGCAACTCGGCGTGCAGGACAATCGCCTCGATCTGGCCATCGGTGCGTTCTCCACGCGCATGAGTGGTCTGGTCTACATGCCGCTGTACCGCGAGCAGCACTGGCTGTATTGCAGCAGTCGCCATCCGTTGTTCAACGAGCGGCGCATCCCCGAGCAGGTGATCACCCAGCAACGGATGGTCGGGCGTGGCTACTGGAGTCAGGCGGAACTGGCTCGGCACGGTTTCAAACACAGTGCCGCGACCGTGGAAAGCATGGAAGCGCAGCTGATTCTGGTGCTCTCCGGCGCGTACATCGGATATCTGCCGGAACACTACGCGCAGGCCTGGGCCGACAAGGGCGATCTGCGTGTCCTGTTGCCGGCGACCTTTGGTTATCAGGCACCGTTTTCGATGATCATGCGCAGGGGCCGCAGCCGCGAGCCGCTGATCCAGACCTTCCGCGATTTGCTCAAAGCGCAATTGAATCAGGCGTAACCCATCATGTCCCGACCCCAATGCCCGCGCTGCCTGCGCCCCCAATCCCATTGCCTGTGCCCGCTGATTCCGCACCTCGACAGCCGCACCCGGGTGTTGCTGCTGCAGCATCCGAGCGAGGTCAATCACGCGCTCAATACTGCGCGGCTGGCGGCGCTGGGGTTGAGCAATGCCGAGCTGATTGTCGGCGAGGTGTTCGACGATTTGCCGACACTGTTGAACCGGCCGGGTTATCAGGCGCGCTTGCTATTCCCGGCTGAGGATGCGCAGCCGTTGCAGGCTTACGGTGAATCCGATGAGTCGTTGTTGCTGGTCGTGCCCGACGGCACCTGGCGCAAAGCGCGCAAAATGCTGCACCTCAATCCGCTGCTGGCGGCGCTGCCACGAGTGACCCTGGCCGAGGGCGGTGTGTCGCGCTATCGCTTGCGCAAGGCACCGGGGCCGGGGGCGCTATCGACTATCGAGGCGATCGTGCAGGCGCTGGAAACCCTTGAAGCGCCGACGACGTTTGCGCCTTTACTGAAGCCGTTTGAAGCGCTGATCGAAGGGCAGATTGCGGCGATGGGTGAGGAGGTCTTCCAGCGTAACCATGGCGACAGATGATCATTGTCTGTGCGGGCTTCTTCGCGAGCAGGCTCGCTCCCACAGGGGAATGCATTCCAATTGTGGGAGCGAGCCTGCTCGCGAAAGCGCCAGATCAATCACCGCAATTCAAAGATCACTAGCGCTCACGCATCGCCTCAGTCCGCGCTTTCAGCACCGGTTTGAGCAGGTAATCCAAGACGCTTTTCTCGCCGGTAATAATGTCCACCGTCGCTACCATCCCCGGGATGATCAGCAGCGGTTTCACGTCGCCGCCCAGGTGGTTCTTATCAGTGCGCACCTGAATCAGATAGAAGCTGTTGCCCTTGTCGTCGGTAATCGTATCGGCGCCGATCAGCTCCAGTTTGGCGCTCAGCCCGCCGTAAATCGTGTAGTCGTAAGCACTGAACTTGACCATGGCTTTCTGGCCCGGATGCAGGAACGCGACGTCTTGCGGGCGGACCTTGGCTTCGATCAGCAGGTTGTCTTCCAGCGGCACGATTTCGACCATGTCGCTGCCCGGCTGAACCACGCCGCCAATGGTGTTGACCTTCATCTGCTTGATCACCCCGCGTACCGGTGAGGTCACCGTAGTGCGACTGACGCGGTCGTCGATGGCGATGCTCGAGGCGGTGATTTTCGACAGGTCGGTGCGTTTCTCGTTGAGCTCCTTGGCGGCTTCGGAGCGGAAGGTCTGTTCCGATTCGTCGATCTTGCTGCGGATCTCGGCGATGGCCGATTCGGCGCGGGGAATCGCCAGCGTGGTGGCGTTCAGCGAACCACGGATCTCCACCGCGCTGCGCCGCAGCCGGAGGATTTCCACCGGTGACACGGCGCCGGTTTTCACCAGCGGTTCGGACATGTTCATCTCTTGTTGCAGCAGCGCAAGGCTGGAGCTGAACTGGCCTTGCTTGGAGCGAAATTCGGCCAGTTCCTGGGTTTTCTGCCGCAGCTGTTCGCTGAGGGTGCGCTGTTCACTGGCCAAGCGGCGCTGACGCTGTTCGTACAGCGAGCGCTCATCCTCGGCGACTTGCGGTGCCTTGGCGATCACTTCGGCGGAGAGCTTGAAAGGTCGCCCTTCGGCCTCCGCTGACAGCCGTTCGACCTGCGCCGTCAGGGCGTAACGGTCAGCTTCGCTTTCACCCTTGTTCGAGCGAAAGCGCGTGTCATCCAGACGCAGCAGGGTGTCGCCCTTGCCGACCATCTGGCCTTCACGGACGAAAATCTCGGTGACGATGCCGCCCTCAAGGTTCTGGATCACCTGAACCTTGCTCGACGGAATCGCCTTGCCTTCGCCCATGGTCACTTCTTCGAGCACGGCGAATTTGGCCCAGACCAGCGCGGCGATCAGCAGTGCTGCCGCCAGCCACACGGTAATTCGCGATTTGCGCGGCGAATCCTGCAACGCGGCGCCGGCGGTTTCCGGCATGAATTCCGCTTCGGCGCTTTTGCCGAAGCTGTCGAAATAGCCGCGCTTGTTGCTATCGGAGGAAGCAGGCATGGCGTTACTCCTAGACCGCCGCCGAGCCGACACGGCCCTTGCGCAGTGCATCGATGACCGCTTCTTTCGGGCCGTCAGCGACGACCCGGCCGTTGTCCAGCACCAGCAAGCGGTCCACCAGGCTCAGCATCGAGGTGCGGTGCGTCACCAGCAACAGGGTTTTGCCCTGCACCCAGCCATGCAGTTTCTGCCGCAGCGCATCTTCGCTGCTGTTGTCCATGGCGCTGGTGGGTTCGTCGAGCAGCATGATCGGCGGATCGAGCAACAGCGCCCGCGCCAGTAATACCGCCTGACGCTGACCGCCGGAAAGCAGTTGCCCGCGTTCGCCCACCGGACGGTCGAAGCCTTGCGGATGCTGTCGGGCCAGTTCGGTGACGCCGGTGAGCTCGGCGACCTCGAGCATGCGCGAGTCGCTGATGTAGCGCGCACCCAGGGTCAGATTGTCCCGCAGGCTGCCGGCCAGCAGCGGCAGGTCGTGGGCGACATAACCGATCTGCTGGCGCAGGTCAGCCACGTCCAGTTGGCGGAGGTCGAGGCCGTCGAGCAGCAGTTGGCCTTCCTCCGCTTCGTAGAAACCCATGACCAGACGCGCCAAAGTACTTTTGCCCGAGCCGCTGCGGCCGATGATGCCGACCCGCTCGCCGGGCTTCAGGCTGAAGCTGACCTCGCTCAGCGCCGGCGCGTTCTGGCCGTTGTAATGAAAAGTCACGCCGCTGACATCCAGCGCACCTTGCAGCTGCGTGCGCTCCAGTGGCCGTTGTTTGCCGTCGCGTTCCTGCGGCAGGGCCATCAGCGCGTCGGTGCTTTTCATGGTCAGTTGCGCTTGCTGGTAGCGGGTGATCAGCCCGGCGATCTGGCCGAGCGGGGCGAGCACGCGGCTGCCGAGCATATAAGTGGCGACCAGTGCGCCGACGCTGAGGTTGCCGGCGATGATGCTGTAGACCCCGGCGACAATCGTTGCCATTCCGGAAAACTGCTGAATGAACAGGGTGCCGTTGGTGGCCAATGCCGACAGGTTGCGCGCATGGCTGTCGAGGCGGGTGAGGGCGCCGTGGGTGCTTTCCCATTTGTGCTGGCGCTCGCTTTCCGCGCCGCAGGCCTTGAGGGTTTCCAGGCCGCCGAGGGTTTCGATCAGCAGCGCCTGACGCTCGGCGCCGAGGCTCAGGCTTTTCTGCACGGTGTCGCGCAGGCGCACCTGAATCGCCATGGCGAAAATGATGGTGATCGGAAACGCCAGCAGCGGAATCACCACCAGCCAGCCACCGAGCAGACCGATCACCACCAGCATCAACACCACGAAAGGCAGGTCGATCAGGCTGGTCAGGGTCACGGCAGTGAGAAATTCACGCAGGCCCTGAAAGTCGTGAATGCTCTGGGCGAAGCCGCCGATGGTCGCTGGCCGCGCTTTCATCGACATGCCGGTGATGCGCTCGAACAATGTCGCCGAGAGGATCACGTCAGTCTTTTTGCCGGCGGTGTCGAGCAAATGCGCACGGACCACGCGCAGCACCAATTCGAAACCGGTGCCGATCAGCAGGCCGATCGACAGCACCCACAAGGTCGAGGTCGCCTGATTCGGTACCACCCGGTCGTAGGTCTGCATGACGAACAACGGCACCATCAGACCGAGCAGGTTGATCAGGAAACTGGCGAGGATTGCATCGCTGTACAGCCATTTCGACAGTTTCAGGGTGTCGCGAAACCACGCATGCACCCGGGGCACCAGCGGTGAGCGCAGGTCTTCGAGTTCGTGGCGCGGGCGGGCGAACAAGGCCTGGCCGCTGTAGTGCTCGTTGAGTTCTTCGCGACTGACCCATTGCTCGCCGCCATCGGCTTCGCTGGGCAGGAGCAGGGCTTTGCCGTCCTCGGCAAAACGCCGCAGCACGGCGGTGCGCCCGTCGTTGAGCAGCAGCAGGATCGGCAGGTTCAGCGGTGAGATGTCTTTCAAGTCACGGCGTAACAGTCGCGCCTGTAACCCGGCCCGCGCCGCTGCACGGGGCAGCAGATCCAGGCTCAGGCGCTGTTTGTTCAATGGCAACCCGGCACTCAGGCTGGCACGACTGACCGTGGCGCCGTGCAGCTTGCAGAGGATCAGCAGACCGTCGAGTAACGGATCATCGAAGCTCAAGCGCGGATCGACCCCGGTGGCGCCGGGTTCCATGCTGGTCATAGTGATTGCCTCTGTTGAACGGGCTCGGTTATCGGATCGTTCCCACGCTCTGCGCGGGAATGCCTCTAGGGACGCTCTGCGTCCAGTGACGCGGAGCGTCACGGGCTGCATTCCCACGCAGAGCGTGGGAACGATCAGAGATCGCAGCCTTCGGCGGGTCCCGCAGGGGCTATTTCAACTCGGGCAGGCGCGCCTGGTTTTTCACTTCAGTCGTGGCAATCGCATCAGCCGGCAGCACCACGCGTTGTTTGCTCAGCAGCTGGCCCATGTTCGCCAGCACGCGGTACATCGAGTATTCCTCGGTGTAACGGATTTCGGTGTAGCGACGATTGGCGTTGTACAGCTCGTTTTCGCTGTCGAGCAGGTCGAGCAGGGTACGTTGGCCGAGGCCGAACTGGTCCTGATAAGCGACGCGGACGCGTCTGGAAGTTTCAGCGTATTCGCGAGCGGTCGGCGTTTGTTTCCTCGCGTTTTCCATGGCGTTCCAGGCCAGACGGATATTCTCGTTGAGCTGACGCAGGGCGTTGTTGCGGATGTCCATCGCCTGATTGATGTCGTGTGCGTTGGCGGCCAGACGGGCCTTGTCGCTGCCGCCACGGAACAGGTTGTAGTTCATCACCACGCCGACCCGCCATTCGTTGTCGTGGCCTTCATCGCCCTGCACGTTGTTGTTGGCGCCGACTGCCGCTTCCGCGTCGAAGCGCGGGTAGAACGGCGACTTGGCGACTTCGTACTGGCTCTCGGCGGACTGCACGTCAGCCTGGGCCGATTTCAGGTACGGGTTGTTGTCGACCATGCTCTGCTGCGCTTCACGCAGGTCCGGCGGCATCTCACCGCGAGTCGAGGCCGGGGTTTCCAATTCATCGGGCATGCGTCCGACCACACTGTAGAAATTCGATTCGGCATCGGCCAGATCGACCTCGGCGGTGTCGAGGTTGTTCTGCGCCAGCGCACGACGGGCAACCGATTGGTCGGAGTCGGCGGTGCTGCCGATGCCGCGCTCGGTGCGCAGGCCGATCTGATCGTTGACCCGCAAGTGCGCCTGCAGATTGTTCTTGGCCAGCGTCACCAGCTCGCGACGCTTGAGCACTTCGAGGTAGACCTCGATGGTGCGCAGGGCCAGATCCTGTGCGGTGCCTTGCGCGTAATAGGCGCGCGAATTGGACACGCCCTTGGTGCGCTCGACCTCGTTGGCGGTGTTGAACCCGTCGAAGATCATCTGCCGCAAGCGCAGCTCCGACTGGGTGTAATTGAGGATTTCGGTGTTGTGATTACCGAAGGCGCGGGTGTTGGTGTTGTCGCTGTAGCCGCGACCGTAGGCAGCATTCAAATCGACCGACGGATAAAACCCGCCCTTGGCCACTTTCACCTGTTCATCTGCCGACAGGCGAGCGTCCACGCGCGAGGCCAGTTCCGGGTGGGTGGCGATGGTGCTTTGGATCGCCTCGGTGAGGTTCATCGCCTGGGCTTGGGAAGTGCAAGCCATGGCCAGCAAAACCGCGCTGCAGAGGGGGGTTAAAACGCGCATGGGTGCATCTCCCTGGATCTCAATGTTGTGTTACCATCGCCAAATATTTGACGTAAATTTAGGGTGTAAGCGTTTCACTCTTGTAACAACAGAGCTAAGAACATCCTAGAGCGTAGCTAAGAAAAAATTTTCATAAGGCTTATGCCAAAAAAAACTTATGCGGTTTGTAAAAAGCAGCACATTGTTCAGCTCGAAAGCCTTTGTTTTATGCGCTTTAGGGAGCTCGAAAAGGCTTGAGGAAAGTTCCATTCACTTTGCGAGACACGGCGAAGTATTGCTGAAGGGGAGGGACGCGTAGCGGCGAATGAGCGACAGATTTTTGTCACTCGAGTGATTCAACGCTGTTACGTAGCGCTAGTGGGTCGATGAATTGGACGGGGTTGGCAAGTGCTTGATGGCGCTGACAATTCTCTTCAGAAGAGGCCTGCGAAACGAACTGTCGAGGGTGCGAGCGTCGCCCCCGGCAACCCGATTGAGCCATGGGCTGCTTCGCGAACCAGTGCCGACGGTGGTCGGCAGCGGAGGATTTCACATGGCAACGCTCATCGGTACGGTCACAAAAGTCATTGGTCAGGTGTTCGCTCAGACGAGCGATGGCATCAAACGTCCGCTGTTCGAAGGCGATCGTTTGTACGCCGGCGATCAACTGATCACCGGCGCGGAAGGCGCGGTGGCGGTGAAACTGCAAAACGGCGAGGAGTTGACTCTCGGCCGTGGCAGCAGCATTACCATGACCGGGCAACTGCTGGCCGATCAGGCGGTGCCGGTGATCGTCGACGAAGCGCAGACCCCGAGCCAGGCGCAACTCACCGATGTCGAGCAGATCCAGAAAGCCATCGCCGCCGGTGAAGACCCGAGCAAAACCGCCGAAGCCACCGCTGCCGGCCCCAACGCGCCCACTGGCAATCCCGGTGAACTGGGCGGCGGGCACAGCTTCGTTCTGCTGACCGAAGTCGGCGGCCGGGTCGATCCAGTGATCGGTTTCCCAACTGCCGGTTTCAATGGCATCCCCGAATTTCCCGATTATCGCCGCGACGCGGACAACGACACTGGCGACGACACCCCAGCGCCAATCGTGGTGCCACCGCCACCGGTCAACAACCCGGTCATCCTCAACGGTCTCGACGCGGCGGGCGGCGAGCTGAACCTCAATGAAGCCAATCTGCCGACCGGTTCGGCGGCCAATCCAGGCGCGCTGACGCAAAGCGGCAGCTTCAGCGTTTCGGCGCCGGACGGTCTGAACAGCCTGAGCATCGGCGGCATCAACGTGATCGTTGGCGGCGTGCCGATCGGCTTTCCGCAATCGATCACCACACAACTCGGCAACACCCTGACCATCACCGGCTACAACCCGGCGACCGGCACGGTCAGCTACAGCTACACCCTCACCGGCAACGAGACCCACGCGGCCGGCGATGGCGTGAACAACCTCAGCGAACAGTTCACCGCGATCGCCACCGACAGCAATGGCGACAGCGCGACCGGCACGCTGGACGTGAATATCACCGACGACGTGCCCAAAGCGTTTGATGACGCCAACGGCATTGCCTCGGAAACCTTGCTGACCCTGACCGGCAACGTCCTCACCAATGACATCCAAGGCGCCGACCGTGTGCCCACCGGCCCAGTCACGCCCGGCACCTTCACCGGTACTTACGGCACTTTGGTCCTGAACGCTGACGGCACCTATACCTACACCCTCAATACCAACGACGCCGATTTCAAAAACCTGCACGGCGGTGGCAACGGCACGGAAACTTTCGCCTACACCATCACCGATGCCGACGGCGATACCAGCAGCGCTAATCTCGTTCTGCAGATTCATAACAACGACGACCCGGTGATCATCGACGGCCTGAACGTCGCTGGCGGCGAGCTGACGATCTACGAAAAAAACCTGAGTGACGGCAGCGCTCCGGATGCTGGTGCGCTGACGCAAAACGGCACGTTCACCATCACCGCGCTGGACGGCGTCACTACGCTAACCGTAGGCGGTATCGCTGTGGTGACCAATGGCGTCGCCGCAGGTTTTCCGCAATCGATCACTACGCCACTGGGCAGCACGCTGACGATTACTGGTTTCAACGCTGCGACCGGCGTGGTCAGTTACAGCTACACCCTGGCCGACAACGAAGCGCATCCGAACGCCAACGGCGCGAACAATCTGCCTGAGCAGTTCGCGGTCACCGTGGTTGACGACAATGGCACGACGGCCACCGGCACGCTGGATGTAAACATCGTCGATGATTTGCCAAAAGCCATCGACGACAGCAACGGCACCGCTTCAGAAACCCAGCTGACCCTGACCGGCAACGTCCTGACCAACGACGTGCAAGGTGCCGACCGCGTACCCACCGGTCCAGTCACGGCCGGTACATTCACTGGTACTTACGGCACCTTGGTTCTGAACGCCGACGGCACCTACACCTACACGCTCAATACCAGCGATGCCGATTTCAAAAATCTGCACGGCGGTGGCAATGGCACTGAGACATTCGCCTACACGATCACCGATGCCGACGGCGATACCAGCACTGCCAACCTTGTCCTGCAGATTCACAATAACGACGATCCAGTCACCATCGACGGCCTGAACGTCGCTGGCGGCGAGCTGACGGTTTACGAGAAAAACCTCAGCGACGGCAGCGCCCCGGAGGCTGGTACGCTGACGCAAAGCGGCACATTCACCATCACTGCACTGGACGGCGTGACCACGCTGACCGTCGGCGGCATCGCCGTGGTGACCAATGGCGTCGCCGCAGGTTTTCCGCAATCGATCACCACGCCACTGGGCAGCACGCTCACCATCACCGGTTTCAACGCTGCAACCGGCGTGGTCAGCTACAGCTACACCCTGGCGGACAACGAAGCCCATGCGAATGCCAACGGCGCCAACAATCTGCCTGAGCAGTTTGCGGTCACGGTCGTTGATGACAACGGCACGATGGCCACCGGCACCCTCGACGTGAACATTGTCGATGACCTGCCGAAAGCCAACGATGACAGCAACGGAACCGCGTCAGAAAGCCAGCTGACGTTGACCGGCAATGTTCTGACCAACGACATACAAGGCGCTGACCGTGTGTCTACCGGCCCGGTTACGCCCGGCACTTTCACCGGTACTTATGGCACTTTGGTTCTGAACGCTGACGGCACCTACACCTACACCCTGAACACCAACGACGCCGACTTTAAAAACCTGCACGGCGGCGGCAACGGCACGGAAACTTTCGCCTATACGATCACCGATGCCGACGGCGATACCAGCACTGCCAATCTCGTATTGAACATCCATAACAACGACGACCCGGTGCTGCTCAATGGCCTCGACATCAACGGTGGCGAGCTCACTGTCTACGAGAAAAATCTCGGCGACGGCACCAGCCCCAACACGCCCGCGCTGACCCAGAACGGCACCTTCACCGTCAGCGCCCTCGATGGGCTGCAGACCCTCACGGTCGGCGGCATCGCGGTGATCACTAATGGCGTGGCCGCAGGTTTCCCGCAATCGGTGATCACGCCGCTGGGCAGCACCTTGACCATCGCCGGTTATGATCCGGCGACCGGCGTGGTCAGTTACAGCTACACCCTGGCCGACAACGAAGCCCATCCAACCGCCAACGGTGCCAACAGCCTCACCGAAAACTTCGACGTCGTCGCGACCGACACCGATGGCAGCACCGCCAGCGGCCAGATCAACGTCAACATCGTTGATGATTTGCCGACCGCGCATGCGGACGCGGCTTCGGTGGCGGAGGGCGGCACCGTCAGCGGCAACGTACTCAACAACGATATCGGCGGCGCGGATGGCCCGGCGGTCACCGGGGCAGTGGTCGGCGTGCGCGCCGGTGCCGACACCTCGACGTCGGCCATCGGCGGGCTCAATTCGCAGATCAACGGCACCTACGGCTACCTGACCCTGGATGCCAACGGCAACGCGGTCTATCACAGCAATCCCAACGTGGTGAACGGTCCGGGCGCAGTCGATGTGTTCACCTACACCGTGCGCGACTCCGACGGTGATGAAAGCACCACGACGATCACCATCGACGTCTACAACAGCTGCCTGAAAGCGGTCAGCGACAGCGATGTCACCGTCTATGAAAAAGCCCTCGACCTGAACAAGGACGGCCAGGATCTGGCGGCGGGCAGCGCGGTCGGCAGCGATCCGAACAGCACTGGTGAAACCGCCTCCGGCACGCTGGTCGGTTCGGTCACCGGCGCGGTCGGCGCGATCAGCTACGCGCTGGTCGGCAGCGCCACCGGCAACTACGGACAGATCGTTCTCAATACCAATGGCACTTACACCTACACCCTGACTTCACCCGCGACGACCATGCCGCATGCCGACGACGGCGCCAACAGCCTGACTGAAACCTTCACCTATCAGGCCACCGATTCGCTGGGCAATGTCGTCACCAGCACAATCGTTGTGAGCATCGTCGATGACGTGCCCAAAGCGCTGAATGACAGTAACGCGACCAACGCGACGGAAGACCAGTTGACTCTGACGGGCAACGTTCTCGATAACGATGTGCAAGGCGCCGACCGCGTCGCCAGTGGGCCGGTCACCGCCGGTACGTTCACCGGCACTTACGGCACGCTGGTGCTCAATGCCAACGGCACTTACACCTACACGCTGGACGCCAACGACGCCGACTTCAAAAACCTCCATGGCGGCGGCAACGGCACGGAAACGTTCGCCTACACCATCACCGATGCCGACGGCGACACCAGCACCGCCAACCTGGTGCTGAACATCCACAACAACGACGACCCGGTGTGCCTCGACGGCCTCAACGTGAAGGGCGGCGAAATCACGGTCTACGAGAAAAACCTCAGTGACGGCAGCAGCCCCAATACTTCGGCGCTGACCCAGAGCGGCAGCTTCACTGTGACCGCCCTTGATGGCCTGCAAACCCTCACGGTCGGCGGCATCGCCGTGATCAGCAATGGCGTCGCCGCCGGTTTGCCGCAATCGGTGGTCTCGCCGCTGGGCAGCACCTTCACCATCACCGGTTACGACCCGGCCACCGGCGTCGTCAGTTACAGCTACACCCTGAACGACAACGAAGCCCATCCAACCGCCAACGGTGCCAACAGCCTCAGCGAGAACTTCGACGTGGTCGCCACGGACACCGATGGCAGCACGTCCAGCGGGCAGATCAACGTCAACATCGTCGACGACTTGCCAACCGCGCATGCGGACGCGGCTTCGGTGGTGGAGGGCGGCACCGTCAGCGGCAACGTACTCAACAACGATATCGGCGGCGCGGATGGCCCGGCGGTTACCGGGGCAGTGGTCGGCGTGCGCGCCGGTGCCGACACCTCGACGTCGGCCATCGGCGGGCTCAATTCACAGATCAACGGCACTTACGGCTACCTGACTCTGGACGCCAATGGCAACGCGATCTATCACAGCAATCCCAACGTGGTGAACGGCCCGGGCGCGGTGGATGTGTTCACCTACACCGTGCGCGATTCCGATGGCGACGAAAGCACCACCACCATCACCATCGACGTCCACAACAGCTGCCTGACCGCCGTCGGCGACACCGACGTCACCGTCTACGAAAAAGCCCTCGACCTGACCAAGGATGGTCAGGATCTCGCCCCCGGTACGGTCACCGGCAGTGAACCGGGCGACACCGGCGAAACCGCCAGCGGCACGCTGGTCGGTTCGGTCAGCGGTGGCAGCGGCGCGATCACTTACACCTTGGTCGGCAACGCCACCGGCAGCTACGGACAACTGCTGCTCAACGCCGACGGCAGCTACACCTACACGCTGGCCTCGGCACCGAAAACCGCGCCGAACGCCAACGACGGGCCGAACACCCTCAGCGAAAGTTTCACCTACAAAGCCACGGATGCGCTGGGCAACAGCACCACCAGCACCCTCGTGGTGAACATCGTCGACGACGTGCCGAAAGCCGTTGCCTCGGATCGTTCGGTGACGGCGGTGGAGATCGATTCCAACGTGCTCATCGTCCTCGACATCTCCGGCAGCATGGCTGATGCCTCCGGTGTTCCGGGCCTGTCGCGCCTGGATCTGGCCAAGCAGGCCATTGGTGCCTTGCTCGACAAGTACGATGATCTGGGCGATGTGAAAGTGCAGTTGGTGACGTTCAGCAGCAATGCTGCCGACCGCACCACCGTGTGGGTGGATGTCGCGACCGCCAAGACGCTTCTTGCGGGTCTGAATGCCGGCGGCGGCACCAACTACGATGCCGCCGTGGCGGTGATGCAGAACGCGTTCAACACCTCGGGCAAACTCACCGGTGCGCAGAACGTCGGCTACTTCTTCTCCGACGGCAAACCCAACGAGGGCGACATCGGCACGGCTGACGAAGCCGCGCTGAAAAACTTCCTCGACGCCAACAACATCAAGAACTATGCGATCGGCCTGGGCAGTGGCGTGAGCAATGCCAGCCTCGATCCGCTGGCCTACGACGGCATCAATCACACCAATACCAATGCGGTGGTGGTCACCGATCTCAACCAGCTCAACTCGGTATTGTCCGGCACCGTGCAGGGCGCGCCGGTCACCGGTTCGCTGCTGGGCGAGGGCGGTTCATTCGGCGCCGATGGCGGTTTCATCAAGTCGATCGTGGTCGACGGCACCACCTACACCTACGATCCCAAAGCCCTCAGCGGCCAGGGTTCGCTGAACGCAAGCGGCGGCGCCAACCACGGCACCTTCAACACGGCGAACAACACCGTCAGCATCGCCACGAATAACAGCGGCACGCTGGTAATCAACCTCGACAGCGGCGAATACAGCTACACCTCGCAAAAAACCACCGCCGTGGTGATCACCGAAAACATCGGCTTCACCGTCAGCGACAACGACGGCGATCTGGCCAGCTCCACCCTGACGGTGAAAGTGATTCCCAACGCGCCGCCGGTGGCGATGGACGATCACGTCATCACCAACGTGCTTTCCGGCAATATCGTGGTGCCGGGCGAGCTGTTGCTGGCCAATGACAGCGATCCGAACGGCGACAGCCTCAGCGCCACGCCAACCAGTTTCAACACCGGGTGGGTGTCGAAAGCGGCGGACTTCACCGGCAGCGGCCTGCTCGGTTTCACCGGGCAGACCAATAACTCAGCCAACCAGAACCTGGCCAACGTGCGCAGCGCCTTCAGCGCCAATGCCGCGACCATGACCGCCGTGCTGGTGGTCAGCGGTTATCTCGGCATGGTGAGCAACAGCAATGCCAACGACGAGGACCGCATCACCGTCCACCTGCGTCAGGGCGAAACCCTCAATCTGGATCACAACCTCGCGGCCGGTCATGTCGGCATGGAGTACTCGCTCAACGGCGGCGCCTGGATCGCGCTGGCGGACGGGCAAACCCTGACCGCGTCGGCCGACGGTATCTATCAGATCCACATCACCAACATTGCCAATCCTACGGGCACCGGCAACCCGAACGCGGGGGAAAACTATCAACTGACCATGACCCTCAACTACGCCGGGGCCCATGACATTACGCCGGATTACCACGGCACTTACACCGCCAACGACAACCACGGCGGCAGCGACACGGCCAACGTCAGCATCAGCTATCAGGACGGCCACACCCTGATCGGCACGGCTGGCGACGATGTCTTGGTGGCGGGCAGCGGCAACAACGTGATCAATGCCGGCGATGGCAACGACGTCCTCAGCGGCGGATCCGGCAACAACGAAATGCACGGCGGCGCCGGCAACGATTTGCTCTACAGCGGCGCCGGCAATGACCTGCTCGACGGCGGCACCGGCAGCGACACCGCCAGCTACGCCCACGCCACGGCCGCCGTCACCGTCAATCTCGGCCTGCTCGGTGCGCAAAACACCCTCGGCGCCGGTACCGATACGCTGACCGGCATCGAAAATCTGCTTGGCTCGAACTTCAACGACAGCCTCACCGGCGACGGCAACAACAACGTGATCAACGGTGGCCTCGGCAACGACTTCCTCAACGGTGGCGCCGGCGATGACTTGCTGATCGGTGGCATGGGCAACAACACGATGACCGGCGGGGCAGGGGCTGACACCTTCCAGTGGCTCAAGGGCAACAGCGGCCATGACCTGATCACCGATTTCACCCCCGGCACCGACAAGCTCGACCTGTCACAACTGCTGCAAGGCGAAAACGCCAGCACCGCGTCGCTCGATGACTACCTGCACTTCACCGTCAGCGGCAACGGCGCCTCGGTGATGACCAGCATCGACATCAGCGCCATGGCCGGCGCCACGCCGAACCAGACTATCGACCTCGCTGGTGTCAACCTGGCCAGCCACTACGGTGTGACCCCGGGCGCAGGCGGAATGATTGCCAGCGGCCACGACACGGCGACGATCATCAGCGGCATGCTCAATGATCATTCGTTGAAGGTGGATACGGTTTGATCTGAGGTCTGAAACCACAAAACCCGCCGCCCCGGTTGATTCGGGGCGGCAGGTTTTGTTTGTTTGCAGAGCCTTCGCGAGCAGGCTCGTTCCCACCTTTTGACCGCGTTCCACTGTAGGAGCGAGCCTGGTCGCGAAGGGGGCGCTTGAACAGCGCATAGCGCAGCAGACCTGCCCCGACTCCAGATTACCCAGCACCCGATCCACCGCCCCATCGCCCTCCCATGCAGAGCGCCTTCCGACGAGCGGTAGCGATACCTGTAATTTCTGACAGTAGGCAGGATGCTTTCAACGTCGTTAAATCAATTCCGGCAGCGACCCATAAACCTGGTGATTTATGCATGTCCTGCTTGGGATGAGGCGAGGGAGTTCGTTCAATGCAACACTGTGAATACACGGATGATGACTTGCTTGAGGTGCCTCAAGTCCCTGCCATCCTCAAAGATGAAGAAGGCAAGGAAAGTCCCGATGGGCTGTTGCCGCGTACGGCTTTGGCCGAAGACCTGACGGTCATCGTCCCGGATTGGACCGCTCCCTTCGAAGATCCCATTCCATTTATCGTTATCATCAGTTGGGTAGCACAGGGCGGCGCGTTCACCGAAGTCTACCGTGAATCTTTCGACGATCCCGGGGAGAAGACGCTGGTTGTCCCCCGGGGGAAGTTGAACTTCGATCACGGCACCTATTCGCTCTCGTACATAGTCGACTATGGCGGCAACCCACTGTGCTCAGAGATCAAGCGAGTCACAGTCGACAGATCGCCGCCGAACGATAATCAGGAACCTGACCCTCTGATTTTGCTGGATGTGGCTGGTGATATCACTGACGACTACCTCTCCGCGCATGGCGAAGTACGGTTTCAGGTACCGTTCTACGTCGACGTCAGGGCCAGGGATCGGGCGATTTATTACTGGACGGACGACCCGGATCCTCCGGATTCGGAAAGCGAAATAGCTGAGCAGGAATTCAGTCAGGAGGACATCGACCAGAACCGCCTGATCATCACCATGACTGAGGCAGATATTCGTGATAGCGGTCCCGGTCAGCGCTTCATTTACTACCGGCTCCGCGACTGGTCTGGAAATCGCGGGCCGCGCTCAACGTTGCTGCCGGCTTTCGTCAATCTGGATCCGGCCCCGGGCAAACTCAAACCGCCGAAGGTGCCATTGTCAGCGCGTGGCTTCATCGACCGGCAACATGCCCGTGAAGGCGCAGTCAACCAACGGGCTGTCACTGTTGAAATAGATGTCTACGACAACCCGGATCCTTCCGACAAGATCTTGATCAGGTGGAACGGTCACGAGCTCGCCCCGCTTGACGTCGATCCCGGCAAGTTCCCGCAAGTGGCTCCCGTGCCCTGGACAACCCTGACAGCAGACGGACCAGGGCCGCTGAATGTTCGCGTGAACTACCGCATTGCGCGCGGCGGTACGCCGACTCTGCCATCGGCCGATACGCAGGTGCTGGTGAACCTGACGATCGCGGGGCAGGATCATGCCAACGCCCCGGCGCTATTGAATCCGACGCTGGCCAGGCTGGAAGTTTACGGTGCCCGATCGAAGCAACTAAACAAACTGTCAACCGTCGATTTCGGTGAGCCGGCCGAGGCACACCTGGTGCTGTATGACAATCCACTGCCGAGTGAAAAGCTATTCCTCTATTGGGGCACGATCAGCACGCCAATTGCCGAATATGAAGTTCAACCCGGTGACACTGCCGGCAAGCCGATCATTTTCAATGTTCCTTGGGAGGCCATCGAGCAGGACAAAGTGAATCCGTCGCTGCCGACCTGGTATATCACCAGTAATGGCGTAAACCTGCAGCAGGCGCAAGTGACGCCCGTTGATGTTGCGATCATCGTGATCGAGAACTTGCCGGAGCCGACATTTCCTCATGCCAACCGGGAGGGTGTACTAAATTGCTGCAGCAAGCCCAGATTATGGGAAGGGGTCTTCGTACATATCGCCGGCAATGATGCCTTTGATAAAGACGATATCGTCGAATTGTCCTGGCAGGGATGTGCCGGTCTGAATGGAACCGATCCGATTGACGGAACGGACGAAACATTCAAAACAACGTTGACCGCCGAGCAGGCTCGCGAAGGTTTTGATGTGCATGTCAGTGACTACGAGCGTCTGATTGCGCCCATGGTAAACAATGGCTCGGCGCTGTGCAGTTATCACCTGAAAAAAGCCAATGGTGGCATCGGCAACTCAAAAGCAGAATTTGTCATTATCAATCGAACGTGGCCGAGTTGCGAAGTTTGCGGTCCGGATAACGACCTGTGTGAGGAGTCGCTTCCAAGTGTATTGACGCTGTTCGGTCGAAGTTGATTAAACGCATTATTCGAAAGTTGTTCACCCATGCTGTCATTGTGTAAAAAAAACTCTGGCAAGGAAGCTGTTCGCCCTGTGCCAGGCAAAAAAGTTGCTCAGAGGATGATAAAAGATGACAAGTTTATACTCGTTGACACCGGAGCAGAATCGCGAACGTTTCTCAGGCGTTCGTTTTCGCAGGCCGAAAGCTGCTGCACTACCCCCGCGACTACATCCGGATAATCCGCTCCTGCCTGATGAAGCGGATGATGCTCCAAACCAATTGCACTCGAGCTTTCAAGGTTTTCCTCTGAAAGTGCAGATCATGCGATTCGCCGAAGCCGATGATCCAAACGCTGTTCAAGGATTTCTTGAGCTTATGTGGGATGGTACCCCCATACGTTCTACTCGAGTTACTTTCACCACTCCTGTTGATACAGGTATAACCGAGTTTGATCTGGTTTTGCCGGAAGATTACACAACTTCCTCAGGACCTCACGAGTTGAGTTATGTATTGGATTTTGGCGGTAATCCATCGGAAGTAACGCCACTCCCAATCAATATTGATACAACACCACCAGTACCTTTTGCTAAGGCAACTGTACCTGAAGAAGTGGAAAGAGACGGTATTACAAAAAAATATCTCGACGATTATAAATTTGTATTGGTTACTGTTCCAAGTTATGGAAGCAAGAAGCTTGGTGACCTCGTTGAGTGTTACTTTGGAACGAGTTTGCCTAATGCGACGCTAGTCGGAACAATGGCCATAACTGACCCGGCAGCTCTGATTACGTTTGAATTGACCGCCGCAATCGTCGGTACCGAAGAGGGTTTAAAATCCATTTTTTATTACATCAGCGACCGTAAAGGTAACCGAAGCACAACACTGTACTACACGGAACTCAATGTCTCGCTGACCGAACCACCTGAAGGGCTTATAGCACCCAGTATCCCTTTGTTTGATGACGATACCGCCCCCCAACTGGTAGATCTGGCTGACGCCCAGGCCCCTTTGGGGGTCGGTATTGTGGATGAGTATATAAACTATCTGGCGGATGTCGACGAGTTGGAAGTGACTTTCGACGGGATCCTACAACCGGCGCAGAAGATCAATGCGTTTCCGTTCTACGTGGACATTCCTTATCGGGATGTATTTAACAACAACCTCGGTGAAAAAAAGGTAGACGTAAGTTATCGGATCAAACGCCATAACCTGCGCTTTCCACTTGACACAACGCCACCTTCAAAAGAAGTGGACGTTGACCTGCGCCGGCCCGGGGACGGCGACGGGGGCGAGAATCCGGATCCAACTCTGGCGTACGCGATTGTGCAAGGTGCGGTTACTTCTGCTCCGAATACTCTGAGGGACAAAGACATAGACGAAGATGTAGCTGTAACTGTTCCGGTTTTCGCCGGTGTCAAAGACAAGGATGTTGTGACACTGATATGGAAAGGCGTTGAGGTTACGGAGGCGCAAGGTGGTGTAAAGGTTTTGGACGGGACGGAAACCGGGAACTTGGATTTCAGTGTGCTTTGGGAGGTCGCAGACGCGGGTGGCAATGGTATGCCGCTGCTGGTCAGCTACAAGATTACCAACCCTGACATCAACAAAAACGAAGTGCGCTCACGGCCTACGGAGGTCGACGTGCTCATTCGGCCGGCTGTGGTTCCCGAAGTCAAGTTTCAGCATCTTGATCCGAACTACATTGACTGGCTTAACTGTGGCTCACTGCGCCCGGACGCGATTTTGACCAGATGTGCAGAAGTGCTGGTTTCCGGTGGCGAGCCGCAATTGGCCAATCAAACCCTGGAATTTACATATCAGGGTTATACCGATTCGGCCGGTACGGTAACAAAACCCGACACTGAAGAAAAAGTCTCTTACACGCCGACACCACAGGAAGCGGATAGCGGGTTTATCGTAAAAATTCCCTATCAGAAACTATTGGCTACGGAGAGCGCTTGGGGCGATATCACTTACTCGGCAATGATTGACGGACGCCTGGAACCAGCTCAGAGACACTTGGTCAGGGTGCACATGAAGAAAGGCGACGGGTCAGTCTGTGATATCTGATCGCTGATGTTAGGGAGGCATTTAAGCCTCCCTTTTTGTGAAGGATTACCAAGTGGTAGGAAGTTTCTATGTGCATTAAAGACTATTCCTACATTTTGTTGTGGAGAGGTCAGGTTATTGTCCGCTTCCGTCAATGCTATTGCGCTGCTCGGGCCCGTAATAATTTCGAGGTGAATCAATCATGAAAATGTTGGATGTATCACACGCTCGCGCTTTTCCGGCACGGTCAGGAATAATGCTTTGCCTGCCGGCCGTTTTTTTTTTCGCAGATTTTGCCCATTCGGCCACTATCGTTGATAACACCACGCTGAATATCGATTCGTCTACCGCGCCTACCGACTACCTGGTGCGCAACAATGGCGGTCTGAATGCCTCCGATGCCAATACCCGATCGATCACGGCGCAATCCGGTTCGTCGTTAAGCATTAACGGCAGCACCATCGTTGGCAACGACGGTGGTGATGGCGTAACCGTGACCAGCAGTCGGGCAAGCATCGATCGAACGACGGTGACCAGTGATGAAATCGGGCTGGCGGTCAATCGTTCCAGTGTCGCCGCGGGTGGATCCACCGTGACGGTGTCCGACAGCCAGATCAGTGGACAACTGATCGGTTCGCAGGTCACGGGCCTGAGCTCCCTGTCATTGACCCATACGCAAGTCATGGGCGCGGCCAGCGATGGCATTGGTGTGAATATCCTCGGCGGAGAAGTGAGTGCTTCCGCGCGTACGACCATCACCGGCCAGGCGATAGGGGTGCGGATGGTCAATGACGCCCTGAATGTGGGAAGCCGTACCCTTTCGCTGGATAATTCCACGGTGCAAGGTATTGGTGGTTCTGCGATTCTGGTGGATCGTGGTACTGAGGCCACGATAAACGTTCTCGACGGTTCCAGCCTTGTTGCTGGCAACGGCAGATTATTGGATGTTCAAGGGACATCGATCGCGAGCCTGACCGTGGCCAACAGCTCCTTGAATGGAAACGTCCATGTGGTGGATAACAGCACGGCCAATCTCCTTTTCGACCAAGGCGAAATAACGGGTGACGTGCTGGTCGATGGCAGTTCTACCGCCAACGTCACGCTGCAAAACCGTTCTCAGTTGACGGGTCGCCTCGACAATGTCGACAGCGTGAACGTCAACAGTAATTCCAACTGGACGCTCACCGGCAACGATTCGATTGGCGCCCTGGGCATGAACGGTGGCACCGTCACCTTCGGCGCCACAACAGACACTCCCGTCACGTATTACACCCTCAATATCGGCACGCTCTCCGGCAACGGGACCTTTGCGATGAAGGGCGACTTTGCCAGCGGCGAACATGATTTCCTCAATGTAGCAGGTGCTTCCTCGGGCGACTTTGCCCTGGCTGTCGCGGCCTCTGGTCTGGACGCGGTCTCGCCGCAGCAGTTGACGCTGGTACGTACCGGCACCACCGACGCGGCGAATTTTGCCCTGGCCGGCGAGCAGAAGGTTGATGTCGGTACCTGGTCCTATGGTTTGGCCAGTCGGGAAATCGAGGGGGGAGCGAAGGAGTGGTTTCTCGACCCGACCACTGAAGTCATCAGTCCCGGCGCGCGCTCGGTACTGGCGTTGTTCAATACCGCACCGACCGTGTGGTATGGCGAGTTGTCGTCGTTGCGCAGCCGCATGGGAGAGCTGCGTTTCAATGGCGGTCAGGCCGGTGGATGGATCCGCACCTACGGCAACAAATACAACGTGGCCGACGGTTCGGGCGTGGGTTACCAGCAGACGCAGCAGGGCCTGTCCCTTGGCGCTGACGCCCGAGTGGGTGAAAGCCAGGTACTTGTGGGCGTGCTGGCGGGCACCAGCGAGTCGGATCTTGATTTGAACCGAGGCACCTCGGGCACGGTGAAAAGCTACTACGTCGGCCCCTATGTCACCTGGCTCGACAGCGACACCGGTTACTACTTCGACGGGGTGCTCAAGTTCAACCGCTTTCGCAACGAGTCCAAGGTCAACCTGAGCGACGGCAGCCGCACCAAGGGTGATTACGACAACTGGGGTGTGGGCGGTTCGGCGGAATTCGGTCGGCATATCAAATTGGCGGGCGGTTATTTCGTCGAGCCTTTCACGCAACTGTCGGCGGTGCAGATCCAGGGCAAACGTTATACGCTCAATAACGACATGGAAGCCGACGGCGATCGCATGCGCTCTCTGCTGGGCAAGGCCGGTGCCACGTTCGGGCGCAACTTCGGTTTCGGTAACGGCGCTGTCGCGCAGCCTTACGTGCGCGCGGCGATTGCTCACGAATTTGCGTCGAACAACGAAGTCAAGGTCAACAACAATGTGTTCAACAACGACTTGTCGGGGTCTCGCGCCGAGTTTGGTGCGGGGGTGGCGGTGGCCATGTCGGCGCAATGGCAGGTGCATGCCGATTTTGATTACTCGAAGGGCGAGCATATCGAGCAGCCTTTGGGGGCGAATATCGGGCTGAGGTATCGCTGGTAGTCGTTGATTATTCGGTCCAGGTTGCAAGCTTGAGCCTTGTGTAGAAAAGCCGCTTGTCCGTAAAGGAACAAGCGGCTTTTTTTGCTTTTGCAGGTCAAGCGCGTTTGATGCCATAACCATCGGCAGTCCCGCCGCCGATAGGGGTGTCGACACGAGTCGCTGTACTCCCATCTGCAGGGTAAATCACCCATCTCTTGGCATAGCCGGCAGAGTCTGATGCCCAGCACCATCTTTCAATGGTGCGTTTGCCCTGATAGGTACTGATAAATGCACGCCACTCTGCCAGGGAAGGAATTCTTCCTCCCTGACTGGCTGCCGCCCTGGCGCATATAGTGTAAGTATTGAGGTGACCTGTTCCGAATAATTTATCCACATTCGCCGTCGAAACCAGGTAACTGGCACTCTGGTTTGCAGAGTCCGTTACGGTAATGGTGACGGTACCTCCATTGCTATTTCCCTTGGATATGACTCTGCCCGTTGCCGCATTGACTTCCGCGATATTGCTGTTACTGGATTGATAGCGGTAGGGAAGCACGCCGCCTTCGGCCGATCTGTCGCCATAGGCACCCGTCGGCGGATTGGTCGGCGTATCGTCGTGCCTGAAGTGCCAGGCATGCAGAGTCATCAATCCCTGGTTGATCGTCAACGGCGGAATCGGCGAAATGACCCTGAAACTGCGAACCCCGGTTTCCTGTCCGGTACTGACGGCTCTGGCTTTGACCGCATGTTGGCCAATGGCTACCGACAATGTCGTACTCCAGTTGCTTCCGACAGCGGGCACCGTATGTACAGGGTTGTTGTTATCGAAAATCTGGACCTGCCTGTTGGGGGTGACGGTGCCTCGCAGGGTCACCGAAGTACGTTTGGTCTCTCCACCCGGTTGAACTTCACTGATGCCGTCATGGACCGATGTCAGTGTGGGGGCGATGTGGGCGGCGACGGTAAAGTTCCTTGGTTCACTGTCCACCGGAACAGCACCATACAATGCTCTGGCAATAATGCTGTGGGAGGTGATCGCCAGACTGGTGACCTGCGTCGTCCACGTTTTGTTGGCCGTGACGTTGATCGGTGAGCCAACGGGCACGCCTTTGTTGTAGAGCTGTATCTGTTCTCTCGGAGTGGCTTCACCGCTTAAGGTGACCGTACTGTCATACGTGATTGCGTCTTGCGCAACCGGGCCGACGGAGTCGACAGCGGCCGTGATCGTCGGAGAAATAAAGGCATTCACGGTAAACACCCGGGGCGGGGCTGACTCCGGATTACTGCCGTATTCGGCCCTGGCGATGAGGCTGTAAGTCTTCAAGGTCAGATTGTTGAAGACATAATCCCAATCGCCACTGGGCTTGACGTCCACGGTGATGATTGGCTTGTTGACGTCGAGCAGGGTGATTTTCTCGTTGGGGCTGGCTTTTCCGGTCAGAGTAACGGTTCGGTAATAAGTGGTGCCATCCATGGGGACGTCACTGCGGATATCGCTCACCCGTGAAATCGTCGGTGTCACGGCCTGAGCCACCACGAAGGTTCTGGGGCTGCCCACCGGCGGATCAATATCGTATAGCGCCTCGGCGGTGAGGCTATAAGTCTTGATCTTCAGATTGTTAAGGCGGTGACTCCATTTGCCCTGCTCGTCGACATCCAGGGTAATGGCCGGCGCATCGGCGCCGAGCAAGCGCACTTGCAGGTTGGGGGTCGCGCTGCCTTCCACGAAGACACTGTTGTCATAAGTGGTGGCGCCCGGTTGGACGGGGCCTCGCGAGTCGGTGATGGCGAGGACTTCGGGTGTTTCTGCAAATTTGACGGTAAAGGTTCTGGGGGGGCTGGATACAGGATCGGCGCCATAAAGAGCCTTGGCCGTGATGCTGTAGTTTCTCTCCGTCAAGATGCCGATCTTGCGGCTCCAGCTGCTGTCCGCTCCGACTTTTGCAGTTCCCATTGAAGTGGAAATTGCATCGAACAGCTCAATGGTTTCCTCTCGGGTGGCAGTGCCGGTGATGGTGACTTCATTATCGCGGGTTTTACCACCTTCTTCGATGTCACTGCGTGAATCCGACACTCGGGTAATGACCGGAGTGATGTAGTCATAGCGGGTTCTGATAGTCAGTGGCAATCGGGGAAAAACATAAGCGCGATCTTCCACACCGTCACCACCGAATGCCACTTTGCAAACGACGGTGGCCGGGGTGGAGTGACCCAGTTTCATCAGTTCGCTTTTGAGCAGTGTTTCATTGAGGCCGTTGCTTATTTGCGTCGGTGTTATTTCCTTGCCGTCAATGATCTTGATGATGTGCCGGATACCGGATGTGGTTTCTCCCTCAAGGAACAACCAGATGACTTGTTTCGGAGCAATGTAATACCACGTTGCGACTAAAACTTTCGCATCGCCACTGAAAGTCATCAGATCCAGAACGTTATTCGCTGCTTGGGGGACTTGCGGGCGAGGCAACTGATTTTCCGGGTCGGAAAACCCTGAAATGTAAAGATCCAGTGTTTGCGAAGGCGTTGTGATGGTATAGCGCGTTACCTCATATTGAACCGTGACGCGTCTGTCGATGTTTGCACCCACCACTGTAGCTGGCAGGTGGAATCGAACAGTACCGCTCGAGTGCCCTGGCAGCTCAAGATCCTCGGATGTGCCCGCTCCCGGCGAGCCCAGCCACTTCAACCCGATCATGTCCTGCTCGGGCTTCATGCTCGGGTAACCGACGCTCACATCGACGCCCGTCAACCCATTCATCGGGTCCAGTGTTCCGTCAGGTGCCTGGATCACTTCGGGTGGCGGCAAGTCACCCACCAACTCGCCAATCAGCAGATGGAGTATGGCGGAATACTCATGTCGTCCGGTCGAGGCGCGCAACAGCGAATAACGCACTTTGACGTATTGCCCGATGTTGGCCGTGACGAATGGCGCATTCACCGGGAAGCGCACAGGCTTGCCTTCACTCACCGTGGTGATCGGCACCCAGTCGCTGGTACTGCCGAACGGATTGGGGCTTCGCCAGTAGTACGTCAGCACATCACCGCTGACGGTTTTCGCCTCGCCGATCAGCACGTGAACGCTGTCGAACACTTTCGATGGATCGAGCACATCCCCCGGCGGTTCGGCCTCTTCGACGACAGGTTTGGGCAGCGTTGCCCGGGGCTTCTCGACTTTGGCCAGCAAGCGCTCGGATTCCCTGATGGCGAGAAGACTCGGTGCATCGTTCGCGACGACGTAGGAAAGGTCGAGCGTGCCGTTATCAAGCACACTGATGTGCTCATCGTTGATGTAGAACGTGACCAGGCCTTCCCTGGCTTCGTTGTCGGTGACGATATGCGGAATCTCATGCGGATACTCGTCGCCATTGGCCTGGGTGCCATACCATCTCAGGCAGATCAGGTCGCCATTTTTCATGGCGTAGCGCACATCGACGGTGGCGTAAGGCTCGTCCGCTTCAAGGGTGTCGCCGATCAGTTCGCGAATGGTTGGCTCGGGCAACATGTTGACGTCGCCCACGACACTCGCAACGATCCGCTGGGAAGACAGCGGGTCGCCGTCCTTTTTGTAGAGAATATAAGAGGCGTCGGCGGTGCCCCGAGCTAGGGTCCTGATCAAGTCATAGGGCACCTTGATTTCGAGCACCGTGGGAATGTTGTCGATCTCGCGGGTTTCGCTGCGGACGATAGGTTCAACGTCACCCGGCGGCGTGCCGACGAAGGTCATTTTCAAGCTGTCGCCCAGACTGAAGTCCGAGGGGGTGACATGGATCTGCACCGTGACCGGCTGCTTGTTCAGATCCCGGATGGTAATAACTTTATTGAAGGCTTCCTTGAAGATTGGAGGTTCCAGGCGCCTGCCGACGGCGTCCACGTCGATGTAGGTGCGTTTGGAGTGGCGGTCGGCCCAGTTCCACAATTCATCATTGACGAAGTACTTGATTTCCAGTTTCAGACCGTCGCCCGCGCGGAGAATGTGTTCCTGTTCGATCCGGATTTCGATCGGTTGCTTGTCGTCGGCCTGGTCCTGGGTGATGCGGTGCGCGGGTAGCGAATACTCACCCATCCGGAGGCGGATCTTGTCGTTTCGCGTGCAATATACGTAGCGAGGGATTGTGACCGGCACCCCCTTTTTCGCCCATTCGGCGTCGATGACGCCCTGTTCCACCAGCTCGGGCGGCAATTGTACGATGTTCAGTTGTGAATGCCCGTCGGGCAAATGCGGCTCCGTGTCACGATCGCCCGGCTTGTAAAGCTTGATCAATACCCGCAAGGACGTCGACGGTGGCTCGGGCTGGGTCTCGCCCACCCGGGTCAGCACATAATGGCAATTCTCGGCCCAGCCCGACTCGGTGGGCGTCGGCACATGGAAGAACACCCGCTGATTGACTTCGTCGGCTGTTACGAGTCGCTCGAGCACTTTCTTGTTGTTCCAGATGATTTCGAGCTTGTCATTTTCTCTCATGGGTTCCAGGTAAGGATTGATCACGCAAAGCAAACCCTCGGGATCGACAGTGGCCCCCCTGATGTTGATACCGCCATCGCCGTCTTCCACCGGTTCGAGCATCATCGGAATCAGCAGTGGGCGCAGCGCCATCGTTTGATTGCCTTCCCTCAGGGGAGGGAAGCGGAAGAGTGTGTGAGAAGGCATCAGGCAAGTCCTCTTGAAGTGCGTGCAGGCGTGGTGTGGCAGTCGGATTCATCGAGAGGCGGGGTGCTCTGAAGCGCGGGATGTCTGGCGATCATGGGCGTGCACTCCGTGTCAGGTGATGGAGTGATTGAACCCGTGTTGACGGATTTGCACACCTGTCAGGTCTGACAGGTTTGGTGTGGTATCCGACGAGTGGTCACTCGTGGCGTGGTCAAAAAAACCTTTTGTCAAAGCGACAAAAACCGCCGCCCCGAGTCAACGCGGCAGCGGGTTTTTTCTTTCCTGGAAGCGAGTGTTTCGCTGGCATCGGCCAGCAGTGCCTCGGTCTCGTCCCGGTCTACCGTCGGTCTGAAAACCCGTTCAACCTGTTAGTTCTTACAGTAGACGCCGCCCTCTCGCTGAGGTGCCATGGACATGGGAATAGTCCCTTGGCGCAGAGAGCATGATCATGGCGGAACTTATCTACAGAAACCTTGAAGGAATGACACTGGACTTTGTTTCAGGTCGACTGGATGAGAACCCGAAGGAGCGGAGCATTCGTTACACGGCGAGCTTCGACCTGGGTCTGGACTTCACCCACTTTGTGCAAATGGCCAATGTTTACAGTCCGGGTTATCTCGACAATCCGGTCAATGCCATCAGGCCCGAGCTGGACGGACTGGCTTATCACTATTCCTATAACTACCTGTTTGATGCGGCAGGCAACATTCGCGACAACCAGGCCTTGTTCGAACTCTTCACCTCGCCACGGTATTACATGGACCAATGGGCGACCGGTCCTGATCTGGAAGTGCGCTTTGGCAAGCCGACGTTCGAAAGTAGCGGTCGCACGTTACGCATCACAGCGTGCAAGGACTTTCGCTCGCTGCAAGATGATCACCTGATTCAACTCGATGAATTGCCGGTCATCCAGTTCCATTGGGCACTCAATCTGATGGAAGGTCATCTGGCAGGTCCCGAAATCCGTGCGCCAGAAAGCAAGGTTGTATTCATGTATATGAATGAGGGTTTCGTCGAGGTGGAGGGAGAGCAATTACTGCAGGGGACGCAGTACCTCAGCGGCGAACAACTCAAGTTTGGCGAAATTTTGCCCAAGCAGATTCTGGTCGCGAAGTAGCCAGCGTTTACAGCAAAAGATCGCAGCCTTCGGCAGCGCCAGGTTCGGATTTGAACCGCAGGAGCTGCCGAAGGCTGCGATCTTTTGATCTTTCTGCCCGCGATGATTGGGGGAAGGTGGACCAATCCGCTCCCGCGAGAACCACGCGAAAAAACCGATCTCCTTTGGGAGCGAGCCTGCTCGCGATGGGGCAGCAGAGTCCGAATAACTCAGCGCGTGTTCGCGCCAGCCTCAAGCCGGCAGCTCCAGATTATCCAGCACCCGATTCACCGCCAATTCTGCGAGCATGATCAGTTGCGCGATCCCCATCAGCGTCCGGCGCTGCGACGGTTTCACCAGTCCGGCGAATTCCTGGGCGATGGTTTTCGCGGAGGCGAGGGTTTCGCAGGCGTTGGCCAGCAGGTCTTCGTTTTTCGTGTTGGCGGTGACGGCGTACATCGCGCGGGGGCTATAGGGCGGTGGGGTGGAGCCGGGTGGGCAGAGGTAGTGATCGAGGGCGCGGTCGGCGGCTTCGTGGAGTTTTTTCGAGTCGAGGGATTCGTAGGGGGAGGTGGGGTCGGTTTCGGGTGGGTTGGGTGTTGGTTTGATCATTTTGAAGCTCCTTTGAAGTGGAGCCGCTACACCCTGTCGCTAAACAGGGAGGGTGGCGGCTGTACGCGGGTTAGCGAACCGGTCAAAGGCACCCGGCAGACCCGAAGGTCTCCCGCATACAGCCACCATGACGAAATCGCGAAAATACAGATCCGCAACGAAGCCTGGAACGCTGATGCACCTTTGACTTGAGTTCGAGTCGCTAAACCCGATCGCTGATTCGTCAGCGACCGGACCACAATAGAACCCGACCCCAAGGCGCACAAGCCGGCGGATTCTGGCGTAGCTGTAGGCAATGGCGCAAGGATGTGTAGCCTTGGAGGTATGTCTGTGGGTGTGTTTTTAAAGTAAAAGATCGCAGCCCCGGCAGCACCAAGGTATTGCCGGGGCTGCGATCTTTTACTTTACATTCTCATTTTAGGGACTGCCGGAGTGAAAACATGGACTGATCGTCTTTCTAAGACCAACTTATTGCGTCGATCATAATTCCAGAGCCAGCGGTCGAGTTGCTGTGTAGTTCAAAATAGGCAAGGCGGTCGTCGTTAAACTCCATTATGTGGGCGACAGGAGTTCCGTTATAGGGTGTTAAATATTTAGTTTCTATCACTTGCCCATTGTCGTCAAAAAAAATTGCACTGTCGGGACCGTAGCTTGCGTGTTCATAGAGAAAACGGATTGCTTTTATTGGTCCCGCGAAGACTTCAAAACGAGTAATGGCAGAGTTTGCAGTCAACAGCCCAAGGTAGTAAAAAGTTGGGGGCTTTGGGATCCCTGAGTAACCATATACTCCTGGCCCTACTCGCCCATTACCTCTGTTTGTAGGGGTCACAGATAAACCGCTGCCGAATCTTGCAGGTGTGTTAAATACAAACTCTCTTATGCGCTCACGTTCAAAGTCTTCAGCTCCAGAAACAGTGACGCGTTTTTTTACAGTGTAGGTGCGCGACGGAAAGGTTACCGCCTGGCGCTCATCGTTGCTGCCGTCGAAACCGACCTTGAACTCGATCCGCAGTCGGGCGCCATTGGCCAATGCCTTTAGCTCGTTCACCGGAGTGTTCGGATACATGCCAGTGGATTCGACTCCTGCAGGCACGCTAGCACCGTTGTAGGTCGTGCTGACCGGCGTTGGGTTACCTTCCGCAAAATAGCGCATCCAGAGTTTTTGTCCCTGTTTGATAAGCGCCCAGGCGGCAATGCGTGTCTTGGCATCGGCCGGCAGGGTGATGACGTTCAACTCGGTCGTGGTATTGGCATTGACGATTGGATTGGGCAGACGCGAGTCCTCATTCGGGATTGTCTGCACATTCAAGGCGAACTCTTCAGACTTGGTCGGTGTGCCGTTGCGGATCACGGTGTAGAACACAGTCACCGCCTTGCCCAAGTTGAAGGCCACCACTTTGTTGGGGATGGGGATCTCCTTGGCGCCCACTGTTCCGACGTCCACCGCTGTCGAGGTGTGCGAACCCTCGGCCGGGGTGCCGGCCGCGCCGGTCCAGGTGACGCTGAGCTTGTCGGTGGAGGCCATGCCGGTATAGCGCGGCACCAACATGGTCAGGTGGTCTTTGGCCGCAAACGGGTTAAGGCTGTTGCCGGAGGCTTCCTTGATGGAAGGTTTGATTGGAATTGTGGTGAAAGTCCGTATTCCCGATTCTTGTTTATCACCATATAACGCCTTCGTTTTGAAACTGTGGGCGCCCAGGTTCAGATCTATTACCCGCAGTTCCCATTTGCCTGTTGCGGTATCGGCAGTTGCTTTACCTTTTGAAGTTGCACCGTCGAATGCTTCGATTTGTTGACCCTTGGCAGCGATCCCGGACAGCGTTACGGCGGTCTCTACTGTGTTGCCGCTCTGTGGAATTTCATTGCCGCTTGGCGAACCCTTCACTGAGGTCAGCGTAGGTGCGGTGGCTGCAGTGACGGTCAACGTCCTGACCGCCGACACCGGTTCCGTGCCGTACAACGCCTTGGCCGTGAATTCGTGGACTGTCAGGCTCAGGCCTTTCAATTCCAGTTCCCACTTGCCAGTGGAGCCACTCACCTGCGCTGTGCCTTTCGACGTCGCCCCATCAAAAATCTCGACATGCAGCCGTGACGTCGCGGTGCCGGTAAGCTTGATGTTGGGGTCGAGGGTAACGGTGTTATTGGGTATTTCCGCTCCTTTGGAGTCCTGCACCGAGGTAATGACAGGGGTCAGTACACTCGAATACGTGAAGGTTCTGCCGACTGATTCCTGGCCGGTGCCGTAATCCGCTTTGGCCTTGAAGGTGCGAGTTCCCACGCTGGGCAATGAGGCGGTGTATCTCCAGGTGCCGGTGCCGTCGACGGGGTATTTGCCTTTTGACGCGGCGCCCTCGAATATTTCGACCTGCTGGTCTGGTGCGGCAGTACCGGTCAAGGTCACAACGGGGTCGACTGTACCGCCGTTATGAGGAATTTCTGCGTTCATAGAGTCTTTGACTGAAGTAACTTCAGGTTTGAGATCCTCTACCTCGCGCCCAACACCGAACACAAGCGAATTGGAGTAACTCGTCCCGCCCGCCGCGCGTTTGATCTCGTACCTGGCCTCAACTGTTCCACCTTCATTGCCCTTGATCAGCTCGGCACCGATGGGGAAGGGCACCGGTTGTCCGGCGGTGAACTCGTTCAGCTTGATCGAATCGGGGTATTCGCCGGTGATCGAGCCGATCCAGAATATGAACACTTCGTCGCCAGCAACCGTTTCGATGTACACCACAGTCAGGGTGGTGCCGGCGGTGTCGGCGGGCAGGACGCCGTCCACTACGCCAGCCACCTCGGGTTCGGGCAGTTCCAGGCGGGGTTCGCCGACTTGCAGGATTTCAGTGTGGATCGACTCGCGAATGGCCCGGGTGGCCTCGTACGGGTTGAGCGTGGCGAGCACCGCTTCGGCGATCAATTGCTGGTAGTAGAACTCCGCCGTGCCGCCGTTGACCGGGGCCAGGTGTTTGCCGTCGATGTTGTACAGCAGCGGTTTCGCGTCGACGACGTCGTTACGGGTGATAAGGCGCGTCGGCAGGTCAGGCAGGTAGGGCTTGAGGTCGGACCTGGTGCCGAGCATGAATATCTTGAGGACCTGGCCTTGGGCAAAGGATTTGTCGAAGGGGATCTCGAGGCGAATCTGAGGCAGTGCGGGGTCCAGCGCCCCGGAGTCCTCGTCCAGCATGATCGGCGCGGCCAGTCGCTGGACTTCGCCGATGGCGGTGATGAACTGGCTTTTGGAATGCCGATGGGGAGGGCTGTCGGCTTTTTTCACGCTGCAGGACAAGGAGAATGTTTTCGTTGCCAGCTGCATCAGCGCTGCGTTGGGCAGTTCGAGTTCGACCACACTCGGCAGGTTGTCCAGCGGTTTGCTTTCCACGTTGAAGTCAATCGGTGCGCCCTCGGTCGGCGTGCCTTTGACCCGCACAATGATGATGTCGCCCAGCTCGAATTCCGACTTCGAGGTGGGGACTTGTGCCGTCCCCGGCTTGCCCGCGAGGGCGTCCAGATCCAGCTCATTGTTTTTGGCTTCCTTGAGTATCGGGGCGTCCAGCCGGGTCGCATCGACGGCCACCACGATGCGCTGTTCGGGGCTCCAGTCTTCGGAGCGATTGAGCACCTTGTCATACACCTCGAACGCCACGGCCACACCGGGAGAATCCGCATCACCGGCCTCGCGGATGACGGCTTCGGTAATGGTCACGAGGACCGGCGCCTTGCCTTCAGCCTGTTCCTGAGTCAGCGGCTCACTGAACACGAAGATCCCGCCCCAACTGATGCGACAGACATCGCCCGCCGCCGCGTACGGGTAGGGCGCTGTGCCAGCGGTCTTGCCAAGGGTGATCGGCACGCCAGCGGCGACGTTGTCCTTGTCGATACCGCCGTCAACGATCTCCTTGGGAATCGTCATGATCAGCTTGGAATGCCCGATTTCACCATTGTCATCGTGCCCGCCCGGACGCGTGAGCTTGACCAGCACCTGCATGACTTCGGACGGCTCATCCGCGCCGCCCAGCGGCTTGACCACATAGGACACCGCGAACGAGCCATCGGCCATGTGCTGGGAAGGCACGAACATGCGCAGTTGCGTGCCGACCTCGGTCTTGTCGACGGTTTCCACCCAGACGTTCTCCCCGGTGCCCCAGAAGATCGTCAACTTGTCGCCAACCGCCATGTTCCCCCACGGCCCCGCCTGGCACAGCAAGCCATTAAGCGGAAAGTTGCCCAGCGCGGCCGCGATGCCGATACCCCAGATAATGGGAACCGTCGACACCGGTTCTTTGCTGCGCCCGGGGATGTCAAGTTCCTTGAGTAGCAGGGGGCTGTTCTGGCTGGGCATGGCGCTGACTCTGTGTGGGAAAGGGACAGCGTGAGTTAACGCGCGTTGAAGGGATTGCGCACCTGTCAGAGTTGACAGGTGCGCCGTGATATCCGACGAGCGGCCGCCTTCACAAGCGGGCTTGCCCGCGAAGGCGTCAGCCGCTCCAACGCATCAGTCATGACGTGCCAGAGAGGCGCGCTAGTGCGGCATCTCCAGATTATCCAGCACCCGATTCACCGCCAGTTCCCCGAGCATGATCAGTTGCGCGATGCCCATCAGCGTCCGGCGTTGCGACGGTTTCACCAGCCCGGCGAATTCCTGGGCGATGGTTTTGGCCGAGGCGAGGGTTTCGCAGGCATTGGCCAGCAGGTCTTCATTTTTGGTGTCGGCGGTGACGGCGTACATCGCGCGGGGGCTGTAGGGCGGTGGAGTGGAGCCGGGTGGGCAGAGGTAATGATCGAGGGCGCGGTCGGCGGCTTCGTGGAGTTTTCTTGAGTCGAGGGATTCGTAGGGGGAGGTGGGGTCGGTTTCGGGCGGGTTGGGTGTTGGTTTGATCATTTTGAAGCTCCTTTGAAGTGGAGCCGCTACACCCTGTCGCTAAACAGGGAGGGTGGCGGCTGTACGCGGGTTAGCGAACCGGTCAAAGGCACCCGGCAGACCCGAAGGTCTCCCGCATACAGCCACCATGACGAAATCGCGAAAATACAGATCCGCAACGAAGCCTGGAACGCTGATGCACCTTTGACTTGAGTTCGAGTCGCTAAACCCGATCGCTGATTCGTCAGCGACCGCACCACAATAGAACCCGTCCCCAAGGCGCACAAGCCGGCGGATTCTGGCTTGGCTGTAGGTATTGGCGCAAGGATTTGTAGCCTTGATACCGTGTCTGTAGGTGTCTTTTAAACTCTTCGTTTAAAAAGCAAAAGATCGCAGCCTTCGGCAGCTCCTACGGGAGACGTAATCCCTAGAGCTGCAGAAGGCTTCGGTTCTTTAGCATTTCAAGACTGATTAAAATAAATCCGCCCCCGAAATATTCATAAATTCTGAATTTTTATTTTGAGGTGGCGAAAATTCAGCTGGAATATTTCATATGTATTGAAAAAGCTATAGGTCTACGCACGATACATAGTCGCTTTGATAATTGCAGACATATAATTTCTTTTCGTCCGTGCTTTTTATAAGATGGCAAGGGACTTCACCCGCAACGTAAAATGGCCCAACGAATCCGGTAGTTGTGTTGACCCTAAAAAGTTTGTTGCTTTCCATGTCTGTAATGTAAATGTACCGCCCGGGGCTAGTGGTTGTAATTCCTCTTCCACCACTGTTTTCGATGTATTTTATGACTCGCTCATCTTTAACGTCTATAACGGCGGTATCATGATCCATGGTAGCGTAGGCAAATTCGCCAAGAGGGCTGAAAGTTATACTCCATGCTCGATCTGAAAGCTCAATTTGACGGACGTTACTGCTTTCAATATCGATTATGGATATATTTGGGCTTTGTGTGTTACAAATGTAAATGGATTTGTCGTCTAGGCTGGCAACGCCGTAGCGGGGGGCTTTTCCTACAGTAATATTTTTGGTCTCGTAAGTGCTTGTATTTATCTGTGTGACAGTATTTGTGGAGTAATTGCAGGTAAATAGCCATTGCCCATTGTTGCTTATGATTACACCCCATGGGCCTATGTCTGTATCAACTGTCTTGATTATTTTTCTCGACAACAAATCGATGACTGTAACTGTGTTTATCATTGAATTGCTCACATAGCATATCCCTTCATCAGGACTCAATGCGATCCCATTTGCGTCAGTAACGTCGTCTATCGTGTTCACAATCTCATGTGAGGCGGTGTCAATAATGGAAATGTTATTTTTCTGCCAGCTGGTTACGTAGATCCGTGTACCGTCCGAGCTGATAGCGATATCCCAAGAGCCACCACCAAGAAATATACTGTTCAGTTGTCCCTGAGCCGTTACGGTCGCTGATGCCTCGCCAACTGACGCACCTTTACTGGCCACCAGATTGTAACTTCCACTTGTCTGAGCGCCCGTTACACCGCGTACACTGACTTTGCCCTCGGTGTTGCTGGGAAAATCCCGTGAGCCGCTTCCTCCATCGCTAAAGCTGAAATCAGCGGGGAGGTCCAATGTGACGGTTCCCTGCAGGGGTGTTCCGTCCAAATTGCTGAGTTGAACTTCGATATCCTTAAGCCGACCTCTCGGTGCGATCACGTAAGGCGCATTGGTGAACTTCACTAGCACTGCGTCCTCGACGGCCTTCACCGTATAAGTCCGCACAGGAAAACCCAGTGCCAGGTTTTCATCCGTGCTGTGATCCGGAGTAGCCATGAAAAACACGGTGAGTGCGCTGAGGTCCTTTAACGCCTGCAGATCCTCCAAGGGAAAGGACGCATCGAGATAACCTTGCGATATCCAGCGGGCGTCCACGGCAGTGCTCGGACCGCTCCACACGATGCGCTTATATTCGGTATCGTCTTTTTTTGTGCCTTCAACTCGCATCCAGACACGCTGACCAGCGGCAATGTGCGGCCAGAAACCACCGCGAAGAGTGGCCGCAGCAGTGAGCGTGGACACATCCAGCTCAGTCCCGTCACCACCGTCGGCCGCCTGAATGATTTTCGGTGAGTGCGAAATATCTACACCCAGCTGCAACACCACTAATGTACGCGGGCGAGAGTCTTCCGGATCCTGGGTGCCGCGTGTCACGCTGTAAAGCAGGGTTACTGATTTGGCGAGGTTGAAAGCGAGCACCGAGACAGCCAGCGGTATTTCTTGCGGACCGACGGTGGTGACTGGCCATGGCTCGGTGGTGTGCGAACCGGCAGCGGGCGTTCCGGGTGCGCCGATCCAGCGGACGATAATCTTGTCGCCGACCAGCATGCCGTCATAGTCGATCACCGCGGTCAGTGCGTTTTGGGCATCCAGCGGGTCGAGGCTGGTGTCGTTCGGTGCTTCCTTGATCTTCGGCTCTTTCAGATCCAGCGCCACCCCAACACTGAACGTCAGCGAATTGGAATAACTCGTCCCGTCTGCCGCGCGTTTGATCTCGTACCTGGCCTCGACCGTTCCGCCTTCATTGCCCTTGATCAGCTCGGCACCGATGGGGAAGGGCACCGGTTGTCCGGCGGTGAACTCGTTCAGCTTGATCGAATCGGGGTATTCGCCGGTGATCGAGCCGATCCAGAATATGAACACTTCGTCGCCAGCAACCGTTTCGATGTACACCACAGTCAGGGTGGTGCCGGCGGTGTCGGCGGGCAGGACGCCGTCCACTACGCCAGCCACCTCGGGTTCGGGCAGTTCCAGGCGGGGTTCGCCGACTTGCAGGATTTCAGTGTGGATCGACTCGCGAATGGCCCGGGTGGCCTCGTACGGGTTGAGCGTGGCGAGCACCGCTTCGGCGATCAATTGCTGGTAGTAGAACTCCGCCGTGCCGCCGTTGACCGGGGCCAGGTGTTTGCCGTCGATGTTGTACAGCAGCGGTTTCGCGTCGACGACGTCGTTACGGGTGATAAGGCGCGTCGGCAGGTCAGGCAGGTAGGGCTTGAGGTCGGACCTGGTGCCGAGCATGAATATCTTGAGGACCTGGCCTTGGGCAAAGGATTTGTCGAAGGGGATCTCGAGGCGAATCTGAGGCAGTGCGGGGTCCAGCGCCCCGGAGTCCTCGTCCAGCATGATCGGCGCGGCCAGTCGCTGGACTTCGCCGATGGCGGTGATGAACTGGCTTTTGGAATGCCGATGGGGAGGGCTGTCGGCTTTTTTCACGCTGCAGGACAAGGAGAATGTTTTCGTTGCCAGCTGCATCAGCGCTGCGTTGGGCAGTTCGAGTTCGACCACACTCGGCAGGTTGTCCAGCGGTTTGCTTTCCACGTTGAAGTCAATCGGTGCGCCCTCGGTCGGCGTGCCTTTGACCCGCACAATGATGATGTCGCCCAGTTCGAATTCCGACTTCGAGGTGGGGACTTGTGCCGTCCCCGGCTTGCCCGCGAGGGCGTCCAGATCCAGCTCATTGTTTTTGGCTTCCTTGAGTATCGGGGCGTCCAGCCGGGTCGCATCGACGGCCACCACGATGCGCTGTTCGGGGCTCCAGTCTTCGGAGCGATTGAGCACCTTGTCATACACCTCGAACGCCACGGCCACACCGGGAGAATCCGCATCACCGGCCTCGCGGATGACGGCTTCGGTAATGGTCACGAGGACCGGCGCCTTGCCTTCAGCCTGTTCCTGAGTCAGCGGCTCACTGAACACGAAGATCCCGCCCCAACTGATGCGACAGACATCGCCCGCCGCCGCGTACGGGTAGGGCGCTGTGCCAGCGGTCTTGCCAAGGGTGATCGGCACGCCAGCGGCGACGTTGTCCTTGTCGATACCGCCGTCAACGATCTCCTTGGGAATCGTCATGATCAGCTTGGAATGCCCGATTTCACCATTGTCATCGTGCCCGCCCGGACGCGTGAGCTTGACCAGCACCTGCATGACCTCGGACGGTTGATCCGTGCCGCCCAGCGGCTTGACGGAATAGGACACCGCAAACGAGCCATCGACCATGTGCCGGGAGGGCACGAACATGCGCAGTTGCGTGCCGACCTCGGTCTTGTCGACGGTTTCCACCCAGACGTTCTCCCCGGTGCCCCAGAAGATCGTCAACTTGTCGCCAACCGCCATGTTCCCCCACGGCCCCGCCTGGCACAGCAAGCCATTAAGCGGAAAGTTGCCCAGCGCGGCCGCGATGCCGATACCCCAGATAATGGGAACCGTCGACACCGGTTCTTTGCTGCGCCCGGGGATGTCAAGTTCCTTGAGTAGCAGGGGGCTGTTCTGGCTGGGCATGGCGCTGACTCTGTGTGGGAAAGGGACAGCGTGAGTTAACGCGCGTTGAAGGGATTGCGCACCTGTCAGAGTTGACAGGTGCGCAGGGGTATCCGACGAGCGGTGGTTTGTTTTTTTGCTTGAGTGAAGGCTGGGAAAACGTCTTCGCGAGCAGGCGCGCTCCCACTACGGAATTGCGTTTCACACCTGCATTTGAGTAGATCGGATCGGCACTTACGCATTCGGCGACGGTGCCCAGGCGTGCGTTTCCGGGCCGCTGCGGCTTGTAAGCCAGTCGAGAGCAGACGTGCGATAAACAGCACTCGAATATTCATAAGTCGATGTCTGGAACGATCAAAATCGCGGCAGGCGCGCCGGGTGCGATCTGATCGTCCGGGATGTAGCTGAATACCCGACCGTCCGCGGCTTCCAGATTCAACCTCACAATTGGCAGAAAACGCCCCGTGATTTGAAAGTAGTCACGTTGGCCGAACTGTGCTTGCAACAGTCCATTGCTGTCGTAATGACCGGTCAAGCTGTAGTAGAAGACTTCCATAGGGATTTGCAGAGGAATGTCCTGCGGCCAGGTGCGTATCATCACTTCGTTCCAGCCATCGCCGTTGGGGACGCTGGGACGAACATCGATGTTCAGCTGAAATTGCTCGGCATCAATGTTGAATGCACAACTGTTGCGCGGATTGGCCGCATAGCGACTTGCCCATGCCTGCACACTGGTCACTCCCAGTTCGTTGCACATTTCACCGCGTATCCGGCACGTGTCTTCGACCGGGCGGCTGGTTGCACCATCGAATGGGTAGGCGCACATCACCGCAAGCGGCGTGGCTGCCGGTGCGGCGCTCTCACGAACAATAAAACCCTGTTTGTACACCGGTTTTTTCAAATCGGCGTCCACGCGCAAATAGGTAAAGGACACTCCGTTATTGGTTACGGAGCCCGGACTCGGATTCCACATGTGGAATGCCGTCGAGGCCTGCGTACCGCGCAGTAGTACGCCGTTGCAGTAATAAGCGGTCGTGCCGTCTGGACACGTAGGCGAGGTGTTTGAATATCTGTCGTTCAACCGCGCCGCCACTTGATAGCCGATGTACAACTGATCCTGCTGGTTGAACCCGAACACCGCATCGGGTGCCTGCGTCAGATCCATGCGCAAGAGCGGCAGCCAATCGCCGGTGGCATTGAAGTAGTCGCGTTGATCCGTCTGGGCGCCGAGCAGCGCGCCCGTTTTCGTAATGTCGTAGAACAGTGCCTGAATCGGCAACTGGGCAGGAGCGTCGATGGCCCAGTTTCTGACTTGCAATTGCATGGGCCGGGCTGACCAATCGTCTTCAAGACCCTGATGGGCCACCAGGCTGGCCTTGAACTGAGACGGCACAAGACTGCTCAGCGAGCATTGTCGCTGCGGTTGTTGGCCCTGCTCCTGAAAATGGCTGAGCCAACCGGTCGCGTCGGTCACCCCTTGAGCCGCGCAGGAGCTGACATCCCGAGCGTGTTTTAGCGCGGTCTGCGTTGCACAGCCGAAGTCCGGGCGATTGCCATCCAGTGCAAGTTCGAAGGGATAGGCGCACAGCACATCCAGCGATTTGCCCTGACCGATGGCGGTAAACGAGTCGCTGAAGATCATCCCGTTCGGCTGCGCCAGCGTGCGGGTGCCGAGGTCCGCGCGCAGATAGGCAAAGCTTTCAGCGCCCAACTGTGTGGCAACGTCGCCATGCTTCCAGAACTCGCCTGACTCGCTACTGCCGCGCACCAGCACGCCGCTGCAAAAGTACGCCGGGTTGGCGCCCACGCATTCGGCGACGGTATTTTGGTAGCGCCTGTTCAGCAACTGTGCGGTTTCCGGGCCGGTGGCGGCTTCGCTCAACGTGCTTGACAGCAGCAGTGCAAGCAACCAGTTTCTGGCACCTGTTATGCGATGCATGATGCACTCCCTGTGCTCGCTCAGACTTGAGAAACGCCCACTACCTGCCAGAACGAATCGGTGTTGTGGCTGCTGGCATTGTCATTTATGGAGTCGCCGTTCAAGTCGTAGGTCCAGGCGGTGCCGGCCCCCAGCACGTCGCCGGTCCAGAACGGATAGTTGAGCCAGCCCAGGTAGGTGGCAACGGGGGCGGCATCGGGATAGTAGAGCGTCCAGAAACGCTTCATCTGGGCGATTGTGGGAGGTTGCAGTTTGGCGGTAGCACAGACCTCGGCCATGCCCTTCCAGTCTGCGTTATGGCTCAGGAAGTGCACTTCGCGAATGCCCTTGATCGTCAGTGAATAGGACCTGGGCACGTTCTGGCTGTCAGTGGCGCTGATCGAGCAATGCCCGTTCCTCATGGCGATGACTTCGCCGGACGCTTCATCGATTTTGGCAATTGTCGAATCACTGCTGGCATACGTGTAAGGTGCGCTGCCCCATTGCGCCTCTCGGCGCATGCGTGCAGCAGAAGGCACTTGCTTCGGTGGTTTTTCTACCGAAACCACATAGTCGAAGTCAGACAGATCCAGTGTTGCATCGACTTCAAAGCCAGCTTGCAACTGCAGAGTAAAAACCAGCGATTCTTTGCGATCGCCTTGGTAAAACTGCACTTCATATCGGATGGGCAACAGGTTGTCGGCACCTGCAACGAACTCTTTGGCCTCGACGGGGAACGTCACATCCCGGCCCACGGCGGACGAGCTGATGGGTATATCGTCTGTGTAATGGTCGCCGACAAACAGATACACGTGGTCACGATACGCCATGCCGTCGTAAGGCTTTATTCTGATAGTCGCGCCAGGGGCCGGAAGTGTTGCCGGGTCCAGAACGCCGTCGGAGGCTTCGTCAACCTCAGGTGCTTGCATTCCACTGTGCTCAGTACCCATGTCACCACCTCTTGATTGTTGGCATGCGGTGCTCTCATTTCCCAGGAGCACCGCGGTTGCTTCAGCGAGACGATTTTTCTGTCTGGGTGGACGGGCCGGTATTCACTTCGAGCCAGCGCTGCGCTTTGAGTGCAAGTCCTCTGGAAACGGGATTCGCCAAGTGCGAGACCTTGCCACGCAAACGATCCTGCACCGCGCTGCTATCGCCGCCTCCGTCGGCATTGCCCCAGGTCACGACGCGTCCATCGGCCGTCAATGCGGTAAATCCATGGGTATTGTCATAGAGCGCCTGGACCTGGGTGAGTTGATCGACAACCGTTGAGGTATCGCCGCCCACCGTGGCATCTCCCCACGCGACGACGGTGCCGTTGCTGCGCAGGGCGGCAAACGCCATCGAGGAACCGCATACCTGAACGATGTCGTCCAGCGCCGCGATTCCAGCGGGCACTTCGCCGCCCTCTGCCGGCCGGCCCCAGGCCACGACATGGCCGTTGCCACGCCGCGCTGCGAACGCACGCCAGGTCGAGCTGACTTCGACGATATCCGTCAGCCCGCCGATCAGCGGATCAATCGTGCCGCCGTATTCGGCGGTACCCCAGGCGACGACCTGGCCGCTGCCACGTCTTGCCGTAAATGCCTGGGCGTTGGCGCAACTCAGTTCGATGATGTCGGTCATGGCGGCGATGTCGGCAGGGACAGCGCCACCATAGGTCGCATGGCCCCAGCCGACGATTCTTCCATTGGCCCGATGGCCGGCAAATGCCCCATAACTGCCGAGTAGCGCATTGATATCGGTGAATCCGCCAATATCGGTTGGAATTTCACCGCCATTCGCTGCCAGTCCCCAGGCCACCAACTGCCCGGTCGCCCGGTGCGCGGCAAAGGCCTGGCCGGCGGCCGTGATACTGACAACGTCGGTCAGGTTGCCGATCGCTTCAGGAAGCGTCCCGCCGTCAGTCGCCGTGCCCCAGGCAACGATGCGGCCCGTGGTCTTCAGCCCGGCGAATGCTGTGGCGTTACCAACCACTTGCTTGAAATTCAACGGGTCAATGCCGATCATGCTTGCGCCTTCTGCGGCAGTGCCCCAGGCCACTACTGCGCTGTTGGCGCGACGGGCCGCGTAAGCGCTGCGTGAGCAGCTCACTTCGACGATGTCATCCATAGTGATGATGGTCGACGGAATGTTCGCCCCATAAGCCGCGTTGCCCCAGCCCACCACATCGCCTACATCGCGGTGAGCGACGAACGCTGCCAGCCCGGTCACCGTGGTGTCGATCCCGTTGCCGATGATGTTGGCCGGATTGAGCGTGACCAGGTCGTCAGCGGTGCGCACCTGCAGGGGTTCGTGCGGAGCGGTGTCGCGCCAGGTGGTACCACTCGACCATTGGCTGCCCGAAGGGTACTTCCATTCGGCCACCAAGGGTTGGCCCGTGTTGGCATTGAAAGCACTCAAGATTCGCGTGGCGCTGGAGGCCCGGTAAGTACTGCGGTTATAGCGTGCACCGAGCACTTTCAAAGTGCCGCTGCCGATCACCTTGCGCACGTCATAGACCGTTGGGTCAGAGGGGCCGTCGCTGCTACCGGCCGCGCGTTTAACGGTGTAGGAGAGTGCGATCTCACCACCTTCTTCAGCGTTGATTCGCGAGTGCGGTATCTTGATGGATGTCAGTTCCTTGTCCGCTTCGGTCGACAGCACTGTGTGGGGATGAGGTGTTGTGGTCTTGCCCGCGACGGTCACCGTGATCTCATCATCGGTCTTCAATTGCGCGGAAGCTGCGATAACCACAGTGGCGCCATTCGGGTAAACATCATCGGGGTTCAGCTGATCTTTTTGCGCACCGGTTGCTTCACGGAATGTGGCAACCGGCAGCTTGAATTCCTGTGCCTCCACCTTCAGGTCATAGTCTTCACCCGTGGCGGAGCCGCCCTCGAACAGGTCTACCCGATAACTGACGATGACCGCTTTATTCAAACTGGCGAGGACTTTCTCGCGGTCAATCGGGAACTCCACATCTTTGCCTTGGTTGTTACCGCTGACGGACTTGTCATCTTCGAACTCGTCGTCGATGGTCGCCCACTTCATGTAGAAGTGGTCGCCAGCGTTTTCGGGACGGTTGGCGGGTATGACAACGGTGGCGCCGTTGGGGGCGTTGGCCGGATCGAGTATGTTATCGATGGCTTCGCGCACTTTGGCGGGGTCGAGCAGTTCCTGCTGGGCCTGCCCCACAACAAAGGTCAGCGGATTCGAGTAACTGGTTGTATCGGTTTCGGCACGCCAGATCTCATAGGCGACCGTTACCTTTTTATCGCGGTTCGGTTCGATGTGCTTGGTAATGAAATCAGCGCGCAGATTGAAATTGACATCCCTGTTGGCCGACAGTCCATTGAGTCTGATCATATCTTGCGTCTTGCCGGAGACTTCGCCCTCCCATCGGTAGGTCACTTCGTCCTTGTCCTTGCTCGGAGTGCCTGTGGGTCGCGGCGCGGTAAGCCTGCTTTCTCCGTTGGGCAAATCGGCGGGCTCCAGCGCTCCATCCTTCACCCCCAGGACCAGAGGCGCATCCAGTTCGAACCGCGGCTCCCCCACGTTCAACGGTGCAGTGGAGCGCGATAAGCGACTGATGATGGAGTCGCCTTCGGCGATGAGCAGTTTGTACGCCAGGGTGAGTGTGCCGCCCTCAATCGTCTTGAGGTGCTTGCCCTCGACCGTCACGGTGAATCCGTTTTTATCTTCAACCTCGACACGGTCCGGAAGATAGGGTTCGAACAGCGGGTTATACGTGGAGCCGTTGGGCCGGATGCCTATCCATTGCACAGCGATGCCCATGCCGACTTCTATGACCGGATCATGCGGAATACGAATTCTGGTAAAAGCGAGATCAGGGTCGAGTGCGCCGTTTTCCATGTCATCAGCAAGCGGTGCGGCAAGTTGCAAAGGCTCCCCGTCGATTCGCACGAACTGCCTTTTTGAGTGGAACGTATCACTGGCGGTGGGACGTTCTACCTCATAAGAAAAAGTGACCTGGGTTTTCGCCAGCGTGCGCAGGTCGGCGTTGCTGAACGGGAATTCGTAGGTGTGGGGAAGGTTGTCGACCAATTGTGGCGCTGCGGGGAACTCAATGACGTCACCATTTTGAGCAGTGCCACGCAGGACTGGCTTGATCGTCTCGTTATGCTCGAACTGCGGTGTTCTTGCGACGACTTGTAGCGTAATGCCCTTGTCACCGAGCTTGTCGAGGTCAACGGCATTGTTTTGCGCTTCCTTGACCAGTGGCGCGTTACGCAGGTCAACGTTGAGTGATACCCGCAGGCGGGTTTCCTTGCACCAGTCCTCCGAGTAGTTGGACACAATGTCGCGGATTCTGAAGCTCACCGCCAGGCCTGAGTCGTCAGTATCACCCGCTTTTTCAATAGTTTCTTTTGTGATCCTGATCACGAACGGATTAGCGGCGGGATCGCGGATTTGCTCCGCGGTCAACGGGTCGGATTCCACATACACGCCACCCCAGCTCAGAACAGCGATATCTCCCACGGCAGCGTCGGGATAGGGCGGTTCAGCGCCTGCTGCAGCACGGATGACAATGGGTACGCCTTCTTCAGCGATGTCGCCGTCGATGATGCCATTGACGATTTCCGGTGGGATGTACATGAACAGATTGGAATGACGGCCTTCCTCCGGGTCTGTGTCCTGGCCAGCGGGTATTTCGAGTTTGACGCGAAGTTTGACGGGCGGCGTTTGGGATTCCCACTCTTGATTGAGTCGTTTTACCCGGTAGGACAGGGTGTAGGCGCCTGTTGAAAGATGGCGTGGTGCGACAAACAAAGTGATGCGTTGACCGATGTCGGTGTCGTCGGAGATGACATATTCGTCAACGAGGCTACCGTCGAGCAACAGTTCGCACCTGTCGCCCCTGCCCATCAATGACCAGGGATGGATATAAACCTGTAGTCCTTTGTCCGGATGTACGCCTCGCGCAGCTGCAGCATTTATCCCCCACTCACCATCTGGTAGTTGTGGAAGGGTACGATCCGGAATTTCCGGCTCAATCAAGCCTGATGTTGGAATTGCAAATGCGTGTTGGGCCAGCATGGCGAAAACTCCCGTCCGAGCATTGAGCGACAGGGATGAGTTAACGCTTATGGCACAATTATGGACACTGTCAGATCTGACAGGTAAGGGCTGTTTTCCGACGAACGGTAGTTGTGGTTTGTCACTCAGGATCTGCGCAACGTCTTCTGCCGCAAAATATAAACCGTCACCAATACCGCACTGGTCAACATGAAACCTCGCGCCCAAACCAGCGGCACGAGATAACAGGAAAACAGAATGCTCGCCCACATCAGCCCGATCGCGTAGACCTTGCCTTTGAGTGGAATGCCATTGCCTTCGAGGTAGTCGCGGATCCATGGCCCCAGGCGAGGATGCTCGACCAGCCAGCGATAGAAGCGCGGAGAGCTGCGCGCGAAGCACGCCGCAGCGAGGAGGAGGAAGGGGGTGGTGGGCAGGACCGGCAGGAAGATGCCGATCACCCCCAATGCCACGCTGAGCCAGCCGATGGCCAGCAGCACGTAGCGCAACATCAGGGAGCGGTTGCCTATGGGGTTGTCCATAGGCCGGATCTTAGTGGTGACGAGGCTTGAGGATCGCCGGTTTTTCATCGGGGGCCTGGCACAGCAGGTACAGCGCGGTCAGGGCTTCCGGGATCTGCACGATCATGTCGTCCATCAGATTGGCGTCCTTGGCGATGTCTTCGAACTCCGGTTGTTCGTCGAACAGGCCGGAGCCGACCATGATCGGCAGGAGCATTTCGCTGACTTCTTCTTCGGCGGTTTCGAACCAGGCCGCTTCGCGCAGGAACACCCCTTCCATGAAGCCGATGCACCAGCCGCGCAGTTCGGAATCGTCCGGCTCTTCGCCCAGATCCAGTTCGCAAGGCAGTTCGAATTCTTCATCCGAGGCCAGTTGACGAGCAATGTGCGCTTTCAGGCCGATCAGCGTGGCTTCGATTTCGGCACGCTGGGCTTCGTCGCTGTAATGCGGCTCTTCGGCGAACAGCGCGTCGATCCACTCGCGCTCCGGAACGTCTTCGGAGCAGATCGACAGCGCGGTCAGGTAACCGTGGGCGGCGACGTAATCCAGCGCCTCTTCGTGCAGCTCGTCGGCGTCGAGGAAGACTTGCAGGCGGGTCAGTTGCTCAGCGAAGGACATTACGGGGCTACCTTGGGGAATAAACAATGCGGGAATTCTAGGCCTTCTTGCGCGCTCTAGCCAGCCGCTTGGCAGATTTGCCCGAATTACCGGCCTTGCTGGAAAGATGAATAACCCTGTGGGAGCGAGCCTGCTCGCGAAGGCGGTGTATCAGGCACTTTTGCATCGACTGACAGGTCGCTTTCGCGAGCAGGCTCGCTCCCACAGGGTTTTGTGTGTGGCAGGTTTATCAGGTGTCTTCTCAGCGGCACCCTCTGCGGCGAAGGCCTCGGGTATACTGCCGCGTTTTGCGATCCCTGCCGGCGCTGCGCTGGTCATGCAATGTGTTCTTACGTTTTGTTTAAGCAGCCGAGGCTGCTCTGAACCAGCCTGAGCAGGGATGTATCGGTAGATTTTTGGAGTTTTTATGCTCGAACAGGCTCAACGCGTCCTCAAGGACATCTTCGGCTACGACAGTTTCCGTGGCCGTCAGGGTGCGATCATTGAGCGCGTGGCCAGCGGCGGTGATGCGCTGGTGCTGATGCCTACCGGTGGCGGCAAGTCGTTGTGCTTCCAGGTGCCGGCACTGTTGCGCGAGGGCCTGGCGGTGGTCGTTTCGCCGTTGATCGCGCTGATGGACGATCAGGTCGCCACCCTCGAAGAGCTGGGCGTGGCTGCCGCTGCACTGAACTCCACGCTGAGCGCCGAGCAGCAGCGCGATCTTGCCGTGCGGATCAAGCGCGGCGAAGTGAAAATGCTCTACCTGGCACCCGAGCGTCTGGTTCAGCCGCGCATGCTGGCATTCCTGCAAAGCCTGGAAATCGCCCTGTTCGCCATCGACGAAGCGCATTGCGTGTCGCAATGGGGCCACGACTTCCGCCGCGAATACCTGCAACTGGGTCAATTGGCAGAACTGTTCCCCAACGTTCCGCGCATCGCTCTCACCGCGACCGCCGACAAGCGCACCCGTGAAGAAATCGTCGATCGCCTGCACCTGCAAAACGCCGAGCGCTTCCTGTCGAGCTTCGACCGTCCGAACATTTTCTACCGCATCGTCCCGAAAGAGCAGCCGCGCAAGCAGTTGCTGGCGTTCCTCGCCGAACGGCGCAGCGATGCCGGCATCGTTTACTGCCTGTCGCGCAAGAAAGTTGAAGAAGTCGCGGCGTTCCTCAGTGAGCAGGGCTTCCCGGCGCTGCCGTATCACGCCGGTCTGCCCAACGATCTGCGCGCCTATCACCAGAAACGCTTCCTCAACGAGGAAGGCCTGATCATGGTTGCCACGGTGGCGTTCGGCATGGGCATCGACAAGCCCAACGTACGCTTCGTCGCGCACCTCGATCTGCCCAAATCTCTCGAGGCGTATTACCAGGAAACCGGACGCGGCGGCCGTGACGGGCTGCCGGCGGATGCGTGGATGGCCTACGGTCTGCAAGACGTGGTGATGCTCAAGCAGATGCTGCAGAACTCCGAAGGCGACGAGCGGCACAAGCGTCTGGAGCAGCACAAGCTCGACGCCATGCTCTCGTTGTGCGAAGAAACCCGCTGCCGTCGGCAGGCACTGCTGGCCTATTTCGATGAAGACATGCCCGAACCGTGCGGCCATTGCGATAACTGTGTCGACGGTGTGCAGACCTGGGACGCGACGGAGCCGGCGCGCCAGGCCTTGTCGGCGATTTTCCGCACCGGTCAGCGTTACGGCGTCGGCCATCTGGTCGACGTGTTGCTGGGCAAGGACAACGAAAAAGTGCGCAGCTTCGGCCATCAGCACCTGTCGGTGTTCGGCGTGGGCAAGGCGTTGAGCGAGAGCGAGTGGCGCTCGCTGTTCCGCCAGTTGGTCGCGCGTGGGTTGGCCGATGTCGATCACGAAGGTTATGGCGGTCTGCGCTTGAACGACAGTTGCCGCCCACTGCTCAAGGGCGAAGTGAAACTGGAACTGCGCCGCGACCTGAAACCGCAGGTCACCGCCAAAACCGGCAGCAAGAGCCAGGCCAGCCAGCTGGTGCGCGGCGAGGAACGCGAACAGTGGGAAGCCTTGCGCGCACTGCGCCGCAAGCTTGCCGAAGAACATGGCGTGCCGCCGTACGTCATCTTTCCCGACTCGACGCTTTTGGAAATGCTGCGCAGCCAGCCGACTTCGCTGGCGGAAATGGCCCGGGTCAGCGGCGTCGGCGCGCGCAAGCTGGAACGCTACGGCGAAGCCTTCCTCGAAGTGCTCGGCGGCGAGGCCGAGGCGCCGAAGGTGGTGGCCGATGTCCGTCACGAGCTGATCACCCTGGCCCGCGCCGGCATGACCCCGCTGCAGATCGCCGGGCAGTTGCAGTGCTCGGAGAAGAACGTCTACGCCATGCTCGCCGAAGCCATCGGCAAGCAGCAATTGTCGCTGGAGCAGGCGCTGGACTTGCCTGAGGAATTGATGAGCGAAGTGCAGGACGCATTTCTCGACGGCGAAGGCGAGTTGCCGTCCGTCGCCGAAGTGGCCGAGTTATTTGCCGGGCGTGTCCCGGAAGGCGTGCTGTATTGCGTGCGGGCGGCGTTGCAGTCTGAATTCGAGATGTAATCTGGCCCGTCCCCTCATCGGAACGCCGCCCGCCCATCCCTCTTCCAGAGGGAGAGGGGGCCGATCACGGTGTCTGGCGCCATACGTCGACCTGCAAGAACGAGTCGATTACGGATTCAGCGAGCGCTGTCAGGTCGACGAATCTTCAAAGCATCCCCCAATCAGTTCCCTCTCCCTCTGGGAGAGGTTTAGGTGAGGGGCTTTTGATCTTCACGCAGTTGTAACGATTCAGTACAGAGCGACTCTTGCCTATAACTGCCACCCATGCTTAGCTGACTAATAATTAGATTTCCCGTATTTTCAGTCTAACCGTGAGTGTTTTATGCCGTTAACCGATCAACATCGCTTTGGTATGCAACTGGCCCAGATGTCCCGTGGCTGGCGTGCCGAACTGGATCGTCGTCTCGCCGGGCTGGGCCTGTCGCAGGCGCGCTGGCTGGTATTGCTGCATCTGGCGCGCTTCGAGGAGGCGCCGACCCAACGCGAACTGGCGCAGAGTGTCGGCGTCGAAGGCCCGACTCTGGCGCGCTTGCTCGATAGTCTGGAAAACCAGGGACTGGTGCAACGCCAGTCAGTGATGGAAGACCGCCGGGCGAAAAAAATCGTTCTCTGCGCACCTGCGCTGCCGCTGATCGAACAAATCGAAACCATTGCCACACAACTGCGCCACGAATTGTTCGAAGGTGTCGACGAGGCGGATTTGAAGGTGTGCATGCGCGTTCACGGGCACATTCTGGCCAATCTGGAAAAATCTTGAGGCACATCCCGACGGCGATTTTTTGAGAGATCGCTCTGAGCCGACTATAAGAACTACTGGGCAATATCGTGTTCGTAACGGATGTGCGAACGCATAGAAACCGGTTTTGCTTATTTAAGGGATGCTCATGCTCGCAAGTCGGCACATGCTGCGCGGGGGCGCCAAATGGCTGCTCGCTGCCGGCGTATTCAGCTATTCGACCTGGTCGATGGCGTTGGGGTTGGGCGAAATCACTGTTCACTCAGCCCTCAATCAGCCGTTCAAGGCCGACATCGCACTGGTCGATGTCGGCACGTTGACGCAAAACGATCTCTCGGCCAGCCTGGCTTCGGCGGATGAATTCGGCCGGGCCGGCGTCGAGCGGGTGTTCTTTCTCAACGACCTCAAGTTCACTCCGATCCTGCGTGGCAGCCGCCAGATGATCCGGGTGACGTCGGGCAAACCGGTCAACGAACCTTTCCTGAACTTCCTCGTGCAGCTCGATCAGCCCAACGGCCGACTGCTGCGCGAATACACGGTGCTGATCGACCCACCGGGTTCGCCGGGCATCGTGCCCGCCACCGACGAGCCGGATCCGCGCCCGCAATCCTCCGAGTTTCCAACCGTCGAACCGGTTACCGCACCGCCCCAGGCTGCCCAAGGCAAACGCACCGCCGCGCCTGTGCCGCCAATGCCAGCGGCACCTGCCAACGATGCGCAGGCCGAGCAACTGGCCGCCAGCGTGCTGCTGACTCAGCAGTTGCAAAAGACCCTCGACGAACAGAACCTCAGACTGCAAGAGCAACAAGTGCAAATAGCCGACGGCAAGAAGCAGATCGAAGATTTGCAAACCCGTCTGGCCGAAGTGCAGAAAGCACCGCCACCGCCCGTGGTCGCGCCGGTTCCGCCTGCTGTTTCAGCTCCGGTCGAGGCGACCGACGATGGCTTGAACTGGCCATTGCTCGGTGGACTGGTATTGCTGCTGGGCGCGCTGGCAGCGTTGCTCATACGCCGCCGTCAGCAACGTTCGACAGCAGATGGCACGCCGCTGCCGCTATTACCGGTGAGCGCTGAAGACGACGTCGATGAGCCCGAACTTCAACAATCTGTCGGTTCGCACGCGGCCACCGATCATCGCGACGAACCCGGTGCCGGCGACGTGCTGGAGGCCGTGGGCATCTACTTGGCCTATGGCCGACTCAGCGAAGCGGCCGGGTTGCTGCGCGACGCCTTGCACAAGGAACCCGGGCGTACCGATATCGGTTTGCAACTTTTGGAAGTACTGGGACGGCAGGGCGACAGCGCCGCTTACGAACAGCAGGAAAACCATCTGCGTGCCCTCGGTGTTGATGACCGCGAACTGGTCGAAGCACGCGCTCGCCATCCGAAACTGGCGGGCGCAACACCGGCGGTGTTCGCGACGCCAGCTGCCCCCGAGCTGCCCGTGGCCACGGCAGCGACCGTCGCCGCGCCGCTCGCATCAACGCTCGGCTCTGCCGAAGACGATTTCGAATTGAATCTGGGTGAGCTGTCGATGGATTCAAATTGGGATCTCAACGACAGCCGCACCGGTTCCGCCGCGCCGCCGATCGATGATCCAGAGCTGGGCACAAGCCTGTCCGTGCTACCGGTCGACTTCGAATTGCCACAGGCTGCATCTGGCGAGGAAGCCGAGCTCGAATGGATTCCCGAACCCGACGCCCAGCCGCTGGACGACGACTTTCTCAATGAGTTCGGCGATTCCGAACCATCGCTGGTGTTGCAGCCTCTGGATCTGCAATTACCCGAGTCCGGCGAGACCGAGGCCGCCGGCAAGCTCGAACAGGCGCAAACCTGCATTGACGACGGCGACATCGACAGTGCGATCACGCTGCTCAATGAGTTGCTCAAGGAAGGGGATGAGCCGTTGAAGCAGACGGCAAGGACGTTGCTGGCGGGGATTCGCTGAGCGCCGACGGATTTCGGGTTCATCCTGGACCGCTTTCGCGAGCAGGCTCGCTCCCACAAATGGAATGCGTTCTCCCTGTGGGAGCGAGCCTGCTCGCGAAGGCGCCAGATCGGCCAACGCCGGTTTCAGGTCAGAACGTCTGCCCCAGATTCAGATAAACCGCCTGCTCGTCCGCATCATTCAACCCATACGTGAAATTCAACGGCCCCAGCGGCGTATCGAAGCCGATAAATACACTCGCGGCATTGATGTAGCCGCTGTCGAACTCGTTGTCGTTGTTCCACGCCCGACCGCGTTCCAGCGAGGCGCCGGCGTACAGCGGGAAGTCCAGCGGCAGATAGGAGCGCGGCGTCAGACGGCGGTAATACACGGCGCGCATCAGGCTGACGTTCTGCCCGGACAGCGCGTCCTCACGGAAACCCGATAGCTGCCGCGCGCCGCCGAGCAGGAAACTCGACGTCACCACATTGGCATCGTCCAGCGTACGGCCATAGCGCCCACCAAGAATCAGCGTATCCGGCCCGTGGCTCATGGCCTTGTCGAACTTCGCTTCCCATTGGCGATAGCGGTTGTCTGAACCCAGACCTGGCTCGAACTGGGCGAACGTCAGGCTGACGTCCTTGCCCTCGTGCGGAAAATACACGTTGTCCAGCGAGTCGTAGGAATACTTCACGGTATAGAAACCTTCGTTGAAGCTCTCGCTCGGCAGGTCCTGATCGCCAATGCGCACGTCAGCCTTGCCCCAGGCCTGGCCGACGCCGAAGCGCACTTCGCCGTTGTTGCCGATCTGTCGGCCGAGATTGAGGCCGAAGCCGTAGCGCTCGACGCGATACTGCGCGATCGGATCGTTATCCAGCACCGAGTCAACGTTCTGCGCCTCGAACGACGCGTAGGGCGCGACGAAGTAACGCGAGCCGACATCCAGCGGCTGATAGAACTCGCTGTACAGCTCCTGCTTGTCGCCGATCTGCGCGCGGGTCAGCCACTCCGCGCCGAGGCGGTTGATGCCGTTGACGCGGTAACTGGCGCCGAGGTTGAAAGCACTGTCGCCGCGCATGTCGTCCGACAGATTGAGGCCGACCCGCAAGTAATCGGTGCCGCTGCGCTTGCCGCTGGCGCTGATGACCAGGGTGTGATCCTGGCCTTTGTGCACCACGCGGTAACGCACTTGATCGAAGTAATCGAGGCCGTACAACGTGCCCATGTCCGAGTGCAGGCGCCCCAGATCCAGCGGTTCGCCGATCGGCTGGCGGATGTAATAGCGAATCACGTCATCATCGACTTTCGAATCGTTCTCGACGCGGATTGCGGTGATGATCGGTGTGCGCTGTCCCGGCTGGCGGGCGGCGTTCAATTCCGCGTCCTGGGTTTGAGTCGGTTTGAGTTGGGCCAGACGGGCATCGAGGATGCGCGTGGCGCGGTAGCCGGCATCGATCATCTCCTGAGCCTTGCCGAAATCGGTCACGCCGAACGCGGCCAGCGCAGGCTGGATCAACACGTCATTGGCATGCAGAGTCGCCAGTTGCTCTTCGGAGTTGCGCCGGGTCATCAGGGTGATCGACTGATTGAGCACATCGACCACCGTGGTCAGTTGCTTTCGGTTGCGCAGCGGCGTGCCGATATCGACGACGATCGCCACGTCGACGCCCATTTCCCGCGCGACATCCAGCGGGATGTTGTCGGTCATGCCGCCGTCGACCAGCAGTCGCCCGTCGAGCTCCACCGGTGCGAACACCGCGGGGATCGACATGCTCGCGCGGATCACCTGCGGTAGGTGGCCTTTGCGAAACACCACTTTTTCGCCATTGGCAATGTCGGTGGTCACGGCGCGAAACGGGATCGGCAGTTTGTCGAAGTCGCGGGTGTCGCTGGTGTGAGCCAACAGGCTTTCCAGCAGCAGCGCGAGGTTCTGGCCCTGAATCACCCCCAACGGCAGGCCGAGGCTGCCGTCATCACGAAAGCTGAGTTTCTGCTTCACCAGAAAATCGCGGTCGTCCTGCTTGCGCCGGAACGGCACATCCTCACGCGGCGGCGCGTCGGAGAGCGCGGCTTGCCAGTCGATGCTCTGCGCGAGTGTTTCCAGCTCATCGATCTTGTAACCCGAGGCGTACAGGCCGCCGACCACCGCGCCCATGCTGGTGCCGGCAATCGCATCGATCCTGATGCCTTGTTCTTCCAGCGCCTTGAGCACGCCGATGTGCGCCAGCCCGCGCGCAGCACCGCCGGACAGCACCAGGCCGATTTTCGGTCGTGGCGCTTCACTGGCGTGGACCAGCAGGGGAAGGAAACCAAGCAGCAGGCAGAACAGCAAACGGCGCATTGTGAGTCTCGGGGCAAGCGGTAAAGCCGGCTATTATAGCGGCGCCCTTTGTCAGGAGTTTCAGCGATCATGACCGTCGCCAAAGCCGAAGTTGTCATCACTTATTGCACCCAATGCCAGTGGTTGCTGCGCGCCGCATGGCTGGCGCAGGAACTGCTCAGCACCTTCGCTGACGACCTGGGCAAAGTGTCGTTGGTGCCGGGCACCGGCGGGGTGTTTCATATCACGTGTTCGGGCGTACAGATCTGGGAACGCAAGGCCGATGGTGGTTTCCCCGAGGCCAAGGTATTGAAGCAGCGGGTGCGCGATCAGATCGATCCTGACCGCGACCTCGGTCACAACGACCGCACTCAGTGAGAGGCGGCCTCGGCGGCGATGGTTTTCTTGTCGCTGCTGCCTGACATCCGCGCCGAGACCACGATCGCGACGATGATCAGCGCGCCACCGATGAGCATGCGCAGGGTTGGTGTTTCACTGAACAGCAGCCAGGCGATGGTGATGCCGTAAACCGGCTCCATGGCGAACACCACCGCTGCCGTGCGTGCCTTGATCACCGCGAGACTGGCGACGAACAGGCTGTGCGCTACGCCTGTGCAAAACACCCCGAGCAGGGCGATCCACAACCAGTCCAGCGCGCGCACCTCACTGAGCTGCGGCGCCGCGACGGGCAGCAGACACAACGCCACGACGACGTTCTGGCACAACGCCGCCTGCACCGCCGGGATGCGCCCGGAGCTGGCGCGGTTGGTCAGCGACAGCAGCGAGAACAACAGGCCGGACAGCACGGCCCAGAGCAAACCGATAGTTGCGCCGCTGCCCAGATCGAACGCCGGGGTTACCAGCACCAGACCGACGCTGACCAAGACCACCAGCACGATTTCATTGGCGCGGATGCGTTCGCGAAAGATCAGCCCTTCGAGAATCACGGTGAACGCCGGGAAACTGGCAAAGCCCAATGTCGCAATGGCCACCCCGGCGATCTTCACCGATACGAAAAAGCTCACCCAGTGACCGGCCAGCAACACACCGCTGAGCGCCAGGCGTCGCCAGTCCACCGCTTGCAGCTTTTGCCAGCCGCTCTGGCTGGCAAGTCGGGCGAAAAAGGCCAGGGCGAGCACGGCAAAAGCGGCGCGGCCGAACACGATTACTGCTGGCGACGCGGCAGCGAGTTTGCCGAACACACCGGTCAGGCCGAACATCAAAGCGCCGATATGCAGGGCGCCGAGGGCAGTACGCGGAGTCATTGCATTCCTTAATCCAGACACGATTCGATTGTTTGATCGTTCCCTGCGTGGGAACGATCATCAAAAGAGCGCCAGTCTAAAGGGCTGACATCGTGGCGTCTGTCATCCGATTCCTCAATTTTTGAACGATGTGCGCTGTCACACGACTGACTCACACTTGTCATGGTTGATTAACCGGGCACGCGCAGAGTGGCGAAAACATCGCAGAGGGTTGCCCATGACCAGCGCCGAGCTCGCCAGACCCAGTCGCAAACAACGGGTGCGAACCCTGTGGATCTCCGATGTGCACCTGGGCACGCGGGATTGTCAGGCCGAGCACTTGTCGCAATTTCTCAAGGGCTACCACGCCGACAAGGTCTATCTGGTCGGTGACATTATCGACGGCTGGAAACTGCGCAGCGGCATGTACTGGCCGCAGGCGCACACCAACGTCATCCGCCGATTGCTGACCATGAGCAAGCGCGGCACCGAGGTGATCTACGTCACCGGCAACCATGATGAATTCCTGCGGCGCTATTCGAAACTGATTCTGGGCAATATCCAGTTGGTCGACGAGGCCGTGCATGTCACGGCCGATGGTCGACATTTGTTGGTGATTCACGGCGACCAGTTCGACGTGATCACCCGTTATCACCGCTGGCTGGCGTTTCTCGGTGACTCGGCCTACGAGTTCACCCTGACGCTCAACCGCTGGCTCAATCACTGGCGTGCCCGTTATGGCTATGGTTACTGGTCGCTGTCGGCGTACCTGAAGCACAAGGTGAAGACCGCCGTCAGTTTCATCAGCGACTTTGAAGAAGCCATTGCGCACGAGTGTGTGAAGCGCGAACTGCATGGCGTGGTCTGCGGGCACATTCACCATGCCGAGATTCGCAAGGTCGGCGGGGTGGACTATCTCAACTGCGGCGATTGGGTCGAATCGTGCACGGCGTTGATCGAGCATTGGGATGGCACGATCGAGTTGTATCGACTGGCGGATGCGCAGGCGCGAGAGGCGGAATTGAAAGCGGCCAAAGTTGCCGAGATCGCTTAAAAGCAAAAGATCGCGGCCTTCGGCAGCTCCTACACAGATCTCATGTAGGAGCTGCCGAAGGCTGCGATCTTTTGATCTTAGGCCGGGCTGTGTTCTTCCATCGCAGCCTTGTAAATCGAGTTCTTCGGCTGCGCAAACAGCCGCTCCATCATCGGCTCGAAGAAACTCAGCGGCAGCGTGTCATACGCCGGATCAAACGCCGCCGCGTCGTATTTGGCGCAGAACTCGGCCGTGGCCTGAAACTGCGGATGATCCTTGAATTGCTCGCGCAGATGCCGATCCATGCCCAGGTGATGAAAGAAGTAATAGCCCTGAAAGATTCCGTGTTTTTCCACCATCCACAGATTTTCCGCACTCACGAACGGCTTGAGAATCGCCGCAGCGATGTCCGGATGGTTGTACGAGCCGAGGGTGTCACCAATATCATGCAACAGCGCGCAGACCACGTATTCCTCATCACGGCCGTCGCGAAAGGCGCGGGTCGCGGTTTGCAATGAGTGGGTCAGGCGATCCACCGGGAAACCGCCGAAGTCGCCTTCAAGCAGTTTCAGATGCGCGAGGATCCGCGACGGCAGCTGCCTGGCATAGGCACTGAAATCGGCGGCGATGATCGCCCAGTCTTCCTCGGTGCCGTCCTGCATATGGGTGAAGCGAGCATGGGCATTCATTGGCAGACCCTCATTCAGAACGCCACGCGACCGAGAATCATGTCGCGGTACATAACGAAATCGCCGAGCAGGCTGTACAGCGGGTGCTGAAAGGTCGCCGGGCGGTTCTTCTCGAAAAAGAAATGGCCGATCCAGGCGAAGCTGTAACCGGCCAGCGGCAACGCCAGCAACAGCAGCCAGGCGCTCTTGGCGATGCTCAGGGCGAGAATGAAGATGACCAGAGAAGTGCCGATGAAATGCAGGCGACGGCAGGTGCTGTTGCTGTGCTCGGCGAGGTAATACGGGTAGAACTCGGCGAAGCTGTTGAACTGCTTGATGTTTTCCACGACCGCGCTCTCTGTGGTGATTGTTCTGGCGACAAGTTGTGCGTCGGGTAGCTTATTTGAGTCTAGAGTGATCATTGGCGTGGGCCAGTGACAATCGGCGCCACTTTAGTATCCTTCGCAAATAGGGCGGTCACCTGCAGCCCGTCATGTAAAAGAATAACAACCATGAGCGAACGAACGACTTCTGCAAGCTGGGCGATGGGGATTGTCAAAGCGCTGGAGATGGACGGCCTGGATTGCCGGGTTCTGTTCAAGCAACTGGGGCTGGATTTCAGCGCCCTTGAAGATCCGGATGCGCGTTTTCCGCAGGACTCCATGACCCGGCTCTGGCAGCGCGCGGTGGAGGTCTCCGGCAACCCGGCGATCGGCCTGAACATGGGCAAAGTGGTGCGCCCGGCCTCGTTTCATGTCGCCGGCTACGCGCTGATGTCGAGCAAAACCCTGGCTGAAGGCTTCCAGCGTCTGGTGCGCTATCAACGCATCATTGCCGAAAGCGCCGACTTGAGTTTTCGCCTGCTCGATGAAGGTTACGCGCTGATTCTCACCGTTCACGGCGATCATCTGCCGCCGACCCGGCAGAGCGCTGAAGCGTCACTGGCCTGCGCATTGGCACTGTGTGGCTGGCTGACCGGGCGTCCGCTGCATCCGGTGAAAGTGCTGATCCAAGGCGATCAGCCGGCCAATCTGCAACCCTATAAAGAAGCTTTTCATGCGCCGCTGGTATTCGATGCGCCTTATGACGCGTTGATCTTCGAACAAGCCGACATGGAAGCGCCGCTGCCTACGGCCAACGAAGCCATGGCATTGCTGCATGATCGCTTTGCCGGGGAATATCTGGCGCGGTTTTCCGAAAGCCGCGTGACGCACCGGGCACGGCAGGTGCTGTGTCGTTTGCTGCCCCAGGGCGAACCCAAACGCGATACCGTGGCGCAGACCCTGCATTTGTCGCAACGTACCTTGCAACGCCGCTTGCAGGAGGAGGGCACCAGTTTTCAGCAGTTGCTCGATGACACCCGGCGTGAACTGGCCGAGCAGTATCTGGCGCAGCCGAGCATGACCTTGCTGGAGATTGCCTATCTGCTGGGATTTGCCGACCCGAGCAATTTCTTCCGTGCCTTTCGCCGCTGGTTCGACACCACGCCCGGCGACTACCGGGCGCGCTTGCTTCAGGCACCGAGCCCGGTCAGTGACGCCAGAACGCCGGAATACACAGCACAAACACCGTAATGATCTCCAGTCGGCCGAGCAGCATGCCGAACGACAGAATCCACTTGGCCGCATCCGGCAGCGTGGCGAAGTTGCCCGCCGGGCCGATGGTTTCGCCCAGACCCGGGCCGACGCCGGACACCGTGCTGGCGGCACCGGTCAGCGCAGTCATCCAGTCGACCCCGAGCAGCGACAGCAGCAGGGCGATGACGCAGATGGTGATGGCGAAGAAGAACGAGAAAGTCAGGATCGAACGGACGATCTCTTCGTCGAGGCGGTGACCGTTGTACTTCTGCTTGATCACCGCGCGCGGATGGATCAACTGGTTAAGGTTGGCCTTGAGCAGGATGTAGGCGACCTGGAAACGGAAAATCTTGATCCCGCCCGCCGTCGACCCGGAGCAGCCGCCGACAAAGCCCAGATAGAAAAACAGCATCAGCGAGAAGTTGCCCCACAGGCTGTAGTCACCGAGGGCAAACCCGGTGGTGGTGACCACCGAGGTCACGTTCAGCGCCACATGCCGCAGTGCTTCCAGCCAATGCAGCTTGGTGGTCCACCAGTACCAGGTGCCGAGCACCAACCAGGTCACCAGCAACATTGCCAGCAAGCCTTGCACCTGCTGATCCTTGATCAACGCCCGACGGTTGCCGCGCAGCGTCGCCACGTACAGGGTGAACGGCAGGCTGCCGAGAATCATGATGACGATCGCCACCCAGTGCACCGCCGGTTGCGTCCACTTGGCCAGCGACTGGTCAGAGGTCGAGAAACCACCGGTGGAAATCGCCGACATCGCGTGGTTGATCGCATCGAACGGGCTCATCCCCGCCCACCAGAACGCCAGACTGCCCAGAATCGTGATGCCGACGTAGGCCGCCACGATCAGCCGCGCCACCATGTGCGAACGGGGCATGACCTTTTCCGAGCGGTCCGAGGATTCGGTCTGGAACAGGCGCATGCCACCGATGCGCAGCAGCGGCAGAATCGCCACCGCCATGCCGATAAAGCCGATACCGCCGATCCAGTGCAACAGCGAACGCCACATCAGAATCCCCGGCGACATGTTGTCCAGGCCATTGAGCACGGTGGAACCGGTGGCGGTGATGCCGGACATGCTTTCGAAAAACGAGTCGGTGTAGCTGATGTGCTGGGTCAGCAGAAACGGCAGCGCGGCGAAAATGCACACCACCAGCCAACTGCTGACCGTCAGCAGATACATGTCGCGCGGGCGCAGGTGAATGTGTTCGGGTCGGCCGGGAATCACCAGGGCGAGGCCGGCGACGAAGGTGATCATGCTTGCCCAAAGGAACGACGGCAGGTCGCTGGTGCGCTCGAAAATCACCAGCGTGGCCATCGGCACGACCATGGCCACAGCCAGGGTGATCAGGAAGATGCCGATGATAAAACCAATGATCCGTAAGGTCGGCAACGCCATGAATTCCGCTCGGGCTGGTGGAAGAAGGGCGCCATTCTACCTGCGGGGCAAGGCATGTAAACCGGCAGGCGTTGCGCAGTTGCAGCTAGAATAGCCGCACATTTTTCAAAGGAGGTGGCCGATGCAGGCTCTCGACGCGTTGCTCAACCGTGTTTCCGTTCCCCGCCTGGTCGAACCGGCCCCCACTGCCGAGCAGCGTGAAGCCCTGTTTGGCGCGGCATTGCGTGCCCCGGATCACGGGCATTTGCAGCCGTACCGCTTTTTGACCGTCGAAGGCGCGGCACGTGAGCAAATGGGCGAGTTGCTCGCCGAAGCGGCCCGCCAGCAGGCCGGCGAAGTCACCGAAGCGATGATCGACAAGGCCCGTAACGGCCCACTTCGGGCGCCGCTGGTGGTTGTGGTAATCGCCAAATTGCAGGAACACGTGAAATATCCGAAGGCTGAGCAACTGCTCACGGCCGGCTGCGCGGCCCACGGGATTCTGCTGGCGGCGTATGCGCAGGGGATTGGTGCGGTATGGCGCACCGGGGATCTGGCGTATTCGAAACATGTCGCCGAAGGTTTGGGGCTGGTGGAAGGCGAGGAAGTCATCGCGTTCCTTTACCTTGGTACGCCGCAGAAAGAGCCGCGCGTGGCGGAGAAGGTCGATCTGGCCGAGTTCGTCAGCGCCTGGCCAGCTAAAGCCTGACCCCGATTTCAAACTGTGGGAGCGAGCCTGCTCGCGAAGACGGAGTGTCAGTGGTCATATTGGTTGACTGACACACCGCTTTCGCGAGCAGGCTCCCTCCCACATTTTTTGCTTCAGGGCTGGACGACGATACCTGGCACCAGCGGCAATTCCAGACTCGCCACAAACCCGCCCTGCGGATGATTGGCCAGCGTCAGCGTGCCGCCATGCCGTTCCGCCGCGCGTTTGGCAATCGCCAGTCCCAAGCCATGCCCGGCAGCCGTTTGCCCCGGCGCCCGATAGAATGGTTCGCCCAACTGACTCAGATGTTCCGCCTGCACGCCCGGCCCATGGTCGCGCACGCTGATGACAATCCGCTCGCCCTGCCGCGCAGCCTGCAATTCAATCGGCTGATCGCTCGGGTTGAAGCGCTGGGCGTTGCGCAGCAGATTATCCACGGCGCGTTCGATCATCGTTGGCCAGCCTTTGAGATTCAGTTGTGGCTCAGCTTGCAGGCGCACGGTCTGTTCGGGGGAGCTGAGCTGCGCATCCTTTTGCAGTGTGGCGAGCAACGCATTCAGGTCCACTTCTTCAGCGCTGGCGTTGTCGGCATCGACTCGCGCCAGCACCAGAATTTCACTGATCAACGCCTCCAGCCGATCACATTCACGGGTCAGCCGTGGCCAGAGTTTTTCGCGCTCCTCAGGATTGGCCCGCTCGGCCAAAGCCAAGGCAATACGCAGGCGCGCCAGGGGTGAGCGCAGTTCATGGGAGACATCACGCAGCAACTGCCGCTGACTGCCGATCAGGCTTTGCAGACGCGCGCCCATGCGGTTGAAATCGGTGGCGAGTACGCCGAATTCATCACGACGGTTGGCCAGTTTCGCCAGACTGTTCTGCTGATAAGTGGTCTGCCCCAGATCATGCACCGCGCCGCGCAAGCGACTGAGCGGGCGGGTGATCGAGAAGGTCACGAGCAAACTGAACAGGGTCAGCACCACCAGTGCAATACCCAGCGCACTCAGCGGCCAGAGCAGGCTTTCGCGGTGCCAGGCGTCGAGTTCCGGGTGCGGGATGCGGTAGATGAACAGGTAGGTGTCACCGGTTTTTTCGCTGGTGATCTCGTCGGTCAGACGCCGCCACGGCAGACGGCGATCGTCGTTGTTCTGCCGCGCTTCGAACGCTGCGGCGCGACGCGGGAAGGTGCCACGCACCACCGGGTCGCCGGTTTCGTTGAGCACCTGAACGTCGATGTGATACTGGCGTTTGCGTTGTTCAAGAATGTCCTGCGCCGCTTCTTCGCCCTGGGCCTCGTAGGTCTGCGTCCATTCTGCCGCCAGCGTGTTGAGGCCGGGATGGCGGCTCAGGATCCACGCGTCCTGATTGAGCATGTGCCCAAGCAGGATCGACAGCCCGGCTACCAGAGCGATGGCCAGCCAGAAGCTCGCAAGAATCCGCCAGAACAGTGAACGCACAGAAACTCCTAAAACAAACACAATTGCAACTGTAGGAGTGAGCCTGCTCGCGATAGCGGTGTGTCAGTCAATTGATGCTTTTCTGACACACCGCTATCGCGAGCAGGCTCACTTCTACAATTGGATCAGTGAAAACAGGCCCGACGAGGTGAGTCGTCGGGCCCTTGGTCAGCGCATTATTGCGCCTTTTGTGCCTGCTGCGCTTTCCAGGCCTTGAACTCGGCCCATTCGGCGCGGCGTTCGGCGCGTTTTTTCTGGATCTCGTCGAACTGCTTCTGTTGCTCAGGTTTCAGCAGCGCGCGGACATCGGATTCGGCTTTCTTGTGGTTGGCCGCGATCTCGTCCTTCATGGCTTTCTGGTCGGCCGGCGAGAGTTTTTCCAGGTACTTGTCGACCACCTGCTTACGCTCATGCATCTGCTCGCCCATGATCTTGCGAATCTGCTCGCGCTGTTCGCGGGTCAGGTCGAGCTGACTGTACGGACCTTTGCCGTGCATGCCGCCGTGCATCTGACCGCCGTGGCGCGGGCCATCCAGTGGACCACCGAGCGGACCGCCATCTTGCGGCATGGCCATGGCCACGGTTGGCAGAGCGGCAGCGAACATCAGAGCGATAAGAGTCTTGCGCATGGTGTATCTCCTTGTCTCGTTCCCGGTACGTTCCGGATGAGTGCAGATTACGCAGATCAAGGTCAGCGGCGGTCAGCGCAGCGTAAAGCTTCGGTAAAGACGCTTCGTGCCCGGCCTTACACAAATGCTGTGCTGGAGCTGCAGAAGGCTGCGATCTGATCGTTCCCACGCTCTGCGTGGGAATGCAGCCGAGGACGCTCTGCGTCCTACAGCCTGAAGATCGCCGCCTTGGGCAGCTCGTACACGGAACAGATGGTTTTATAGGCTGTAGTAGTAACCACGGCTACGCAGCGCAACGATGCGCGGGCGGCCGTCGGGGTGGGGGCCGATTTTCTTGCGCAGGTTGCTGACGTGCATGTCGAGGCTGCGGTCGTACAGGGTCAGCTTGCGGCCGAGGGCCAGTTGCGCCAGTTCCTGTTTGTCCAGCGGCTCGCCAGGTTGCTTGAGCAGGGCTTCGAGCAGGCGGCTCTCGGAGACGGTGAGGGTCAGTTCTTTTTCGTCGATACTGACCACCCCGCGCACCGGGCTGAAACTCAGGTCGCCCAGCTCAAGCTGCGTCGATACGGCGGCGGGATGGCTGCGGCGCAACACGGCGCGCAGGCGCGCGGTCAGCTCGCGGGGGTCGCAGGGTTTGGCCAGGTAATCGTCGGCGCCCAGTTCGAGGCCGAGGATGCGGTCCAGCGGTTCGCCGCGCGCCGAAAGCATCAGCACCGGCAGGTCCGCATGGTCGTTGCGCAATTGCTTGAGCAGTTCCAGACCGCTGCCGTCGGGCAGCATCACGTCCAGCACTACCGCCGCCGGGGCGGTTTCGGCCAACGCCTTGCGCGCGCTCTGGCCGTCGTGGCAGGCGCGCACCTGGAAGCCTTCCTGGCTCAACCAGCTACTCAGGAGTTCGCACAACTCCTGGTCATCATCAATCAATAACAGCTCGCTCATGACTCACTCAATTTAGCCATTGCCGACGTTTTCGGCTTGCACCGCTGGCAAAGATACCGCAGAGCAGCGCCAATAGCGCTACCCCGGCGCCAGTGACGAACCACTGCTGTTGATCGGTCAGCAAACGCGGCAACGGGCTGGCCTGGGCTTCCTTGAGTTGCAGCTTCAGACGCTGGTTCTCCTGGCGCAACCGGGCGAGCTGGGCGCTTTCGCGGGTGTTGTCGGCGTTCTGCAGTTGTTTGTTCAGTTCTTCGCGCTGCTGTTCACTGGCCTTGAGCCGCTGTTGCAGCTCGGTGATCTGGCTGCCGGCGCTCAATGACAATGGCGTGGAGCTGCCGCTTTCGGTGGTTTCCTCACCATGGGCGGGGGCCATGATCGACAACGTGAGCAACATCAGACACAACGGACCCTTGCGCATCGCGACACCTGTTTCCAAATGGATATTGGGCAGGTTGTCGGCAGGCAAACGAGAATAATGAGCGATTGAGAGCGCGATGAACCGCGAAGGTTCATCGCGTGGAAGGACTTAAGGCAGGACTTGCTTGAACGGCTTGACGATCACGTTGGCATAAACGCCAGCGGCGATGTACGGATCGGCGTCGGCCCAGGCCTGGGCGGCGCTCAGGGAATCGAACTCGGCGACGATCAGGCTGCCGGTGAAACCCGCTGCGCCAGGATCATTGCTGTCGACCGCCGGGTGCGGGCCGGCCAGCACGATGCGGCCTTCGCCCTTGAGCGCTTGCAGGCGTTCCAGATGGGCAGGGCGCGCGGACAGGCGGGCTTCGAGCGAGTTGGCAACGTCGGTGGCAATGATGGCGTAGAGCATGTCAGTCCTCGGTTTTTGGCGTTGTGGTATCGGTGTCATGCAAGTGGCGCGACAGGTAGATGCCCTGTGCGACCAGGAACAGCACGGTCATGCCCAGGCTGCCGAACACCTTGAAGTCGACCCAGATCCTCTGGAAGGTGAAAGCGACGAACAGGTTGGCGGCGCCGCAAAACAGGAAGAAGCCGATCCAGGCGATGTTCAGGCGCGTCCAGACCGGGTCCGGCAGGGCCAGCGCGTGGCCCATGATGCGTTTGATCAACAGGCGATCACCGATGAAGTGACTGCCGATGAAGGCCGCAGCGAACAGCCAGTTGACCACTGGCGCTTTCCATTTCAGGAAGGTTTCGCTGTGGAAGGCCAGCGTCAGGCTGCCGAATACCAGGCAGGCGATCAGCGTCAGCCATTGGCTCTTTTCCAGCTTGCGCTGTTTGATGAACAGCGCGCCATACACCACCAGCGAGCTGATGATCAGCATCGCCGTGGCGCTGTAGATACCGCCTACAGTCACTTGCTGGCCGGCGATGTCGACGACCCGTGGATCAAGTTTGTAAACGATGAAGAACAGCAGAAGCGGGATGAAATCGATGAATTGTTTCACAGTGAGAGCCAGAAGCTGGATGTGGCGGCATAATAACAAACATATGGGCGCGCGATAGCGCCAGCTGATTTGAGGTTACAACTCCCCGTGAATGTTGATTTGCACTGCCACAGCACGGCCTCCGACGGCGCCCTGGCGCCCGCGGTTCTGGTTGCGCGTGCGTTCGAGAACGGCGTGCGGGTCCTGGCGTTGACCGACCACGACACCCTCGAAGGCCTCGCCGAAGCGCGTACGGCGGCGACCGCGTTGGGCATGCAACTGGTCAACGGCGTCGAATTGTCCTGCACTTGGGGCGGGGCAACCATTCATGTGCTCGGCTACGGTTTCGACGTCAACGCCGCACCATTGGTCGAAGCGATCGCGAAATTGCACGATGGCCGCTGGCTGCGGTCGGAAGAAATAAGCCGCAAACTCGCTCTCAAGGGCATGCCCGGTGCCCTCGACGGCGCCCGGCAGGTCCAGCAGGAACTGGGCGACAGCGGCAACGCGCCGGCCCGGCCGCATTTTGCCGACTGGATGGTGCGTGAAGGGTATGTAAAGGATCGCGCCGAGGCGTTTCGCAAATGGCTCGGTGCCGGCAAGCTCGGCGACGTCAAGCTGCACTGGCCGACCCTGGAAGACACCGTCGGCACCCTGCGCGCCGCCGGTGCCTGGGTCAGCCTGGCGCATCCCTGGCACTACGATTTCACCCGCAGCAAACGCCGAAAGCTGATTGCCGACTATATTCAAGCAGGCGGGCATGCGATCGAGGTGGTCAATGGCCATCAGCCCGCGGAACAGGTCGGCAGCCTGGCAATCCTTGCCCGCGAGTTCGGTCTGCTGGTCAGCGCCGGCAGTGACTTCCATGGCCCTGGCGGCTGGTCCGAGATCGGCCAGTACCGGCCGGTTCCCGAGGACCTTCCACCCCTGTGGTGTCGGTTCAAACATGACACAGATATTGCCGCCGTCTGAACAGGTAGAGAATGTGAGTCAATTTTTCCAGATCCATCCGGAAAACCCGCAAGCGCGCCTGATCAAACAGGCAGTCGAGATCATCCGCAAGGGCGGGGTGGTGATTTATCCTACGGACTCGTCCTACGCCATCGGTTGCCAGATCGGCGACAAGACCGCCATCGAGCGGGTGCGACGTCTGCGCCAGCTCGATGAAAAGCACAATTTCGCGCTGATCTGCAGCGACCTGTCGCAACTGGGCAACTACGCCAAGATCGACACCGGCACCTTCCGCATTCTCAAGGCGCATCTGCCGGGGCCTTACACGTTTATTCTCAACGCTACCCGCGAAGTACCGCGCCTGTTGCTGCATCCGAAGAAACGCACCATCGGCCTGCGCGTGCCCAGCCATCCGATCGCGCTGGCGCTGCTGGCCGAACTCGGCGAGCCACTGATGAGCGTGACGCTGATCATGCCTGGTGACGAAGATCCGTTGACCGATCCGTACGAAATGCGCCAGTTGCTCGAGCACCAGGTCGATCTGATCATCGATGGCGGTTTCGGCGGCATCAAAGCCTCGACGGTGATTGACCTGACCGGCGACGACCCGGAAGTGGTCCGCGTCGGTTGCGGCGATCCGACGCCGTTCATGGTCGAGGCCTGAATGTCCGCAGTGGAAACCGTGGTCGATCCCCAGGCCGGCGCCCAGCAGGAACTGCCATTTGCCATGGTCTATGGCCAGGCAGTCATGGAGATGCCGCTGGACCTGTACATCCCGCCGGATGCGCTGGAAGTCTTCCTTGAAGCCTTCGAAGGTCCGCTCGACCTGCTGCTGTACCTGATCCGCAAACAGAACATCAATATCCTCGACATCCCGGTGGCGGAAATCACCCGCCAGTACATGGGCTACGTCGAGTTGATGCAATCGGTGCGGCTGGAGCTGGCCGCCGAGTATCTGGTGATGGCGGCGATGCTCGCCGAGATCAAATCGCGCATGCTCCTGCCCCGGGCGGAAACCGTCGAAGATGAAGAAGACGACCCGCGCGCCGAACTGATCCGCCGCTTGCAGGAATACGAGCGCTTCAAGGCTGCCGCCGAAGGCATCGACGGCTTGAGCCGGGTCGGTCGCGATGTGATCGTGCCCAAGCTCGATGCCCCGGAAGCGCGGGCACGCAAGCTGTTGCCCGATGTCGCGCTGGAAGAAATCCTGATGTGCATGGCCGAAGTGCTGCGCCGTGGCGACATGTTCGAAAGCCACCAGGTCAGCCGCGAGGCGCTGTCCACCCGCGAGCGCATGAGCGATGTGCTGGAACGGCTCAAGGGCGGCGGCTTCGTGCCGTTTGTCGAGCTGTTCACCGCCGAAGAGGGGCGCCTGGGTGTGGTGGTGACCTTTATGGCGATCCTTGAACTGGTCAAGGAATCCTTGGTCGAGCTGGTGCAGAATGAGCCGTTCGCCGCGATCCACGTGCGAGCCCGAGCCGAATAACGAGTCCATACATGAACCTGACTGAACCCCGCGAGCTGGCGCCCCTGCTTGAAGCCTTTCTGTTGGCCTCGGGAAAGCCGCAATCCCTCGAGCGCCTGTTTGAACTGTTCGAAGAAGGCGAGCGGCCGGAGCCGGCGGTCTTCAAGAAAGCCCTGACCCTGCTCGGCAAGTCCTGCGAGGGTCGCGCGTTCGAGCTCAAGGAAGTCTCGTCAGGCTATCGTTTGCAGATCCGCGAGAAGTTTTCGCCGTGGGTCGGCCGACTCTGGGAGGAGCGCCCACAGCGCTATTCCCGCGCCTTGCTGGAAACCATCGCGCTGATCGCCTATCGCCAACCGATCACCCGTGGCGAGATCGAAGACGTGCGTGGCGTCGCGGTCAACAGCAACATCGTCAAGACCTTGCTCGAGCGTGAGTGGATTCGCGTCGTCGGCTACCGCGACGTGCCGGGCAAACCGGCGATGTTCGCCACGACCAAGGCGTTTCTCGATCACTTCAACCTGAAAAACCTCGAAGACCTGCCGCCGCTGGCCGAATTGCGCGAAATGGAAGCCGAACCGGTGCTCGACTTCGACGACTCGCCGGTGCCGCAGAGTCTGCAGGAACTGGCCGACGCCAGCACCGAGCCGGAGGAGGAAAAGGAAGAAACCAGTTTCCATTCGTTGTTGCTGGAGCTGGACAGCATGGAGGAGGGGATCAAGACCGACTTCGACGACTTGCTGCGTGATGCGGTGGATGGCGAAGCGCCGGTGTCTGAGCCTGAGATCATCGAGCCGGTTGTCGAAGTTGAAGTTGAACTTGAAGCCGCGCCCGACGCCGAACCGGAAGAAGACATTCTAGGCGTCGCCGAAGCCCGGGAAAAACTCCTGGCCGCTGTCGCCGCCCTCGAACAGCCGGAAGTGGAACTCAGCGAAGAAGAAGCCGAAGCCCGCGCACTGGCCGAAGCCATCGAAGCCGAACGGCGCGAGTTCGACGATTGAGGCCTATTGAGAAACCAGTGGAGACCCTTGTGGGAGCGAGCCTGCTCGCGAAGGCGGTGTGTCGGATACATCAATACTGAATGACACTGCGCCTTCGCGAGCAGGCTCGCTCCCACAGGGTGAAATGTCGTTCTGGAGATTGCGATGAGCTCAACCAAAGACCCCTGCATCAGCCTCTGCAAATTCTCCGACGACATCTGCCTCGGCTGTGGCCGCAGCAAACGCGAGATCAAGGCCTGGAAAAAGCTCGACAAGGACGACAAGCGCACCGTGCTGGCTGAAGCCGCGCTGCGTCTGATCAAACTCGGCGGTGCCGGTCGGCGGAAAAAGAAATAACCTCGACGTGATCGACTAGTCTCTGATGCGCGACGGCGCACATCCGCGTATGATTCGCGACCCTTCGCCGATCCCTTCGGCCGAATACCCAGATTTCAATGCTTCAGGCGCCGCCTGAACAGACCACACCGGGAGGTGCCCAGATGAGTGACATCAATCAGAAAGACGACCAGGAAATCGGCCCAGCAGGCGAAAAGCTGCAGAAAGTCCTCGCCCGTATCGGCGTCGGCTCGCGCCGTGACGTCGAAGCCTGGATCAGCCAGGGCCGGATCAAGGTCAATGGCAAAGACGCCACCCTCGGCCTGCGCGTCGACATGCACGACGCCATCACCATCGATGGCAAGGTGATCAAGCGCGAAGAGGCCGCCGAATCGGTGCGCCGCGTGATCATGTACAACAAGCCTGACGGCGAAATCTGCACCCGCGACGACCCGGAAGGCCGTCCAACCGTGTTCGATAAGCTGCCGCGTCCGAAAGAAGGCCGCTGGATCAATATCGGCCGTCTCGACATCAACACCACCGGTCTGCTGATGTTCACCACCGACGGTGAGCTGGCCAACCGTCTGATGCACCCGTCCTACGAGATGGACCGTGAGTACGCTGTGCGTGTACGCGGTGAAGTCGACGACGAGATGATCGAACGCCTCAAGGCAGGCGTGGTGCTGGAAGACGGTCCGGCGCGTTTCACCGACATTCAACAGGCCCCGGGCGGTGAAGGCTTCAACCACTGGTACCACTGCGTGGTCATGGAAGGGCGCAACCGTGAAGTGCGTCGTCTGTGGGAATCGCAAGGTCTGGTGGTCAGCCGTCTGAAGCGCGTGCGCTTCGGTCCGGTGTTCCTCAACTCCGACCTGCCGATGGGCCGCTGGCGCGAAATGAGTCAGTACGAAGTTGACGTGCTCAGCGCCGAAGTTGGCCTGACGCCGGTGGCAATGCCGCAACTGAACGCCAAGAGCAAGGACAAGCTCGAGCGCATGCAGCGCAAATCGTCGCGGCCGATGGCCAAGACCGAGCGCGTGCGCACCCTGCGTCCAGCCGCTGGCGCACCGACCGGGCCGCGCCCGGGCCGCGAGCCGCAGATCGAAGGCGAGCGTCCAGGTCGCAAACCGGTTGCCCGTGACGGCGAGCGCGCACCGCGTCCGGCCAACGGTCGTACTGAACGTGGCGAACGCGGCGCTCCTGCCGGTCGCGGTACGCCAGTAGCGGATCGCCCAGCCGATACCACCAACAAGCGCCCGGCTAAGCCTGCGCCAAAGCGTCCGGGGATCAAGCTGGTCGACGGCGACAAGCCCTCGGGCAAGCGTCGCGGCGCACCGGCCGGCTCGGGTCAGCGCCCCGGTTTCGGACGCAAGAAGCCGGAGTGATCGGGTTTAGCGTCGACTGAAAAAACGCCAACCTCAGGGTTGGCGTTTTTTTTCGTCTGGCGAAAGTCTGTGCTGACACCGATCGTTCCCACGCTCTGCGTGGGAATGCCTCAACGGACGCTCCGCGTTCGGCTTTGGAAGGGACGCGGAGCGTCCCGGACTGCATTCCCACGCGGAGCGCGGGAACGATCATCTGCGGCTTACATAAATCCCCTGTGGGAGCGAGCCTGCTCGCGAAGGCGTCAGTCGCCTAAAACACAAACCGCCCATCAAACACCGGCTTGTCATCCAGCGCCAACACCCCGCCAGAAAAGATCAGGTCCAGGTGATGGCTGCCCTTGGCCCCGCCGCCCAGGCCGAGATGCAGCCCACAGTGCCGTTCTTCGAAGCCGGCGTTGCGCGCATACAGGACTTTCACGCCTTCGTTGGTGCCAATCCCCAGTTCCTCGATCCGCCGATTCGACGGGTTGGCGTCCAGGTATTTGTTGAAGTCATGTTCCAGCCACGGTACGTCGGTGACGATGCGGCTGATGGTCGAGTTCTCGATCCACAGTTCCAATTCTTAAATAGACCTTTTGTTCTGTTTTTCTGGATCGGTTTTCTTGTTTGAAAACAAAAAACTGGGTGACTGAATTCGATAGCAAGCTAGCTACCGTCAAGATGCAGACATCCTTCGGAAATTTCTGATTCGGAAAATTTACGTTACGGAGTGTAAAGAAAAGCTGACGATTGGGCGCGGTGTATACGGTGCTTTCACGTGTTGCGCGCGCTTGTAAGGAAAAGCTTCCGTACCCCGTTCGATCGGGCGCTGCGCGAGGCTCTGGTGCGCTTGTTTCCAGCGTTCAGGCAGGGTGAGATGCGCGGCATGCCTGTGGTGCAGGCCAATAACAAGAAGGAGGCGCAATGAACGCCGCGACTGATTTCCACTTCTCCCCGTGGGACGGTTTTCTCCTCGTCCCCGTCGATGGCCCGCAACGGCCTGACTCATATTTTGCAGCCGCTCGAGACTGTCGAGGCGGACACACGCAATCCCGGCAACCGACACGCTGATCAGGCGGGTCTGGCAGCAGGGGGTTAGCGGTGTACAATGCGCCGCGTTTTAACTGTGACCCTCTGCGTAATCGCAAAATCTCGAGGCTATCCGCCTTGTTCACTCCGCCGCGCCACAAGCGTGCCGGGTTCGATTTCGTCACAGATAAAAACAAACAGGTGACGCATGACCGTTGTAAATAAGCTGAACTCCTGGTGCCTGCGCTGGGGTTTGATCGGGGCTGCCTGAAATCGCAACCTTGCAGCAACGTCTACTGAACATCATCAAACCTTGCGTGAGACCTTTTTCATGAGTGGACAACCCTCGCAATCAGGCGAGCTGAAACGCGGCCTGAAAAATCGCCATATTCAACTGATCGCCCTCGGTGGCGCGATTGGTACCGGATTGTTCCTCGGCTCGGCCGGGGTACTGAAATCCGCCGGCCCGTCGATGATTCTCGGCTACGCCATCTGCGGCTTCATCGCCTTCATGATCATGCGCCAGCTCGGCGAGATGATCGTTGAAGAGCCGGTGGCCGGTTCCTTCAGCCATTTCGCGCATAAATACTGGGGCGGTTTCGCCGGTTTCCTCTCGGGCTGGAACTGCTGGATTCTGTACATCCTGGTAGGCATGTCCGAGCTGACCGCGGTCGGCAAGTACATTCATTACTGGGCGCCGGACATCCCGACCTGGGCCTCCGCTGCGGCATTCTTTGTATTGATCAACGCGATCAACCTGGCCAACGTCAAAGTCTTCGGTGAAGCCGAGTTCTGGTTTGCGATCATCAAGGTCGTGGCCATCGTCGGCATGATCGCCTTGGGCAGCTACCTGCTCGTCAGCGGCCACGGCGGCCCGCAAGCCTCGGTGAGCAACCTGTGGTCCCACGGCGGTTTCTTCCCCAACGGCGTGAGCGGTCTGGTCATGGCCATGGCGATCATCATGTTTTCCTTCGGCGGTCTGGAAATGCTCGGTTTTACCGCGGCTGAAGCCGACAAACCGAAAACCGTGATTCCTAAAGCAATCAATCAGGTGATCTACCGCATCCTGATTTTCTACATCGGCGCGCTGGTAATCCTGCTGTCGCTGACGCCGTGGGACAGCCTGCTGGAAACCCTTAACGCGTCCGGCGATTCCTACAGCGGCAGCCCGTTCGTGCAAGTGTTCTCGATGCTCGGCAGCAATACCGCTGCGCACATCCTCAACTTCGTCGTACTGACCGCCGCGTTGTCGGTGTACAACAGCGGCACCTACTGCAACAGCCGCATGCTGCTGGGCATGGCCGAGCAGGGCGATGCGCCGAAAGCGCTGGCGAAGATCGACAAGCGCGGCGTGCCGGTGCGCTCGATTCTGGCTTCGGCGGCAGTGACCCTGGTTGCGGTGCTGCTCAACTACCTGATCCCGCAACATGCGCTGGAACTGCTGATGTCGCTGGTGGTTGCAACGCTGGTGATCAACTGGGCGATGATCAGCTACTCGCACTTCAAGTTCCGCCAGCACATGAACCAGACCAAACAGACGCCATTGTTCAAGGCGCTGTGGTACCCGTACGGCAACTTCGTCTGCCTGGCGTTCGTGGTGTTCATCCTCGGCGTGATGCTGCTGATCCCGGGGATTCAGATCTCGGTGTACGCGATTCCGGTGTGGGTGGTGTTCATGTGGGTCTGCTACCTGATCAAGAACAAGCGCAGTGTGCAGCCAGTGGTGGCTGCAACAGCGAAATAACTGCGCATGCAGAAACAACAAACCCGGCCAGAGTGCCGGGTTTGTTGTTTTCAGGGTCAACGCAAATCCCCTGTAGGAGTGAGCCTGCTCGCGAAGGCGCAATACCAGAACCACATTTACCGACTGACACACCGCCTTCGCGAGCAGGCTCGCTCCCACAGGAGTTGAGTGAATCAGGTTATCCTGCACGCTCTGATTACGGACGCTTTTCCATGCTGGTGATTTCCAACAATGTGCATCTGCCGGATGCCGAGATCGAGTTGACCGCCATCCGCGCGCAAGGCGCGGGTGGGCAGAACGTCAACAAGGTCTCCAGCGCCATGCACTTGCGCTTCGACATTCCTAACTCGTCGTTACCGGAGTTCTACAAGGAACGCCTGCTCGCACTGCGCGACAGCCGTATCACCAGCGACGGCGTGCTGATCATCAAGGCGCAGCAATATCGCACCCAGGAAGCCAACCGTGCCGACGCGCTGGAGCGGCTGGTCGAGCTGATTCTCAGCGCCACCAAAGTGGAAAAGAAACGCCGCCCGACCAAGCCGACCCTCGGCTCGAAGAAGCGTCGGCTGGAGTCGAAAACCAAGCGCGGCAGCATCAAGGCCGGGCGCGGCAAAGTGGACTTTTAAAAAGCTGCAGTCCGAGTAGGCAATCGGTAGTTGTATCGCTTTTTTATAGTTTTTTATTCTAACTGACTGTCATATCTGACAGGTGTGCTTCATTGCTGAAATGGATTTAATGAGTCTTGTAATTCTTTAATTCAAGGAAAGTATATGAAGGACTCATTTGATTCCAGTAATCACGAAACCGGCCGTGGCACTCCCGATAATAATTTTGGAGTTGGCAGCAAAGTCTATCTATATGGAGCAGGTCGTCGGCGTCTTCAGGCACGGGCCGTGACTACTCTTACTCAGCCAGACAGGATTCTCTGCGGTGCAACCTCCGAAGAGTTAGAAACGACTTACTTGTTCATGCTGGATGGAAGAGGTGTTATTGATGAAGGTTTCGGCGAGGCGGGTGGCGCTATTTTCAAACTCTCGGAGTTTTTCCCGGATTGGGGGTTGGCGCTTCCATACAGCGTAAAGTTTGATGTTAACCTTCGCAAATATCTAATGGGGTTCTTCGTTCAGAAAGAAGGTGTTAACCGCGCTAGTGGGTTGGCCCGATTTGAATTGAATGGGCAGCTTGATGCGTCGTTTGGCAAAAAAGGTGTCATGATCTGGAATCCGGAAATACAAGATGTGGCGCCTGAGGATTCTACTGCGCATGTAGCGCAGGTAATATCGAATGCGAAAGGTCGCGATTACCACGGCGCCATGGAGTTACTGGACGACGGAGGAGTGTTGCTACTGACCTCGCTTGATTACAATTATTCTGACCTTGCCTATGTAGTAAAAGTAAAAAATGACGGGGCTCTTAATGAAAATTTCGGGAATGGCGGGTCGCTGAGGATCGTTCGAGAAGGCGCAAATCTTTCGGTTACCGGGGAGGATCTTGTTCGACAGGGAGATAACTATCTCGTCGCGGCTTCAACGGGTATTAGTGATAAACGTTGGTTTGTCGGCAGGTATGATGCAAAGGGTGATGTTGACCCCAGCTTTGGAGTCAATGGCTATTATGACGGGCAGCCTTCGGTTAAAAACGTGATTTTGAAGCGTGACGATAGATCTCAGTTTTACCTGGTAGGTACGTCGAACAATGGCGTTCCGCAGTATCTGTTTTTCCAGCTTCAACGTCGCGGGATGAATGGTGAAGAAGATGGCCATTTTGGGGAGCAAGGATGGGGGGCTAGTGTAGGTGACGACTTTAACGACACTTATATATTAAAAGCAGCTCTCTATAATTCGGCATCAACTATCGTCTTGGCGGGTCAAGCTGATTTGCGTAGGGAAGAAGGCAGCCAGGCATTCATTGCCAGTATCGAGCAAGATATGGGCTGGGATGGGGCGTTTGGTGATAACGGGAGGGTGTTGTTACCCAAAGGACAAGTGATTCATGATCTCGTGCTCCAGGAGGATCGCAAGATTGTATTTATTTCGAGCCTGAGTGGAGCGCCCGACAGTTACGCCATCGTCCGTTTAATTGGCTAAGGCGCGCCGGCGGAAATAGTGTTGGCCGTTCAGCGTCGGCTGAATGGCCAACAATGCGCGATGACTAAAAGTGGTGCTTTGGCGCAACTCGGAACAAATATGCACTCAGAATCAAACCGCTCAACGCCGCGAAAGCCGCGAACAGAAAGATCGAAGCAAAGCCGAACCCGGCGGCAATCGCCCCGGCCAATGGCCCGGTGATCCCCAGCGACAAATCAATGAACAGTGAATAGGCACCGACCGCCGCGCCACGGCTCGAAGCTGGCACCAGATTCACCGCCTCCACGCCCAGTGCCGGGAATACCAGCGAGAAGCCAAAGCCGCTCAGCGCCGCGCCGGCCAATGCCCAGTGCGCATCCGGTGCGATCCACAACAGCAACAGCCCCAAGGTTTCCACCGACAGGCAGGCGATAGCCACGCGGAAGCCGCCGAGGCGGTTGATCAGGTTGCCGAAGAGCAGTCGCGCGCCGATGAAGCTGGCGCCGAACAGGCTTAGGCACAGCACCGCGTTGTCCCAATGCTGGGTTGCGTAATACAGGGTGATGAAGGTGGCGATGGTGCCGAAGCCAATCGAGCCCAGCGCCAGTCCGCAGCCGTGGGGGAAAACTTTGCCCAGCACGTGCATGAACGGCAGACGTTCACCGGCGACGATCGGCGCCGCGGTCTTCGGCCAAGCCAGCGCGAGGCCGAGCAGGGCGAGGAGGATGATGCTCACGCCCATGCTCCACAAGCCCAGCCGGCTCACCAGCCACACACCGAACGGCGCGCCGATCGCCAGAGCGCCGTAACTGGCGATGCCGTTCCAGGAAATCACTTTCGCGGTATTCGCTGCGCCTACGCGACCGATGCCCCAACCAATCGAGCCGGAACCGACCAGACTCTCGGCGCTACCCAGTACCAGGCGGCCGATCAGCAGGCTGATCAGGCTGAGCAGCGGCAGGTTCGGTGTCCACGCGGAAATCAGCATGAACACACCGCTCAAGCCGCAACCCGCGAGGCCAATCATCACCGCGCGTTTGCTGCCCTGGTTGTCGATGATCTCGCCGGCATACGGACGGCTGAGCAGGGTGGCGAGGTATTGCACGCTGATCACCAGGCCGGCGATCACCGCACCGAAACCAAGGTCACTGTGAACGTAGCCCGGCAACACGGCGAGCGGAATGCCGATGTTCAGGTAACCGATAAAAGTGAAAAGGACGATGGAGACTACTTGCAGCGTAACCGCCAGGGGGCGCTGGGGTTCGGATATAGACGACATGGGTAACGATCCACGGGAGCAGCAGATTAGACAGGCTGCTCATGATACCGGCGTGAACCGTTCAGAGGCGGGGAAAAGTAAAACTATTTGCCGGGCGGCGCTTTCAGGATTTCGCCGGGGCAACCAGTTGCGTGGTGACGAGGGCGGCGAGGGCGTTTTCTTCGCTGCCGAAACGTTCGAGCAGGGCAGCTTGCTTCTCGGGTGAGAGGCGATTCCAGATCTCGATCATTTTCTCGGTGGCGCCGATCAGTACGGCAGCTTGGCTTTCGGAGAATTCGTCGGTCATGGCGGGCTCGGGTTCAGGCAGTGTGGAAAGCGCATGTTAGCGCTTTCCACACGGTCTGTACGGCGGGTCTTACTCTTCGCTGTCGGCTTTGCGGCTGTCAGCGGCTTCTTGCGGCTCGGGCTTTTCAGCGCCGGCGTGTTGCGGGGTCGTCTGCTCAGGTACGTGCAGGCTCGGGAAGGGGAGATTGGGGATCTCGTGCATGGTTGCGCTCCTCGCTAAGTCTGTTGATAGATCAGGTGCTCCGCGCTTTTACAAAGCTTGCGCAGGATACAGCAGGAAAAATGACAATCAGACTTTTAATTCAAATTAATGCGACAGATGGCCGCAGGGGAGGGCACCTCCCAAAGGTCACCACAAAACAAATGTGGGAGCGAGCCTGCTCGCGAAGGCAGTGTCGATCGTTCCCACGCTCCGCGTGGGAATGCAGCCCGGGACGCTCTGCGTCCCAAAGCGGACGCAGAGCGTCCGAAGAGGCATTCCCACGCAGAGCGTGGGAACGATCAGTCGGGCGGGGGGATTATTTGCAGGCGTCGGCAATGGCGTCCGCCAGCGATGCGAGGCGGGTGGCGTCGATGCCGGCGACGTTCGCCCGGCCCGAACTAACCATGTACACACTGTGGCGTTCGCGCAGGTGCTTCACCTGTTCTGGTGACAGGCCGGTGTAGGAGAACATCCCGCGTTGCACACCAATGTGCGCAAAACGCTCGCGCAAACCATGCGGTTCCAGCGCCTCGACAAGGCCGCTGCGCAACTGCGCGATACGCATACGCATTGCTTCCACTTCATCGGCCCAGCGCGCTTTAAGCTCTGGGTCGGCGAGGATGGTCGCGACCACTGCTGCGCCGTGGTCCGGCGGTGTCGACCACAAATTGCGGGCGATATTGGCCAGTTGGCTGCGGATGTCGATGAGCTTGTCGGCGCTGGTCGCGCAGACGATCAGCGCACCGGTACGGTCGCGATACAGGCCGAAGTTCTTCGAGCAGGAACTGGTGATCAACAGCTCTGGCACCTGCGCCGCGAACAACCGGGTCGACCAGGCGTCCTGCTCCAGACCATCACCAAAACCCTGATAGGCGAAGTCGATCAGCGGCAGCAGATCGCGGCTGCGCACCACTTCCAGCACGCGCTTCGAGTCGTCATGGCTCAGGTCGAAACCGGTCGGGTTGTGGCAGCACGCATGCAACAGCACCACGTCGCCCTTCGGCACTTCCCTGAGCACGGCGAGCATGGCTTCGATGTCGAGGCGGTTGTCGCTGCCGACGTACGGGTAGTGGCTGACCTTGACCTTGGCAGCGGCGAAAATGGTTTCGTGGATCGGCCAGGTCGGGTTGCTCAACCACACGCCTTTGCCCGGCAGGCATTGGGCGATGAAGTCGGCGGCCAGGCGCAGGGCGCCGGTGCCGCCCGGGGTCTGGGTGGCGCCGGCGCGTTGTTCGGCGATCAGTTGTGAGTCAGCGCCGAGCACCAACTCATTGATGACCTTGCCGAACAGCGGATTGCCGTGGCCACCGATGTAGGTTTTGGTGTCCTGGCTTTCGACCAGCCGCGCTTCGGCGATTTTCACTGCTTCCGGGATCGGCGTCAGGCCCTGGGCGTCCTTGTAGACGCCAACCCCGAGGTCGAACTTGCGCGGATTGGCATCCTGCGCATAGGCCTCCATCAAACCGAGGATCGGATCGCCGGGGACCCGGCCGATGGCGTCGAAGTGCATTACTTGCGTCCTTCTGCGGTCTTCGCCACTTCGTCAGTGCGCGCAGCCATGATGAAGTCGTTGCGGTGCAGGCCTTTGATCGAGTGGCTCCACCAGGTCACGGTGACTTTGCCCCATTCGGTCAACAGGCCCGGGTGGTGACCTTCGGCTTCGGAGATTACGCCCACGGCGTTGGTGAACGCCAGCGCGTGTTTGAAGTTCTTGAACAGGAAAACTTTCTCCAGCTGCATGATGCCGTCGCGTACTTCGATGTTCCAGTCAGGGATCTGCTTGATCAGGATCGGCAGTTCTTCATCGCTGACTTGTGGCGCATCGGCGCGGCAGGCTTCGCAGTGGGCTTGGTTCAAAGTCGACATGGTGTATTCCTGAAAACGAGTGTGTTTTTTTATTAAAGCGCGTGTGCCGTCAATGTCGTCACGCTAAAGCAAAGTGGCGGCGACGGACAGGCGCAATTGTCAGCAAAAGTCGCGGTTCAGGCGGCTTTGGGTTTCGGCGGAAATTTCGGCGCGTGCAAGCCCAACTGCATGCCTTGGCGAACCATGGCCATGATGTCCTCATGGGCGACATCGAACAGGCGCTTGAGATTCGGCAAGACGAAGTACAGCGGTTGCAGGATGTCGATGCGATACGGCGTGCGCATGGCTTCAAGCGGATCGAAAACCTGATGCTCAGGCTCGTCCGACAGGCAGTAAACGCTTTCTTTCGGCGAGGACAGAATCCCGCCACCGTAGATGCGCTTGCCCTGCGGGGTGTCGACCAGACCGAATTCGATGGTCATCCAGTACAACCGCGCCAGGTACACGCGCTCTTCCTTGGTCGCTTGCAGGCCGAGCTTGCCGTAGGTGTGGGTGAATTCAGCGAAGTACGGATTGGTCAGCAGCGGGCAGTGGCCAAAGATCTCGTGAAAGATGTCCGGCTCTTGCAGGTAGTCGAGTTCTTCGCGGGTGCGAATGAAAGTGGCGACAGGAAATTGCTTGCTGGCGAGCAATTCAAAGAACGTCTGAAAAGGAATCAGCGCCGGCACCCGGGCAACCTGCCAGCCAGTGGTCTCGCCGAGGACTTTGTTGATCTCGGCCAGTTGCGGGATGCGGTCGTGGGGCAGACCGAGTTTTTCGATACCGTCCAGATATTCCTGGCACGCGCGACCTTCAATCACCTTCAACTGGCGAGTGATCAGCGTGTTCCACACCGCATGTTCTTCGGCGGGGTAGTCGATAAAACCTTGCGCATCGGGCTCGCGAGCCACGTATTGCGTCTGCTTCATGCTGCTCTCCTGCTAGGAAATTCGTTTTTGTTATGTCCAGCGATGGGTAAAGGAATACCCGAGAGTGGTGGGGCATGCAGCATGTTTAGCCGTGTGTGCGTAGGAAAATTCTGCTGGTTTCGTAAAGTTATCGTTACGCTTTGTCGGTTAATGCGCATTTACGGCGATTGGCGGGTTTGAAAAGGGCGGTGGCTGTCACATAATCTTGACAACTATCTGCGTGCCTCGACGAAAAACAGTTCGGCGCGCAACGCGATTCCCCTGTGGGAGCGAGCTTGCTCGCGAAAGCGGTGGGCCTGACACATCAATGCAGGATGTGCCGCCGTCTTCGCGAGCAAGCTCGCTCCCACAGGGGGGTGTCAATTTTCCAGTCTTGTCAGGCCTTTTCCTATGCGCATCAAAGTCCACTGCCAGAACCGCATCGGCATCCTGCGCGACATTCTCAATCTGCTGGTGGCGTACGGGATCAACGTCGCGCGCGGCGAGGTGGGTGGTGAGCATGGCAATGCGATCTATCTGCACTGTCCGAACCTGATCAACATCCAGTTCCAGGCGCTGCGGCCGAAGTTCGAGGCGATTGGCGGAGTATTCGGGGTCAAGCGCGTCGGGCTGATGCCCAGCGAGCGTCGGCACATGGAACTGAACGCGCTGCTCGGCGCGCTGGAATTTCCGGTGTTGTCGATCGACATGGGCGGCTCGATCGTGGCGGCCAACCGCGCGGCGGCGCAGTTGCTCGGGGTGCGCGTCGATGAAGTGCCGGGGATTCCGCTGTCGCGGTACGCCGAGGATTTCGACCTGCCGGAACTGGTGCGCGCCAACAAATCGCGAATCAACGGTATGCGGGTCAAGGTCAAGGGCGACATCTTTCTTGCCGACATCGCGCCGCTGCAATCGGAACACGACGACAGCGAGGCCATGGCCGGCGCAGTGCTGACTTTGCACCGCGCTGATCGCGTCGGCGAGCGCATCTACAATGTGCGCAAGCAGGAATTGCGCGGCTTCGACAGCATTTTCCAGAGTTCGAAAGTGATGGCCGCCGTGGTCCGCGAAGCGCGACGCATGGCGCCGCTGGATGCGCCGCTATTAATAGAAGGCGAAACCGGCACCGGCAAGGAACTGCTCGCGCGCGCCTGCCACCTCGCGAGTCCGCGTGGGCAGTCACCATTGATGGCGCTCAACTGCGCCGGGTTGCCGGAATCGATGGCCGAGACCGAACTGTTCGGCTATGGCCCCGGCGCCTTCGAAGGCGCGCGCGCTGAAGGCAAGCTCGGTCTGCTGGAATTGACTGCTGGCGGCACGTTGTTTCTCGATGGTGTCGGCGAGATGAGCCCGCGCTTGCAGGTCAAATTGCTGCGCTTTCTTCAGGACGGCTGCTTCCGTCGTGTCGGCAGCGATGAAGAGGTGTATCTCGACGTACGGGTGATCTGCGCCACCCAGGTAGACTTGTCCGAACTGTGCGCGCGCGGCGAGTTTCGTCAGGATCTCTATCACCGCTTGAACGTGCTGTCGCTGCACATTCCGCCGCTGCGCGAATGCCTCGACGGTTTGACGCCGCTGGTTGAACACTTCCTCGATCAGGCCAGTCGGCAGATCGGCTGCCCGCTGCCGAAACTGGCCCCGGCGGCGATGGAGCGGCTCAGCCATTACCACTGGCCGGGCAACGTGCGGCAACTGGAGAACGTGCTGTTCCAGGCGGTTTCGTTGTGTGACGGCGGCAAGGTCAAGGCAGAACATATTCGCCTGCCGGATTACGGCGTGCGTCAGCCGCTTGGCGATTTTTCCCTGGATGGAAATCTCGACGAGATCGTCGGGCGCTTCGAGAAAGCGGTGCTGGAGCGGTTGTATTCCGAACACCCGAGCAGCCGGCAACTGGGCAAGCGGCTCGGTGTTTCGCACACCACGATTGCCAACAAGCTGCGTGAGTATGAGGTTGGCAAAGACAGCGAAGCTTAAGATCAAAAGATCGCAGTCTTCGGCAGCTCCTACATTTGGAACGCGGTTCCCTGTAGCTGCGGAACGCTGCGATCTTTTGCTCTCTTGCCGCGAAGCGGCATGACACCGCCGGTTTTTCGTCTTCTGCACATTTCAGATTCCCCCCTCTGATTCCCTCAAGCCCCCTGTTTACCGGGCCTTCGTCCGCCAATAAAAAGTTGGTCTGCAAATTGCTTATGGCTGAGCAGTACAGCGGTGGGCGGCAAACGTCCGGCATGCAGAGGAAACACAGTGGACAAGTACCTTTATGTGGCAATGACCGGCGCCAGCCAGAACGCGTTGGCGCAGCGGGCGCATGCCAACAACCTGGCGAACATCTCCACCAACGGCTTTCAGCGCGACCTCGAACAGGCGCGGTCGATGCCGGTGTTTGGTGACAGCTTTCCGGCGCGTGCGTTTGCCATGAGCGAGCGTCCCGCCACCGACTTCACCCCGGGCTCGCTGGTGCAGACCGGTCGTGAACTCGACGTCGCGGTATCCGGCAACGGTTTCATCGCCGTGCAGAACCCTAATGGCGGCGAAAGCTACGTGCGCACCGGCAGCCTCAACATCGACGCCCTCGGCGTACTGCGCGCCGGCAACGGCATGCCGGTGATCGGTAATGGCGGCCCGATCGCCGTGCCGCCCGAGCAGCAGGTCGAAGTCGGCGAAGACGGCACCATCAGCATCCGCGCCATGGGTGAAGGCCCGCGCGTGATGGCCGAAGTCGACCGCATCAAGCTGGTCAACCCGGACATCAAGAACATGAACAAAGGTCTCGACGGTTCGATTTACACCAAGGACGGCCAGCCGGCGCAAGCCGACGCCAACGTCAAACTGGTCTCGGGTTTCCTTGAATCGAGCAACGTCAATGCCGTGGAAGAAATGACTTCGGTGCTGGCCCTGGCCAAGCAGTTCGAGTTGCACGTCAAGATGATGAACACCGCCAAAGACGACGACCAGGCCATGGCTCGGGTCTTGCAGATCAGCTAATTATCAGAACGTCGCGCCGTAAAACAGGCGCACGAGGAGAATCGAATGCTTCCGGCTCTATGGGTTGCCAAAACCGGTCTGTCCGCCCAGGACACCAACCTGACCACCATTTCCAACAACCTGGCGAACGTCTCGACCACGGGTTTCAAACGTGACCGTGCCGAGTTCCAGGACCTGCTCTATCAGATCAAGCGTCAGCCAGGCGCCCAGTCGACCCAGGACAGCGAACTGCCGTCGGGTCTGCAAGTGGGTACCGGTGTGCGCATTGTCGGCACCCAGAAAAACTTTACCGCCGGCAGCCTGCAAACCACCGAGCAGCCGCTGGACATGGCCATCGACGGTCGCGGTTTCTTCCAGATCCTGCAACCGGACGGCACCACGTCCTACACCCGTGACGGTACGTTCCACCTCGACTCCAATGGCCAGATCGTCAATGCCAGCGGTTTCGCTCTGGAACCGGCGATCATCATCCCGAACGATGCGCAGACCTTCACTGTCGGCCGTGACGGCACCGTGTCGATCACCATCGCCGGCAACCCGGCCTCGCAAGTGATCGGCAACCTGCAGACCGCCGACTTCATCAACCCGGCCGGCCTGCAAGCCGTGGGCAACAACCTGTTCCTGGAAACCGCTGCTTCCGGCGCGCCGCAAATCGGCACTCCAGGTCTGAACGGTTTCGGTACCACGCTGCAGAACACCCTGGAAACTTCCAACGTCAGCACCGTTGAAGAGATGGTCAACATGATCACCACTCAACGCGCCTACGAGATGAACTCCAAGGTGATCTCCACCGCCGACCAGATGCTCTCGTTCGTAACGCAGAATCTGTAATCCAGTCTATGGGGCGGCCTGAGGTCGCCAGCAACACCGTGAGGTAGGGTCATGAAGCGCTTTGTATCTGTTCTGGCATTGGGTGGGGTCGTCTCGCTCGCGGGCTGCGTCGCTCCGGCGCCCAAGCCCAATGACCCTTACTACGCCCCGGTGTTGCCGCGCACACCGTTGCCGGCGGCTGCCAACAACGGTTCGATCTATCAGGCCGGCTTCGAGCAGAACCTGTACAGCGACCGCAAGGCGTTCCGGGTCGGTGACATCATCACCATCACCCTCAACGAGCGCACCCAGGCGAGCAAGAACGCCAACTCGCAGATGGACAAGAACAGCGACAACAAGATCGGTCTGACCTCGCTGTTCGGCTCCAGCCTGACCACCAACAACCCGATCGGTGGCAACGACCTGAGTCTCAACGCCGGCTACAGCGCCGACCGTTCGACCAAGGGCGACGCCAAGTCCGGGCAGAGCAACAGCCTGACCGGCTCGATCACCGTGACCGTGGCCGACGTGCTGCCCAACGGCATCATCGCCGTGCGTGGCGAGAAGTGGCTGACGCTCAACACCGGTGACGAACTGGTGCGCATCGCCGGCATGGTCCGCGCCGATGACATCGCGACCGACAACACCGTGTCGTCGACCCGCGTCGCCGATGCGCGCATCACCTACTCGGGTACCGGCGCGTTTGCCGATACGAGTCAGCCAGGCTGGTTCGACCGTTTCTTCCTCAGCCCGCTGTTCCCTTTCTAGGTGGCTACGTTGAATCTGAAAAGCCTTATGGTGGCCGCATTACTGATGTCTGCGGCCTTCACCGCACACGCCGAGCGGCTGAAAGACATCGCCAGCATTTCCGGCGTGCGCTCCAACCAATTGATCGGTTATGGCCTGGTGGTCGGGCTTAACGGCACGGGTGACCAGACGACGCAGACCCCGTTCACCCTGCAGACCTTCAACAACATGCTCTCGCAGTTCGGCATCAAGGTGCCGCCGGGATCGGGCAACGTGCAGTTGAAGAACGTCGCGGCGGTGTCGGTGAGTGCCGATCTGCCGGCATTTGCCAAACCGGGTCAGCAGGTCGACATCACCGTGTCCTCGATCGGTAACTCCAAGAGCCTGCGTGGCGGCACCTTGCTGCTGACGCCGCTCAAGGGTATCGACGGCAACGTCTATGCGATCGCTCAGGGCAACCTGGTGGTCGGCGGTTTCGATGCCGAAGGCCGTGACGGTTCGAAGATTACCGTCAACGTTCCGTCGGCCGGTCGCATCCCTGGCGGTGCGTCGGTGGAACGTGCGGTGCCGAGCGGTTTCAACCAGGGCAACAGCCTGACGCTGAACCTCAACCGCTCCGACTTCACCACCGCCAAGCGCATCGTCGACAAGGTCAACGACATGCTCGGCCCTGGCGTTGCGCAAGCCATCGACGGCGGTTCGGTGCGCGTGACTGCGCCACTGGATCCGAGCCAGCGCGTCGACTACCTGTCGATCCTGGAGAACCTCGAAATCGATCCGGGTCAGGCGGTGGCGAAGGTCATCATCAACTCGCGCACCGGCACCATCGTCATCGGCCAGAACGTGAAAGTGTCGCCAGCCGCCGTGACTCACGGCAGCCTGACCGTGACCATCACCGAAGACCCGATCGTCAGCCAGCCGGGCCCGCTGTCCAACGGCCAGACCGCCGTCGTACCGCGCTCGCGGGTGAATGCTGAGCAGGAAGCCAAGCCGATGTTCAAGTTCGGCCCGGGCACCACCCTCGACGAGATCGTCCGTGCGGTGAACCAGGTCGGCGCGGCACCGGGTGACCTGATGGCGATTCTCGAAGCTCTGAAGCAGGCCGGCGCATTGCAAGCCGACCTGATCGTGATCTGAGGCCGGCCACCATGGATATGCGCAAAAGCGGTCTGGTCAGCAGCAGCGATTCGGGTTCCTACTCCGACCTCAATCGTCTGAACCAGCTCAAGGTCGGCGACAAGAACAGCGACGAAAACATGCGCAAGGTTGCGCAGGAATTCGAGTCGCTGTTCCTCGGCGAAATGCTCAAGTCGATGCGTTCGGCCACCGAAGCCCTCGGCCAGGACAACCCGCTGAACACGCCGGCCGCCAAGCAATATCAGGAGATGTACGACCAGCAACTGGCGGTTTCCATGTCCCGCGAGGGCGGTGGTATCGGCCTGGCTGACGTGCTGATCCGGCAGATGTCGAAGAACAAACCGATGGCGCCGGGCGAGGCTGCGGCCGCGTCCGCCGCCAAGCAACAGGAAGCGCTGGCCAAGGCCGCCGCGGTGCCGACGCCGGTTGCCGCCGGCACCGTCGCCACCGGCCCGCTGTCGCGCGTCAACGGCGAGCGTCCGTTGTGGGCGTCGCGCTCGGTGCATGCGCCGAACACTGACATTTCCCATCGCAACGACATGGCGCTGATCAATCAGCGGCGTCTGGCGCTGCCGCCGAAACTGGCCGATCGCTTGCTCGCAGGCCTGGTGCCGTCGGCGCCGAGCGCTGCCACTGCGACCACCACGACGGCCGCGACCAACGCCTTGCCGCAACGTGCTGCGACCACCGCCATCAGCGGTTCCGGCGCGTTGTACAACGGCGACTGGCTGGCCCGTGCCGAAGAGCAGAAAGCCGCCGGCGGGCAGATGCAGGTCTACGGGCGCGCCATGGCGCAGATTCCGCTGGCGCCGGCGAAGAAGGCCTTCAGTTCCGCCGACGAATTCGTCAACACCATGCTGCCGATGGCCAAGGAAGCCGCCGACCGCATCGGCGTCGATCCGCGTTATCTGGTGGCGCAAGCGGCACTGGAAACCGGCTGGGGCAAATCGGTCATGCGCGCCCAGGACGGCAGCAGCAGCCACAACCTGTTCGGCATCAAGGCGAGCAGCAACTGGAAGGGCGATTCGGCCCGCGCGATCACCAGCGAGTTCCGCAATGGTGCGATGGTCAAGGAGACGGCCGAGTTCCGTTCCTACGCCTCGTACAAGGACAGCTTCCACGATCTGGTGACGTTGCTGCAGAGCAACAATCGCTATCAAGAAGTGCTGAAGTCGGCCGATAACCCAGAACAGTTTGTACGCGAGTTGCAGAAGGCCGGTTACGCCACCGACCCGAACTACGCGACGAAGATTTCGCAAATTGCCAAGCAGATGAACAGTTTTGAAAACTACGCTGCGGCGGGTGTCTCCACCACGCCTTTATAAGGCACCAGGTAATAAGGTCTGAACCATGAGTTTGCTCAATATCGGGATGTCGGGACTGTCGGCCAGCCAGTCCTCTCTGGCTACGACAGGCAACAACATTGCCAACGTCGACACCGCCGGTTATTCACGTCAGCAAACCGTGCAGGGCACCAAGTCCTCGCAGCAGTACGGCAACGTTTTCATCGGCACGGGCACGACCCTGGCCGACGTGCGTCGGGTGTACAACTCCTATCTGGAGTCGCAGCTGCACACCGCGACTTCGCTGGATAGCGAATCGGCCGCGTTCCTTAAGCAGGCGACGCCGCTGGATTCCATTCTGTCGGACACCAACACCGGCCTGACCGGGGTGCTGCAGAAATTCTTCACTTCGATGCAGGGCGTATCGACGTCGGCCACCGATGACACTTCGCGTCAGTCGGTGCTGACCGGCGCACAGGCGCTGACCAGCCGGTTCAATACCCTGGCCAAACAGCTCAACGATCAGAACACCACGATCAACGGCAGCCTCGGCGACATGACCGCCCAGGTGAACAAACTCGCCACGGCGATCGCCAATCTCAACCAGAAGATCGGCGAAATCTCCACCAGTGGCGGGGCGCCGAACGACCTGCTCGACAGCCGTAACGAAGCGGTGCGTCAGCTCTCCGAGCTGACCGGCGCCCAGGTCGTCGAGCGCGGCACCAGCTTCGACATTTATGTCGGCAGCGGTCAGCCTCTGGTCATCGGCAACACCACCAACAGCCTGAGCATGGTCGCGAGCAAGACCGACCCGTCGCGCATGGCGATCCAGATGGATCGCGGTTCGAGCACCATCGACATCACCTCCGTGATCAGCGGTGGCGAAATCGGTGGCCTGCTGACCTATCGCAAGGAAGTCCTCGACCCGTCCCTCAACGAGCTCGGTCGCGTGGCCCTGGTGATTGCCGATCAGATCAACAGCCAGCAAGCCCAAGGCATCGACAAGAACGGTGACTTCGGCGCGGCGATTTTCAACAACATCAACAGTGCCGCGCTGATCAGTCAGCGCAGCATTGCGAAGGACGGCAACAGCGCCGGCTCCGGCAACCTCGATGTGACCATCAAGGACACCGGCAAGCTGACCACCAGCGATTATCAGGTGACCTTCACCAGCGCCACCGACTACACCGTCAAACGTTCCGACGGCACCGATCTGGGCGCATTCAGCACCACGACCAATCCGCCGCCAGTGATCGATGGCTTCACCCTGGCGCTGAAGGGTGGCGCGCTGAGCGCAGGTGACTCGTTCAAAGTCACGCCGACCCGCAACGCGGCGGCGAGCATTCAGACGGTGCTCAGCGATCCGAAGAAAATCGCGGCGGCAGGTCCCTTGACCGGCGTCGCCAGCGCCAACGGCCTGGGCAATTACACCCAGCCGACGCTCAGCGACAAGATCGACATCTACAACCCGACCGCCCAGGCTGACATGCAGGCGGCGTTGAAGAATTCAACGCCGGTCAAACTGGTATTCGGCGCAGCCAGCGGCGGCAGCCAGTCATACAATCTGGTGGATGCCAAGGGCGCGACCATCGGCACCGGCACCATCGTGCCTGGCCAGTCGAACACGCTGAACCTGAAAGTCGGCATCGTCGATGCCAGCGGCAACCCGGTGATGGACACCACGGTCACGCCGAACGTGCAGAAGACCTTCACCGTACAGACCACCGTGGGCGGCACGCCGAAATCCGGCGAGACGTTCACCATGAACCTGACCGGCGCGGCGTCTTCGGACAACCGCAACGCCCAGGCACTGGTTGCCCTGCAAACCAAACAGACCGTGGACACCGGTTCGGCGAGCAAGGGCATCAGCCTGACCGACGCCTACAACACCCTGGTGACCAACGTCGGTACCAAGACCGCTCAAGGCAAGTCCGACAGCGCCGCAACCACGGCGATTCTGGAGAACGCCAAGGGTGCCCGCGATTCGTTGTCCGGGGTCAACCTGGATGAAGAAACCGGCAACCTGGTCAAGTACCAGCAGTACTACACAGCGTCTTCGCAGATCATCAAAGCTGCGCAGGAAACTTTTGCTACGCTGATCAACAGCCTTTAAGGAGTCGTAATTCATGCGCATTTCCACCGCCCAGTATTACGGAACGCAAGCTTCGGATTATCAGCGTAACTTCAACAAGGCCGTCGCCACCGCGAGCGAGGCGAGCAGCCTGCAGCGCATCAACACCGCCGCCGATGATCCGATCGGGGCCGGACGTTTGCTGCAGCTGGGTCAACAGGCGGCGATGCTTGATCAGTACAAGACCAACGTCGATACCACCAAAAGCGCGTTGAATGTGCAGGAGTCCACGCTGGACTCGATCACCACGGCGTTGGCCCGTGCCAAGGAACTTGCGCTGGCTGCGAACAACGGCACCATCACCGACAAGGATCGCCAGGCTTACGCCTCGGAAATGGGCGAGATCCAGCAACAAGTGCTGGGGCTGATGAACGCCAAGGATGCCAACGGCAACTACCTGTTTTCCGGTTCGAAAACCGATACCGCACCGTACTCGAAGAATGCTGACGGCACTTTCACCTACAACGGCGACCAGACCACCATCAATCTGGGCATCGGCGACGGCATGACCGTGGGCACCAACACCACCGGTTGGGACGCCTTCCAGCAGACCATCAACACCGGTCGCACCAACACCAAAATGACTGCACCAGCCGTGGATGACGGCCGTGTCGTGCTTTCCAACGGCACCGTCGGCACCGCCGCCACCTACGATGCCAAGTTCACCGCAGGCCAGCCGTATACCATCGATTTCGTCAGCAGCACCCAGCTGAAAATCACCGATGCCCTGGGCAACGATGTGACCGCCGAGGCGAGCCAGAATGGCCTGATCAGCAACAGCAGCGGCGCCAATCAGACCGTCAGTTTCCGCGGCGTCGACCTCAAGCTGAACGTCAACCTGAAGGCCGGTGACACCAACCCGGACGCGGTCATTGCCGGGCACAGTTTCCAGCTGTCGGCCTCGCCGGACTCGTTCACCACCACGCGTAATCCGGGTAACCCGTCGACCAGCGTGATCACCGGTTCGACCATCACCGATCAGGCGGCCTACACCGCAGCCTTCCCGCAGGGCGGCGCCGTCCTCAAGTTCACCAGTGCCACCGATTTCGATCTGTATGCCGCGCCAGTGACGGCCGACAGCAAGCCGGTTTCCTCGGGCACGGTAGTGGGTGGTAACGCGACGGCTGCCGGTGTGACTTTCGCACTGGGCAACACGCCGGCAACGGGTGATCAGTTCTCGATCCAGCCGAACAATCACCAGACCCAGAACGTGCTCGACACCCTGGGCCAGATGATCACCGCGCTGAACACGCCGGTCGATGGCGATCCGGTTGCCAAGCAGAAATTGCAGGGTGCGATGGAGGCAGGCCTCGGTAACATCGATGCCGCCGCCAATCAGATCGGCACCGCAGTCACCACCATTGGTGCCCGCGGTCAGGCGCTGGACATGCAGGCCATCACCAACGACAGCCTGACCACGGCGAACAGCACCACCCAGGGTTCGATCCGTGATTCCGATCCGGCTGAAGTCATGACTCGTCTGACCCTGCAACAGACCATGCTGCAGGCCGCGCAACTGGCGTTCAGCAAGATCAGTCAGTTGGGTCTGTTCAACAAGATCTGATGGTTGGCGGGCGCGTGAGCGCTCGCTAACGTTGTCCCTCTGTCAATGATTTTTTGCGGTATCAAGGGCTCGTTTTTCCGAGCGGGCTCGTACCGCCTGTGAGCCCGCCGTGAATTCACTCCCCCTCGTCAGCATTGCCATTCCTGCGTTCAATCCGCGCTTTTTCGAGCGCACGCTGAACAGTGCCGTCAGCCAGACTTACAGCAATCTCGACATCGTCGTGTGCGATGACAGTCGTGGCGACGAGATCAAGGACATTGTCAGCCTGGTCATGGAGCAAACCGGGGCCCAGGTGCGCTACGTGCGCAACCCACAGACGTTGGGACTGGTGGGCAACCTGAAAGTCTGCCTCGAACAAGCGCGCGGCGAGTTCATCAAATTCCTTTGTGACGATGACCTGCTCTATTCGGCCTGCATCGAACAGCAAGCCCATGAGTTACAGCGCGAAGAAGTCAGTCTGGTGATCGCTCAGCGGCTGCTGTGGGACGCCAACGACATCATTCTGCCGGCCCGTTTGGAAAACAGCTCGCTATCACCCGTGAGTGCCTTGCTCAAAGGCGACGATGTGCTGAGCATTTTCGAAAAATTCCCGGTCAACGTCCTCGGCGGCTTCAGCAGTGCGTTGTTCCGGCGTGCCGATGTCGCCGAACTGTTGCCCGCTCTGACTGAAGCAGGTGCATGCTTCGTCGCGACCCTGGATTTTGCCTTGTATGTGTGTCTGTTGCGGCGCGGCAACATGGTGACCTCGAACAATGTCCTGAGCGCCGAGCGACTTTACCCTGAGCGCCTGAGCGCGCAGCAACCGATGAAGGATGCTGCCGAGGTTGAGCGCGAGTGGCTTTCGCAAATGCTCAAAGTACGCAGCGGCGAGTCGGCGCCCGCCAAGGGCTGGGTTCGCTACGTGCGACTGACCAGGGCCGACGAGTCGCCTCGCGTTTGGGAAGAACTGCCGCTGAGCCGTACCCTTGGTACCAAGCAAAGCCGCCAGGAACTGGGCGTGGGTGTCGACAGCTTCAGTTTCGGCGAGCTCTATGCGCAGTGGCTGGCGTGTCGGGTGCTGACCGAGACGCAGCGCCAATGGTTGCCGGAAACCCTTGCTGGCTGGCCGCAGCAGCCGAGAATCGTACCGATCATTATCGATGCACAGGGCAGCCGTGACGGTCTCGAGCGCACCCTGCAAGCCCTCGCTGCACAGGACTATCCACCGGAGCTGGTGCTGGTATTGTCCGTAGCCTGTACCGAAGCAGTGTTGCAGGATCGGGTGTTCCACATGCCGTTGCAGGATGACGGTCTGGAGCAGATCAATGCGCTTTTACCGCAACTCGAAGGCGCCGACTGGTTCTATCTGCTGCAACCGGGAGATCGCCCGGTGGCACCGGCGTTGCTGGTGATGGCCGATCGCATCGCGCATTCGCGGTCACTGACGTGTCTGTACAGTGATGAAGGCAGCCTGCGCGACGGCGAATCGGCGGAGCCGGCGTTCAAACCGGACTTCAACCTCGACCTCATGCGCAGTTATCCATACGTCGGCCGAGCGCTGGCATTCCAGCGCGAACGCTTTCTCGCGCTCGGTGGATTTGCGCCAGCGTTCGCCGAACTGGCGCCACACGACATGCTCTGGCGGATGGTCGAAAGCGATGGCCTGCAGGTTGTCGGACATATCGCCGAGGTATTGCTGGAGTCGAAGTTCGACCTGTCGCAATGGCTCACCGAGCCTGGCGTGGTGGAGCAAAGTCGGCGAATTCTCGAGGCGCATCTGCAGCGCCTCGGCATTGCTCATGAAATCCGCCAGAACGGACTGCTCAATCGTGTCGACTACCGTCACGCGCAGCGCCCTCTGGTGTCGGTGATCATCGTCACTCAGGACCAGACTGCCGCCTTGCAGCGCTGTGTCGAAACGCTGCTGGAGAAAACCGCCTACACCGAGTACGAATTGCTCCTGGTCGACAACGGCAGCGAAAGCGCTGAAGCGCTGGCGTGGCTGAACGGCATGGCGCAGTTGGGCAGCGATCGGATTCGCGTGCTGCGGTATGCGCAAAAGGACAATGCCGCTGCGGTGCACAACTTCGCCGCGCGCCAGGCGCGCGGTGAGTACGTGCTGATGCTCAACGCCTTTGCGGTAATCACCCAGGCCGACTGGCTCGACGAACTGCTCAATCATGCACAACGCCCTGAAGTCGGAGTGGTTGGCGCCAAGCTGTTCAACCCGGACGGTGGCGTGCTGCACGCCGGTCTCATCCTGGGGCTGAATGGTCCGGCGGGACTGCCGTTCTACGGCCAGCCGATGCAGTCGGACGGGTATATGCATCGACTGCAAGCTGTGCATGATCTGAGCGCGGTCGGTGGCGACTGCCTGATGATTCGCAAATCGGTATTCGAAGCGGCCGGCGGCCTGGACGAGCAGGATTTCAAGCAAACGCTCAATGTCGTGGATCTATGCCTGCGCATTGGCCGCGACGGTTATCTGGTGGTGATGAACCCACACGCCGTGCTGGCGGTGGGCACGCAGCCAGTTATCGCGGCGACGGAGCAAGAGCAAGCGCAGCACGCCGAGGAGAAGGACATCTTCTATCAACGCTGGCTACCACTGGTCGCGCGCGATCCGGCCTATAACGTCAACCTGACCTTGCAGGGCGTTGGCGCCACCAACTTCAGCCTTGAACCGGGCCTGCGTACCGGCTGGAGCGCGTTCTCCAAGGCACAACTGCCGAACGTGCTCGCGGTTCCGATCAACGCCTCTGCGATCGGCCATTACCGCATGAGTCAGCCAATGATTGAACTGGAAGCGGCCAACCGGGTGGAGGGGCGAGTCTGCTACGGCTTACCGTCGATCATCGATATCGAGCGGCAGGCGCCCGACGTGATTGTCCTGCAGGGGCGCTACTCAGAGCACGCCATTGATGAGATCCCGCCGCTGAAGAAGTTCTTCAACGCCAGACGGATTTTCGAACTCGACGACTATGTGATCGATGTTCCCCATCGCAACGCACACATTCGCAACATGCCGGGCAAGCCAGACATGGAGCGCATGGTTCGCCGGGCGATCGGCCTGTGTGATCGCGTGGTCGTTTCAACAGCGCCGCTGGCCAACGCACTGTCGGACATGCACCACGACATACGCGTGGTGCCGAACATGTTGGCTCAGGATTTATGGGGACACCTGCGCAGCCAGCGCCGCACCTCGAAAAAACCGCGTGTTGGCTGGGGCGGTGGGACCAGTCACCATGGCGATCTGGCGGTGATTGCCGAGGTGGTGCGCGAACTGGCCAACGAAGTCGACTGGGTTTTCTTCGGCATGTGCCCGGATGACTTGCTGCCGTACATGCATGAGTTTCATGGCGTGATTCCCCTGGATGTGTATCCGGCAAAACTGGCCAGCCTGAACCTTGATCTGGCTTTGGCGCCGTTGGAGTTCCACATCTTCAACGATTGCAAGAGCAATCTGCGGCTGCTCGAGTATGGCGCCTGCGGTTTTCCGGTGGTCTGCACCGATACCGAGGCTTATCGCGGCTACTTGCCGTGTACGCGGGTCAAGACCAACACGACCGATGAGTGGCTGCAAGCGATCCGCATGCATCTGGCTGATCCGGATGCCAGCTATCGCATGGGCGATGAGTTGCGTGAGGTGGTGCTGCGAGACTATGTTCTGCGCGGCGATAACTTGCGCCATTGGGAGTATGGCTGGCTGGCGGATTGAATTGTCCGCAAGGCTTCATTGAAAGGCGATCTCTCGGGTCGCCTTTTTCACATGTTCATTGATTTGTTTGAGTCGATCAGCGAGCGAATGCGCTCCGGACGGGCAGCGCCCGCACTGACAGATCCGGTTTCAACAACCACGCAAGGAAGATGTAATGACAATTGTGAATGGAACGAGTGAAGCGGATGTCCTGCTGGGCACCGGCAGCAATGACCAACTCTATGGACTGGAGGCGGATGATGTCCTGCTGGCAAGTACAGGATCGGATGAGCTTGATGGCGGGGACGGCTTCGATACCGCGAATTACTACGCAATAACCTCTGGAATCAACGTCGAACTGGCCGACGGTACAAGTACCGTCGCCGGCCCCGACGGCAAGCTCGATACGCTGGTGTCCGTTGAGAAGATCGTCGGGACGTTTTCCAACGATACGTTCACCAGTTCGGTAGCCGGCGTGATGCTGGAAGGCAGCAGCGGTGACGATGTCTACATCGTCAGCGCTGAAGACGTGACCATCGTCGAGGAGGACTGGGGCGGCTACGACGAACTGCGCACCAGCCTCAACAGCATCAAGATGGTCGGCTTCGTCGAGAAACTGACCTTCACGGGTACCGGTGATTTCAAGGCTTACGGCAGTGACACCGACAACGAGATCATCGCTGGTGCCGGTAATGACTGGCTGTGGGGTGGTGATGGTGCAGATCATTTCGTCGGGGGGGACGGTTATGACACCGTCAGCTACAGCGACAGCCTTGAAGGGGTACGAGTCGAAGACTTCACCAACCATGACGGCCTGACCATCGCCTATGGCGATATTTTTACCGGCATCGAAGCGCTTCAGGGCTCGGGCTTCGATGATGTGTTTTATCGTCATAAGGACTCGATGAGCATCGATGGTGCGCATGGCTACGACACGGTGAGTTACCGCTACGCCTTCGACGTGGCCAATGTCGTGATCGGCAATGGCAGCAACCTTGCAGGTGACACGCTGCTCAATGTGGAAGAGGTCATCGGTTCCTCCGGCGCCGATCGTTTTGTCGTCAACGCCAGTGGTGTGAAGGTGGCTGGTGATATCGGTGATGACGTTTATACGATCAACAGCACCGGCGTGACTGTCGAAGAAGACGACAGCTTCATGGGTGGTACCGATCATGTGTACACCAGCCTGTCCGAGTTGAGGCTGAGTGCGTTCGTTGAGCGGTTGACCTATACCGGCAGCAGCGATTTCACCGGTTACGGCAATGACGGGGACAACACGATCGTTTCCGGGGCCGGGAACGATGTGCTGCTGGGTGGGGCGGGGGCCGATAACTTTGAAGGTGGTGCGGGCCTCGACATCGTCAGCTATGACGACAGCGCTGAAGGCTTGAGCGCCTCGCTGAAATGGGGCGCGCAGAGCGGTATCGCCTTCCATGACGTCTACATCGACATCGAAGGCCTGCGCGGCAGCCAGTTCAATGATGTTCTGGAAGGTGAGTGGGGTGACAACGTCCTTGAAGGCGGCGGTGGTGACGACCAGATTCAGGGTGGCGATGGCAACGATCACATCTACGGTGGTCTGGCATCCGGTGTCGATGCAGCCGGGCAGTCCGACACCTTGTTCGGTGGCTCGGGCGATGACGTCATCATAGCTGCGCGCGATGGTCTGTTTACCTGGGTCAGTGGCGATGAAGGCAATGACAACATTACCCTCGGGCGGGGCGTGGCCTATGGTGGGCAGGGCAACGACGTGTTGATCTTCAATGGTGCCGGCCCGTCGGGCCTGGGCGGCAGCGGGTTTGGCGAGCAGGGCGATGATACCTATGTGGTGGACACGTCTGCCTTGGTGACCATCAAGGATGAAGGGCTGGATGCCAACGACACGCTGATTCTGAACACGATCGCTGACGCCAGTCAGTTGAGCGTGACCCGTGTTGGCGATGACGTTTATCTGCACAGTGCCAATGATGGTAGCAGGGGCGTGCCGGACAATGGTGTGCGGCTGGTGGACTGGTATGCGGGGTTTGCGACCATCGAGCATGTTCAGACGGCCGATGGTCAGATGTATGAGCTGCCGGTGGGTGGTGACGGGTTTGCGCTGTTCGGGTAGTTTTTGCGCATCGTTGAAATAAGGGATGGGTCGTTGGATTCATCCCTTTTTTGTTTTTGGGCTTGGCGGTTTTTGGGCCGACCAGGCTCTCGGGGTTTTGGGTGAATATCCGTTTTTGCGGGTGTTGCTACTGGCGGTTTCGCCCTTACGGCGAGGCACTTTTTCCAGACGCCCGGAATGCCGGCCCAGAAAAAAGTACCCAAAAAGGCTTGCTCCTGCGTTCGGCCCTCGCAGGCTCGGGTTCCTTCGCTGCGGGATCGATCCCTCCACTCAGCCTTCCGAAGTCGCCCGTGGATCAAGATCAAAAGCGGTAGTCGAGCTTGCGCTCATTGTATGCAGTGGTTAGGAGTGGGTGATCGGGCTTTGGTCTTGTGGTGGATTTGCCCCTCACCCCAGCCCTCTCCCGAGGGAGAGGGGGCCGATTTGTGGAGTGTTCAAAACCTGCATTCAACTCGGTATCTCACGTCGGCGTACCCCGCGCAAACACCTCGGTCAGTCCCCTCTCCCTCTGGAAGAGGGCTAGGGTGAGGGGCTCTTGATCTTTTGCCCCTTCGGCAGGCTGCGCCCGGATCGGTCCCGTAACGAAGGTACCCCGAGCTTCAGCGAGCGGGCCGAATGTCGGGGCAAAGCCTTTTGCTTGCTTTTCGCTGGGCCGGCATTCCGGCGTCTGGAAAAGTGACTCGCTGTGTGAGAGCGAAACCGCCAGCGGCAGCACCCGCATTAACGGATATGCCCCAATCAAAATCCTCAGCGCGTTCCCCGCCACCTCGGCTGTGAGCTGGCGCGTTTCCTGCAAGTCCCCCGCAAATCGCCATAAAACGAGCGCTAGCGGTCACTCCACCTGCGCCCGGATCGGCAAAAGGTTGAGCCAGAAGGCCCGCAACGCTCAAGCAAGCTGCGCGCAGCCCGGTGAAGAACAAGAGGTGAGACGATGAAGGCAGTTATTTTGGCGGGTGGCCTCGGCACGCGCATCAGTGAAGAGTCGCACCTCAAGCCCAAGCCGATGATCGAGATCGGCGGCAAGCCAATTCTCTGGCACATCATGAAGCAGTATTCCGCCCACGGAATTCACGACTTCGTCATTTGCCTGGGCTACAAGGGTTATGCGATCAAGGATTTCTTCGCCAACTACTTCCTGCACACCTCCGACGTCACCTTCAACATGCGCGAGAACCGCATGGAGGTGCACCAGAATTACAGTGAGCCGTGGAGCGTCACGCTGGTCGACACCGGCGAAGAAACCATGACCGGTGGCCGGCTTTTGCGCACTGCGCCTTATGTCAAGGACGAGAAAGCCTTTTGCTTTACCTACGGCGACGGCGTCTCGGATATCGATATCGGCGCTCTGATCCGTTTTCACGAAGCGCATGGCAAGCTCGCAACCGTAACGGCCGTGCAGCCGCCCGGCCGTTACGGCGCATTGCAACGCACAGGCCACCAAGTCATGGGCTTCACCGAGAAGCCGCGAGGTGACGGCGGCTGGATCAATGGCGGTTTCTTCGTGCTCTCTCCGCAGGTGCTGCCTTACATCGCCGGCGATGCGACCAGTTGGGAAGCCGAACCGTTGATGCAACTGGCCGAACTGGAACAACTGCATGCCTACGAACACTCGGGCTTCTGGCAACCCATGGACACCCTGCGCGACAAGAACCATCTCGAAGCGCTGTGGCAGAGCGGGGAGGCCCCATGGAAGCAATGGGCCTGAGTGCGGATTTCTGGCGTGGCAAGCGCGTTCTCGTCACCGGACACACCGGTTTCAAAGGCAGTTGGCTGACCCTTTGGCTGCAAAGCCTTGGTGCGCAAGTCAGCGGTTTTTCTTTGGACCCTTCGACTGAACCGAGCCTGTTCGACCTGGCGCGCGTGCACGAAGGCATCAACGATCAACGCGGGGATTTGCGTGACCTCGGCGCCTTGCTGGAGATCATCGCCGAGACCGAGCCGGAAATCGTTCTGCATCTGGCGGCCCAGCCGTTGGTGCGCGAAGGCTATCGCGATCCGCTCGGCACTTACTCCAGCAACGTCATGGGCACGCTGAACCTGCTCGAAGCGATTCGTCAGGTTGGCGGCGTGCGGGCCTGCGTGCTGGTCACTACCGACAAGGTCTACGCCAACAAGGAATGGCTGTGGCCGTACCGCGAAGACGAAGCCCTCGGTGGCCACGATCCTTACAGCAGCAGCAAGGCTTGCTGCGAATTGCTCGCGCAGTCCTATGCCGCGTCGTTTTTCCCGGCGGACAAACATGCCGAACACGGTCTGGCCCTGGCTACCGCACGCGCTGGCAATGTACTGGGCGGTGGTGATTTTGCGCCAGAGCGACTGATTCCCGACGTATTGAAAGCATGGACCGCCGACGAGCCAGTGACCCTGCGTTACCCCCAAGCGGTGCGCCCTTGGCAACACGCGCTGGAACCACTGGCCGGATATCTGCAATTGGCGGCCGGCCTCTACGAATACGGCCCGGAATACGCCGGCGCGTGGAACTTCGGCCCCGGTGAGGCCGATATGTGCAGCGTCGGCGAAGTGGTCGAACTGCTCGCCAACCGTTGGCCGCAGGCCCGCGGTCTGCGTATCGAGCCCAGTGAACTGCACGAAGCCGGTTTGCTGCGTCTGGACAGCAGCCGCGCGCGGCAGATGCTTGGATGGAAGCCGCGCTGGACGCTGGAACAATGCCTGACGCAGACCCTCGACTGGCACCTGGCGTGGCAACACGGCGATGACATGCGCGCCGTTACCTTGAACCAATTGAATCTGTACAGAGAGCGTTCATGAGCGATTACACCCTGCAAACAACGCCGTTGGAGGGCCTGTACCTCATCCAGCAGAAAGTCTTCTGCGATGAGCGCGGGCGTTTCGCCCGGCTGTTCTGCCAGAGCCGTCTGACCGCCCAGGGTCGTCCTTTTGCGATCCGCCAGATCAATCATTCGCGCACGGTTGGGGAAGGTAGCGTACGCGGTCTGCATTTTCAGAAGGCCGGGTATGCCGAATCCAAACTCATCACCTGCGTGCGCGGCGCTGTCTGGGATGTGGCGGTCGACTTGCGTCCGCAATCGCCGACGTATCTGCACTGGCATGCGCAAGAGCTGCGCGCCGACGATGGTCGGAGCTTTTTGATTCCTGCCGGTTTCGCCCACGGCTTCCAGTCACTGACCGATGAATCGGAAGTGCTGTATCTCACCGATGCCGACTACGCGCCGGAGCATGAAGCGGGTTTGTCGGCCCTTGATTCGGCACTCGCGATCGCATGGCCGCTGCCCGTCAAGAATTTGTCAGCCAAGGATTCCAGTCATCCGCTGCTCGACAAACAGTTTCAGGGAGTCGAGCTTTGACGGCGACCACCACCACTGTGCTGGTCACTGGCGCCACCGGCTTCGTCGGTCGCCACTTGGTCAGCGCTTTGCTTTCCAAAGGCTTCAAAGTGCGTGCGGTTGCGCGCACCCTCGACTCGGCTCGCAGTTTGCCGTGGTTCGCGCAGGTGGAATTTGTCGCCGCCGATCTGCATGCGCCAGACCTTGATGTCGAGCGCTTGGTTGAAGGCGTGGATGTCGTCGCACATCTGGCCTGGAGCGGCTTGCCAAACTATCAGGCGCTGTTCCACTTCGAGCGCAACCTGCCGGCCGATTATGCGTTTCTCAAGCGAGCAGTGATTGCGGGCGTGGGCCAGGTGCTGGTCACCGGCACTTGCTTTGAATACGGCTTGCAAAGCGGCCCGTTGACCGAGTCGGTTTCGCCCCAACCCTGCACCCCTTACGGACTGGCCAAGCACACCTTGCGCCGGTTTCTCGAAGCATTGCAGCGCGAGCAGGCGTTCACCCTGCAATGGGCGCGGTTGTTTTACCTTTATGGCGAAGGGCAGAACAGCAACAGCCTGCTGGCCAGCCTCGACCGCGCCATCGATGGCGGTGAGGCGCAGTTCAATATGTCGATGGGCGACCAGCTCCGTGATTATCTGCAGATCACCGAGGCGGCCGCGCAATTGGCTTCGCTGATCGGCCGGCCTGATGTCGACGGCGTCACCAACTGCTGTAGCGGCCGGCCGATTTCCGTACGCGCGCTGGTTGAACAGCGTGTTCGCGAGCGCCAGTCCGCCATCAAGCTGAATCTGGGCCATTACGGTTATTCCGCCCATGAGCCCATGGCGTTCTGGGGTGATGCCCAGCGGATCTCGCAACTGAAGGGGCAAGAACATGCTGCATGAGCTTTATCGGGCGACCGGACTGCCGGTGTTGCAGAACCGCACGTTTGCCAGCGCCGAAGAGGCGCGGGCCTCTGGGGCGGCAGACATTGTTCTGGTACAGGACAGCCAAAGCGGGTTGATCTTCAACCAGGCCTTCGATGCCGACAAGCTGAGCTATGACGCCGACTATCAGAACGAACAGGCGCACTCGGTGCAGTTTCAGGCGCACCTCAATGCCGTCGAAGCGATCCTCGCCCGGCACTTCAAGGGCCAGACCCTGATTGAAGTCGGCTGCGGCAAAGGCTATTTCCTCGAAATGCTCCGGGAGAAGGGCTACGCCATTACCGGCATCGATCCTTCTTACGAAGGCGACAATCCTGACGTGATCAAGGCACCGTTCACCCGCGAGCTGGGGTTGGCGGCGGATGCGATCGTGTTGCGTCATGTGCTGGAACACATCAGCGATCCGCTGGCGTTTCTTGCGCAAATGGCTGCGGCCAATCAGGGCGGGCAGATCTATATCGAAGTGCCGTGCTTTGACTGGATCGTCGAGCACAATGCCTGGTTCGACGTGTTCTATGAGCACGTCAATTACTTCCGTCTCGCCGACTTGCGCGCCATGTTCGGCAGCGTGCTCGAGGCCGGGCATCTGTTCGGTGGCCAATATCTCTACATCGTTGCCGATCTCTCGACGCTGCAACGGGCGGCGGTCGAGACGCCGTCCTTGCTGACGCTGTCGACCACCTTTACCGCCAGTCTCGATCGCGCCGTGCAGATCATTCAAGCAGCGCCCACACAGGGCTCGGCCATTTGGGGCGCTTCGTCCAAGGGCGTGATCTATTCACTGGCCTTGCAGCGCGCCGGTGTGGCGGTCGATCACGTCGTCGACATCAATCCGGCCAAGCAGGGCCGTTATCTGCCCCTCAGTGGCGCGCGGGTTTCCTCACCACAGGAGGTCATCGATGCCTTGCCTGAAGGCGCCAATCTGTTTGTGATGAATTCCAATTACCTCGAAGAGATCAAGCGGATGACCGGTGGACGCTACGTCTATCACGCCGTCGACAGCGCTTCGTTCCAGTGACCGTTGAGATTATCAAGATGACCGAAAACAGCATCCATCAAGCCTTCGAAAACGAATGCCAGCAAGAGATCGCGCGCCAGGGTAATGACCAGAAAGTGGTAGCACTGGCCCGGGATTTCTTCAACGAATCGGCCCGCCATAAATACAGCTATCACTTTTCGTGGATGGGCCGTCCGATCATCCAGTTGCCGCAAGACATGATGGCCATGCAAGAGATCATCTGGCAGGTCAAACCGGACCTGGTCATCGAATGCGGCATCGCCCACGGCGGTTCGATCATCTACTACGCCTCGTTGCTGGAGCTGCAAGGCCACGGCGAAGTGCTGGGTATCGACCTCGATATTCGCCCGCACAACCGTGAGGCCATCGAAAGCCACCCGATGGCCAAGCGCATCCAGATGATCGAAGGTTCGAGTATCGATGAAGCGACCGCGCAGAAAGTCCGCGCGATTGCCGAGGGCAAGAAAGTGATTCTGGTCCTCGATTCCAACCATACCCACGACCACGTACTCGAGGAGCTGCGCTTGTACGCGCCGCTGGTTTCGGTGGGCAGCTACTGCGTGGTGATGGACACCGTGGTTGAAGACATGCCGGCGGACTTTTTTCCGGATCGCCCGTGGGGTCATGGCGATAACCCGAAAACCGCCGTGTGGAAATACCTGGAAGAGAACAAGGATTTCGAGATCGATCGGCAGATGCAGAACAAACTGCTGATCACCGTGGCGCCGGACGGTTATCTGCGCCGCGTTCGTTAATTCGCAACATTACCCAGCGTTGTTTCGGCGAGTCGCCGGTTGTGGAGAGAAGTTATGCAAGGCAAGTACAGTTCTGAACTGACGCTACCGCTCAACGAGTTGTTGACGGTGGTGCTGATTACTCACAACCGGCCGGCGTTCCTGCGCCGTGCGGTGAAGTATTACAGCAGCTTGCCCTGCCGGATCATGGTGCTGGATTCCACGCCGGAACGCCCGGAAGGCGATTTTTCCGCCGTCGATTATCATCATGTGCCGCAATTCGCCTACTGGGGGATGCAGGCCAAACTGGCCTATGGCGTCGAGCAACTGACCACGCCATACATGGTGCTGGCGGCGGATGACGATTTCATCGTGTTCGATTCGCTCTGCGAGTCTGTCGGCTTTCTTCTGGCCAATCGTGACTATGGCATGTGCCATGGCTATTGCCTGATGTACCTGGCGAAGGCCGATGGCGTGAACTACTACCGCCGCGACAAGAAGGTTCAGGAAGACTATTCATCCGAGCTGGCGCAGGATCGCGTCATTGACTACATGAGTCAGTACATCCCGCCGTTTTACGCGGTGACCCGTACCGATCTGATGAAAATCTGGCACTCGTCATTGCCGCCGGGAACCAATTTCCAATGGCAGGAAATCGGGCACGTGTATTTCCTGCTGGCGAGCGCCAAGGCACGGATCCTGCCGATTCCCTATGTGGTACGCGAGATCAACTACGGCGTTTCCGAACACAATACCGACGTGTATCACTCGCTGACCTATCTTGATGGCAAGTCGGTCGCCGAACGAGAGGCGTTTGCCGAATTCCTCGTCTCGCTGCCGACTGGTATCCAGAACCTCGATGCAGGGCAGGCCAAGGCATTTGTTCTGGAGAGCTTTGCGGCGATGGCCGAGAGTCTGGCGGTCCGTCGGGCGTTGACTGCCGAGCTGATTTTCGAGTCGACCTGGAATCAGCAATTGCAGCGGCCTGATCGGCGTTTCGGCCCACTGCAGTACGTTGAGATGCCGTTCTACAACCAGGCGTTTTTCGATCTTCTGGAACAGTTTGAATTCATGATGCACACCCTGCCGGCGGGTCGCCTTCAGCTGGAAGGGCTGGAAGGCGTATGGACGCGTCAGGCGCATCTGCTCCAGGCGCGCAATAACGATACGCCGGAGAGTGTGATCGACCGGTTGTGGCAGGCGCATGATCTGAATGCGTTCAACCAGGTGGTTACCAAACGTCTGGCCGCGCAGCTGCAAGTGCTCGGTGACGAGACGGCGGTGCAAGCCATGCATGAATGGATCGCTCGCCTCGAGGCGCTGACGGTCGACGATCATCAGCTCACGTTCGACACGATGCAATCGGGCCGTTTGTTGCATTGGCTGGCTGCGCGTGCACCTGCCATCGAGCAGCTCGAGTCGATCAGCCAACACGTGGCTGCTGAAGATGGTGGCCCGCAGTTCGGTATCTTCCTGCTTGATCTGGACAACGACATCGACAAGCTGCAGGTGTCGCTCGACAGCTTGGTCGAGGGGCACTGCAAAGCATTCAGGATTGTAGTGTTCACCACCGGTGAAGCGCCGGCAGCGACCACTGCGCAGAACACCCTGCACTTTGTCCGCGTCACGCCAGGCAATCTCGTCGACAAACTCAACCAGAGCGCTCAGCAGTCGCCAAGCGACTGGTTGATGTTGGCCCAGGCAGGTGATGAGTTCACCGCTAGCGGCCTGTTGCGCGCCAGCCTTGAACTGATGGGTGCCGACAGTGTGCGTGCGGTCGCCACCGATGAAATCCAGCGCAAGGAAAACGGCGCGCTGATAGACGTGTTCCGCCCCGGTTTCAATCTTGATCTGCTGCAAAGCGTGCCGTCGCTGATGGCGCGGCATTGGTTGATCCGTCGCCAGGTGCTGCTTGACGCTGGCGGTTATCAGGCCGACTTCAGCAAGGCGCTGGAATTCGATCTGTTGCTGCGCATCATCGAGCAGGGTGGCCTCGACGGCCTTGCGCATCTCGACGAGCCGCTGCTGATCACCGAGCAGGCGCCTCTGGAAGAAAACGCCCACGAGCGTCAGGCGTTGCTGCGTCACTTGGGCAATCGCGGCTACAAGGCCAAAGTCACCTCGGCGCTGCCGGGTACCTGGCAGATCGATTATCGCCATACCGAACAACCGCTGGTGTCGATCATTGTGCCGGTCATTGATGATCTGCCGGCACTGCGTCGCTGCCTCGAAGGCGTGCTGCTGCGCACCCGTTACAGCCGCTACGAAGTGCTGCTGGCAGCCAACGGCAATCAGTCGGCCGAGGTCAACGATTGGCTGGGCACACTGCGCCACGCCAAGGTCAATGTATTGCGTGCCGATCAGCCCCTGTGCGAAATCGCTTTGTACAACGCCGCCAGCGAGCAGGCTCAGGGTGAATACCTGGTGCTGCTGGCTGCTGACAGCGAGGTGGTCAACCCGAACTGGATCGATTCGCTGCTCAACCATGCCCAGCGCCCGGAAGTCGGCGTCGTCGGCGCCAAACTAGTCGATCGCGATGGCAAGGTTGCCCAGGCCGGTCTGATTCTCGGCCTGAACGGCGGTGTCGGTTCGCCTTTCACAGGTGAAAAACACAAAGCCGAGGGCTACATGCAGCGGCTGGCTGTCGAGCAGAATTACTCTGCCGTCTCCAAGGTGTGCCTGATGGTTCGCAAAGAGCTGTACAACGCTTTGGGCGGGCTGGATGAAGCGACCTTCGCCGAAGGTTATGCCGATGTCGATCTGTGCCTTAAGTCCGGGCAGGCCGGTTACCTCACCGTGTGGACGCCACTGGTGCAGGTGCTGCACACCGGCGAACTGCCACAGCCGCCGGCGGCACTGGCGGCGCTGCGTGAAAAGTGGTCCGACGCCTTCGCCCACGACCCGGCCTACAACGCCAACCTGGCCCTGACCGGCAAAGGTTTTACCCTGGGCGAAAACGCCTCGATCAATTGGGCGCAGTTGCTCGCCTGAGCAGGCCGACAGGAACTACAACATGTTCAATGGACAATCGATTTTCATCTCCGGCGGCACCGGCTCGTTCGGCCGCAATTTCATCCGTCGCTTGCTGGAGCAATACCAGCCCAAGCGCGTCGTTGTGTTCTCTCGCGATGAGTTGAAACAGTACGAAATGCAGCAGACCTTCAACGCGCCGTGCATGCGTTATTTCATCGGTGACGTGCGTGACGCCGACCGTTTGCGTCAGGCGATGCGCGGCATCGATTATGTCGTGCATGCCGCCGCGTTGAAGCAGGTCCCGGCGGCGGAGTACAACCCGACCGAATGCATCCGCACCAACGTCAACGGCGCGGAAAACATCATCGCCGCCGCCATCGATAACGGTGTGAAGAAAGTCGTCGCGCTGTCCACCGACAAAGCGGCCAGCCCGATCAATCTGTACGGTGCGACCAAGTTGCTCTCGGACAAATTGTTCGTCGCCGCCAACAACATTGCCGGCGAGCAGCAGACCCGATTCGCCGTGGTGCGCTACGGCAATGTCGCCGGTTCGCGCGGCTCGGTGGTGCCGTTTTTCAGCAAGCTGATCGCTGATGGCGCGCAAGAATTGCCGATCACCGACGAGCGCATGACCCGCTTCTGGATCACCCTGGATCATGGCGTGCAGTTCGTCCTCGACAGCTTCGCCCGCATGCACGGCGGCGAAGTGTTCGTGCCGAAGATCCCGTCGATCCGCATCGTCGATCTGGCGCGCGGCATGGCCGAGCATCTGCCGCACAAGAACGTCGGCATTCGTCCCGGTGAGAAGCTGCACGAACTGATGGTGCCGCTGGACGATGCGCGTATGACCCTTGAGTTTGAAGACCATTACACGATTCAGCCGTCGATTCGTTTTACCAGCGTCGACGTCGATTTCGCCGTGGATAAACTCGGTGAACGTGGCCGTGCCGTGGGCGAGGATTTCGAGTATCGCTCGGACACCAACCCGCATTTCCTTTCAGTGGGGCAGATCGCCGATCTGCACGCGAAGCTGTCGGTATGATTCCTTACGGTCGGCAGAGCCTTGATCAGGCGGACATCGACGCGGTGGTCGAGGTTCTGCAATCGGACTGGCTGACCCAGGGGCCGACCATCGAGCGTTTCGAGCAGGCCATGGCCGAGCGCTGTCAGGCGGATTTTGCCGTGGCGGTGTGCAATGCCACGGCGGCACTGCACATTGCCTGTCTGGCGGCGGGCCTGGGGCCGGGCGATCGCTTGTGGACTTCGCCAAACACCTTTCTCGCCTCGGCCAATTGCGGGCGTTATTGCGGCGCTGACGTTGATTTCGTCGACATCGATCCGCTGACCTGGAACCTTGATACGTTCGCGCTTGAAGCGAAGCTCGAACGGGCCGAGCGCGACGGCACGGTGCCGAAAGTCCTCGTCGCCGTAGCCTTCTCCGGGCAGAGCTGTGACCTGCGCAAGATTGCCGATCTGGCGGTGCGCTACAACTTCACCGTGATCGAAGACGCCTCCCACGCAGTGGGCGCGAGCTACGCCGGCCGTCCGGTCGGTTGTGGTGAGTTTGCGGCGATGACGGTGTTCAGTTTTCACCCGGTGAAAATCATTACCAGCGCCGAAGGCGGCATGGTCCTGACCAATCGCCCGGCGCTGGCCGAACGTCTTCGACGCCTGCGCAGCCATGGCATGACCCGCGATGCAGAGCAGATGACCGAGCCCAGTCACGGGCCGTGGTATTACCAGCAAGTCGAGCTCGGTTTCAATTATCGGATCACCGATCTGCAAGCGGCGCTGGGTCTGTCGCAGCTGCGCAAGCTCGACGAATTTGTCGCCCGGCGCCGCGAACTCGCAGCGCGTTACGATCAGTTGCTCGCCTACCTGCCGCTGACCTTGCCGAGTGCGCAGCCAGAAGCCGAATCAGCGTGGCACCTTTACGTGGTGCGTTTGCAGACCGAGCGCTGCAGCCTCAGTCATCGCCAGGTGTTCGAAGGTTTGCGCAGCGCCGGCATCGGCGTCAATCTGCACTACATTCCCGTGCACTTGCAGCCGTACTATCGTGACCTGGGGTTTGCCGAAGGCGACTTCCCCGAGGCGGAGCGCTATTACGCCGAGGCGATCAGCTTGCCGCTGTTCCCCTTGCTGACTGATGAGCAGCAGGATCATGTAGTCGAGCAACTGCGCCGACTGACCGAAGAATGACCGCTGCGGCGGTAGACGAGACTGTGTATGCGCGATCTGAGCGAGCAGGAAAGATTCTGGCAGGGTGAGTTCGGCAATCAGTACGTTGAGCGCAATGTCGGCCAGGCGCTGGTGGCGGGCAATCTAGGGTTTTTCGCCAAGGCGCTGAGCCGTGCGGGTCGCGTCGACAGTCTGCTGGAACTGGGTACCAACGCCGGCAACAATTTGCAGGCATTGCGTCAGTTATTGCCGCGTTGCGAACTGTTCGGTGTCGAGATCAACGAAAGCGCGTGCGCGCAGGCGCAGGCGCTGGACATTGCGCAAATCTGGCACGGCTCGTTGTTCGATTTTCCTGCCGAGCGCCGCTACGATCTGACACTGAGCAAAGGCGTGCTGATCCATCTGGCTCCCGAGCTGTTACCGCGCGCTTATGCGCAGATGTACGAGCTGAGCCAGCGCTACATCCTGATCGCCGAGTACTACAATCCGGCACCGATGGAAATCGCTTACCGCGGTAACAACGGCAAGCTGTTCAAGCGCGATTTTGCCGGGGAAATGCTTGATCGCTATGCCGATTTGCAACTGCTCGACTATGGCTTCGTCTATCACCGTGATCGGCAGTTTCCGGCCGATGACATCACCTGGTTCCTGTTGGAAAAACGCTCTTGAGCAACGTCGCAATCATCCCTGCCCGTGGCGGCAGCAAGCGAATTCCGCGCAAGAATCTCTTGCCGTTCGCGGGCGTGCCGATGATTGTCCGCTCGATCCGCACAGCGCTGGATTCAGGTTTGTTCGAGCAGGTCGTGGTCAGCACCGACGATGCCGAGATTGCCGACATCGCGAGGGCGCACGGTGCGCAGGTACCGTTCATGCGCCCGGCCGATCTGGCCGATGATTACACCGGCACTGCGGCGGTCATCGTGCACGCACTGCAGCATTTGCCGTCCTTCGATTTCGCTTGCTGCATTTACGCCACTGCGCCGCTGTTGCAGGCGCGTTATCTGCGTCAGGGTTTGGAGTTGCTGGAGCGGCATCCGCATCGATCATTTGCGTTCTCGGTTTGCGATTTCGCGTTTCCGGTACAGCGTGCACTCACAGTCGATGGGGACGGCGCCTTGACGGCGTTGTATCCCGAGTTTCGCAATACTCGTTCGCAGGACTTGCCCGAGGCGTTTCAGGACGCCGGGCAGTTTTATTGGGGGCGCAGCGAGGCGTGGATGCGCGGTGATGTGCTGTATTCCCCAGCCAGCCTGCCGGTGATTCTGCCGCGATATCTGGTCCAGGACATCGACACCCCCGAAGACTGGCAACGCGCCGAATACCTTTACGCCGCGCTCAAGGCCGGCGGAGAACTGCAATGAGAGTGCTGATCCGGGCCGACGCTTCGCCGACCATCGGCAGCGGCCATATCGCCCGCTGCCTGACGCTGGCGCGGGTGCTGCGCCGGCAGGGCAGTCATGTCGCGTTTGCCTGTCGGCGGTTGCCGGGGCATCGACTCGAAGCCTTGAATGCCGAAGGCTTCGAGACCTTCGCGCTGCCCGAGCGCTATCGTGATGAAGACCCGCTGCAGGCCATCGAATCGATGTTGCCGTGGCAGTTCGACATTGATGCACTGGGCCTGCTGCTGGACGGGCAGGCACCGTTCGACTGGATCATCGTCGACCATTACGGCCTCGATCATCACTGGCAAACCGCTGCCCGGCGCTGGGCGCATCGAATCGCCGCCGTGGATGATCTGGCCACGCGGCGCTACAGCGTCGATCTGCTGCTCAATCAGAACCTGTCCGGCTTAAGTGCAAACTACGCGCCGCTGCTGCCGCCGGGCTGTCGCACCTTGCTCGGCCCGCGCTACGCCATGCTCCGTGAAGAATTCAACTGCGAAGCCATCGAGATCAAACCGAAGGCGCGGCGGGTGCTGGTGAATTTCGGCGGTTTCGACGCGGCGATGCAGACTCATCACGCGATGTTGGCGCTGGCTGATTTCACTGAGTTGCAGGTTGATTTCGTCGCGGGCGCCGACAACCCGGCGTGGGCGCAGATGCAGGCCTTGGCCGAGACACGGCCGAACTGGCGCCTGCACAGTTTCGTCAGCGATTTCCATCAACGCATGACTGAAGCCGATCTGTTTATCGGCGCCGGCGGCGGCACCAGTTGGGAGCGTGCGGCGCTCGGCTTGCCGACCATCTGCATCGCTGTGGCGAACAATCAGCAGGCCAACGGTGAAGTCATGGCGGCGGCCGGCGCGCATGTGTTCATGGGTGCGCGCGAGCAGGTCAGCGTCGAGCAACTGCGCGATGCGGTAGGTTTTGTGATGGACAATCACTTTCTGCGCCAGAGCCTCGCCGAGCGCTCGCGGCAACTGGTCGACGGACGCGGGGCCGAACGCGTGGCGGCGGCGCTGGCCGGCGCGGTACTGAAACTGCGCCCGGCGACGCTGGACGATGCGCAGTTGCTGTTCGATGGGCGCAATGCCGAGCCGGTGCGGCACTGGTCGCTGGAATCCGGCGTGATCGATTGGGCGCAGCATCTGAACTGGTTGATGGCAAGTTTGCGCAATCCGCAGCGGCTGCTGTTGATCGCCGAGGCGGATGACGGCCCGGTCGGGGTGCTGCGCTACGACTTGCGCGGATTCGAAGCGGAAGTGTCGATCTATCTGCTGGAAGGGCGTTTCGGCCTCGGTTGGGGCAGGGCGGTGCTCAGCCGGGGCGAGGCGTTTGTCGCTGCGCACTGGCCGCAATTGACGCGCATCAATGCCCGGGTCATGCCCGCCAATCAGTCTTCATTGAAAGTCTTCCGCGACGCCGGGTTCATCCAGGAAATCTGCGCGTTCAGCCGTGTTTTGAAGGATCACTCGCATGCCTAGTTTCAAGATTGGCCACCACAGCATCGGTGCCGACGCGCCGCCGTTCATCATTGCCGAGATGAGTGGCAACCATAACCAGTCCCTCGACGTCGCCCTGCAAATCGTCGAGGCTGCTGCGAAGGCTGGTGCGCATGCCTTGAAGCTGCAAACCTACACCGCCGAAACCATGACCCTGGATTTGGCTGAAGGTGAATTCTTCATCAAGGATCCGGGCAGTCTGTGGGCCGGCACGTCGCTCTACGATCTCTACGAAAAAGCCCACACGCCGTGGGAATGGCACGCGCCGATTTTTGCTCGAGCCAAGGAGTTGGGGATGCTCGCGTTCTCGACGCCGTTCGACGACAGCGCGGTGGATTTTCTCGAAAGCCTCGAGGTGCCGGCGTACAAGATCGCCAGTTTTGAAAACACCGATCTGCCGTTGATCCGCCGGGTCGCCGCCACCGGTAAACCGCTCATCATCTCCACCGGCATGGCCAGCATCGCCGAACTGGATGAAACCGTGCGCGCCGCACGCGAGGCCGGCTGCAAGGATCTGGTCCTGCTCAAGTGCACCAGCACTTATCCGGCAACACCACTCAACAGCAACGTGCGCACGATCCCGCATCTGCGTGAGTTGTTTGGCTGCGAGGTCGGGCTGTCGGACCACTCGATGGGCGTTGGCGTATCGGTGGCGGCGGTGGCGCTGGGCGCGACGGTGGTGGAAAAGCACTTCACCCTCGATCGTTCGGCCGGTGGCGTCGACGCGAGCTTTTCCCTGGAACTGGCGGAACTGGCCAGTCTGGTCGTCGAAACCGAACGTGCCTGGCAAGCCATGGGGCAGGTGCATTACGGCGTGACCGAGGCGGAGCGCAAGTCGCTGGTCTATCGCCGTTCGCTGTACGTCACCGCAGACATGGCTGCCGGTGAAGCCTTTACCGGGGACAATCTGCGCGCCATTCGTCCCGGTCTCGGTCTGCCGCCCAAGCACACCGATGCCGTTCTCGGACGCCGCGCGCGCACCGCGATCAAGCGTGGTACGCCACTGGATTGGTCGCTGATCGAATAAGCCAATCTGCCATCGATTCGGCAAAATAGCGTGACCTGCGAGTCATAACGCGCATCTTCACTGTATTGTATTGACCGGGGAGATGGCGCCTGGCCCGTTTTGCGGTTCCAGTGATAGCCCTTTGCGCTTCCCGTGGCTGCCCGTCGTGGCGGCCGTTTTCTGTTTGTCGGCGCCCCTCGAATCCTTGCGAGCGGTGGTTTTGGGCTGTTTTTTATTGGGAAGCCGTAATGATTGGCATAAAAAGCATTGCGAGCTACGTTCCTGTAGCCGGCGTGGACAATTACGCACAAGGTGCAAAATTCGAGAAGGATGAAGAATTCATCCTTGGCAAGATCGGTTCGGCATTCCTGCCGCGCAAAGACGCTGAGCAGGAAACCTCCGATCTGTGCGTGGAAGCGGCCAATGCGCTGTTTGCCAGCAACCCTGAACTGAAACGTGAATCGATCGATGCCTTGATTGTCGTCACCCAGAACGGTGACGAAGAGGGCCTGCCGCACACTGCTGCCATCGTCCAGGACAAACTCGGCCTGCCGACCAATGTTGCAGCGTTCGACATTTCTTTGGGCTGCTCCGGTTACGTCTACGGCATCTACGCGATCAAGGGCTTCATGGAAGCCGCCGGCCTGAAGAACGGTCTGCTGATCACCGCTGACCCGTATTCGAAAATCGTTGACCCGGAAGACCGCAACACCACCATGCTTTTCGGCGATGCCGCCACCGCCACGTGGATGGGCGAAAACCCGACCTGGGCGCTGGGCAAGGCCAAGTTCGGCACCGACGGTTCCGGCGCTCCGCACCTGAAAGTCAGCAACGGCGTGTTCTTCATGAACGGTCGTCAGGTCTTCAATTTCGCCCTGCTGAAAGTCCCGGCGCACTTGCATGAACTGCTTGACGATTCGGGGCTGAAAGCCGATGACATCGACGCATTCTGCATTCACCAGGGCAGTGCGGCGATTGTCGACGCCGTGGCGCGACGCTTCGAAGGCGAGCCGGAGAAATTCATCAAGGACATGGTCGAGACCGGCAACACCGTGTCGTCGAGCATTCCGCTGTTGCTGGAAAAACATGTGCTCGATTCCGACTGGCAGCGTGTCGCGCTAAGCGGCTTTGGCGTCGGCCTGTCGTGGGGCTCGGCGATCATCTATCGTCCGTAGGTTCTAGGAAAAAGCACTGATACAAAAATAGCGTTCAAGGTTAACCTTGGACGCTATTTTTTTGCCCGAGAAGGAGCGCGAGGCGCCATGAGCGAGTTTTTCCAGGCCAATGCCGAGGTGCTGCAATTGCGCTGGCCGGCGCTGTTCGAGCGTCTGATGGCTGAAGACAGCGCAGCTGTGCAGGCTGAACTCGTGCAGGGGCTGGGTTCGACGTTGAGCGTTGACGGCATTCAGCTCACCAGTCGCCATAACCGGCTGCATGAGGCGCAGATTCAGGCGGCAAGCCTGCCGGAAAAACCGCAACTCCATGTTTATGGCACCGGCCTCGGCGACTTGCCCGGCGTGCTGCTCGAGCGTGCAGGGCTCGAGCGCCTCTACGTGCACATCCTCAATAGCGCGCTGTTCGCGCTGGTACTGCAACTGCTCGATCAGCGCCAGTGGCTGCAGGATCCCCGGGTCGAACTGTTTTACGCCGGTGATCACCCGGACTTCTTCACGCCATTCTTTGCCTTGCCGGCCGAGATGCTGCTGGCCGACGACTTCAATGCGAAGATCCGCGACCGCCTGATCAATGAAGTCCATCTGACGTTCAACAACCGCGATTTCGATCCGCAGTCGCCGGAGATTCAACAGCGCTTGCAGGAGTGTCTGCCAGTGTTGCTCGGCGATGCTGATGTGGCGCAGCTGTTCGGCACTTGCACCGGTCGGGACGTTTACGTGATCGCCACGGGGCCGACGCTGGAGCAGCATTTCGAACGTCTGGCAGCGATCCGTCAGTGCGCACAACGACCGCTGTTCATCTGTGTTGATACGGCCTACCGGCCATTGCGCGAGCACGGCATCGTGCCTGACGTCGTGGTGAGCATCGATCAGCGCATCGGTTTCCGGCATCTGCCCTTCGAGGCCTCCGACGGCATTACGCTGGTGTACCTGCCGATGAGCGACCCGCAGGTATTGAAGGCATGGAAGGGTAGGCGCTATGGCGGTTATTCGGCGAGCCCGATGTACGCCGAGTTGAAAGAACAGTATCCGCGCGGTGAGCTGCACGTCGGCGGCAGCGTGATTCATCCGGCGGTGGATCTCGCGGTAAAAATGGGCACGAGTCGAATCACACTGTTTGGCGCTGACTTCGCCTTCCCGATGAACAAGACCCACGCCGGTTGGGGCGATGGCGATCTGGGCCCGCCGGTGGCCCAGGCGCGGCACTGGGTGCGCGATGGTCACGGTCAGCGCGTCAGCACCCAGCTGAATTTTCGCGGTTATCTGTGCGTACTGGAGCGTTACATCGCCGCCAACCCACAGGTCGAGTTTCTCAACAGCAGCCGCGCCGGTGCGCTGATCGCCGGAACCGCTTTCAATCAGGAGTTCGTGCAATGAGTACGCTGAGTCAGAGTCTGGATCAGTGTCGTCAGTGCGCAGCTTTGTTTCGTCTGGGGCGTGACGTCGAGGCGGCGCTGACGATGGTCGATGTGTTCGAACAGGCCCAGCAAAGTCTGGCGTCTGCCTCATTGGAAATCCAGCAAGCGTGGGCACAGGTGCTCACGCAGATGCTCGATTGCCAGGAACGCCAGGACTGGTTGGGCCTGGCTGACTATATGGAATACGAGCTGGTTGAATTGCTCGAAGATGCCCGGCGCTGAAGCGCTCAATGGCGCTGGCCCGCGGCTCTGCGTTACAGGCGGTTTTATGACGTCATTTTTCCGCGCTGAATGTGCTGCTAAGTCTTTGTTTTCTCGGGGGTGGCGTGGTGATGGCAAAATTTTTTCAAAAAGCCCTCAAGCAACCTGCAAACCCGACGATAACTATTACGAAGGTTCTCTAGGCCATACCCGGCGGTTGCCAGGGCCGGAAGCCGCAGTACCCAACCAACGAGGAATTCGTCATGGCTTTAACAGTAAACACCAACACCACATCGTTGAACGTTCAGAAAAACCTGAACCGCGCTTCCGACGCTCTGTCCACTTCGATGCAGCGCCTGTCTTCCGGCCTGAAAATCAACAGCGCCAAAGACGACGCAGCTGGCCTGCAGATCTCCAACCGTATGTCTTCGCAGATCCGCGGTAACACCCAGGCCATCCAGAACGCCAACGACGGTATCTCCGTTGCCCAGACCGCTGAAGGCGCTCTGCAAGCTACTACCGACATCCTGCAGCGTATGCGTGAACTGGCTGTTAAAGCCCGTAACGGTACCAACGGCACTGCTGACCAGACCGCTACCAACGCTGAATTCGCTCAGATGTCCGACGAGATCACCCGTATCTCGGCTTCGACCAACCTGAACGGCAAAAACCTGCTGGACGGTTCGGCTGGTACTGTGACCCTGCAAGTTGGCGCAAACACCGGTTCGGCTAACCACATCGACCTGGTACTGAGCTCCAAGTTCGACGCCGTCAGCCTGTCGGTTGGCAGCGGCACTGTTGTACTGACTGGCGCCAGCCCTTCTGACGCTGCCGTCGCCATCGACAGCGCGATCACTGCAATCGACGCAGCTATCGCTAACATCGGTGCAACCCGCGCCAGCCTGGGTGCTTCGCAAAACCGTTTGACCAGCACCATCCAGAACCTGCAGAACATCACTGAAAACACTACCGCTGCTCAGGGTCGTGTACAGGACACCGACTTCGCCGCTGAAACTGCTAACCTGACCAAGCAGCAGACTCTGCAGCAAGCTTCGACCTCCGTACTGGCTCAAGCCAACCAACTGCCTTCCGCTGTACTGAAGCTGCTTCAGTAATTTCGGAATGAGTTTAAGCGGGGGAGTGCGCTTGTCGTGCTCTCTCGCTTTTTTACGTTAAGAGGTGATGGGCATGGACATGAGCGTAAAGCTTAACGTGTCTTATCCGGCTCCCAAGCCAGTGACACCGGTTGCTGACAAACCGTCAGAGCTGCCGAAAGTCCAAAAGACTGAAGCGCCGGTCGCTGCCAAGGATCAGGATTCAGACAGCGCCAAGTTGAAACTGGCGGTGCAAGAGATCGAAAAGTTCGTCCAGTCGATCAAGCGTAATCTGGAGTTCTCGATCGACGAGCATTCCGGCAAGGTCATCGTCAAGGTGATCGCGAGCGAGACGGGTGAAGTCGTTCGACAGATTCCTTCCGCCGAAGCCCTCAAACTGGCGGACAGCCTCGCCAATGCAAGTCATGTATTGTTCGACGCCAAAGTCTGATAAATGGCATGAATAGTGTTTGTTCGTTCTCAGGACGCGTGTAACGGTCAAAAGAATGGCAACAATCTGAAGGGAGATGCACATGGCAAGTCCAATTCTACCGGGTTCCGGACTGGGTTCCGGCCTGGACATCGGCGCGATCGTGACCGCGCTGGTCAACGCCGACAAGTCTGCCAAGCAGACGCAGATCGATACTGCGACCAAAACCAACAGCCTGAAGATCTCCGGTGTCGGTTCGCTGAAAAGTGCACTGGCTGCATATCAGAAAGCGATGGGCGATCTGAACAAAGCTTCGAGTCCGGCGTTTGCCGGTTTTACCGCAACGTCTGACACGCCATCGGTTGTCGGTGCTACCTCGGATAAAACCGCCGTACCGGGTACTTACAGCGTCGTCGTGAAAAACCTGGCCACCGGCTCGAAAGTTGCCAGTGCCGCCTTTGCCGGCGGGGCCGCCAGTGCCATTCCGAGTGGTACTCTGAAAATCAGTCAGAATGGCATTGATTACAATGTCGCGATTCCGGCCAATGCTACCTTGCAGTCCACGCGCGATGCGATCAACACCGCGCAGTCCAGCAATGGCATTTCCGCGAACATCGTGACTGACAGTACCGGCGCCTCGCGTCTGGTACTGAGCTCCAACAAGACGGGCGCCGGCATGGACCTGCAGGTCAGCGGTATCGCCGGTCTCGAGATCGATGGCACCCAGAAGATGGGTGACAGTCCTGCGGCAGGGGCATCCGGTGCGGTCGGTGATGTGGCCAAGGACGCTAGCCTGACCATCGACGGCCTGGCCGTTACCAGCAAGACCAATACCGTGACCGGTGCGATCAGCGGCATGACGCTTAACCTGACTGCTGCCAGTCCATTGGTCAATGGCGTCGCAACGCCAGCGACCGTTTCGGTTGCGACCAATACCGCCGGCATCCAGACATCGCTGCAATCGTTCATCGATTCCTATAACACCCTGAAGAAAACCATCGACACCTTGTCCAAGGCAACGCCGGATGCCGATGGCAATCTGACCGTTTCCGCAGCCTTCACCGGTGATGCTCTGCCGCGTTCGTTGATGGCCGATGTGCGCGCTCAATTGACCGATCCAGGGGCGGGCGGAGCGGGGCAATTGTCCGTGCTGTCGCAGATGGGCGTATTGACCGATAGCAAAACCGGTTTGCTGACGCTCGACACTGCAGTGTTCAACAAGCGTATGGAAACTCCCGGCATGGCTGGTCAGGTTCAACAACTGTTCAGCGGCACTGATGCCAAGAATGGTCTGTTGGCGCGTATGACTGCGGCGGTTGATCCGTACGTCAAGACCGGTGGACTGCTCGATCAGCGCAGCTCCAACCTGACGAATCTGACTTCGAGCCTGCAAAAGCAGCAGGCGGCGCTGGATCTGCGCGTTGCCAACCTGACGACGACATTGACCGCCAAGTACAACGCCATGGACTTGCTGGTCGGCCAGATGAAGGCAACGGCGAGCAACATCACCTCGTTCTTCAGCTCGCTGAACGCTCAGCAGTCGGCGAAGTAACAGTCAGGAACGACAAAAACCCGGCTACGCTTTATCGGCGTGCGCCGGGTTTTTGTCTTTTGATCTAAAGTTTTCCAACCGGTTGGCGATACACTGGTTATACGAGTCAACGTGGCAATGAGGTAGAACATGAACCCGATGTTAGCCCTTCGGCAGTACCAGAAAGTCGGCGCCCATGCGCAGACGTCCGAAGCGAGCCCGCACCGCCTGGTGCAAATGTTGATGGAAGGTGGCCTGGCCCGTATTGCTCAGGCCAAGGGCGCCATCGAGCGCAAGGACATCCCCGCCAAATGCACGGCGATCAGCAAAGCCATCGGCATCGTCAGTGGCTTGCGCGAAGGTCTCGATCTTGAAAACAATGCAGAAGCGCTGGCCGATCTGGATGGCCTGTACATCTACATGATGAAGCGCCTTGCCGAGGCGAATATCAGCAGCGATCCACGTGTCCTCGATGAGGTGGCCGGCTTGCTGACAACGGTCAAAGAAGGCTGGGACGCCATCGCGCCCGTGCCGGCTCCGCAATTCTGAAGGAGAGCACCATGAGTCTTGTATTGCAGCGAATTGCCGATACCCGCGAAGCGTTGGTCGGTGCATTGGCCGAGCGAAACTGGGAAGCCATTGGCGAGCTGGATCTGGCTTGCCGTTCCTGCATGGAAGACGTCATGGCGGAAGCTTCGCTGGACGAAGTAGCGTTGCGCGACAACCTCGAGGAGCTGCTATTCGTCTACAAGGAGCTTCTTGAGGTGGCGATGGGAGAGCGGCAGGCGATAGCCAACGAGATGTCGCAGATCACCCAAGCGCAAAAGGCTGCAAAGGTTTACCATCTGTTTGGTTGATTAACCGTCAGTTGAACCAGAGATGTGCGCCATAAATTTGACTGTGCACGGTTTTTTGACTTAACTAGTGGCTATTATCAGGTTTAGGGCGTCTACAGGCACATGGTGTCCTGCAAGCGTCTCGCTTGCCTTATTTTTCGGGCATTGAGTTGACTAGGGAAGTTGCTATTGCATGTGGCGTGAAACCAAAATTCTGCTGATCGATGACGATAGCGTCCGCCGCCGCGACCTGGCGGTGATTTTGAATTTTCTTGGCGAAGAAAATTTACCCTGCGGCAGCCATGACTGGCAGCAGGCTGTCGGCTCTTTGTCGTCTAGTCGTGAGGTCATTTGCGTACTGATCGGGACGGTTAATGCTCCTGGCGCGCTTTTGGGCTTGCTAAAGACACTCGCAACCTGGGATGAGTTCCTTCCGGTTTTGTTAATGGGCGATAATTCTTCCGTTGACCTGCCTGAAGACCAGCGTCGCCGCGTGTTGTCGACCCTGGAAATGCCGCCCAGCTACAGCAAATTGCTCGATTCGCTGCACCGCGCCCAGGTCTATCGCGAAATGTACGACCAGGCCCGCGAACGCGGCCGTCATCGCGAACCCAACCTTTTCCGCAGCCTTGTCGGTACCAGCCGTGCGATTCAGCACGTGCGTCAGATGATGCAGCAGGTGGCCGACACCGACGCCAGCGTGCTGATCCTCGGCGAGTCCGGCACCGGCAAGGAAGTGGTCGCGCGCAACCTGCACTACCACTCCAAGCGTCGCGACGCGCCGTTCGTGCCGGTCAACTGCGGGGCGATTCCGGCAGAGCTGCTGGAAAGCGAGCTGTTCGGCCACGAGAAGGGCGCCTTCACCGGTGCGATCACCAGCCGTGCCGGACGCTTTGAACTAGCCAACGGCGGCACGCTGTTCCTAGACGAAATCGGCGACATGCCCCTGCCGATGCAGGTCAAGCTGCTGCGCGTGCTGCAGGAACGTACATTCGAGCGCGTGGGCAGCAACAAGACCCAGAGCGTCGACGTGCGCATCATTGCCGCGACCCACAAGAATCTCGAAAGCATGATCGAGATCGGCTCGTTCCGCGAAGACCTCTACTATCGCCTGAACGTGTTCCCGATCGAGATGGCGCCGCTGCGCGAGCGCGTCGAAGATATCCCGCTGTTGATGAACGAACTGATCTCGCGCATGGAGCACGAGAAGCGCGGTTCGATCCGCTTCAACTCGGCGGCGATCATGTCGCTGTGCCGTCACGGCTGGCCGGGCAACGTCCGCGAGCTGGCCAACCTCGTCGAGCGCATGGCGATCATGCACCCGTATGGGGTGATCGGCGTGGTCGAGTTGCCGAAGAAATTCCGCTACGTTGACGATGAAGACGAGCAAATGGTCGACAGTCTGCGCAGCGATCTGGAAGAGCGCGTGGCGATCAACGGCCATACGCCGGATTTCAGCGCCAACGCACTCCTGCCGCCGGAAGGTCTCGATCTCAAGGACTACCTCGGTGGCCTGGAGCAGGGCCTGATTCAGCAGGCGCTGGACGATGCCAATGGCATTGTCGCCCGTGCCGCTGAGCGTCTGCGTATTCGTCGCACCACGCTGGTCGAGAAGATGCGCAAGTACGGTATGAGCCGGGCTGGAGGGGACGAACAGGCGGATGATTGACGCCTGTTTTTCAACTGCTTAATTTATAAGCGGTTTTTTTTAGGCACGGGTATTGCTATATCCCTCGCAACGTTCCGTTTCACTGACGGTCAGCCAAGCGAGAGAGCCCAATGCCCCAAGCCGCCCAGATCTCTTCTGCCTCCAATATCGTGGGGCAACCCTCGTCCGTAGAGCAGGCAAGTCGTCCGGGACTTGAGCAGGCCTTTCAGCTGTTCAACCAGATGTCGAGCCAGTTGACCGACTCCTACAGCCTGCTCGAAGCCCGGGTCACTGAGCTCAAGGGCGAGCTGGCGGTAGTCAGCGCCCAGCGCATGCAGGAGCTGGCGGAAAAAGAACGCCTGGCCAATCGTCTGCAAAACCTCCTCGACCTGTTGCCCGGCGGCGTGATCGTTATCGACAGCCACGGTCTGGTGCGCGAAGCCAACCCGGCCGCCATCGACCTGCTTGGCTCGCCACTCGAAGGCGAGCTCTGGCGCCATGTGATCGCACGCTGCTTCGCTCCGCGTGAAGACGACGGTCATGAAATCTCTCTTAAAAACGGTCGACGCCTGTCGATCTCCACCCGCTCGCTGGACGCCGAGCCGGGGCAGTTGGTGCTGCTCAATGACTTGACGGAAACCCGTCATCTGCAAGATCAACTGGCACGGCACGAGCGGTTGTCTTCGCTGGGGCGCATGGTTGCGTCCCTGGCGCATCAGATTCGCACGCCGCTGTCCGCCGCTTTGCTTTACGCCAGTCATCTGACTGAGCAGCAATTGCCGGTGGAAACCCAGCAGCGTTTTGCCGGCCGCCTGAAAGAGCGTCTGCACGAACTCGAACATCAAGTGCGCGACATGCTGGTGTTCGCCCGTGGTGAATTGCCCCTGACCGATCGCCTGACCCCCGATGCCTTGATGCAATCGCTGCAGGCCGCGGCGCTGACCCACGTGCAGGATCTGCCGATTCGCTGGCAGTGTGACAGCCATGTCGGTGAGCTGCTGTGCAACCGCGATACGCTGGTCGGCGCATTGCTGAATCTGATTGAAAATGCCATCCAGGCCAGCGCCGGCGAAGCGCGGCTGAAAGTGCATTGCTACACCAGAGGCAACACCCTGCGCGTGTGTGTCAGCGACAGCGGCAGCGGCATTGAGCCGACAGTTTTGGCGCGCCTCGGCGAGCCTTTTTTTACTACCAAAGTCACCGGGACCGGTCTTGGCCTGACCGTGGTCAAAGCGGTGGCGCGTGCCCATCAGGGAGAATTGACCCTGCGTTCGCGGGTCGGGCGCGGTACCTGCGTGCAGGTCAGCCTGCCGCTGTTTTCCGCTGCACAGGGAGTTGAATGATCGTCATGGGCATCAGGGTGTTGCTGGTCGAGGATGACCGTTCGTTGCGCGAAGCGCTGGCCGATACGCTGTTGCTCGCCGGCCACGATTATCACGCCGTCGGCAGCGCCGAAGAAGCGCTGACGGCCGTTGCGCAGCAAGCCTTCAGTCTGGTGGTCAGCGACGTCAACATGCCGGGCATGGACGGTCATCAATTGCTTGCCCTGCTGCGCGCGCGCCAACCGCAATTGCCGGTGCTGCTGATGACCGCCCACGGCGCGGTCGAGCGTGCGGTCGATGCGATGCGTCAAGGCGCGGCGGATTACCTGGTCAAACCGTTTGAGCCCAAGGCATTGCTTGATCTGGTGGCCCGGCATGCGCTGGGCAGCCTTGACGCTGGCGAAGCGGATGGCCCCGTCGCGGTCGAGCCGGCCAGTGCGCAGCTTCTTGAACTGGCCGCGCGGGTCGCGCGCAGTGATTCTACTGTCCTGATCTCCGGCGAGTCCGGCACCGGTAAAGAAGTATTGGCGCGCTACATTCACCAGCAATCGCGGCGGGCCAGTCAGCCATTTATCGCAATCAACTGTGCGGCGATTCCCGACAACATGCTCGAAGCGACGCTGTTCGGTCATGAGAAGGGTTCGTTCACCGGCGCTATCGCCTCGCAGGCCGGCAAGTTCGAGCAAGCGGACGGTGGCACCATTCTGCTCGATGAAATTTCCGAAATGCCGCTGGGTCTGCAAGCCAAACTGCTGCGGGTGCTGCAGGAGCGCGAAGTCGAGCGCGTGGGCGCACGCAAGCCGATCAGTCTGGATATCCGCGTGGTTGCGACCACGAACCGCGATCTGGCCGGTGAAGTGGCGGCGGGGCGCTTTCGTGAAGATCTGTTTTACCGCTTGTCGGTTTTCCCCTTGGCCTGGCGTCCACTTCGCGAGCGCACTGCCGATATCCTGCCGCTGGCGCAAAAGTTGTTGGCCAAACACGTCAATAAAATGAAGCACGCTGCGGCGAAGCTGTCCCCCGAAGCACAAGCCTGTCTGACCGAGTACCCGTGGCCGGGCAACGTGCGGGAGCTGGACAACGCCATTCAGCGCGCGCTGATTCTGCAGCAGGGCGGCTTGATCCAGCCGCAGGATTTCTGCCTGACCGGTGCGGTGACATTTGCGCCGTTGCCGGTGTCGGCACCGGTGATCCGCGAGGTAGAAATTGAGGCGGATTCCACTGGAGCACTGGGCGACGACCTGCGCCGCCGGGAGTTTCAGATGATCATCGACACCCTGCGCGCCGAGCGTGGCCGCCGCAAGGAAGCTGCCGAAAAGCTCGGCATCAGCCCCCGCACCCTGCGCTACAAACTGGCGCAAATGCGCGACGCCGGGATGGACGTCGAAGGCTATCTGTTCGCCACCTGACGGATGCTGCAAAACATTCCAGATGCTTTTCTCAGAAGGGTGCCCAGGAGCTGGCACCCTTGTTGCTAATACCTGTGTACCCGCCGAGTGAGTGTCAAAAAATTGCGGGCCGCCCAAGAGAGTAGACCATGAGCCAAGGTATTGAATTTAATCGGTTGATGATGGACATGCAGGCCATGAAAGTGGATGCCATGTCTGCGCGTAAATCGACTGCCGCTGTCCCTGAAATTGCCGGCAGCAGCTTTTCCGACATGCTCGGTCAGGCGATCAATAAAGTCAGCGATACCCAGCAGGCGTCGACTCAACTGGCCAACGCTTTCGAGATCGGCAAGAGCGGTGTCGACCTGACCGACGTGATGATCGCATCGCAAAAAGCCAGCGTGTCGTTCCAGGCTCTGACCCAGGTGCGCAACAAGCTGGTCCAGGCATACCAAGACATCATGCAGATGCCGGTTTAAGGGCGAAATAAGTCATGGCAGAAGCAGTCGCTGATAACGTTCCGGCCAAGGCCACCCCGATCGACGGCAAACCGCCGCTGTTCGGCCTGTCCTTTCTGGAAAACCTTTCCCAGATGACCGTGCTGCGTCAGGTCGGCCTGTTGGTCGGTCTGGCTGCGAGCGTGGCGATTGGCTTTGCCGTGGTGCTGTGGTCGCAGCAGCCGGATTACCGTCCACTGTACGGCAGCCTTGCCGGCCTTGACGCCAAGCAGGTCATGGAAACCCTGGCCGCCGCTGACATCCCTTACAACGTAGAACCCAATTCCGGGGCCTTGCTGGTCAAGGCCGACGACCTGTCCCGTGCGCGGATGAAACTCGCCGCCGCTGGTGTCACTCCCAGCGACGGCAATATCGGTTTCGAAATTCTCGACAAAGAACAGGGTCTGGGCACCAGCCAGTTCATGGAAGCGACCCGTTATCGTCGCGGCCTCGAAGGCGAACTGGCGCGGACCATCTCCAGCCTGAACAACGTCAAGGGTGCCCGCGTGCACCTGGCCATTCCGAAGAGTTCGGTGTTCGTCCGTGACGAGCGCAAGCCGAGCGCTTCGGTACTGGTCGAGCTGTACAGCGGGCGTTCGCTGGAGCCGGGTCAAGTGGTAGCGATCATCAACCTGGTCGCGACGTCCGTACCCGAGTTGAGCAAATCGCAGATCACCGTCGTCGATCAGAAGGGCAATCTGCTCTCCGATCAGGCGGAGAACTCGGAAATGACCATGGCCGGCAAGCAGTTCGATTACAGCCGTCGCATGGAAAGCATGCTCACCCAGCGCGTGCACAACATTCTGCAACCGGTACTGGGCAATGATCGCTACAAGGCTGAAGTCTCCGCCGACGTCGATTTCAGTGCCGTCGAATCGACAGCCGAGCAGTTCAACCCGGACCAACCGGCGTTGCGCAGTGAGCAGTCGGTCAACGAACAACGCACCGCCAGCAATGGCCCGCAAGGTGTGCCGGGTGCCCTGAGCAACCAGCCACCGTCGCCAGCCTCGGCGCCGCAGACCACCGGTGGCACCGCCGCACCGGCCGGCATGATCCAGCCGGGTCAGCCACTGGTTGACGCCAACGGTCAGCAGATCATGGACCCGGCCACCGGCCAGCCGATGCTCGCGCCGTACCCGGCCGACAAGCGTCTACAATCGACGAAGAACTTCGAGCTCGACCGTTCGATCAGCCACACCAAACAGCAGCAGGGCCGTCTCAATCGCCTGTCGGTGTCGGTGGTGGTCGATGATCAAGTCAAGATCAACCCGGCCAACGGTGAAACCAGCCGCGCGCCGTGGAGCGCCGACGAATTGGCGCGCTTCACCCGTCTGGTGCAGGACGCCGTCGGTTTCGACGCCAGCCGTGGTGACAGCGTCAGCGTGATCAACATGCCGTTCTCCGCCGAGCGCGGTGAAGTGATTGCCGATATTCCGTTCTACTCCCAGCCATGGTTCTGGGACATCGTCAAACAAGTGCTGGGTGTGCTGTTCATCCTCGTGCTGGTGTTTGGTGTGCTGCGTCCGGTGCTCAACAACATCACCGGCGGTGGCAAAGGCAAGGAGCTGGCCGGTCTGGGCAGCGACGTGGAACTCGGTGGCATGGGCGGCCTGGACGGCGACCTGGCCAACGACCGCGTGAGCCTCGGTGGTCCGCAGAGCATTCTGTTGCCGAGCCCGAGCGAGGGTTATGACGCGCAGCTGAATGCAATCAAGAGTCTGGTAGCTGAAGACCCGGGTCGCGTGGCTCAGGTCGTAAAAGAGTGGATTAACGCAGATGAGTGATAACCGAGCCGCCGCCGTCAAACTGACCAAGGTCGACAAAGCCGCGATTCTGCTGCTGTCCCTGGGTTCGACCGATGCTGCGCAAGTGCTGCGCCACATGGGCCCCAAAGAGGTTCAGCGCGTCGGCGTGGCCATGGCGCAGATGGGCAACGTCCATCGCGAACAGGTCGAGCAGGTGATGAGCGAGTTCGTCGACATCGTCGGCGATCAGACCAGCCTCGGCGTCGGTTCCGACGACTACGTGCGCAAGATGCTCACTCAGGCCCTGGGCGAAGACAAGGCCAACGGCCTGATCGACCGCATCCTGCTCGGTGGCAACACCAGCGGCCTCGACAGCCTGAAATGGATGGAACCGCGCGCCGTCGCCGACGTCATCCGTTACGAACACCCGCAGATCCAGGCAATCGTGGTTGCGTACCTCGACCCGGATCAGGCCGGTGAAGTGCTCGGCAACTTCGACCACAAGGTGCGTCTGGACATCATCCTGCGCGTTTCGTCGTTGAACACCGTGCAGCCGGCAGCCTTGAAAGAACTCAACCAGATTCTCGAGAAACAGTTCTCCGGCAACTCGAACGCCTCGCGCACCACCTTGGGTGGCATCAAGCGTGCGGCCGACATCATGAACTTCCTCGACAGTTCGATCGAAGGCCAGCTCATGGACTCGATCCGCGAAGTCGACGAAGACCTGTCCGGTCAGATCGAAGACCTGATGTTCGTCTTCAACAACCTCGCCGACGTCGACGACCGCGGCATTCAGGCGCTGTTGCGCGAAGTCTCTTCCGATGTGCTGGTGCTGGCCCTCAAGGGCTCGGACGAAGGCGTCAAGGAAAAGATCTTCAAGAACATGTCCAAGCGTGCTGCCGAACTGTTGCGCGACGACCTCGAGGCCAAAGGCCCGGTGCGCGTCAGCGATGTCGAAACCGCGCAGAAGGAAATCCTCACCATCGCCCGTCGTATGGCCGAAGCCGGCGAGATCGTGCTCGGTGGCAAGGGCGGCGAGGAAATGATCTAAGCCCATGGATAAGCCTGACGAGTCTGTGACGGATCTGATCCGCGCCCGCGATGTTCGCGGCTTCGAATCCTGGGCGCTGCCCAGCTTCGATCCGCCGAAACCGGAACCCGAGCCTGAGCCGGAACCCGAACCGCCGGAAATGGAAGAAGTGCCGCTGGAAGAAGTCCAGCCACTGACTCTGGAAGAACTCGAAAGCATCCGTCAGGAGGCTTACAACGAGGGCTTCGCCATTGGTGAAAAAGAAGGTTTTCACAGCACCACGCTGAAGGTGCGTCAGGAAGCCGAAACAGCGCTCGCGGCGAAAATCGCCAGCCTTGAAATGCTGATGGCCAACCTGTTCGAACCGATCGCCGAGCAAGACACACAGATTGAAAAGTCACTGGTCGACCTCGTGCAGCACATCACCAAGCAGGTGATCAAGCGCGAACTGGCCATCGATTCGACGCAGATCGAACACGTCATGCGCGATGCCCTCAAGCTGTTGCCGCTGGGCGTGGAAAACGTGCGCCTGTACGTCAATCCGCAGGATTTCGCCCAGGTCAAAGCCCTGCGCGAGCGCCACGAAGAAAGCTGGCGCATCGTCGAAGACGAGTCGCTGTTGCCGGGCGGCTGCCGGGTTGAAACCGAGCACAGCCGCATCGACGCCAGCGTTGAATCGCGGGTGACCCAGGTCATGGCCAAGCTGTTCGACCAGTTGCACGAACAAGCGCTGCACCCGGCAACGCCTGACCTGAGCCTGGAAATTCCTCAAGACACCCCAGCGGCTGTCGACTCTGACGAGCCGCGCGCGGACGCCAGCGATGCGCCTTGAACGCACCAGCTTCGCCAAGCGCCTGAGCACCTACGCCGAGGCCACCGAGATCGCCGGCGCGCCGATCCTTGAAGGTCGGCTGCTGCGCATGGTCGGCCTGACCCTCGAAGCCGAAGGCCTGCGCGCCGCCATGGGCACCCGCTGCATGGTGATCAACGACGACAGCTACCACCCGTCCCAGGTGGAAGCGGAAGTCATGGGTTTTTCCGGCAGCAAAGTCTTTCTCATGCCGGTGGGCAGCGTCGCCGGCATCGCCCCGGGCGCCCGCGTCGTGCCGCTGGCCGATACCGGTCGTCTGCCAATGGGCATGAGCATGCTTGGTCGTGTCCTCGACGGCGCCGGACGCGCGCTGGACGGCAAGGGCGGCATGAAAGCCGAAGACTGGGTGCCGATGGACGGCCCGACGATCAACCCGCTCAACCGTGACCCGATCAGCGTGCCGCTGGACGTCGGCATCCGTTGCATCAACGGTTTGCTGACCGTCGGCCGTGGCCAGCGTCTGGGTCTGTTCGCCGGTACCGGTGTCGGTAAATCGGTGCTGCTGGGCATGATGACCCGCTTCACCGAGGCCGACATCATCGTCGTCGGCCTGATTGGTGAGCGTGGTCGCGAAGTTAAGGAATTCATCGAGCACATCCTCGGTGAAGAAGGCCTCAAGCGTTCGGTGGTAGTCGCCTCGCCAGCGGACGACGCACCGCTGATGCGTATGCGTGCGGCGATGTATTGCACGCGCATCGCCGAGTATTTCCGCGACAAGGGCAAGAACGTGCTGCTGCTGATGGATTCGCTGACCCGTTTCGCCCAGGCCCAGCGGGAAATCGCTCTGGCCATCGGCGAACCGCCGGCGACCAAAGGATATCCGCCCTCGGTGTTCGCCAAACTGCCGAAACTGGTGGAGCGCGCCGGTAACGCGGAGAAGGGCGGCGGTTCGATCACGGCGTTCTACACCGTGCTGTCCGAAGGCGATGACCAGCAGGATCCGATTGCCGACTCGGCGCGGGGCGTGCTCGACGGCCACATCGTGCTGTCGCGACGCCTGGCTGAGGAGGGGCACTATCCGGCGATCGATATCGAGGCCTCGATCAGCCGGGTCATGCCGGCGGTGGTTTCGCCGGATCACATGCAGCGTGCGCAGTACTTCAAGCAGTTGTGGTCGCGCTATCAGCAGAGTCGCGATCTGATCAGCGTCGGCGCTTATGTTGCCGGTGGCGATCGCGAGACCGATCTGGCGATTTCCCTGCAGCCGCAATTGGTCAGGTATCAGCGCCAGGGCCTCAACGACAAAATCACCATGGGTGAAAGCCAGGCCTACCTGGAAACCCTGTTCGCCCCCGCGGCGGGCGGGTAACCGGCCATGGCCGTCAGCCGAGCAGCGCGCCTGGCACCGGTGGTGGAAATGGCCGAGAAGGCCGAAAAAGCCGCCGTGCAACGACTGGGCTATTTCCAGGGTCAGGTCAAGGTTGCGGAAAGCAAACTGGCCGACCTCAATGCCTTTCGTCTGGATTACTCGCAGCAATGGATCGTGCGCGGCAGCACCGGCGTGACCGGGCAGTGGCTGCTGGGGTTTCAGGGCTTTCTGGCGCAACTCGACACTGCCGTCGATCAGCAACGGCAGAGTCTGGTCTGGCACCAGAACAAGCTCGACAAGGCCCGTGAAGAGTGGCAACAGGCGTTTGCCCGCGTCGAAGGTTTGCGCAAACTGGTCCAGCGTTATCGTGATGAGGCGCAGCGCCTTGAGGACAAACGCGAGCAGAAGCTGCTGGATGAACTGTCGCAGCGTTTGCCGCGGCGTGACGCCTTTTAAAGATCAAAAGATCGCAGCCTTTGGCAGCTCCTACAGGGGAATGCATTTTCAAATGTAGGAGCTGCCGAAGGCCGCGATCTTTTGATCTGCTTTTCCAGCCTTGCCCCAACCCTATCCAGGTGCTAAACCTTGTACAGGTTCGTCAATGACAAGGAAGCCAGTCAATGTCAGTCGTTACAGAAGTCTCTCCAGATGGTCAAAAACTGACGATCTCGGTCAGGGGGCGGTTCGATTTCGGTCGCCATCAGGAATTTCGTGAGTCCTACGAGCATCTTGCCAAGAAGCCCGAATCCATCGTGGTCGATCTCAAAGAGGCCACTTACCTCGACAGCTCCGCGCTGGGCATGCTGCTTCTGCTGCGTGACCACGCCGGTGGCGACGAATCGGATATCCGCGTCGTCAACAGCAGCTCCGATGTGAAGAAAATCCTCGCGATTTCCAATTTCGACAAACTCTTCGACATCAGTTGACGCCCATGCAGGCGCAAGAGCCGCTGACGATTCTCATCGCCGAAGACAGCGCCGCCGACCGACTGCTGCTGTCGACCATCGTCCGCCGTCAGGGTCATCAGGTGCTGACGGCGTCAAATGGCGCCGAGGCGGTCGAAACGTTCAAAGCGCAGCAACCCGATCTGGTGTTGATGGATGCGCTGATGCCGGTGATGGACGGTTTCGAAGCGGCGCAGCACATCAAGGCGCTGGCGGGTGAGGCGTTGGTGCCGATCATCTTCCTCACGTCACTGACCGAGAGCGAAGCGCTGGCCCGTTGTCTGGAGGCCGGCGGCGACGATTTTCTGGCGAAGCCGTACAACCAGGTGATCCTCGCCGCCAAAATCAAGGCGATGGATCGCTTGCGCCGTTTGCAGGCGACCGTCCTGCAACAGCGCGACCTGATCGCCAGACATCACGACTATCTGCTCAACGAACAGCGCGTGGCCAAAGCGGTGTTCGACAAGGTCGCGCATTCCGGCTGCCTGAGTGCGCCGAATATCCGTTACCTGCAATCGCCCTACGCACTGTTCAATGGCGATCTGTTGCTCGCGGCGTACACGCCGGCCGGTGACATGCACGTCATGCTTGGCGATTTCACCGGGCATGGCTTGCCGGCGGCAGTCGGAGCGATGCCGCTGGCCGAAGTGTTCTACGGCATGACCGCCAAGGGCTACGGCCTGGCGGAAACCCTGCGCGAGATGAACGCCAAGCTCAAGCGCATCCTGCCGGTGGACATGTTCTGCTGCGCCACGTTGCTCTGTCTGAGTTTCCAGAGCCGCTCGGTGGAGGTGTGGAACGGCGGCATGCCCGATGGTTACTTGCACCGCCTGGCCAGCGGCGAACGCGTGCCGCTGCCAGCGCGGCACTTGCCGCTGGGGATTCTCAGTGCACAGGCTTTCGACGACCGTACGGATGTGTATCCGATGGCCGTTGATGATCGGGTATTTCTGTTATCGGACGGGGTGATCGATACCTGCGACGCCAATGACCAGTTGTTCGGAGTCGAGCGTTTGCAGCAAGTCTTTGCGGCAAACCTCGAGCCGGATCGGTTGTTCGAAGATATCGAGCAGGCCCTGCGCGATTTTCGCGGGCAGGCCCGTGACGATGTGAGCATGGTCGAGGTCAGTCTGCTTGAGTCGGCGCCGACGGACGGCGCGGCGCCGATATATTCCGACAGCGGCCAGTCGAGCCCGCTGGATTGGTCGGCCAGTTTCGAGTTTCGCGGTGCCACGCTCAGACGGTTCAATCCTTTGCCGTTTCTCTTGCAATTGCTGCTCGAGGTCCACGGCCTGCGCGCGCAAAGCGGTGCGTTGTACAGCGTACTTGCCGAGTTGTATTCCAATGCGCTGGAGCATGGCGTGCTGGGACTGGATTCCAGTCTCAAGCGCGATGCCGCTGGCTTTGCCCGTTACTACGAAATGCGCGCGGCGCGGCTGGGAGCGTTGCAGGATGGTTATGTGCGCGTGCATCTGCAGGTGCAACCGCAAGGCAAAGGTGGGCGTCTGGTCATCAGGGTCGAGGACAGTGGCGACGGATTTGATGTAGGGCGGGTCATGCAGCGGCCCTTGGATAATGTCCGCTTGTCGGGACGCGGCATCAGCCTGGTCCGGCAGTTGGGGCGCAATGCCAGCTGGTCGGACCAAGGTCGTAGTGCCAGCGTGGAGTTTTTCTGGGAGATTGAGGCATAATCCGCCCATTCTTGATCAAGGAGTGAGCAAGTGACTGACCCACATGTAGATCGCGACGTCCTCGACACTTTGCGCGAGGTGATGGAGGAGGGCTACACCGAATTGCTGGAGACTTTTCTGGCAGACTCGGAAAGCCGCCTGGACGAGTTGCGAGACGGCATCAGTGCCAAAGCGTTGTCTGATGTCGCCCACAGTTTCAAGGGCAGCGCCAGCAACATGGGCGCCATTCGGCTGGCTGCGTTGTGCCAGGACCTGGAGTCGAACGCCAAGGACAAAAGTCCGGAAGCACTCGCTCAACTGGTCGCCGATATCCGTTCCGAATTCGCCAACGTGCGCCCGGTGTACGAAAACGAAAAGCATCACCTCCACACCCACTGAAGCTGCCGTCCGGCGCTTTTTGCAAGTGTCCGGCCAAACTGGCCCGGCACTTGCAGTTATCTTGCTCAACTGTACCTACGATCCCAGTGCAGCGGAGACCGTGTCATGCCTGCGACCCCCAACATTCTTCTTCAGACCGCCGCCCAGGCCAAGGCGCAAGCCGCCTCTGCCAAATCGTCGGCAGTGGCCGCAGACGCCGGGGACAAGGCTTCCAGCTTCGCAAAAGTGTTCGCCGATCAGGCGCCGGCCAAACCTGCGGTAGGCGCCGATAATTCAGTCAAACCGGCACGCGACAAGGTCGCTGACAACAGCGGAAAAAAAGACGTCGGCAAAGATCAGTCTGCCGCGCCCGAGCCAGCAGTTGCCGATAGCGGCAAAGCCTTGCCTGCGGATAAAGCGGCGGCGAGCGACGACGCAGCTGCCACTGCCGATGACACCGCTGAAACCGTACAAACCCCTGTGGCCGATGCCGCGCCTGTAGACCCGGCGCTGGATCCGGCGCTGATGCAAGTCGTCCAGCCGTTGGTGGCAGCGCCTGTCGTGCAGGCCCCGGTAGTCGCAACGCCAGCCCAGCCGGAAACTGAGACACCTGCATTGGCTGCTGTGCCGGGCATGGTCAAAGATCCGGCGGCTACCGACAGCGATTTTGATCCTTCTGCCGACCCGCTCGACTCGCTGCCGGCCGTGCGCATGGCGATGGAGCAGGGCGGGCATATCTCCGCTGCCAGTCAGGCACAACCGAAAGCCTCTCCCGCCCAGGCTCAGGCCGACGGCGAATTGACCGCTGCGCAGAACTTTGCCGCCGGCATGGCCAGCATGCTCGACGTCCAGGCCGACAAGGACAGCACCAGTCAGGGCGGCGAAAAAGCCTTCAGTGGTCTGATCGATGATGGCCTGAAAGATTTGAAATCGGCTACCAGCGACACCCGCGTCGACGACTTCGCCAACCGTCTGGCGGCGCTGACCCAGGCCGCCACGCCGAAAACCGCCAATGCGCTGCCGGTGAATCAACCGATCGCCATGCACCAGAGCGGCTGGACCGAAGAAGTGGTCAACCGCGTCATGTACCTGTCCAGCGTCAACCTGAAAGCCGCCGACATTCAGTTGCAGCCGGCTGAGCTGGGGCGTCTGGATATTCGCGTGAACATGGTTCCCGATCAGCAGACCCAGGTTACCTTCATGAGCGCGCACCCGAGCGTGCGTGAAGCGCTCGACAGCCAGATGCATCGCCTGCGCGACATGTTCAACCAGCAGGGCATGGGCCAGGTCGACGTCAACGTCTCCGACCAGAACCGTGGCTGGCAGGGTCAGCAGGGGCAGGAGCAGGCGCAGCAGGGCCACACCGGACGCACCGGCGCCACGGGTGGGCGTCTGGATTCGGCGGATGAAGAATTGGCCCCGGCCACTGTGGCTGAAGTGGCGGCGCAGACCACCAACGTCATCGGCAGCAGTGCGGTCGACTATTACGCCTGAGCAAATCAAAAGCCCCTCACCCTAGCCCTCTCCCAGAGGGAGAGGGGACCAATTGGGGAATATTGAAGGACTACGCCGACCTGAACGAGCATCGCTGAATCCTTGGCTGGTTCGGCGAGCTGTTCATCCAAGTCTCTACCCCACAATCGACTCGGTCTCTCAGGTCGATGTTTGATCCATGACACCTCGGTCAGCCCCCTCTCCCTCCGGGAGAGGGCTGGGGTGAGGGTGGCTTTTGACTTTGTCGCTGTCTGCGCGACCTCCGACACTTCTGGCATAACACTTGCTCTTGCCTTGCCGTGCGACTGTGAAACCCCCGATTAGTGACGGATTATTGGCATGGCGAAGAGCGAAGCTGCAGCAGTAAAAGACCCCGCAACCAAAGGCAAACTCAAGCTGATCATCGTGATCGTGCTGGCGTTGCTGGTGGCCATTGGTGCATCCGTCGGGGCGACCTGGTTCTTCATGCACGGCGCGCAGAGCAAGCCTGCCGAGGCCGGCGATGCTGCGCCGGTCGGCAAGCAAGCGGCGATTTTCGAGCCGATGGCGCCGGCCTTCGTTGCCAACTACAACCAGAACGGCCGTCAGCGCTACATGCAGGTGAGCATCACCATGCTGGCGCGTAATCAGGCCGATCTGGACGCGCTCAAAGTACACATGCCGGTCATCCGCAATAACCTGGTAATGCTTTTCTCCGGTCAGGATTTCGCCACACTGGCGACCCCGGTCGGCCAGGAGATGTTGCGCCAGAAGGCCACCGCCAGCGTCCAGGAAGTGGCGCAGAAAGAGCTGGGCAAAGTGGTCATCGAACAGTTGCTTTTCACTAATTTCGTACTGCAGTAGGAACACGACATGGCCGTGCAGGATCTGCTGTCCCAGGATGAAATCGATGCGCTGTTGCATGGCGTCGATGATGGTCTGGTACAGACCGATAATGCTGCCGAACCCGGCAGTGTCAAAAGCTACGACCTGACCAGCCAGGATCGCATCGTCCGTGGACGCATGCCGACGCTGGAAATGATCAACGAGCGTTTCGCCCGCTACACCCGCATCAGCATGTTCAACATGCTGCGCCGCTCGGCGGACGTTGCCGTCGGTGGCGTGCAGGTGATGAAGTTCGGCGAATACGTGCACTCGCTGTACGTGCCGACCAGCCTCAATCTGGTCAAGATCAAACCGCTGCGCGGCACTGCGCTGTTCATCCTCGACGCCAAACTGGTGTTCAAACTGGTGGACAACTTCTTCGGCGGCGACGGCCGTCACGCCAAGATCGAAGGGCGCGAATTCACCCCGACCGAACTGCGCGTAGTGCGCATGGTGCTGGAACAGGCGTTCGTCGATCTGAAGGAGGCCTGGCAGGCGATCATGGAAGTCAATTTCGAGTACATCAACTCGGAAGTGAACCCGGCCATGGCCAACATCGTCGGCCCGAGCGAAGCGATTGTGGTGTCCACTTTCCACATCGAACTCGATGGCGGTGGCGGCGATCTGCACGTGACCATGCCGTACTCGATGATCGAGCCGGTGCGCGAAATGCTCGACGCCGGCTTCCAGTCCGACCTCGACGATCAGGACGAGCGCTGGGTCAACGCCCTGCGCCAGGACGTGCTCGATGTCGACGTGCCGATTGGCGCTACTGTTGCCCGCCGCCAGTTGAAGCTGCGCGACATCCTGCACATGCAGCCGGGCGATGTGATCCCGGTCGAGATGCCGGAAGACATGATCATGCGCGCCAACGGCGTGCCGGCCTTCAAGGTCAAGATGGGCTCGCACAAAGGCAACCTCGCGTTGCAGGTGATCGAGCCGATCGAGCGTCGCTGAAGCGGCGCTTTTCACCCCGTTTTTAACCGAATTGTTGCCCGCCGAGGACACATGATGAACGACGATATGAACGCGCAGGACGATCAGGCACTGGCCGATGAATGGGCTGCGGCCCTGGAAGAAACCGGTGACGCCGGCCAGGCTGACATCGATGCACTGCTGGCCGCCGACGCCGGCACTTCCAGCTCCAACCGTCTGCCGATGGAAGAGTTCGGCAGCGTGCCGAAGAACAATGATCCGGTGACCCTCGACGGGCCGAACCTGGACGTGATCCTCGACATTCCGGTGTCGATTTCCATGGAAGTCGGCAGCACCGACATCAACATTCGCAACCTGCTGCAACTCAACCAGGGTTCGGTGATCGAGCTTGATCGTCTGGCCGGTGAGCCGCTCGACGTGCTGGTCAATGGCACCTTGATCGCCCACGGCGAAGTAGTGGTGGTCAACGAGAAGTTCGGCATCCGCCTGACCGACGTGATCAGCCCAAGCGAACGCATCAAGAAGCTGCGCTGAGTGAGAAGGTTTCTCTGGACTCTGCTGGCATGGCCGCTGAGCGTGCTGGCCGCCGAGCCGGGCGCAACCACTGCTGCGCCGGCCGCCACCGCGCCAATGGTCAACAGCGGCGTGGCCGGGCAGTTGACGCAACTGGTGTTCGGTTTGCTGCTGGTGCTGGGCTTGATCTTCTTCCTCGCCTGGCTGCTGCGCCGCGTGCAGCAGGCGGGGCCAGCGGGCAAGGGCCAGGTGATCGAGTTGATCGGCTCACGCGCGCTCGGCCCGCGTGACCGGCTGATGCTGGTGCAAGTCGGCAACGAGCAGATTCTGCTCGGCCTCAGCCCCGGCACCATCACCGCGCTGCATGTGCTCAAAGAGCCGGTCGAAGTCCCCACAGCCAGTGAAAAAGCGACGCCGGAATTTGCTCAGCATCTGCTGAAGATTCTCGGCAAGGATCATAAGGATACGAAGTAATGGGTGCGCTCCGCATCGTCTTGACGCTGGTCCTGTTGCTGGCCGCGCCGCTGGCGTTGGCCGCCGATCCGTTATCGATCCCGGCGATCACGCTGGGCACCAACGCCGACGGCGCGCAGGAATATTCGGTCAGTCTGCAGATCCTGCTGATCATGACTGCGCTGAGTTTCATTCCGGCGGCGGTCATCCTGATGACCAGCTTCACGCGGATCATCATCGTCTTCTCGATCCTGCGTCAGGCCCTTGGTCTGCAACAGACGCCGTCCAATCAGATCCTCACCGGCATGGCACTGTTCCTGACGCTGTTCATCATGGCGCCGGTGTTCGATCGGGTGAACAAGGACGCGCTGCAACCGTATCTGGCCGAAACGCTGACCGCGCAACAAGCGGTGGAAAAAGCCCAGGTGCCGATCAAGGACTTCATGCTCGCGCAGACCCGCACCAGCGATCTGGAGCTGTTCATGCGCCTGTCCAAACGCACCGACATCGCCACCCCCGATCAGGCGCCGCTGACCATTCTGGTGCCAGCGTTCGTGACCTCCGAACTTAAAACCGCGTTCCAGATCGGCTTCATGATCTTCATTCCGTTCCTGATCATCGACCTCGTTGTCGCGAGCGTGCTGATGGCCATGGGTATGATGATGCTCTCGCCGCTGATCATTTCGTTGCCGTTCAAGATCATGCTGTTCGTGCTGGTCGATGGCTGGGCGCTGATCATCGGCACCCTGGCCAGCAGTTTTGGAGGTGTTTCGCCATGACGCCGGAAGTCGCGGTCGATATCTTTCGTGAAGCGCTGTGGCTGACCACCATGATGGTCGCCATCCTGGTGGTGCCGAGCCTGCTGGTCGGCCTGCTGGTGTCGATGTTCCAGGCCGCCACGCAGATCAACGAACAGACCCTGAGCTTCCTGCCGCGTCTTCTGGTGATGCTGGTGACCCTGATCATCGGCGGTCCGTGGATCGTGCAAACGTTCATGGAATACATCATCCAGCTGTACAAAAACATCCCGATGGTCATCGGCTAAGCCATGCAATCGCTGCTTCAGCTGACCGACACCCAGATCAGCACTTGGGTGGCGTCGTTCATGTTGCCGCTGTTTCGCGTGGCGTCGATGCTGATGGTCATGCCGGTGTTTGGCACCACCCTGATCCCGCGCCGCGTGCGCCTGTACTTTGCCGTGGCGATCACTGTCGTCATCACCCCGGCGCTGCCGCCGATGCCCGCCGTCAGCCCGCTGGATCTCAGCGGCTTGCTGCTGATCGGCGAACAGATTCTGGTCGGCGCGGTACTGGGCTTTTCCCTGCAACTGTTCTTCCAGGCCTTCGCCGTGGCCGGGCAGATTGTCGCGGTGCAGATGGGCATGGGCTTCGCCTCGATGATCGACCCTACCAACGGCGTTTCGGTGGCGGTGATCGGTCAGTTCTTCACCATGTTGGTCACGCTGTTGTTCCTGTCGATGAACGGCCATCTGGTGGTGTTCGAAGTCCTCACTGAAAGTTTCACCACGCTGCCGGTCGGCGGCGGCTTGATGGTTGAGCATTACTGGGAGCTGGCCGGCAAACTCGGCTGGGTGCTCGGCGCCGCGCTGCTGCTGGTGTTGCCGGCGATCACCGCATTGCTGGTGGTCAACATAGCCTTCGGGGTGATGACACGCGCCGCGCCGCAACTGAACATCTTCTCGATCGGTTTTCCGCTGACCTTGGTGCTCGGCCTGTTCATCGTCTGGGTCGGGTTGGCGGACATTCTCAACCAGTATCAACCGCTGGCCAGCGAGGCCCTGCAGTTGCTACGCGAACTGGCACGGGCGCGCTGAGTCATGGCAGAGAGCGAGAGCGGTCAGGACAAAACGGAAGACCCCACGGAGAAACGCAAAAAGGACTCCCGTGAGAAGGGCGAGATTGCCCGTTCCAAAGAGCTCAACACCCTTGCGGTGATGATGGCCGGTGCCGCTGCGCTGCTGATCTTCGGCGGCATGCTCGCGCAAGAACTGATGGACGTGATGCGCCTGAACTTCACCCTGTCCCGCGAAGTGGTCATGGACCAGGGCGCCATGGGCCGGTTCTTGCTGGAGTCAGGGTTGATTGCGTTGCTGGCGATTCAGCCAGTGATGATCACCTTGTTGCTCGCCGCCGTGATCGGGCCGATCTCCCTCGGTGGCTGGCTGTTCGCGGCAAGCTCCCTGGCGCCGAAATTCAGCCGGATGAACCCGGCCGCTGGCCTCAAACGGATGTTCTCGTTCAAGGCTGTGGTCGAACTGCTCAAAGCACTGGCGAAGTTCCTGATTACCCTGGGTGTGGCGCTGGTGGTGTTGTCCGCCGACGTCGATGACTTTCTGCGCATCGCCCACGAGCCACTGGACATGGCGATCATCCACAGCGTTTTGCTGGTGGGCTGGAGCACGCTGTGGCTGGCCTGCGGCCTGATCATCATTGCCGCCGTCGACGTGCCGGTGCAGCTCTGGGAAGCGCACAAGAAACTGCTGATGACCAAGCAGGAAGTGCGCGACGAACACAAGGACCAGGAAGGCCGTCCCGAGGTCAAGCAGCGCATCCGCCAGACCCAGCGCGAAATGTCCCAGCGCCGCATGATGTCGGCGATTCCCGAAGCCGACGTGGTCATCACCAACCCGACCCACTACGCCGTCGCGCTCAAATACGACTCGGAGAAGGGCGGCGCACCGGTATTGCTGGCCAAGGGCAGCGACTTCATCGCCCTGAAAATCCGCGAAATCGCCGTGGCCAACAACGTCATGCTCCTTGAGTCCCCCGCGCTGGCGCGTTCGATCTATTACTCCACCGAACTGGAGCAGGAAATTCCCGGTGGCCTTTATCTGGCAGTCGCGCAGGTACTGGCCTACGTCTATCAGATCCGCCAACACCAAGCGGGCAAGGGCAAACGCCCGGATCCGTTGAAGGATGATCTGCCGATTCCGCCGGATTTGCGCCGCGATTCCTGAGAAGCCATTTGTCTGAAAGCCTCTTGTACCTGTCAACTCTGACAGGTGCGCCTGCTGCGCTTTTGCGGTTTGATGCAGAGAGGAACGCGCACTATCCCAGGGAGCCTGGCAATGAAGGGAACGGTCAGTAGCTATGATCCGGAAACCGGGAGGGGCACCCTTACGCCGAAGCGTTCGGGAAGTTCTTTTGCCGTCGCCACTGGCTTTTTCTTCGCCAGCGACGATTACAAATTCCGGATTGCCTTGACCGATGAAAATCGTAGAAAGCTCAAAACAGGTGATCCGGTCGAATTCGACGAGCCGAAGACAGCAGGAGGAAGAGCCAGGAACCTGCGAATCCATCGAGAACACCCGTTGAGGTAATCCGTGGTGGCCTTCTCGACGGTTACCGTCGGTCCGAAAAACCTTTAAACCTGTTAGTTCTGACAGTAGACGGCCTGCTCCCACTGAGGTGCCATGGGCATGGGAATAGTCCCGTAGCGCAGAGAGCACGATCATGGCGGACCGTATCTATAGAAAGCTTGAAGGAATGACGCTGGACTTTGTTTCAGGGCGACTGGAGGAGAATCCCAAGGAACGGAGCATCCGTTACACGGCGAGCTTCGACCTGGATCTGGACTTCACCCACTTTGTGCAAATGGCCAATGTCTATATCCCGGGGTATCTCAACAATCCGGTGAATGCCATCAGGCCAGAGCTGGACGGCCTGGCTTACCACTATTCCTACAACTATCTGTTTGATGCCGCCGGACATATTCGCGACAAACAGGCCTTGTTCGAGCTGTTCACCTCGCCAGGGTATTACAGGGATCAATGGGCGACTGGTCCTGAGCTGGCAGTGCGCTATGGCAAGCCGAGGTTTGAAACGGTCGGCGGCAAGTTACGCATCATTGCCAGCAGGGATTTTCGATCGCTGGACGATCACCACATGATTCAACTCGGTGAGTTGCCGATCATTCAGTTCCATTGGGCGCTCAACCTTTTGGAAGGTCACCTGACCGGCCCCGGGATTCACCTGCGAGGTCCTATTCATGTGCCTGTGACGAAGGTCGTGTTCATGTATATGGATGAGGACGAAGTCGAGGTGGAGGGAACGAAGTTGCTGCGGGGGACGCAGTACCTCAATGGCAAGCAACTCAAGTTTGGCGAAATTTCGCCCAAACAGATTCTGATTGCCCAGTGACCGGCATTTAAAGCAAAGATCGCAGCCTTCGGCAGCTCCTACAGGGGGGCGGTGTAGGAGCTGCCGAAGGCTGCGATCTTTTGATCTTACTGCCCGCGAGGATGGGGAAGACGAATCCGAATGTCCAAAGCCACCCCAGATCCCCTGTGGGAACGAGCCTGCTCGCGAATGGGGTTTTCCAGTCGACATCTCACTGACTGACCCACCGCCTTCGCGAGCAGGCTCGCTCCCACAGGGGCGGCGTATAAACACAGGTTTGTGATCAGAGCCGATCCCTGTGGGAGCGGGCTTGGTCCGGGCGGCGATCCGACGAAGACGTCAGTCGCTGCACCGACTCATTCAAGGCTTTTCACAGCGCCGTGCTACTGCGGCAACTCCAGATTATCCATCACCCGATTCACCGCCAGCTCCCCGAGCATGATCAATTGCGCGATCCCCAACAGCGTCCTGCGTTGCGACGCGGGTACAAGATGAGCAAAGTCATGGGCGATGGTTCTGGCCGAAGCGAGGGTTTCGCAGGCATCGGCCAGCAGTTCTTCGTTTTTGAAGTCGGCGGTGACGGCGTACATCCGACGGGTTTTGCGTGGCGGAGGGGTGGAGCCGGGCGGGCAGAGGTAGTGATCGAGGGCGCGGTCGGCGGCGTCGTGGAGTTTTTTTGAATCGAGGGATTCGTAGGGGGAGGTGGGGTCGGTTTCGGGTGGGTTGGGTGTTGGTTTGATCATGGTGAAGCTCCTACAAGGTGGAGCCGCTAAAACCCGTCGCTAAACAGGTAAGGTGGCGGCTGGACGCAGGTTAGCGAACCGGGTGTAGGCGCCCGGCAGACCCGAAGGTCTCCCGCGCACAGCCGCCATAACGCAAATTGTAGATAAGCATCCACAGTCGAGTTTGGAGCGCTGGTGCACCTACAAAGATTCAGGTCGCTAAACCCGATCGCTGATTCGTCAGCGACCGCACCACAATAGAACCCGCCTCCAAGGCGCACAAGCCGGCGGATTCTGGCGTAGCTGTAGGCAATGGCGCAAGGATGTGTAGCCTCAAAGGCGTGTCTGAAGGTGTCTTTTAAACGCCAGGGTTTAAAAGACAAAGGATCGGGCAACTGTCTGGTTGAAACCGTGGTCTGTCCCCGATAACGCCCCGATAACGCAGTTGGAAGACCTTAAAGGCGAGAAGTAAGTAGTTACTAAGATATTGAGATGCCTAACGTATAGTGAACCTCCGACTCATGTGCCATGTATTCAGCTTCAGTGCCCTGCTGAATAATATACTTCTGCGAACCTGAGCCTTCAGAACTCCACCACCACGTTTTACCTTGAAAGTATTTTTGCTGTCGAGCGGCAACCTTTAGTTCATTCCTTGTTGGGAAGCGATAGCCAATTTCTTCAAGATGTTTTTTAACATTGATCCATGAGCCACCGTTTGAGTTAGCTGCCTGAACTATCGGTCCGGCCATTGTGAAACTGTAACTTGCAGATTGGTTGCTGGAGTCGGTAACTGTAATTGTTGCTGTTCCTCTGTCGGTGATTTCAACTTCTCCAGTGTTTCGCCAGGTTAATATATATTCATTGTCCGATGTATAGGTGTAGGGAGGATTTCCCTGAGTCGGTTCCCTTTGATACATTAGGTAGAAGTTTTGACTGCTGTTGATGGGCTTATACCAAGGGGTAGTAATGGTTACAGATCCAGTCTCCATCTTAAGCGGTACCACCACCCTGAATTTTCGTTCCCCTGATGTTTTTTTCGAACCGTAAAGTGCCTTGGCAGTAAAACTGTGTGTTGTGACGCTTAGGTTTGAAATAAGTAAACTCCATTTTCCAGATGAATCGACATTGGCCATTTCTATCGAATTTGCGCCGTCGAACACCTCGACGCGCTGTCCCTTGGCTGCTTCACCGCTTAATGTGACGGCTGTTTCTACAGTGTTGCCGCCTTCGGGGATTTCGTCGTCGCTTGGCCAACTTTTAACAGAGTCAATGGTAGGAGCGATGTCATCTATTACTGTCACGTGACGTACATTCGACTCCACCGGATTCACGACATACAGCGCTTTTGCGTACAACCGATGTGGTCCCTCGTCTACGGGTATTGTGCGTTCCCACTCGCCAGTCGCAACATGGGCGGTTGCGGGTCCCTTGGACACTGCCCCAGAACCGCTGTCGTCAAAGATCTCAACGATTTGACCGTTACTGGCCTTGCCCTTGAGTTTCAGGGTCGTGGTGAAGGTCGTTTGACCTTCAGGAACCTCTATGTCCATGTCGTCCAACACGTTTACGAGCGTCGGTGCGATCAGGGCCGTCACGGTCACCGTCCTCACCGCCGACTCCGGATTTGCTCCATACAACGCCTTGGCCTTGAAGCTATGTCTGGTCAGCGTCAACCCCGTCAGCGCCTTGGTCCACTTGCCAGTAGTGCCATCCACCAGCGCTGTACCGAGCGACGCCGTTCCATCAAAAATCTCGACTTCCAGACGCGACGTGGCGGTGCCGGTCAATGTGATAGCGGTGTCGACGGTGAAACCGTTATCGGGTATCGGTACATCCTTGGAGTCGGTAATCGAGGTGATCGCCGGGGTCAGTGCGTTCGAATAGGTGAAGGTTCTGCCCGCCGATACCTGACCGGTGCCGTAGTCCGCTTTCGCGGTGAAGGTGCGAGTTCCTAGGCCGGACAGTGTGGCCGTGTATTTCCAGAAGCCGGTGCCGTCGACCGGATGTTTGCCTTTTGAGACAGTCCCTTCGCATATCTCGACCTGCTGATTGGGGGCGGCGGAACCGGTCAGGGTCACAGCGGGATCGACCGTGCCACCGTTATGCGGAATTTCCTTGGCCTTGGAGTCTTCGGCCTTGGTGATCTCCGGCTTCACATCCTTCACGGCCTTGATGGTGTAAGTACGCTCCGCAAAAGTTAGCGCCTCATCTTCGACCTGGCTTCCACTCAGTCCGACCTTGAACACCATCTTCAAAGCGCTGCCATCTTTCAGGCCTTGCGCGTCGACCAGCGGCATCGGGTGGGTGTAGAACCCTTCGCTGATCCAGGTAGGGTTTGTTTGTGAAGCAGGGGGCTGCCAAAAGGTCTTGGTGTAAATGCTGTCATCGCGGTTGGTGCCTGTCACGTGCAACCAGACGTATTGTTTCAACGCAATCAGCGGCCAGCGATTCACGCGCATGCTGGCGCTTGCGGTCAGCGCGTTGACATCAAATTCGGGTCCTTCGCCGTTGTTGGCTGCTTGTGTGATCAGCGGCATGCCCATGGCCGGGTTGCCATCGGCAATGGGCAGCACCGCCAACGTTCGAGGCCTGGAATCCTTCGGATCGGTCGTGCCACGGGCCACCGTGTAGCTCACCGTCACCGGCTTGCCCAGGTTGAACGCGATCACCTTGTTATCCAGCGCAATCTCTTGCGGGCCTAACGCAGCCACCGGCCATGGCGCGGTGGTATGCGAGCCGCCGGCGGGAGTGCCTGCTGCGCCGGTCCAGGTGACGATGATCTTGTCATCCAGCAGCATGCCGACGTAGTCGACCACGGCGGTCAGGGCGTCCTGAGCGGCAAACGGGTCGAGGCTGGTGTCGTTAGGGGCTTGTTTGATTTTCGGCTCTTTCAGATCCAGCGCCACGCCAACACTGAATTCCAGCGGATTGGCATAGCTGGGTTCACCCCCCGCCGCGCGTTTGATGAAATACGACGCCGTGACCGTTCCGCCTTCATTGCCTTTGATCAGCTCAGCACTGATTGGGAAGGGCACCGGTTGGCCGGCGGTGAACTCGCTCAGCTTGATCGAGTCGGTGTATTCGCCGGTGATCGAACCGATCCAGAACATGAATACTTCGTCGCCCCTGAGCGTTTCCCTGTACACCACGGTCAGTGTGGTGCCGTCGGTGTCGGCTGGCAGAACGCCGTCGACCACGCCAGTTACTTCCGGTTCCGGCAGTTCCAGGCGCGGTTCGCCGACTTGCAGGACCTCAGTGTGGATCGACTCGCGAACGGCGCGAGCAGCCTCGAAGGGGTCCAGCGTGGCGAGCACCGTGTCGGCGATCAGTTGCTGGTAGAAGAACTTCACCGTGCCACCGTTGACCGGGGTCAGGTACTTGCCGTCGATTTCGTACGGCAGCGGTTTTGCCGCGACGATCTCGTTATGGGTGATGGGGCGAAGAGGCAGGTCTGGCACGTAAGGCTTGAGGCCGGGCGTCGTGCCGTGCATGAATAGCTTGAGCGTCTGGTTTTCGGCGAAGGATTTGTCAAAGGGAATCTCGAGACGCACCTTTGCCAGCGTGGGGTCCAGCGCCCCAGAGTCCGCGTCCACGACGATCGGCGCGGCCAGCCGCTGGACTTCGCCGATGGCGCGGATGAACTGGCTACTGGAGCGCAAGTCGGGAGAGGCATCGGCTTTTTTCAGGTAGTAGGACAAGGTGATCTGCGCCTTGGCCAACTGGCGTAACACGGCGTTGGGAACCTTGTGTTCAACAACGCTCGGCACGTTTGTCAACGGCGGGTATTCTTTTTCCAGATCAATCGGTAGCCCTTCGATGGGTGTGCCCTTGATCCGGATGAAGGGAATGTCACCCACCTCGAAATGGCTGGTATTCGTGGCGATGATCTGCACGGTGCCGTCGGCGTCGCCCAGCTTGTCGACATTCAGCACGTTGTTTTCCGTTTCTTTCAGCAACGGCGCGCCCAGCCGTGTCGTACCCACCGCCACTTCTATGCGCTGCTCGGGGCTCCAGTCCTCGGAGCGGTTGAACACCTTGTCGTATACCTCGAAAACCACAGCCACGCCGGGCGCATCACCGGCGTCTTTAATGATCTCCGGGGTGATGGTGATGATAATCGGCGCCTTGCCTTCGGCCTGTTCCTGGGTCAGCGGAGTACCGCGCACGTAGATGCCGCCCCAACTGATGCGACAGACATCACCCGCCGCCGCGTAGGGGTAGGGCGGCGTGCCATCGTTCTTGCCAATGGTGATCGGCACGCCATCCTCGACGTTGCCCTCGTGGATGCCGCCGTCAATGATGGTTTGGGGAAGGCTCATGATCAGTTTCGAGTGCCCGATATCACCGTTGTCATCATGGCCGCCCGGTCGCGTCAGCTTGACCAGCACCTGCATGACTTCAGACGGTTCATCGGCGCCGCCCAACGGTTTGACGGTATAGGACACCGCGTACGGGCCATCGATCATGTGCCGGGCAGGCACGTACATGCGCAGTTTCTTGCCGACCCGGTCCTTGTCGACTTTTTCCGTCCACACGTTTTGCCCGGTGCCCCAGGAGATCGTCAACGTGTCGCCTTCCGCCATGTTCCCCCACGGCCCGGCCTCGCACAGCAGACCTTCAAGCGGAAAGTTGCCCAGCGCGGCGGCGATGTTGATGCCCCAGATCTTCTGAGGACTCTCCGATACCGGGCCGGTGCGCCCGGGGATCTCGAGTTCTTTTAGGGCGAAAGGCTCATCAGGCAGCGACATGGCAACGGCTCCGTGCGGGAAAGTGACGGAGTGAGTTAACGCGCAATTGAAATGTTGCGCACCTGTCAACTCTGACAGGTGGGCAGTGGTATCCGATGAGTGGTATCCGATGAGTGATTGTTCGTCGCCTGGATGAGAAAGTTCTGCTGCCGCAACGACAAAACCCGCCGTCCCGACTCAACGGGGCGGCGGGTTTTCCTTGCTTGAAGCGATGTGAAGGCTGTGAAGTCGCCTTCGCGGGCAGGCGAGGCGGTGTAAACGCAGGCTTGTGATCGCCAGCGGTCCCAGTGGGGCGGGCTTGCCCGCGAAGGCGCCGGCCGCTCTAACACATCAGTCTTGACGTGTCACAGAGGCGCGCTACTGCGGCAATTCCAGATTATCCAGCACCCGATTCACCGCCAATTCTCCAAGCATGATCAGTTGCGCGATCCCCATCAGCGTCCGACGCTGCGACGGTTTCACCAGTCCGGCGAATTCCTGGGCGATGGTTTTGGCCGAGGCGAGGGTTTCGCAGGCGTTGGCCAGCAGGTCTTCGTTTTTCGTGTCGGCGGTGACGGCGTACATCGCGCGGGGGCTGTAGGGCGGCGGGGTGGAGCCGGGTGGGCAGAGGTAGTGGTCGAGGGCGCGGTCGGCGGCTTCGTGGAGTTTTTTTGAATCGAGGGATTCGTAGGGGGAGGTGGGGTCGGTTTCGGGTGGGTTGGGTGTGGGTTTGATCATGGTGAAGCTCCTAGAGTCATTGGAGCTGCCAACGTTCGCTGCGAGACGAATGAGGGTGGCAGCTATACGCAGGTCGCAGACCGGGACTCTAGAACCGGCAGACCCGAAGGTCTCCCACGTACAGCCGCCATAAAAAAACGGGTGTTGTGCGTCCAGAGATCGACGGGCTGCGAGACCCGATCGCTGATTCGTCAGCGACCGGACAACAATAGAACTCGCCCCCAAGGCGCACAAGCCGGCGGATTCTGGCTTGGCCGTAGGCAATGGCGCAAGGATTTGTAGCCTTGAGACCGTGTCTGGAGGTGTCTTTTAAACAGCTTTGTTTAAGTCGAAGAATTGCGTTGGTTCTGATGGCCCCTTCGCGAGCAAGCTCGCTCCCACAGGGGCCGTATTCCAAATGTCCGATTGGGAATGCATTTCAAACGGTGGGAGCGAGCCTGCTCGCGAAGGGGGCGGCTCAATCAGCCGATAATCTCAAGCAAAACCGCTCTATTTCATTCCCCGGTAAAAGTTGGAAAGCTTCTTGCAATAGCCGCCCTGCGCCCGCTTCGGGCGTCAAAAGTTTGCTTTAAAGGAACGGGGAAAACCGGTGGATCGCACTCAGTTATTCAATACAGCACGCACCAACGTTGCCGACCTCAGTCGAGGCAATCTGGGCGTGCCGTTGTTGCTGCTGGTGATGCTGGCGATGATGATGTTGCCGGTGCCGCCGTTCCTGCTCGACGTCTTCTTTACCTTCAACATTGCCCTGTCCATCGTCGTCCTGCTGGTCTGCGTGTATGCGCTGCGGCCGCTGGATTTCGCGGTGTTCCCGACCATTCTGCTGGTGGCGACGCTGCTGCGCCTGGCCCTGAACGTGGCCTCGACGCGAGTGGTGATGCTCCACGGTCAGGACGGCCACGCCGCGGCCGGTAAGGTGATTCAGGCCTTCGGTGAGGTGGTGATCGGCGGTAACTACGTGGTCGGTATCGTGGTCTTCGCGATTCTGATGATCATCAACTTCGTCGTGGTGACCAAGGGCGCCGGGCGGATTTCCGAGGTGAGCGCGCGCTTCACCCTCGATGCCATGCCCGGCAAACAAATGGCGATCGACGCCGACCTCAACGCTGGCCTGATCGACCAGAACCAGGCCAAAATGCGCCGTCAGGAAGTCGCCCAGGAGGCCGAGTTCTACGGTTCGATGGACGGTGCCAGCAAGTTCGTCCGTGGTGACGCCATCGCCGGTTTGCTGATTCTGTTCATCAACCTTATCGGCGGCATGGCGGTCGGTATCTTCCAGCACGGCATGAGCTTCGGCGACGCCGGCCGGGTTTACGCTTTGTTGACCATCGGTGACGGTTTGGTGGCGCAATTGCCATCACTGTTGTTATCGACAGCGGCGGCGATCATGGTGACCCGTGCTTCCGGCTCGGAAGACATGGGCAAGCAGATCAACCGCCAGATGTTCGCCTCGCCGAAAGCGCTGGCCGTAGCCGCTGGTTTGATGGCGGTGATGGGCCTGGTGCCGGGCATGCCGCACTTCTCCTTCCTGACCATGGCAGCGCTGGCTGCGGGCGGCGCGTACCTGTTCTGGAAGAAGCAGAACGTCGCCAAGGTCGTGGCCCTGGAAGAGGTCAAGCGTCAGCAGGAACTGCTGCCGTCGCCGGCCCGCGCCATGGAAACCAAAGAACTGGGCTGGGATGACGTCACGCCGATCGACATGATTGGCCTGGAAGTCGGCTATCGCCTGATTCCGCTGGTGGACCGCAATCAGGGTGGGCAATTGCTCGCGCGGATCAAGGGCGTGCGCAAGAAGCTCTCGCAGGATCTGGGCTTCCTGATGCCGACCGTGCACATCCGCGACAACCTCGATCTGGCGCCGAGCGCTTACCGCCTGACCCTGATGGGCGTGATTCTCGCCGAGGCCGAGATCTACCCGGATCGCGAACTGGCGATCAACCCCGGCCAGGTCTACGGCTCGCTCAACGGTATCAACGCCAAAGATCCGGCTTTTGGCCTCGAGGCGGTATGGATCGAAATCAGCCAGCGCGCCCAGGCGCAATCGCTCGGCTACACCGTGGTTGACGCCAGCACCGTGGTCGCCACGCACTTGAACCAGATTCTCTACAAGCACTCCAGTGAGCTGATCGGCCACGAGGAAGTGCAGCAACTCATGCAATTGCTGGCCAAGAGCTCGCCGAAACTGGCTGAAGAGCTGGTGCCGGGGGTGGTTTCGCTGTCGCAGTTGCTCAAGGTCCTGCAAGCGCTGCTCGCCGAACACGTGCCGGTGCGCGACATTCGCAGCATCGCCGAGGCGATCGCGAACAACGCCGCCAAGAGTCAAGATACCGCCGCTCTGGTCGCTGCTGTGCGGGTCGGGGTATCCCGCGCCATCGTCCAAAGCATTGTAGGCACTGAGTCCGAGCTGCCTGTGATCACATTGGAACCAAGGTTGGAACAGATATTGCTCAATAGTCTGCAGAAGGCAGGACAAGGCTCGGAAGAGGGCGTTCTGCTGGAGCCAAGCATGGCCGAGAAGCTGCAGCGTTCGTTGATCGAAGCGGCCCAGCGGCAGGAAATGCAAGGCCAACCGGTGATCCTGCTGGTGGCAGGCCCGATTCGCGCGATGCTCTCGCGCTTTGGCCGCCTCGCAGTCCCTGGGCTGCATGTGCTGGCCTACCAGGAAGTACCGGACAACAAGCAAGTGACCATCGTTGCGACAGTAGGGCCCAACGGCTGAGGTAGTGGTTTATGCAAGTTAAGCGTTTTTTCGCCGCCGATATGCGTCAGGCCATGAAGCTGGTTCGCGATGAGCTGGGCGCTGATGCCGCCATCATCGGCAACCGCCGCATCGCCGGCGGCGTCGAGTTGACGGCGGCACTGGATTACAAATTGTCGGCGCTGGCACCACGGGTCCCGAACATGGAACTCGAAGACGAGCTGCGCAAGACCCAGTCGCGCATCGTCACCGCCCAGGCCGAGCTGAGCCTGCGTGGCGAAGCCGATGGCAACACCAATCAGCAGTTGTTCGCCGGGCTGCCATTGACCGCAGGCCTGCCGCTGACCGCTGCCGAGCCGCTGAGCGAGCCAACCTACGCTGCCCCGGCCCGTCCGGCCGCAGCCCCTGCGCAAGCTTCGGCGGGTGTCGATCCGCGAGCGCTGGAGTCGATGCGTTTTGAGTTGAACAGCCTGCGCGAGCTGATGGAAGTGCAGCTCGGCACCCTGGCCTGGAATCAGCTGCAAGGCAGCCGTCCGGCCCAGGCCAATCTGTATCGTCGTCTGCAGCGCATCGGCCTGTCCGGCCCGCTGTCGCGCGATCTGTTGGCGATGATTACCGATATCGAAGAGCCGCGTCAGGCCTGGCGCATGCTGCTGGCGCACCTGGCGCGGATGATTGCCGTACCGGAAGTCGAGCCGCTGGAAGAGGGCGGTGTGATTGCGATGGTCGGCCCCGCCGGCATGGGCAAGACCACCACGCTGGCCAAGCTGGCCGCGCGTTATGTGCTCAAGTACGGCGCGCAGAACGTTGCGCTGGTGAGCATGGACAGCTTTCGCATCGGCGCGCAGGAACAATTGAAAACCCTCGGCCGCATTCTCAATGTGCCGGTGACCCACGTCGATCCGGGCCAGTCGCTGGTGCAGGCATTGGATCCACTGCTACGCAAACGCGTGGTTTTGATCGATACTGCCGGGCTGCAAGCCAGTGATCCGGCGTTGCGCATGCAGCTCGAGAGCCTGGCCGGGCGTGGCATTCGCTCGAAAAATTATCTGGTCCTGGCAACCACCAGCCAGAAACAGGTTCTAACCGCCGCTTATCACAGTTACAAGCGTTGCGGGCTGGCCGGCTGCATCCTGACTAAACTGGATGAAACGGCCAGTCTCGGCGAAGTGTTGAGCCTGGCGATCAGTCATGAATTGCCGGTCGCGTACCTGACCGATGGCCCACGGATTCCGGATGATCTGCATCTGCCGCGCCGTCATCAACTGGTCAGCCGCGCCGTCAGCGTGCAAATGCAGGAAGAACCCAGCGAAGAAGCCATGGCTGACATGTTCGCTGATATCTATCACAGCCCGACCAAGCAGGTTGGCTGAGGTAATCATGAACAGTTTTTGTACCTACATCGATGGTCTGCCACGCATTGTTCCGATCGGGAACGCGCAGCCAGTAATGTGGCCTCCGTCTATGCAAGACAAGGTAAAGAAATAACATGGGCAGCATGCATCCCGTACAGGTGATCGCGGTGACCGGCGGCAAAGGTGGCGTCGGCAAGACTAACGTGTCAGTGAACTTGTCGCTGGCGCTGGCAGAGCTTGGCCGTCGGGTCATGCTGCTGGACGCCGACCTGGGCCTGGCAAATGTCGACGTTCTGCTGGGGCTGACACCCAAACGCACACTGGCCGACGTGATCGAAGGCCGTTGCGAATTGCGCGACGTGCTGTTGCAGGGGCCGGGCGGGATTCGCATCGTGCCGGCGGCCTCCGGCACGCAGAGCATGGTGCACCTGAGCCCGGCGCAACACGCCGGTCTGATCCAGGCGTTCAGCGACATCGGCGACAATCTCGACGTGCTGGTGATCGACACCGCTGCGGGTATCGGTGACTCGGTAGTCAGTTTCGTTCGCGCTGCGCAAGAGGTGTTGCTGGTGGTGTGCGATGAGCCGACTTCGATCACCGACGCCTACGCGCTGATCAAGTTGCTCAATCGCGACTACGGCATGAACCGCTTCCGCGTGCTGGCCAACATGGCGCAGAGCCCGCAGGAAGGGCGCAACCTGTTCGCCAAGTTGACCAAGGTCACGGATCGTTTTCTCGACGTCGCCCTACAATATGTCGGCGCCGTGCCTTACGACGAAAGTGTGCGCAAAGCGGTGCAGAAGCAGCGCGCCGTCTACGAAGCCTTTCCCCGTTCCAAGTGCGCGCTGGCCTTCAAGGCCATCGCCCAGAAGGTCGACACCTGGCCGCTGCCCGCCAACCCGCGCGGTCATCTGGAATTTTTCGTCGAGCGTCTCGTGCAGCAAACCGCAGGGCCTGTGATATGACCGCCAGTGGCATGAATCTTTACAAAAAGTCGGCGCGTGACGCGCAATACGAATTGATCGAGCGCTACGCGCCACTGGTCAAGCGCATTGCCTATCACTTGCTGGCACGCCTGCCGGCCAGCGTGCAGGTCGAAGACCTGATCCAGGCCGGGATGATCGGTTTGCTCGAAGTCTCGACCAAATACGACGCCAGCAAAGGCGCCAGTTTCGAAACGTACGCGGGCATTCGAATCCGCGGCGCGATGCTCGACGAAGTGCGCAAAGGGGACTGGGCGCCACGCTCGGTTCACCGTAATACCAGGATGGTCAGCGACGCGATTCGCTCGATTGAAGCTAAAACCGGCCGTGACGCTAAAGATCACGAGGTTGCGGCCGAACTCCAATTGAGTCTCGACGATTACTACGGGATTCTGAATGACACCTTGGGCAGTCGCCTGTTCAGTTTCGACGACCTGTTGCAGGACGGCGAACACGAAGGGCTGCACGAGGATGGCGCCAGTGCGCATATGGAGCCGTCACGCGATCTGGAAGATGAACGCTTCCAGGCGGCGCTGGCGGACGCGATTGCCAATTTGCCGGAGCGTGAGCGACTGGTGTTGGCGCTGTACTACGACGAAGAGCTGAACCTCAAGGAAATCGGTGAAGTCCTTGGCGTCAGTGAATCGCGGGTCAGCCAGTTACACAGCCAGTGCGCGGCCCGTCTGCGGGGGCGTTTGGGGGAGTGGCGAGCGCGCTGAAGGCAGTGTGGGGACACTGCGAAACGAGGCTGGTGCGGTGATCAACGGCGCCGGTCTCGATCCGTTGTGCTCCAGACAAACTTTAAGTGCTGCGCCGATTGATTGAAGTGGCGCGTCCAGGTGCTGGGCGCGTTTAAGACTGCTTGGAGGTCGAATTGAACAAAGACATGAAAATCCTCATCGTTGATGACTTCTCAACGATGCGGCGGATCATCAAGAACCTGCTGCGCGATCTTGGGTTCACCAACACCGTCGAGGCCGACGATGGCACCACTGCCATTCCGGTGCTCAACAGCGGCAGCATCGACTTTCTGGTAACGGACTGGAACATGCCGGGCATGACCGGTATCGACCTGCTGCGCCACGTGCGTGCCGATGAAAAACTCAAGCACCTCCCGGTGTTGATGGTGACTGCCGAAGCCAAGCGCGAGCAGATCATCGAGGCCGCTCAGGCCGGTGTGAACGGTTACGTGGTCAAACCTTTCACGGCTCAAGCGTTGAAAGACAAAATCGAGAAGATTTTCGAACGCATCGGCTGATGAATGCGCGGGGGAGCTATGGAGCATAACGAATCATCCCAGGGCGATTTCGAATCGACCCTGAAAAAACACGCGGTCGAACTGGTCGAAAGTCTTGAAAAAGGCAGGTTCGGCGACGCGGTGCAACTGATCCATGAGCTCAATCAGACCCGTGACCGCGGCCTGTATCAGGAAGTGGGCAAGCTCACACGTGAACTGCACAGTGCGATCGTCAATTTCCAGATCGATCCGCACATGCCGCAGGCCGAGGAAGTGTCGCAAATCACCGACGCCACCGAACGTCTGGGCTATGTGGTCAAGCTGACGGAAGCCGCGGCCAACCGCACCATGGATCTGGTGGAAAGCGCCACGCCGGTGGTCAACAGTCTGGCTGATGAAGCGCAGACGTTGAGCGCCGATTGGGGCCGCTTCATGCGTCGCGAGGTCGGGGCTGAAGAGTTCCGCGAACTGGCGCGCCGGGTCGACGGTTTTCTGTCACGCAGCAGCACGGACAACCGTGCGGTGTCGAGCAATCTCAACGACATCCTGCTGGCTCAGGATTACCAGGACCTCACCGGTCAGGTGATCAAGCGTGTGACCCAACTGGTCACCGAAGTCGAAAGCAATCTGCTCAAACTCGTGCTCATGGCCAGTCAGGTCGACCGCTTTGCGGGCATCGAACATGACCGCGCCGCAATGCTTGCCGAAAAAGATCCACAAAAACATCTCTCGCAGGGTGAAGGTCCGCAGATTCATGCCGATAAACGAGAAGACGTTGTGTCCGGTCAGGACGATGTGGACGATTTGTTATCCAGCCTTGGATTCTAGTATTTCGGAATTTCAGGTTTTTTGGGTTTTTAGACCTGTAGGAGCACCCCATTAATGAGCTTCGGCGCCGATGAAGAGATCCTTCAGGATTTCCTGGTTGAGGCCGGCGAGATTCTTGAGCAACTGTCCGAACAACTGGTCGAGCTGGAAAGCCGCCCGGATGATGCAGATCTGCTCAATGCAATTTTTCGCGGTTTCCACACTGTAAAAGGGGGCGCCGGCTTCCTTCAGCTCAATGAGCTGGTGGAGTGCTGTCACATCGCCGAAAACGTGTTCGACATCCTCCGTAAGGGTGAGCGTCGCGTTGATGCAGAACTGATGGACGTGGTGCTGGAAGCACTGGACGCGGTGAACAGCATGTTCAGCGAAGTCCGCGAGCGTGCACCGATCACCGCCGCCACGCCGGAACTGCTGGCCGCGCTGGCGCGTCTGGCCGAGCCGCAATCGGCTGATGAAGCGGTTGCTGCACCGGTAGAAGTGGTGGAAGAGCCGGTCGCCGAAAGCGCATCGGAAGACATCACCGATAACGAATTCGAACAACTGCTGGACTCGCTGAATGCCGTCAAGGCACAAGCCGAGGCCCCGACTGCTGTTGTGGCGCCCGCGCCGGTTGCCGACACGGCCGCCAGCGATGAAATCACCGACGCCGAGTTTGAGTCGCTGCTCGATCAACTGCATGGCAAAGGCCAGTTTGCTGTCGATGCGGTCGCTCCGGCGCCAGCAGCAGCGGCTCCGGCCGCGCCTGCTGCGGGGGACAGCTCGGACATCACCGACGACGAATTCGAAGCCTTGCTCGATCAGTTGCACGGCAAGGGCAACTTCGCCGTTGACGCGCTGGAATCGGCGATCGCTTCGGCGCCGGCAGCACCTGCTGCACCGGCTGCCGCTGCGGCCGGCAGCGACCTGATCAGTGATCACGAATTCGAATCGCTGCTCGACCAATTGCACGGCAAAGGCAAGTTTGACGCCAGCGCTGCGACTGCCGGCTCCGCGTCGAGCGTCGCCACGCCAGCAGCGAAAACTCCGGCCGCCGCTGCTGCGCCGAAACCTGCGGCCAAGCCTGAACCGAAAGCCGAGGCGCCGAAACCGGCCGCCGCTGCTGCACCGGCTCCGGCCCGTGCTCCTGCGACACCGCCGCCGGAAAAACCGGCCAGCGAAGCGGAAACCACCGTGCGCGTCGATACCGCGCGTCTCGACGAAATCATGAACATGGTTGGCGAGCTGGTACTGGTGCGTAACCGTCTGGTGCGCCTGGGTCTCAACAGCGGCGACGAAGCCATGTCCAAGGCCGTGTCGAACCTCGACGTGGTCACCGCTGACCTGCAGACCGCCGTGATGAAGACGCGGATGCAGCCGATCAAGAAGGTCTTCGGGCGCTTCCCGCGTCTGGTTCGCGACCTTGCGCGGCAGCTGAAGAAAGAGATCAACCTGGAACTGGTGGGTGAAGAAACCGACCTCGACAAAAACCTTGTCGAGGCCCTGGCCGACCCGCTGGTCCACTTGGTGCGCAACGCCGTCGACCACGGCATCGAGTCGCCGGAAGAACGCGAAGCATCGGGCAAGGCCCGTGGCGGTCGCGTAGTGCTGGCGGCCGAGCAGGAAGGCGATCACATCCTGCTGTCGATCTCCGACGACGGCAAAGGCATGGACCCGAACGTCCTGCGTTCGATCGCGGTAAAACGCGGTGTGATGGACAAGGACGCGGCCGATCGCCTGAGCGATACCGAGTGCTACAACCTGATCTTCGCCCCGGGTTTCTCGACCAAGACCGAGATCTCCGACGTGTCCGGCCGTGGTGTCGGCATGGACGTGGTGAAGACCAAGATTTCCCAGCTCAACGGTTCGATCAACATCTACTCGACCAAGGGCCAGGGTTCGAAGATCGTCATCAAAGTGCCGCTGACCCTCGCGATCATGCCGACCCTGATGGTGATGCTCGGCAATCAGGCGTTCGCGTTCCCGCTGGTCAACGTCAACGAAATCTTCCACCTCGACCTGTCGACCACCAATGTCGTCGACGGTCAGGAAGTGGTGATCGTGCGCGACAAGGCGCTGCCATTGTTCTACCTCAAGCGCTGGCTGGTCAGCTCCGCCGCTCACGAAGAGCAGCGCGAAGGCCATGTGGTGATTCTTTCGGTGGGCACCCAGCGGATCGGCTTCGTCGTCGATCAATTGGTCGGCCAGGAAGAAGTGGTCATCAAGCCATTGGGCAAAATGCTCCAGGGCACTCCGGGCATGTCCGGCGCCACCATCACCGGTGACGGCCGCATTGCGCTGATTCTCGATGTTCCAAGCATGCTCAAGCGTTACGCCACAAAGCGTATTTGAATCCGGGGCGACGGCGCGATGACGCGCCGCTGCACCTAATGGAGTGTTTATGGCAGTCAAAGTCCTGGTGGTGGACGATTCGGGTTTTTTCCGCCGCCGCGTCTCGGAAATTCTTTCGGCGGATCCGAGCATCCAGGTGGTCGGCACGGCCACCAACGGTAAAGAGGCGATCGATCAGGCCATGGCGCTCAAGCCTGACGTGATCACCATGGACTACGAGATGCCGATGATGGACGGCATCACGGCAGTGCGGCACATCATGCAGCGCTGCCCGACCCCGGTGTTGATGTTCTCCTCGCTGACGCACGAAGGCGCCCGGGTGACCCTGGATGCGCTGGACGCCGGCGCGGTGGATTTCCTGCCGAAGAATTTCGAAGACATCTCGCGCAACCCCGAGAAGGTCAAGCAGCTGCTGTGCGAGAAAGTCCACAGCATCTCGCGCAGCAATCGTCGTTTCAGTGCCTACAGCGCGCCGGCTCCCGCCGCTGCGCCAGCGCCGACGCCTGCCCCGGCAGCGTCGAGCTACAGCAGCCAAAGCAGCCACAGCAGCCCTGTGCCGGCGCGTCCGGCTCCTGCGCCTGCTCGTGCATCCGCTGCCAGCGCTTCGGCGTCGGCCCCGAAACGCAAGGCCTACAAACTGGTTGCCATCGGTACTTCGACGGGCGGACCGGTTGCGCTGCAACGCGTGCTGACGCAATTGCCGGCGAATTTCCCGGCGCCGATCGTCCTGATCCAGCACATGCCGGCAGCGTTTACCAAGGCGTTTGCCGAACGTCTCGACAAGCTCTGCCGCATCAGCGTCAAGGAAGCCGAGGATGGCGACATCCTGCGTCCGGGCCTGGCGCTGCTGGCGCCGGGTGGCAAGCAGATGATGATCGACGGCCGTGGCGCGGTGAAGATTTTGCCGGGCGACGAGCGTCTGAATTACAAGCCGTGCGTTGACATCACTTTCGGTTCTGCAGCCAAGTCCTACGGCGACAAAGTTCTGGCAGTGGTGCTGACCGGCATGGGCGCCGACGGTCGCGAAGGCGCGCGTCTGCTCAAGCAGGGCGGCAGCTCGGTGTGGGCGCAAGATGAGGCAAGCTGCGTGATCTACGGCATGCCGATGGCCATCGTCAAAGCCGATCTGGCTGACGCGGTGTACGGTCTGGACGACATCGGCAAGCACATCGTCGAGGCGTGTATCTGATGGATGTTCTCAGCCTTATCGGCCTCATCATGGCGTTCGTCGCCATCATCGGCGGCAACTACCTTGAAGGCGGTCACCTCGGCGCACTGGCCAACGGCCCGGCAGCGCTGATCGTATTGGGCGGCACCGTCGGTGCTGCGCTGCTGCAGTCGCCGATGAGCGCGTTCAAGCGCGCCATGCAGATTCTCGCCTGGATCTTCTTTCCACCGCGTGTCGACCTGGCCGGTGGCATCGACCGCGTGGTCAATTGGAGCCTGACAGCGCGCAAGGAAGGTCTGCTCGGTCTCGAAGGAGTGGCCGATGCCGAACCTGACAGTTACTCGCGCAAGGGCCTGCAATTGTTGGTCGACGGCGCCGAGCCGGAAGCCATTCGCAGCATTCTCGAAGTGGATTTCTACACCCAGGAATCACGTGATATCGAAGCGGCCAAAGTGTTCGAAAGCATGGGCGGCTACGCGCCGACCATCGGCATCATCGGTGCGGTGATGGGCCTGATTCACGTGATGGGCAACCTCGCCGATCCGTCGCAACTGGGTAACGGCATTGCCGTGGCTTTCGTCGCGACGATCTACGGCGTGGCCAGTGCCAACCTGATCCTCTTGCCGGTCGCGGCCAAGCTCAAGTCCATCGCATTGCGGCAGTCGCGTTATCGCGAAATGTTGCTGGAAGGAATCCTGTCGATCGCCGAAGGTGAAAACCCGCGCTCTATCGAGCTGAAGCTTCAGGGCTTCATGGATTGATGGGGGAAATGGATCATGGCTCGTCGCAGGCACCAGGAAGAACACGTTAACCACGAGCGCTGGCTCGTGTCCTACGCGGATTTCATCACTTTGCTGTTCGCGTTTTTCGTGGTGATGTACTCGATCTCGTCGATCAACGAAGGCAAGTACAAAGTCATTTCCGAAGCGCTGATCGGCGTATTTACCGACTCCGATCGCTCGCTCAAACCGATTCCGATCGGCGACGAGCGGCCGAAAACCGTGACCCCGGCCAAGCCGCTGGTCAAGGATGCCGAACAGGTCGACGCCGGTATCGCCGGCGCCAGCGATCCGCTGAAAAGCATTGCTGACGACATTAGTGCCGCGTTCGGTGACTTGATCAGCTCCAACCAGATGACCGTGCGCGGCAACGAGTTATGGGTCGAGATCGAACTCAACTCCAGCCTGTTGTTCGGCAGCGGCGATGCGATGCCGAGCGACATCGCCTTCAGCATCATCGACAAGGTCGCGGCGATCCTGAAACCGTTCGACAACCCGATCCACGTCGAAGGCTTCACCGATGATCAACCGATCCGCACGGCGCAGTACCCGACCAACTGGGAACTGTCCTCGGCGCGTTCGGCGAGCATCGTGCGCATGCTCGCCATGCAGGGCGTGAACCCGGGTCGGCTGGCGTCGGTGGGCTACGGCGAATTCCAGCCGGTGGCCAACAACGCCACGGTCGAAGGCCGGGCGAAGAACCGTCGCGTGGTGCTGGTGGTGTCGCGCAATCTCGATGTCCGCCGCAGCCTCACCGGCACCGGAACTGCCAACGCACAACCGGATGCGGCGTTGAAGCGCGCTGGCACACAAACTGCACCGACCCCGGTCAAGACGCCGGGACGCGAGAGTGCCGTCAATTCTCCGTCGCCCGCATTAACACGCTGAAGCATGTCTCGGCCAATCAACCCGGCCGGGAGGAACGAACTGAATGAGAGTCTGGGCAGTCGCCAATCAAAAGGGTGGTGTCGGTAAAACCACATCCTCCATCGCTTTAGCCGGATTGCTGGCCGAGGCGGGCAAGCGCGTGGTTGTGGTCGATCTTGACCCGCACGGCTCGATGACCAGCTATTTCGGTTACGACCCCGACAGCCTGGAGCACAGCAACTACGACCTGTTTCTGCACAAGGGCAGCGTGCCGCAAGGCCTGCCGGGACAGTTACTGCTGTCGACCAGCGACGAACGCATTTCCCTGCTGCCGTCGAGCACTGCGCTGGCCACCCTTGAGCGCCAGTCGCCGGGGCAGAGTGGCCTGGGCCTGGTGATCGCCAAGAGTCTGGCGCAGCTGTGGCAGGACTTCGATTACGCAATCATCGACAGCCCACCGTTGCTCGGCGTGCTGATGGTCAACGCCCTCGCGGCGAGTCAGCAACTGGTGATTCCGGTGCAGACCGAGCACTTGGCCGTCAAAGGTCTGGAGCGCATGGTCAACACCCTGGCGATGATCAATCGTTCGCGCAAACAACCGCTGCCGTTCAGCATCGTGCCGACCCTGTTCGACCGCCGCACGCAGGCCTCAATGGGCACCCTGCGCGTGCTGCGCGACAAATTCCCCGACGATATCTGGCACGGCTACATTCCGGTCGATACCCGACTGCGCGATGCGAGCCGCGCCGGCGTCACGCCTTCGCAATTCGACGGCAAGAGCCGCGGCGTGCTGGCCTACCGCGCGCTGCTCAAGCACCTGCTTGCGCAGCAACTTGTTCCGCAGGTGGCCTGAACATGATCTCCATCCGTGTAGGAGCTGCCGAAGGCTGCGATCTCTTGATCTTGCCTGCCAGTGTTCCTCAGAAGATCAAAAGATCGCAGCCTGCGGTAGCTCCTACCGGGAGTTGCGCATGAACCGGCCGGTCAAGCTGACTTCACGTCCGCAACAGGCCTTGCAGTCCTATCTGGAAGATCTGCTGCTGGACCTGCCCGAAGAGTTGCCGCCCGTCGAAGCGCTGCCGCCAGTCGTCGAACAGGCGCAGCCTGAAGTGGTGGAAAGCACTGAGGCCATGGACGAGTTCCAGGCCGCGGTGCTGGAGGAGCAGGCTCGCGACGCGCAGAAGTCTGTCGCTCCAATTGCCGCACCGGCTGTTGCACCTGCAGCCAAAGCACCGGTCGCGCTGATCGACGAGCCGCGCGCGCCGCTGTCGACGCTGGCGCCGCTGCTGCAAACACAATTATTGACCGTACCGGAACCAGAACCGGAGCCAGAACCCGCGCCGCAGATTGCTGAGCCGCAGGTGCTGATTCCGCCGCTGGTCGAAGTGCATCTGCCACCGAACAACCCGCCGCCACCGGTCGAGCCCGATGGCCGTCCGGCCTGGGCTGCCGAAGCCTTCGAATGCTTGCTGTTCGATGTTGCCGGGTTGACGCTGGCGGTGCCGCTGGTGTGCCTCGGCTCGATCTATTCGCTGGCCGGCCACGAGCTGACGCCGCTGTTTGGTCAGCCGGAGTGGTTCCTCGGGATTCTGCCGAGCCAGGCCGGCAACCTGAAGGTCCTGGACACCGCGCGCTGGGTCATGCCGGACCGGTACCGCGATGACTTCCGTCAGGGCCTGCAATACGTGATTTCGGTACAAGGTTACGAGTGGGGGCTGGCGGTACATCAGGTCAGCCGCTCGTTGCGCCTGGACCCGAATGAGATCAAATGGAGAAGTCACCGGGGTCAGCGGCCATGGCTCGCCGGCACCGTGATCGAGCACATGTGTGCATTGCTTGATGTATCCGCGCTGGCCGAGTTGATCGCCAGCGGCGGGGCAAAGCACTTGGGCGGCAACAAGCCGCTACATAAACCGACATAGCAGCCGACATAACAATCAGGCGATGGCATTTTTCAATGCCACCACACAGAACACACACCGCCCAGGGCGGTTTTTTCGAGGGGTCAGGGTATGAGTAGTCAGGCGTCGAATGCAAAAGGTTCTGAAGATCCGATCCTGCAATGGGTGACCTTCAAACTGGATAACGAAACCTACGGCATCAACGTGATGCGCGTGCAGGAAGTGTTGCGCTACACCGAGATCGCCCCGGTACCGGGTGCGCCGAGCTATGTGCTGGGCATCATCAACCTGCGCGGTAACGTGGTCACCGTGATCGACACCCGTCAGCGCTTCGGCCTGCACAGCGGCGAGATCAGCGACAACACCCGTATCGTCATCATCGAAGCCGACAAGCAAGTCGTCGGCATCATGGTCGATAGCGTCGCCGAAGTGGTTTACCTGCGTCAGTCGGAAATCGAAACCGCACCGAACGTCGGTAACGAAGAGTCGGCCAAGTTCATTCAGGGTGTATGCAACAAGAACAACGAGCTGCTGATTCTGGTCGAGCTGGACAAGATGATGAGCGAAGAAGAATGGTCGGAACTGGAGAGCATCTGATTTGATTCTCGAGGTTGCGGTAATTGTCCTGTTTCTGTTCTGGGCCGGCACGCTGGCGATGTTCGTCTCGTACATCAAGGCGCAGCGAGTGATCGCTGCGCAGCAGGCCCAGGGCGATGCGCTGCGCGATCAGCGCATCAAGGAACTGGCCAAACGCGTCGACGACTACCAGAACGGCAATGTGCGCATGGGCGAAGCCCTGCACGAGTTGCGCGCGGTGGTGAGCCCGTTGCCGGACAAGATCGTTGCACTGGAACAACGCGACCCGTCGAGTCTGTCATTCGCCCAGGCGGCGAAACTGGTGGGCATGGGCGCGAGCGTCGATGAACTGACTCAGTCGTGCGGCCTGACCCAGGCTGAGGCGGAATTGATGCGCAAACTGCACAAAAACTGATACCAGCTGCGCCACTTGTCTTGAGCAAAATCGTCGGTCACACCGGCGATTTTTTTTGCCTGCGATTTCTTTGAAGAATGCCAGAGCCGCGCATTACCGTTTGTCCGAACTGGTATTTCTGACAGTGGAGAATCTCCTTCGCGCCGCCCTAGAGTCGTCCTGTATTGCGAGGGATCCGCTCGTCCTGGGGGGCGTCACCTGTTTTCGCAAATCCTTCAATCGTGGCTGGCGTTGAATTGGAGTGTGTATGCAAATCGGAGCAGAGAACCTGAGCAAATCACCGTCACCCCGCGCGTCTAGGGCAGTGCTGACAACCCTGCTGCTCATGATTGTCTGCCTGGCTCGAGCAAATGCGGGAAGTCCGCTCGTTCAAGACACAGCCGTACCCATTGAGAAAAATTGTCACGGTGTTCACCTGGTCAATATCGTCGGGCACATGGATGACGATCTCCTGTTCATTGAACCGGGTATTTCCGAGGTGCTCAATGCTGGCGGTTGCGTCACCAGTATCTTCCTCAACGGTGGTGGTACCGGATTGGAGTCCGGTTTCGATTTTGTTTTAAAGCGAGAAAACGCATCGAAGAAAGCCTATGCGGCGATGTTGGGCAGGCCGACTGAATGGACTCCTGCCATCATCAACACAGGTCCAGCACGCGTGATGAGCGTCACTGCCAATGCGCAACCTGGATTGAAACTGATATTTTTGCGAGTGCCCGGAGGGGGGGTTCGGGGCGGAGATGTGCCGCTGGCCAATCTACTTGACCTCGATACGGTCGTTAAAAGCTGGCCCTTTGTGGATTATGCGGAGGGGCCGATAAACCTCTACAGCAGGTCTTCTCTCATTGAGCTTCTGACCGGATTGATCGTCAGTGAAGGCGCCACCAAAGTGCACGCACTCAACCCTGACACTGTTCCGTATGAAGAACATCCTGACCATATCTATTCAGCGCGATTGACCAGGCTGGCCGTGCAGAAATTGACTGCTGATATCCCGGTGACTTATCACGAAACCTACTCATCGGCGGGGCTGCCTCCAAACGTGGATCCCTCATCCTTGCAGGCCAAGAGGCATGTCGTAGCCCGTTACTTCCATTTTGAAATGGCGGAACCGGTTCACTTCGTGTTCAGTGAGGCCTTCTGGAATGGCAACTGGATCGGGCGCCATAATTTCGACCTCAGCCACTCTCACGAGCGTGTACCGACAGTCAATATTCCTTGGCGGCCGTTGGTCAATTTCCAGACCCAACAGTGTCTGGTTTCGAATGGACTTGGGCGGCGGGTGTCGCTGGCGAAATGCGAATCGAATACTGATCAGGGTTGGGCGTTTGTACCCTCTTCCGTTCCTGTCGGGGGGAAAGGGGTAGCCCTGTTGAAAACAGCATCCGGCCATTGCATTGGGCGCGAGGGTGATCAATTGATCGAACGCGTTTGTGAGAGTAATGCATCGTCTCAGCAATGGACCCCGTGGGATTTCGGCAAAGTTTTCGTACCGGGCCCCGGGAGGAAATGTCTGGATGCAGGGCAACCCGCATTGATTGCGAACTGCGACATGTTTGCGGGTTCCGCATTGTGGGTGCGCAGTGTCGATAACATCGATAGCAACGAATCGATGGAGGTGGCACTGACCGGGGATGTCATCGGCAACGGTTCAGACCGGACAGTGCAAGTACAGCGCCGCCCGGACGGACCGGGTGTTGACGTCTGGGTTACATCGATGGACGCAGACAAGGTCACTTCTGAAAAGTGGTACGAGGGGCGAGTTCCGTTCGATCCCGCCTCGTTGAGTTCCGGATGTGACACTGCGCTTTGTTACGACTCCACGCGCTATCTGCTGGCCGATTTCGATGGTGATCGCAGGGCAGATCTGATGGCTATATCTGCGGGTAAAGGTGACGAAACCATTTTCAGATTGTTGAAAAATGAAGGTGGCCATTTTGCTGCCCCGGTAGTCTGGCGCACTCTCGAGACAGGACATGCCTACGGGCAGGCCCGGCAGTACCTGACCGGCGACTTCAGAGGCGTCGGCAAACAAGATGTGCTGATCGTGCAGACCTGCGATAAGGCATTGTCGGCTTTCTGGCTGATGACAAACACTGGATCGAGCCTGGAAGTCCCGGTTCTATGGGGAGACGCTCGAAAATCGCCATTATCGACTCGTTTTTTCAACGTAAGGCTGGACCCTGACGGCAAGGATGATGTGCTCGCTGTTCATTCGAGCGGGGAGGGGCTGAATTTGTACACCTATAAGAGCAGTGGTTCTTTTTTGGCGTTTGATAAAAGTTTCGAGTATCCGGGCTTTCTTCGCGCGAGAGTGGTCGTGATGAGTTCTGCGGCCACGAAACTGACGGATATCTGGATTTTGCACGCGACAGCAAACGACGCTGCGACCTTTTTCTGGAAAATCAGCAACCTGGATAAGGGGGAATTTGCGGCGATTCCGTCTTTGGTGTTTGTGGCGCCCCAGCTCAAATGGGCCGATGTGCGACCCTATGGCTCAGCGACGGGCAGGCAGCTCCTGCTTCCCTACCGTGTTGATGATCCTGTTGCCGAGTATCACTGGCGGGTTGGCAGAGTCGGCTTCATGGCGCTGAATCTGTCCGAGGCCGGCAGTGCTGTCGGCCTAAAGGATCATGGCCATTCACCACAGCTCGAATGGGCGAATCTGCTCTGGCGAGCGCGTTTGAATTGAAGGTGTGTCAGAGCGTCGCTTTCATCTGGAGATAAGGTGCGCCGCTTAGAAATCGTCGCCGCGCTCGGTGATGTCCTTCTCGATCATCGGTGCGTTCGGATCTTGTCCCTCGGGGAATTTGCCCTTCAGGTTCCAGGCAAAGGCGATGATCTCGGCGATCGTGCGGTAGAGCTCTTCGGGGATGCTGTCGCCCAGTTCCATCCGCGCCAGCAGGCGCACCAGTTCGGCGTTCTCGTAGATCGGCACTTCGTAATCGCGGGCGATGCGCAGGATTTCTTCGGCCAGTTCATCGTCGCCCTTGGCGGTGAGCGTCGGGGCGTGGTTGCCGTCGTATTTGAGGGCGATGGCCTGGCGTGGGGCAGTGGAATCGTTCATGCGGTTTCGTCGACCCAGCGGTGTTCGAGGCGGGTTTGGTTGCCTTGCGGCGGGGTGCCGTGGTGGCAGTCGAGGTCGCCGACGTTGAGCCCGGAATCGAGCAGGCGCTGGCGCAGTGCAAACAGGTTGTTCTCGATCAGGTCGGCGGTGTACGGGCGCTCGGCCCAGAGCTGACTGGACAGGCTGCCGGCGACCAGTTGCGCCTGGATCTGCATCGGCCCGAGCGGTTCCAGATCGAAGGCCAGATCGACGCGCCACAGATGCTGTTTCGCTTCACGCTCGTCGCGGCGTTCGTGGGCCTGCGGCTCGCGTTCCGGCGCTTCTTCACGCTGGAATTTGACTTGCAGCGGCACGATGTCCTGCAGGTTGCGCATGGGGATTTCCAGCTGCCAAGTGCTGAGCAGGCGGCCATCGTCGGTGACGCCGGTCTGTTCCAGGCTCGACAGCTGATGACTTTGCAGACGCGACACCGCAGCGGCGGCGAGGCGCAGCAGTTGTTCGAGATCGCCTTCGCCTTCCAGTTTCGCCAGCAGCCGTTCGGGTAACGGAAAGCTGCTCGGCACCGGTTTGGCGCTGACCTGACCGAGGGTGCCCAAGGCGTTTCGAACGAAACTCGGCAGCGCCTGTGCCAAGGTGTTGGCGGCGATGATCGCATTGAAATTGGTGTTGTTCGGCAGGCCCGGAGTCAGTTGCGCGATCAGCTTGAGCAGGTCGGCTTTCATGTCCGGGGCGAGGCTCGGGTTTTGCCCGCCGAGCAATTTCGCTTCGAGAAACGCGCCGCTGTTGGCCAAGGCCAGCGCCACGCCTTTGGCCGTGCTCATTTGCTGCACGTCCGGCAGGCTGGCGAGCAACTTGTCGACCACCGCGCGCAGATCGGCCGAGGTCTGATCGCTGGCCGGCGGCAGGTTCTGCAGCAGTTTCAGCAGACCATCGAGCGAGCCCTGGCGACTTTGCTGGCCGAGCAGTTGCTGACTGACCGCCAGTTGTTCCTGACGGCTGCTCAACGGCACGAATTTGAGGGTTTGCGCATCCTGCACCTGCGCCGACAACAAGGTGCCGATGCGCAGCGGCTGCGGGCTGTCGACGGTCAGGGTGCTGCCGCTCAACGCGGTGTTGAGCAGGGTTACCATCGAACGGAACACCGCTGCTTGTCCCGGCGTCTGCGGCAACGCTTGTGAGGTCACCACTTTGCCTTGCAGCAGGGTGCCGGCCGGCAATTGCGCGGTATCGATGCGGGTGAGGGTGGCGACGCTGCTGGCGATCGCTTGCTGCACGGTGATCGCCAGATTGCCCGCCGATGGCTGGGTGATTGCCAGGTTGGTGCCCTGTGGCAACGGCAGATTGCTGCTGGCCTGCACGGTGGTCTGGCGACCGCTGTCGAGGGTTACTTTGAGCAGCAATTCAAAGGTCTGATCGGCCTGCTTGAGCGACAACACCTCGGCTTTGGCGCTTTGCCCGGCGCCGATCAGACCCTCGACCGGCGTCAGCAGCTTGAGCAATTCACCCATCTGCGGGCGAGCGCTCGCCGGCACGGTGGGCGGCAGCGGGAGGATGTTCATTTCGCCTGTCATACGCGGACACAACCTGAGGAAATTGCGCTCTTGAGAGTAAGGCACGGCATGTATAATGCCGCGCGTCGTGCGCTTCGTTCAAAAAACCTGGCAATTGTTTGATCCAGCTCGCCAGATCGAGCGATCAAAGCATCTATGCTGCATCTCTTTAACGGCCGTTCCAGAGCCGACTTGAACCGTATAAGGCCCGTGATCCCTTGACCAGTCCTGTGCTGCAAACCGTTGCCCTGGCGTGTGAACGCGATCTGCGGCTGCTTTTCGAAAACCTCGAATTGCGCCTGGTCAGTGGCGACATGGTGCAGATCAGCGGCCCCAACGGCAGCGGCAAGACCAGTCTTTTACGTCTGCTCGCGGGTTTGATGCAACCCACCGATGGCCAGGTGCTGCTCAACGGTCAGCCGCTGACCGAGCAACGCAGCGAACTGGCGCGCAATCTGTTGTGGATCGGCCACGCCGCCGGGATCAAGGATCTGCTCACTCCCGAAGAAAACCTGTCGTGGCTCTGCGCCCTGCATCATCCCGCCGAGCGCGAGGCGATCTGGCAGGCGCTGGCATCGGTAGGATTGCGCGGTTTCGAAGACGTTCCCTGCCACAGTCTTTCCGCCGGTCAACAGCGCCGCGTGGCGCTGGCGCGGTTGTATCTGGACAGCCCGCCGTTGTGGATTCTCGACGAACCTTTCACGGCGCTGGACAAACAGGGTGTCGCGCAACTCGAAGAACATCTGGCCGGGCATTGCGAACGCGGTGGGCTAGTGGTGCTGACGACGCACCATACGCTGAGCCGCATGCCGGCCGGTTATCGCGACATCGATCTGGGGAAATGGGCGGTATGAGTGTCTTCGGCCTGCTGCTTGCCCGCGAATCGCGACTGCTGTTCCGCCGCCCGGCGGAGCTGGCCAATCCGCTGATTTTCTTCGCCATCGTCATTGCACTGTTCCCGCTGGCCGTCGGCCCGGAAACTCAAGTCTTGCAAAACCTGTCCCCGGGGTTAGTCTGGGTGGCGGCGTTGTTGTCGGTCCTGCTGTCGCTGGACGGATTGTTTCGCAGTGATTTCGAAGACGGCTCGCTGGAACAGTGGGTCCTTTCGTCGCACCCGCTGCCGCTTCTGGTCCTGGCCAAGGTGCTGGCACACTGGCTGTTCTCCGGTCTGGCGCTGGTGCTGCTGGCGCCTCTGCTGGCGTTGATGCTCGGGTTGCCGGCCGCGTGTCTGCCGGTGCTGCTGCTGTCGTTGCTGCTGGGCACGCCAGTGTTGAGCCTGCTCGGCGCAGTGGGCGCGGCGCTGACAGTCGGTTTGAAACGCGGCGGTCTGTTGCTGGCGCTGCTGATTCTGCCGTTGTACATCCCGGTGTTGATCCTTGGCAGCGGCGCGTTGCAGGCCGCGCTGCAAGGCATGCCGGCGACCGGATACCTGTTGTGGATGGCCAGCCTTACAGCCTTGGCGATCACCCTGACACCCTTTGCAATAGCCGCTGGCCTGAAGATCAGCGTCGGCGAATAATAATGAGGCCTGGTCAAAAATTGACCACTTCTTCCAGAAGAAAGGCATGACCCTCTGCCAGCTCGCGATGATGAGCGGCAACCGTGATGGAAACAGTATGAACTGGACCTGGTTTCACAAGCTCGGCTCGCCCAAGTGGTTCTACGGCATCAGCGGCAAGTTCCTGCCGTGGCTGAGCATCGCAGCGTTGCTGCTGATCGGCGTTGGTGTGGTCTGGGGGCTGGCGTTCGCGCCGCCGGATTACCAGCAAGGCAACAGCTTTCGCATCATCTATATCCACGTACCCGCCGCGATGCTCGCCCAGTCGATCTACGTGATGCTCGCGGTGTGCGGCGTGGTCGGGCTGGTGTGGAAGATGAAACTGGCCGACGTCGCTCTGCAATGCGCCGCGCCGATCGGTGCGTGGATGACCGCCGTGGCGCTGGTCACCGGGGCGATCTGGGGCAAGCCGACCTGGGGCTCGTGGTGGGTCTGGGACGCGCGCCTGACTTCGATGCTGATTCTGCTGTTTCTGTATTTCGGCGTGATCGCGCTGGGCAATGCCATCAGCAACCGCGACAGCGCCGCCAAGGCCTGCGCGGTGCTGGCGATCGTTGGCGTGATCAACATTCCGATCATCAAATACTCGGTGGAGTGGTGGAACACCCTGCACCAGGGCGCGACGTTCACCCTCACGGAAAAACCGGCGATGCCAGCGGAAATGTGGTTGCCGCTGCTGCTGACGGTGCTGGGTTTCTATTGCTTCTTCGGCGCTGTGCTGTTGCTGCGCATGCGTCTGGAAGTGCTCAAGCGCGAAGCTCGCGCCAGTTGGGTGAAAGCCGAAGTGCAGCAGAATCTGGAGGCGGCGCGATGAGTTTTGCTTCATTCGGCGACTTCCTCGCCATGGGCCATCACGGCCTGTATGTCTGGTCGGCCTACGGCATCTGTCTGGCGGTGCTGGCCCTCAACGTGGTGGCGCCGATTGCGGCGCGCAAGCGTTATCTGCAACAAGAGGCGCGTCGTCTGCGCCGGGAGAACGGCCAGTGAATGCGCTGCGCAAAAAACGTCTGATCATCATTCTGGCCATCCTGGTCGGGGTCGGCGCCGCTGTCGGCCTGGCCCTGAGCGCGCTGCAGGAAAACATCAATCTGTTTTACACGCCGACGCAGATCGCCAACGGTGAGGCGCCGCAGGACACGCGCATCCGGGCCGGCGGCATGGTCGAGGCCGGTTCGCTGCAACGATCAAAGGATTCGCTGGACGTCAGATTCGTCGTCACCGATTTCAACAAATCCGTGACCATCGCTTACCGCGGCATCCTTCCGGATCTGTTCCGCGAAGGGCAGGGCATCGTTGCTCTGGGCAAGCTCAACGCCGATGGCGTGGTGGTCGCCGATGAAGTGCTGGCCAAGCACGACGAGAAGTACATGCCGCCGGAAGTGACCAAAGCGTTGAAGGACAGCGGTCAATCCGCGCCAACGCCTGTGAAGGAGGGTTGATCGATGGCAGCCGCACTGTTTATTCCTGAGCTGGGCCATCTGGCGATGATCCTCGCCCTGTGTTTTGCGCTGGTGCAAGCGGTGGTGCCATTGGTCGGTGCCTGGCGCGGCGACCGTTTCTGGATGAGTCTGGCCCAGCCCGCAGCATGGGGACAGTTCGCGTTTTTGCTGTTTGCGTTCGGCATTCTGACCTATGCCTTCATGGTCGACGATTTCTCCGTCGCCTATGTCGCAAACAACTCCAATACCGCCTTGCCGTGGTACTACAAGTTCAGCGCGGTGTGGGGCGCCCACGAAGGTTCGCTGCTGCTGTGGGCGCTGATTCTCGGTGGCTGGACCTTCGCCGTGTCGGTGTTCTCACGGCAGTTGCCGCAAGTCATGCTCGCCCGGGTACTGGCGGTGATGGGCATGATCAGCACCGGTTTCCTGCTGTTCCTGATCCTCACGTCCAACCCGTTCAAACGCATCCTGCCGCAGATGCCGAGCAATGGCGCTGACCTCAATCCACTTTTGCAAGACATCGGCCTGATCGTTCACCCGCCGATGTTGTACATGGGCTACGTCGGCTTTTCGGTGGCGTTTGCCTTCGCCATCGCAGCGTTGATGGGCGGTCGTCTCGATGCGGCGTGGGCGCGCTGGTCGCGGCCATGGACCATCGTCGCCTGGGCGTTCCTCGGCATCGGTATCACCCTTGGTTCGTGGTGGGCGTATTACGAACTCGGCTGGGGCGGCTGGTGGTTCTGGGATCCGGTGGAAAACGCCTCGTTCATGCCATGGCTGGTCGGCACCGCGTTGATTCATTCGCTGGCGGTCACCGAGAAGCGCGGCGTGTTCAAGAGCTGGACGGTGTTGCTGGCGATCGCCGCGTTCTCCCTGAGCCTGCTCGGCACTTTCCTTGTGCGTTCGGGCGTGCTGACCTCGGTGCACGCGTTTGCCTCGGATCCGGAGCGCGGCGTGTTCATCCTGATTTTCCTGCTGTTCGTGGTGGGCGGTTCGCTGACCCTTTTCGCCCTGCGCGCGCCAGTGGTGAAAAGTCAGGTCGGCTTCAACCTGTGGTCACGTGAAACCTTGCTGCTGGGCAACAACCTGGTGTTGGTCGTCGCGGCGTCGATGATTCTGCTCGGCACTTTGTATCCGCTGATTCTCGATGCCATCAGCGGCGCCAAGCTGTCGGTCGGCCCGCCGTACTTCAATGCGTTGTTCATCCCGTTGATGGCGTTGCTGATGCTGGTGATGGCGATCGGTGTGATCGTGCGCTGGAAAGATACGCCGGTGAAATGGCTGGCGAGCATGCTCACCCCGGTACTGCTCGGCAGCGTCGCATTGGCCGTGGTGGCCGGCGTGGCGTACGGCGATTTCAACTGGGCCGTTATCGCGACTTTCCTGCTCGCCGCGTGGGTGTTGCTTGCCGGCCTGCGCGACCTGTTCGACAAAACCCGCCATAAAGGTCTGATCAAAGGTTTGCCGACGCTGACCCGCAGCTATTGGGGCATGCAGATCGCTCACCTGGGCATCGCCGTGTGCGCGCTGGGGGTGGTGTTGTCGAGCCAGAACAGTGCCGAACGCGACCTGCGTCTGGCGCCGGGCGAGTCGATGAACCTGGCCGGCTATCAGTTCGTCTTCGAAGGCGCCAAACACTTCGAGGGGCCGAATTTCACCTCGGACAAAGGCACCATCCGCGTCATTCGCGACGGCCAGGAGATCAGCGTGCTGCACCCGGAAAAACGTCTGTACACGGTGCAGAACTCGGTGATGACCGAAGCCGGCATCGATGCCGGTTTCACCCGCGATCTCTACGTCGCCCTTGGCGAGCCGCTGGATAACGGCGCCTGGGCCGTGCGCGTACACGTCAAACCGTTTGTGCGCTGGATCTGGTTCGGCGGCTTGCTCACCGGTTTCGGTGGATTGTTGGCCGCACTGGATCGGCGTTATCGGGTCAAGGTGAAAAGCAAAGTGCGCGAAGCGCTGGGCATGACGGGAGCCGCGGCATGAGGCGTTGGTTGATGTTGTTGCCGCTGGCGATTTTCCTGCTGGTGGCGGTGTTTCTTTATCGCGGTTTGTACCTGGATCCGGCGGAGCTGCCGTCGGCGATGATCAACAAGCCGTTCCCGGAGTTTTCCCTGCCCAGCGTGCAGGGTGACAAGACGCTGACCAAGGCCGACATTCTCGGCAAACCGGCACTGGTCAACGTCTGGGGCACCTGGTGCATTTCCTGCCGGGTCGAGCACCCGGTGCTGAACAAACTCGCCGAGCGCGGCGTGGTGATCTACGGCATCAACTACAAGGACACCAACGCCGACGCGTTGAAGTGGCTGGCCGAGTTCCACAATCCGTACGCGCTGGATATTCGTGATGACGAAGGCTCGCTGGGCCTCAATCTCGGGGTGTACGGCGCGCCGGAAACGTTCTTCATCGACGCCAAGGGCATCATCCGCGACAAGTTCGTCGGGGTGATCGATGAGCAGGTCTGGCGCGAGAAACTCGCGGCCAAATATCAGGCGCTGGTCGATGAGGCCCAGCCATGAAGCGTTTTCTCGCAGCAGTGGTGTTGGGCTTGAGTCTGGCCGGTGTCGCCCACGCGGCTATCGACACCTACGAGTTTGCCAACGAGGGCGACCGCGAGCGTTTCCGCGAACTGACCAAGGAACTGCGCTGCCCCAAATGCCAGAACCAGGACATCGCCGACTCCAACGCGCCGATCGCCGCCGACCTGCGCAAGGAGATTTTCCGCATGCTCGGCGAGGGCAAGGACAATCAGCAGATCATCGACTTCATGGTCGATCGCTACGGTGATTTCGTCCGTTACAAACCGGCGCTCAATGCGAAGACCGCGCTGCTGTGGTTCGGCCCGGCCGGGCTGCTGCTCGGTGGTTTCGTAGTGATCGCACTGATCGTGCGCAGGCGTCGCGGGCAACGTGCCGAAACCCCGTCATCGCTGTCTGCCGAAGAACGTCAGCGCCTCGACCAACTGTTGGATAAAAACCAAGAATGATTGATTTCTGGCTTGCCGCAGGGCTGTTGCTTCTGGTCGCCCTGAGTTTTCTGCTGATCCCGGTGCTGCGCGAACGCCGCGCCCAGCGTGAAGAAGATCGCACCGCGCTGAACGTCGCGCTGTATCAGGAGCGGGTTGCCGAGCTGCAAGCGCAGCAGGCCGAAGGCGTGCTCGACGCCGCGCAACTGGACAGCGGCCGCGCGGAAGCTGCGCGTGAACTGCTCGCTGATACCGAAGGCGTCACCGCACCGCGTGTCTCGCGCCTGGGCAAGCCATTGCCGCTGCTGGCCGCTGTGTTGGTGCCGGTGCTGGGCCTTGGTCTGTACCTGCATTTCGGCGCCGCCGACAAGGTCGAACTGACCCGCGAATTCGCCCAGGCTCCGCAGTCGATGGAAGAGATGACCCAGCGTCTGGAGCGTGCAGTCGCCGCACAACCGGATTCCGCCGAAGGTCTGTATTTCCTCGGCCGTACCTACATGGCTCAGGATCGCCCAGCGGACGCGGCGAAGATGTTCGAGCGCGCCGCGAACCTCGCCGGTCGCCCGCCGGAACTGCTCGGCCAGTGGGCGCAGGCGCAGTATTTTGCTGACGGTAAAAAGTGGTCGGAGAAGATTCAGAACCTGACCGACGAAGCGCTGAAGGGCGATCCGAAAGAAGTCACCAGCCTCGGCCTGCTCGGCATCGCCGCGTTCGAAGGCGAGCGGTATCAAGAAGCAATCGACTACTGGAATCGCCTGCTCGCGCAACTGCCTCCGGAAGACAACTCGCGCGCTGCGCTGCAAGGCGGAATCGAGCGTGCCGCCGAACGCCTGAAGGCCAGCGGTGGCAAAGTTGCCCAAGTACCGGCGCCGAAAGCTGCGTTGCTGAAAGTCAGCGTTGATCTGGCCAGCGAACTCAAGAGCAAGGTGCAGCCGGGCGACAGCGTGTTCATCTTCGCCCGCGCCACCTCAGGCCCACCGGCGCCGCTGGCGGCCAAACGCCTCACCGTCGCCGACCTGCCAGTGACCGTCGAACTGGGCGACGCCGACGCAATGATGCCGCAGTTGAAACTGTCCAACTTCCCTGAAGTCCAACTGGTTGCGCGCATCTCACGGGCCGGTCAACCGACGGCCGGTGAGTGGATCGGTCGCAGCGGCCCAGTGGCCAGCAGCACCACCGCGCCACAAAAACTGACTATCGATAGCCCGGACCAGTAACCGGACCCAACAGGAAAGCACCGCCATGCACACCATCGCCCGCATCACAGTCCTCACACTGGCCCTGGGCTTGAGTGCATGTGCGGTACAACGCCCTGAACCGACCACCAGCCTGCCGCCGATCCCGCCCTCGCAACCGAGCCCGACCCCGTCGACCTCGCCGAGCCCCGGCAAGAGCATCCCGGCAAAACCGTCGAAACCGGTGCCACGCACGTCGGCCAGCTTCGCCCCACCACCGGGCGGCAACAGCCACTGGGACCAGAAACTCGGCGTCTATGTCCTCGACGACCAGACCAACACCTTCTACCGCCAGCGCACCTACTACCGCTGGAACAACGGCTGGAGCCGCTCGGTCAGCCCCAACGGCCCGTGGGAAGACACCAACATCCACGGCGTCCCGCCGGGGTTGGGCAAGAAGTTCGGACAGTAAGAGAAACGGCGATCCTGGGATCGCCGTTTTTTTGCCGTTTGAATCACACCTTGTAAAACAACCCACCATCACCCCGTCGCATTCTGTGCTTGAGTAAAGATAACTCTAGAGTTATTTTTAGGGGGCCAGGCCAAGGAGGCGGTTGTGCAGAGCAGTCTATTGATGAAGGAGCTGGAGGAGGCTGGCTGGACGTTGGATCGGGTTGCCGGCAGTCATCACATTTTCACTCATCCTTACAACCCGAACACGATTGCCGTCCCGCATCCGAAAATGGATTTTCCACTGGGGACAGTCAAAAGCATCAGGCGGCGTGCGGGGTTGTTCAGCCCGCCTACCCGCCATGAAGGAGATCCGTAATGCAATATCCCATCTGCATCGAGTGGGGTGACGAGAACACTGCCATCGGTATTCAGATCCCCGATATTCCCGGCGCAGTCACGGCCGGGGACTGCTTCGAGGAGGCCTACAACGCAGCCGTGGAAGTGGCTCACCTCATGCTGCAAGAGATTGCAGCGGCCGGTCAGGCGATTCCGATGCCGACCTCGGCAGCGGCGCATCGCAATCATCCGGATTTTGCCGAGATGGGCTGGGGCATGCTGGAGCTGGATATCTCGCCGTACCTGGGCAAGACCGAAAAGGTCAACGTTACGCTGCCCGGCTATGTGATTCAGCGTATTGATCGCTATGTACGCGAGCATAACGTCAAAAGCCGCTCCTCGTTTCTGGCGGATGCGGCGATGGAGAAACTGGTTCGGTATTGAAGGTACGTCCAATTGTGGGAGCGAGCCTGCTCGCGAAAGCGGTGTGTCAGTCGGTGCAAACATGATCTGAACTGACGCCTTCGCGAGCAGGCTCGCTCCCACACTGGTTTTGTGTATTGCAGTGATTCGAAGGTCACCCAAAACCTGTGGGAGCGAGCTTGCTCGCGAAGCTTTTGAAGCCTTAAGCGGTGGCCAATGAAGCGCGTCGTGAAGTGCTCAAAAACCGCAACAACGCCAGCAACGGAAAGACGCTGCCGACAATCACGATCCACAACCAGCCGCCATGCTCGTACACCGCGCTGGCTACCGACGAGCCGAAGGCGCCGCCGATGAAGATGCTGGTCATGTACAGCGCGTTCAAACGGCCGCGACTTTTCGCGTCCAGCGAGTACACCGCGCGTTGGCCGAGGACCATGTTCATCTGCACGCAGAAGTCGAGCACCACGCCGGTCACGGCCAGGCCGATGACGCTGTAGGCCGGGTGAATGAAGGCGGGCAGGAAGCTCAGGCTGGCGAAGAGCATGGCCAGCAGCGAGGCGATGCGCGTGTGGCCGGCATCGGCGAGGCGACCGCTGATTGGCGCGGCGATGGCACCGATGGCGCCGACCAAGGCGAAAATCGCGATTTCGCTTTGCGACAGGCCATGGTTGCGCGCCAGTTCCAGCGGCACGGCGGTCCAGAACAGGCTGAACGTGGCAAACATGCAGCCCTGATAAAACGCCCGCTGACGCAGCACCGGTTGCTGGCGCAGCAGCGTCCACAACGAGCCGATCAACTGGCCATAGGTGGCGCTGTGATCGGGCTGGCGCTTGGGTACGGTCAGTGCGAGCACCACGCTGATTGCCGCCATCAACGCTGCGGCGATCATGAACATGGCGCGCCAGCCGAGGTGGTCGGCGACCACGCTCGACACCGGTCGCGCCAACAGAATACCCAGCAGCAGACCGCCCATGATCCCGCCGACCACGCGGCCACGGGACTCTTCCGGCGCCAGATGCGCGGCCAGCGGGATCAGGATCTGCACCGACACCGAGCTGAAGCCGACCAACAAGGAGATAAGCAGAAATACGTTGGGCTGCTCGGTAAACGCTGCGCCGAGCAGACTGGCGATCGCCACGACCGTGGTGATGATCATCAGCCGCCGGTTCTCCAGCAGATCCCCCAGCGGCACCAGAAAGAACAGGCCCAACGCGTAACCGATCTGGGTCAGCGAGACGATGAAGCTGGCCATGGTGTCGGACAGGCCGATGTCCGGCGCAATCAGGCCGATGATCGGTTGGGCATAGTAAATGTTGGCAACGATGGCGCCGCAGCAGAACGCGAACAGCAGGACCATGCCTCGGGTCATTGCGTGAGGTGTGGTGGTCATAGAGGATCTCGGGTCGGGCACAGGAAAGCGGGGAGGCTAATGGACAACGGGGACGGGCAGAAGACGTTTTCGGATGATAACTGTTATTACGTTGTGTAATGAATTCTGGATGGTTACGGGGGAAGGCTGGATGTGTTTGTTCATTCAACAAAAGCCCCTCACCCTAGCCCTCTCCCGGGGGGAGAGGGGACTGATTGGGGGATGCTTGGGAGGTACGCCGACCTGATGGTTATTCGCTGAATCCGCAACGGTCGAATCCAAAAATTATCTTCTCGATCCATATTCCACTCGGTCCTTCAGGTCGATGTCTGACGTAAGTCACCTCGGTCGGCCCCCTCTCCCTCTGGGAGAGGGCTGGGGTGAGGGGCTTCTGGCTCAACAAAAAGGCGACCTCAGCGGGTCGCCTTTTTGTTTTTCAGATCAAGCCTTACTGCCCGCTATAAATCTGATCAAACACCCCACCATCATTGAAGTGAGTCTTTTGCACGGTGCGCCAGTCACCAAACGTCTTCTCCACCGAAAGGAAATCGACTTTCGGGAAACGGTCGGTGTACTTCGCCAGCACCGCCGGGTCACGCGGACGCAGGTAGTTGGCCGCCGCAATTTCCTGGCCTTCCGGCGACCACAGGTACTTCAGATACTCATCCGCCGCAGCGCGCGAGCCTTTCTTGTCGACAACTTTGTCGACCACGGACACCGGTGGCTCCGCTTCGGCGGAGACGCTTGGGTAGATGACTTCGAACTGATCGCGGCCGAACTCGCGGGCGATCATTTCCGCTTCGTTTTCGAAGGTCACCAGCACGTCGCCGATCTGGTTGGTCATGAACGTGGTGGTGGCGGCGCGGCCACCGGTATCCAGTACTGGTGCCTGCTTGAACAGCTTGCCGACGAAGTCCTTGGCCTTGTTCTCGTCACCGCCATTCTTCAGCACATAACCCCAGGCCGAGAGGTAGGTGTAGCGGCCGTTACCCGAGGTTTTCGGATTGGGGACGATCACCTGTACGCCGTCCTTGAGCAGGTCCGGCCAGTCTTTCAGCGCTTTCGGGTTGCCCTTGCGAACAATGAACACCGTCGCCGAGGTGAACGGTGCGCTGTTGTTCGGCAGGCGCGTGACCCAATTGTCCGGCACCAGTTTGCCGTTGTCGGCGAGGGCGTTGATGTCGGTGGCCATGTTCATGGTGATGACGTCAGCCGGCAGGCCATCGATCACCGAGCGCGCCTGCTTGCTCGAGCCACCGAAGGACATCTGTACGGTGATGTTTTCCTTGTGCTCGGCTTGCCAGTGTTTCTGGAACGCAGTGTTGTAGTCCTTGTAGAAATCGCGCATCACGTCGTAGGAAACGTTAAGCAGCGTCGGTGCTGCCTGGGCGATGTTGGCCAAGGTCAGGCCGGCGGCGAGAAGTGAGGCGCCAAAGAGTTTTTTCACTGCGCATTCCTTGTTGATTGTCGGTGTAGGAGCTGCCGAAGGCTGCGAGCTTTTGATCTTGAAAACAAAGTCAAAAGATCGCAGCCTTCGGCAGCTCCTACAGGGGGTGATGTTTAATTGCCACTGACTATAACGGGCGACGCATAAGCGCTTAAAGATTAAAAAGCTCTGTGCTTATTCCACTTTCTTGAACAGCTGACTGCCACATCGCGAACAGAACGCTGCGCTCTGCTCGTGGGTCTTTTTCTGGCACCCCGGGCAGTCATGTTGCAGCTGCTCGCCGCGCATGGCATTGGCCAGCTCAGCGGTGAAAATCCCCGTGGGCACGGCGATGATCGAGTAACCGGTGATCATCACCAGCGAGGAGATCACTTGGCCCAGCGGCGTCTTCGGCACGATGTCGCCGAAACCGACGGTGGTCAAGGTGACGATCGCCCAATAGATGCCTTTGGGAATGCTGGTGAAGCCATGCTCCGGGCCTTCAATCACATACATCAGCGTGCCGAACACCGTCACCAGCGTGCATACGCTGACCAGAAACACGACGATTTTCTGCTTGCTGCCGCGCAGCGCCGACATCAGATAGTTGGCCTGCTTCAGATACGGGCTGAGCTTGAGCACGCGGAAAATCCGCAGCATCCGAATGATGCGGATGATCAGCAGATACTGCGCATCGCTGTAATACAGCGCGAGGATGCCGGGCACGATCGCCAGCAGGTCGACCAATCCATAAAAGCTGAAGGCATAGCGCAGCGGCTTCGGCGAGCAGTACAGACGCAGGATGTACTCGCCGAGGAAAATCGCCGTGAAACCCCACTCTATATAGGCCAGCACGTCGGCGTAATTGCGGTGAATGCTGTCGATACTGTCGAGCATCACGATCACCAGGCTGGCGAGGATGATCAACAGCAGAATGCCGTCGAAGCGACGCCCGGCCGGGGTGTCGCTCTGGAAAATCATGACGAAAAGCCGTTCGCGCCAATTGTTGCTGCTGTCCATGGATAACGCCTGAATCGAAGATCAGCGCAGCCTAGGGTGATTCTCCTCGTGAGCGCAAGACTCATGCGCAAGCGACGCCTTGCCGAGCATTTGAATGCCGGCACGAATCAGCCAGCAGGCGAGGATGAACGGCGCGGTCAGCGTCGCCAGTCCCGCAGCAGCAAACAGCGGCGTCACCAACAGCGCCAGGACAATCCCGAGCAGCGGCAGCCACGGATGTTGCCGTTGCGCGCTGAAGGCGAGGGCGGCGAGCACGGCGTTGTAGCCGCCGAGCCCGAGCAGTGCGGCGGACGTTTCGTGATGCAGCAGACTGGAGCCGAGGCCGATCGCCGACGCCAGCAGCGCCCAGCAGAAAGCGCGGCGATCGGCGAGCAGCAAACCGCTGGCGATCAACGCCCCGGCCAACGGATGGTCAAGGAACATCACCTGGCCAAAGCCGCGCAGTTCAGCGGCGAGCACATTCGCCGTATTCAGATCGATCGACGCCGCCGAGGCGGACGGTTCGGCGAATATCAGCAGCACCCAACTGATCGCTACGAAAGGCGACGTGTAGGCGGGTATGGAACGGCTGCGATAGACATGCTTGAGCCATTGCTGAGTGAGCATAGCGCTCAAACCGCCAGCCGCGAGAATCAGCGGCGGTAGTAGCGGCGACCAGGGGAAATACAGGCTCAGCAGCAGACCGAGCAAAACGCCGTTGTAGCTGAACAGCCCGGCCTGGCGATCGGCCTTGGCGTAGTTGCGCCGCTGCGCGGTGAGCAGACCGGCTACGCCACCGAGCAGCGCCCCGGCGAACAGCACCGGCGCCGTCAGCAGAATCGCCAACAGACACAGCAGGCCGCACAGCGGATGGCGCTGGAAGAAAATCTGACTGAAACCGTTGAGCAAAGCCTCGGCCCAGTCGGGGCAGTGGGTGTTGAAATGATTGGCGGGCATGGCAGTTCTGAAAGTCAGGGAAAACCGAGGCGCCTGCTTCGCGAGCAGGCTCGCTCCCACATGGATCTGCGTCCAGTCTCGGTTCTGTGATCGACACAGAACCAATGTGGGAGCGAGCCTGCTCGCGAAGAGGCCGGTACAAGCGCTAAATCAACGTCTCAATGCGCAGCGAATTGGTCGACCCCGGCTGCCCAAACGGCACGCCCGCGGTGATCAGCAACGTGTCGCCACGCTCGGCCATGCCTTGCGCCTGAGCAATCTCCAGCGCAGTCGAGCAGACTTCGTCGACCTGCCGCAGGCGATCGTTGACCACCGAATGAATGCCCCACGCCACGCTCAAGCGCCGCGCCGTCTGCAGATTTGGCGTCAGGTTGAGGATCGGTGCTTTCGGCCGCTCCCGCGATGCACGCAGCGTCGAAGCGCCCGACTCGCTGTAATTGACCAGCACCGCCACCGGCAGCACGTTGCTGATCCGGCGGATCGCGCAGCTGATCGCATCGGAAACGGTCGCCTCGGCTTTCGGCCGACTAACGTCGAGCTGAGTCTGATAATCCGGACCGTTCTCAACCTGACGGATGATCTTGCTCATCATCTGCACGGCTTCCAGCGGATATTCCCCGGATGCAGTTTCCGCCGAGAGCATCACCGCATCGGCGCCTTCGGCCACGGCGTTGGCGACGTCAGTCACCTCGGCACGGGTTGGGGCAGGGGAGAAGCGCATCGACTCGAGCATCTGTGTCGCCACCACCACCGGTTTGCCCAGTGCGCGGCAGGTGGTGATGATGTTTTTCTGAATCTGCGGCACGCTTTCCGCCGGCACTTCCACGCCAAGGTCCCCGCGCGCGACCATGATTGCGTCGCTCAGCTCAGCGATTTCACGCAATTGCTCGACCGCCGAAGGCTTCTCGATTTTTGCCATCAGAAACGCCTTGTCGCCGATCAATGCGCGGGCTTCGACGATGTCTTGCGGACGCTGCACGAACGACAGCGCGACCCAGTCCACGCCCAGCTCCAGACCGAAGCTCAGGTCGCGGCGATCCTTGGCGGTCAGCGGGCTGAGGTCGAGCACCGCTTGCGGCACATTCACACCTTTGCGATCGGACAATTCGCCGCCGTTGAGCACCGTGGTGTCGATTGCATCGGCGTACTTGGTGACCACGCGCAGGCGCAGTTTGCCGTCGTCGAGCAGCAGATCCATGCCGGCTTCCAGCGCGGCAATGATCTCCGGATGCGGCAGATTCACCCGGCGTTCATCGCCCGGTGCCGTATCAAGATCCAAGCGGAACGCCTGACCGCGATGCAACTGAACCTTGCCGTCAGCGAACTTGCCGACACGCAGTTTCGGCCCTTGCAGATCCATGAGAATGCCCAGCGGGTAGTTGAGCTGGCGCTCGACTTCGCGGATCCATTGATAGCGCTTGGCGTGGTCGGCGTGATCGCCGTGGCTGAAGTTCAGGCGGAAGATGTTGACCCCGGCCTCGACCAGCTCGCGAATGTCGTCGATGCCATCGACCGCAGGGCCGAGGGTGGCGAGGATTTTGACCTTTTTATCAGGCGTCATGATTTGCAGTTCTCAAGGATCAGAATGGCGCGGAAGTCGTTGACGTTGGTGCGGGTCGGCTCGGTGACGATCAGCGCATCGAGCGCCTGGAAGTAGCCGTAGCCGTTGTTGTTATCCAGCTCGTCGCTGGCGCTCAAGCCGAGGGCGGCGGCGCGGGCGTAGCTGTCCGGGGTCATGATCGCGCCGGCGTTGTCTTCCGAGCCGTCGATGCCGTCGGTGTCACCGGCCAAGGCGTAGACGCCGGGCTGGCCCTTGAGGCTGTCGGTCAGGCTCAAGAGGAATTCGGCATTACGGCCGCCACGGCCATTGCCGCGCACGGTCACCGTGGTTTCGCCGCCGGAGAGAATCACGCACGGCGCCGCCAGTGGCTGGCCGTGGTGGATGATCTGCCGGGCGATGCCAGCGTGGACTTTCGCCACTTCACGGGACTCGCCTTCGAGGTCGCCGAGAATCAATGTGCTGAAACCGGCCTGACGGCATTTCACCGCCGCCGCATCCAATGATTGCTGTGGCCGCGCGATCAACTGGAAATGGCTGCGTGCCAGGCTCGGGTCGCCGGGTTTGACGGTTTCCGATTCCGGACTCTGCAGCCATGCGCGCACGGAGGCGGGGATGTCGATGCCGTAGCGCTTGATGATCGCCAGCGCTTCAGCGGAAGTGCTCGGGTCGGCCACGGTGGGGCCAGAAGCGATGACCGTGGCGAGGTCGCCCGGTACATCGGAAATCGCATAGGTATAAACCGTCGCCGGCCAGCAGGCCTTGCCGAGGCGGCCGCCCTTGATCGCCGAGAGGTGCTTGCGCACGCAGTTCATCTCGCCGATGGTTGCGCCGGATTTCAGCAGGGCTTTGTTGATCGACTGTTTGTCAGCGAGGGTAATGCCTTCGGCCGGCAGGGCGAGCAGGGCAGAGCCGCCGCCGGAGAGCAGAAAGATCACGCGGTCGTCTTCGCGGAGGTTGCTGACCAGTTCCAGCACGCGTTTGGCCACGGCCAGACCCGCCGCGTCCGGCACCGGATGCGCGGCTTCGACCACTTCGATTTTTTCGCACGGGGCGCCGTGACCGTAGCGGGTCACCACCAGGCCGGTGACTTCACCCTCCCAGCAACACTCGACCACTTGCGCCATGGCGGCAGCGGCTTTGCCGGCACCGATGACGATCACCCGACCGCTGCGGTCGGCAGGCAGATGGGCTTCGAGGACTTGGTTCGGATGCGCCGCGTCGATGGCTGTGGCAAACAGCTCGCGCAGCAGTTGTTGCGGATCGACCGACATGGCGGGCTCCCGGAATTCTTGTTATTCGAAAGGGCGACTCAGATCCATTGTGGGAGCGAGCCTGCTCGCGAACGCGGTATGTCAGCCAACTTGGATGTTGAATGTGAAGCCGCTTTCGCGAGCAGGCTCGCTCCCAAAGGGTTTTGTGCAGGCTTTATTTATTGTCGCGAATCGAGAAATTGGCCATGTGTTCCAGGCCCTTGATCAGCGCCGAGTGGTCCCAGTTGCTGCCGCCGATGGCTGCGCAGGTGCTGAACACTTGTTGGGCGTTCGCGGTGTTCGGCAGGTTGATGTTCAGCTCCTTGGCGCCTTGCAGGGCCAGGTTCAGGTCCTTCTGGTGCAGGCTGATGCGGAAGCCCGGGTCGAAGGTGCCTTTGATCATGCGCTCGCCGTGCACTTCGAGAATCTTCGAGGAAGCGAAACCACCCATCAGGGCTTCACGTACCTTGGCCGGATCGGCACCGTTCTTCGAGGCGAACAGCAGCGCTTCGGCAACGGCCTGGATGTTCAGCGCCACGATGATCTGATTCGCAACCTTGGCGGTCTGACCATCGCCATTGCCGCCGACCAGGGTGATGTTCTTGCCCATGGCCTGGAACAGCGGCAGGGCGCGTTCGAAGGCATCGGCGTCGCCGCCGACCATGATGCTCAGGGTCGCGGCCTTGGCGCCGACTTCACCGCCGGACACTGGCGCGTCGAGGTACTGCGCGCTTTTTTCGTTGATCTTCGCCGCGAAGGCTTTGGTGGCGGTCGGCGAAATCGAGCTCATGTCGATGACCACTTTGCCCTTGCCGATCCCGGCCGCAACGCCGTCGGCGCGGAACAGCACGTCGTCGACCTGCGGGGTGTCCGGAACCATGACGATGATGAATTCGGCTTCCTGCGCCACTTCGCGCGGGTTGGCCAGAGCAACGGCGCCAGCGGCGACCAGATCAGCCGGGGCAGCGTCGTGGTGTTGCGACAGGAACAGGCTGTGACCGGCTTTCTGCAGGTTCGCCGCCATTGGGTGGCCCATGATGCCGGTGCCGATGAATCCGATTTTAGCCATGAGAAAATCCTCTTGTTTTTATAAACAGCCGTAGGAGCTGCCGCAGGCTGCGATCTTTTGATTTTGCTTTTGCTTTTGAAGGTCAAGATCAAAAGATCGCAGCCTTCGGCAGCTCCTACAGGGGTCACGTGTTGGTCAGATTGCGTTGTGCGACTTCAGCCAGCCCAGGCCCGCTTCGGTGGTGGTCAACGGCTTGTACTCGCAACCGACCCAACCCTGATAACCGATGCGGTCGAGGTGTTCGAACAGGAAGCGGTAGTTGATCTCACCGGTGCCGGGTTCGTTGCGCCCCGGGTTGTCCGCGAGCTGCACATGGTTGATCTCGGCCAGGTGCGATTGCAGGGTGCGGGCCAGATCGCCTTCCATGATCTGCATGTGATAGATGTCGTATTGCAGGAATAGATTGGCGCTGCCGACCTGCTCGCGAATCGACAGGGCTTGCGCGGTGTTGTTCAGGTAGAAACCGGGAATGTCGCGGGTGTTGATCGCTTCCATCACCAGTTTGATACCCGCCGCTTGCAGCTTGTCGGCAGCGTATTTGAGGTTGGCGACGAAGGTCTTTTCCACGGTGGCATCGTCAACGCCTTGCGGGCGGATGCCGGCCAGGCAGTTGACCTGGGTGTTGCCCAGCACTTGCGCATAGGCAATCGCCAGATCGACGCCAGCGCGGAATTCTTCGACCCGATCCGGCAGGCAGGCGATACCGCGCTCGCCCTTGGCCCAGTCACCGGCCGGCAGGTTGAACAGCACTTGGCTCAGACCGTTGGCCTCGAGTTTTGCCTTGATTTCAGCCGAGCTGAAATCGTACGGGAACAGATATTCCACGCCACTGAAACCGGCCTTGGCGGCGGCGTCGAAACGGGCAAGGAAGTCCTGTTCGGTGAACAGCATGGACAGGTTGGCTGCGAAACGCGGCATGGTGGTCTCCCGTAAATCTTGTGAGGTCCCCTGTGGGAGCGAGCCTGCTCGCGAAAGCGGTCTGTCAGCCAACATACGTGTTGGATATGAAGCAGTCTTCGCGAGCAGGCTCGCTCCCACAGGGAGAGCAGTCAGCAGTTAATCAAGCAGCGAAATCGCCGTTGGCGCGTCGTTGCCGACCAGTGCCAGGTCTTCGAATTCGTTGACCGCGTTGATCTCGGTACCCATGGAGATGTTGGTCACACGCTCCAGAATGATTTCGACGATCACCGGCACTTTGAACTCTTCGATCATCTGTTCGGCCTTGCGCAGGGCAGGGGCGATTTCCGACGGCTCGAACACACGTAGCGCTTTACAGCCGAGGCCTTCGGCGACTGCGATGTGGTCAACCCCGTAACCGTTGAGTTCCGGCGCATTCAGGTTATCGAAGGACAACTGCACGCAGTAGTCCATTTCGAACCCGCGCTGGGCCTGACGGATCAGGCCCAGGTACGAGTTGTTCACCACGACGTGGATGTACGGCAGTTTGAACTGAGCGCCGACCGCCAGTTCTTCGATCATGAACTGGAAATCATAGTCCCCCGACAGGGCCACGACTTTCCGGCTCGGATCGGCCTTGACCACGCCCAGCGCTGCCGGAATGGTCCAGCCCAACGGGCCGGCCTGGCCACAGTTGATCCAGTGACGCGGCTTGTAGACGTGCAGGAACTGCGCGCCGGCAATCTGCGACAGACCGATGGTGCTGACGTAGCAGGTGTCCTTGCCGAACACCTGGTTCATTTCTTCGTAAACGCGCTGCGGCTTGACCGGCACGTTGTCGAAGTGGGTCTTGCGATGCAGGCTGGCCTTGCGCTGCTGGCAATCCTGCAGCCAGGCACTGCGGTTCTTCAGCTTGCCGGCGGCTTGCCATTCACGCGCCACTTCGATGAACACGGTCAGCGCTGCGGCGGCGTCGGAAACGATGCCCAGATCCGGCGTGAACACACGACCGATCTGCGTGCCTTCGATGTCGACGTGAATGAACTTGCGGCCTTCGGTGTAAACGTCAACCGACCCGGTGTGGCGGTTGGCCCAACGGTTGCCGATGCCCAGCACCACGTCGGATTTCAGCATCGTCGCGTTGCCGTAACGGTGCGACGTCTGCAGACCGACCATGCCGACCATCAGCGGGTGATCGTCAGGGATGGTGCCCCAGCCCATCAGGGTCGGGATGACCGGGATGCCGGTCAGTTCGGCGAACTCGACCAGCAGATCGCTGGCGTCGGCGTTGATGATGCCGCCGCCGGCAACCAACAGTGGACGCTCGGCCTGATCCAGCAATGCCAAAGCCTTCTCGACCTGCACGCGGGTAGCGGTCGGTTTGGCCAGTGGCAGCGGTTGGTAGGCGTCGATGTCGAATTCGATCTCGGCCATCTGCACGTCGAACGGCAGGTCGATCAGTACCGGGCCTGGACGGCCGGAGCGCATTTCATAGAAGGCTTTCTGGAACGCGTAAGGCACCTGGCCCGGTTCGAGCACCGTGGTCGCCCACTTGGTGACTGGCTTGACGATGCTGGTGATGTCGACAGCCTGGAAGTCTTCCTTGTGCATCCGGGCGCGGGGTGCTTGCCCGGTGATGCAGAGGATTGGAATCGAGTCGGCCGAGGCGCTGTAGAGCCCGGTGACCATGTCGGTACCGGCCGGGCCGGACGTGCCGATGCACACGCCGATATTGCCAGCCTTGGTGCGGGTGTAGCCCTCGGCCATGTGCGAGGCGCCTTCAACGTGGCGAGCAAGGACGTGATCGATGCCACCTACCTTCTGCAAGGCGGAGTACAGCGGGTTGATCGCTGCGCCCGGGATGCCAAAAGCGGTATCAACCCCTTCGCGGCGCATCACCAGAACGGCGGCTTCGATTGCTCTCATTTTGCTCATGGTTTTGTGCCTCTTTACGTTTTGTAATTGTATACAAGTGGCTTTGCGCAGAGTGTATTCACGGCGGACGGCGCAGGTCAATCCATTTTCTCAAGCGTCTGTTTCATTCGTCGGAAGCCTTTTGTGCTGTGGCTTTTCGTCGCATGTGGCGCTTTTCGAGAATTATTGTATACAAAAAAATAACTCATTGTGTTCTATTTGTGGCATCGGGCTGTGGCACAAACGCGCAGTCCCACGACTTTCCCTATAACAAAATGAGGACGGCACCATGAGCGCTTTAACCTTGAAAGTCGCAGTCAACCTGGTCAGCGAAGCCATCAGTGCAGGGCGCGGCATCAACGCCGCACCGCTGACCATCGCGGTACTCGACACCGGCGGCCACCTGATCGCCCTGCAACGCGAAGACGGCGCCAGCCTGCTGCGCCCGAACATCGCCATCGGCAAAGCCTGGGGCGCCATCGCTCTGGGCAAAGGCTCACGCCTGCTCGCCCAGGACGCCCAACAACGCCCGGCCTTTTTTGCTTCGTTGAGCAGCATGGGGCACGGCAGCGTCGTGCCCGCACCGGGTGGTGTGTTGATTCGGAATCAGGCTGGGGTGGTGTTGGGGGCTATCGGGATCAGCGGGGATTTGTCGGATGTGGATGAGCAGGTGGCGATCAAGGCGGTGGAGGCGCTGGATCTGAGGGCGGATGGGGGGGTGATTGCTTGAATTTGCGGTGATTGAGCTATCGCCATCGCGAGCAGGCTCACTCCTACAGTGAACTTGGGTTAGACATACAAAATGTTCGAGTGTCCGAAAGCCCCTGTGGGAGCGAGCTTGCTCGCGAAGGCGATTTAAGAGACATATTTAGCCAACGTCTGTCCGCCTCCTGTCTGTGCTTTGGATCTAATCTTTCAGGTGTTCTCATGAAAGGGGCAAAGGAATGCCAAAACTATCAGCCTCGCATCGCCTGCGCATTGGCCGTTACGACGAACCTAACCGCTTATATCTACTGACCGCCAACACACTTCATCGCGAACCTGTTTTCCGCGATTTTGCATTAGGTAAGTTAGTCGGTGACCAATTTCGAAACGCCGAGGAGCTGGGGTTTGCCGACTCGTTGGCATGGGTGGTTATGCCCGACCACTTTCACTGGTTGATCGATTTGAAGCAGGGTTCCTTGAGTGAACTGATGCAAAGGACAAAGTCCTTAAGCGCGCGTGCTGTGAACACGGCTGCGGGTAGAAAAGGCACCCTCTGGCAGCATGGGTTTCACGATCGCGCACTGCGGCGGGAAGATGATTTGGTAAAAATGGCTCGATACGTTGTGGCTAACCCGTTGCGGGCAGGTTTAGTGCAAAGGATTAGCGACTATCCGCTGTGGCATGCGATCTGGGCTGATAGGCAGACCGAGTCGCTCCATTCGCGAGCAAGCTCGCTCCCACAGGTGATTTGAGAGCACCAAATATCCACTATAGGAGTGAGCCTGCTCGCGATTGCGTCGCTGCGGTCTTTCAGTCCGGCTCACACCCTTTTAAAACCAACCGGATAATCGTCTGCGCCGCCGCTTCATAATCGGCTTCGTCGAGCTTGTCTTTCCCCGTCACCGCAGAAATCTGCCAGTCGAAATCGGCGTAGGTCTGGGTCGCGGCCCAGATGCTGAACATCAGGTGGTTGGGATCGATCGGGGCGATCTGGCCGCGGTCGATCCAGCTCTGGATGCAGGCGATGTTGTGCTTGGCCTGGGCGTTGAGCTGTTCGACCAGGTCGGCGCTCAGGTGCGGGGCGCCGTGCATGATTTCGCTGGCGAACACCTTGGAGGCGTAGGGCAGGTCGCGGGAGATGCGGATCTTCGAACGGATGTAGCCGCTCAGCACCTCGCTCGGCACACCGTCCGGGTTGAACGGGGTCGAGGCCTGCAGAATCGGCTCGATGATGCTTTCCAGCACCTCGCGGTAGAGGTTTTCCTTGGATTTGAAGTAGTAGTAGACGTTGGGCTTGGGCAATCCCGCCTTGGCGGCGATGTCGCTGGTTTTGGTCGCCGCAAAGCCCTTGTCGGCAAACTCTTCGCTGGCGGCGCGCAGGATCAGTTCTTTGTTACGCTCGCGGATTGTGCTCATAAACCCGGTGGTTCCTTGCCTGTTCTGGCGGTGGCGCATGGTAGCACCGGCCTTGAGCGACGCTCAACAATGCAGCCTGTGGCCGGCGGTCGCGTTATGCTTGGCAACATTCATACACAGAAGGAAACAGGATTCATGGCAGGAAGCAGTTTGCTGGTGCTGATCGATGACATCGCCACCGTTCTGGATGACGTTGCATTGATGACGAAAATGGCCGCCAAGAAGACTGCCGGCGTGCTCGGGGACGACTTGGCGCTCAACGCACAGCAGGTCTCGGGCGTGCGCGCCGAGCGGGAAATTCCCGTGGTCTGGGCGGTGGCGAAGGGCTCGTTCGTCAATAAACTGATTTTGGTGCCGTCGGCGCTGGCGATCAGCGCCTTCGTGCCGTGGCTGGTGACGCCGCTGTTGATGGTCGGCGGTGCGTACCTGTGCTTCGAGGGTTTCGAAAAGCTCGCGCACAAGTTCCTGCACAGCAAAGAGGAGGACGAAGCCGGCCATGCACAGCTGACCGAGGCTGTCGCCGACCCGGCTACCGATCTGGTGGCGTACGAGAAGGACAAGATCAAAGGCGCGATCCGCACTGACTTCATTCTCTCGGCAGAAATCATCGCCATCACCCTTGGCACCGTGGCGGATGCCTCGCTGACTCAGCAAGTGGTCGTCATGTCCGGCATCGCCATTGTCATGACCGTCGGCGTTTACGGTTTGGTGGCGGGCATTGTCAAACTCGACGACCTGGGGCTGTGGCTGACGCAGAAACCCGGGCAGATGGCGAAAAAGATCGGCGGCGGCATTCTCAGTGCCGCGCCGTACATGATGAAAACCCTGTCGGTGGTCGGCACGGCGGCGATGTTCCTGGTCGGCGGCGGCATCCTCACCCATGGCGTGCCGGTGCTGCATCACTGGATCGAAGGTGTTGGCGCAGCGGCGGGCAGCGCCGGGTTTGCCGTGCCGATGCTGCTCAATGGTGTCGCGGGGATTATTGCCGGCGCAGCGGTGTTGGCGGTGGTGATTGTCGTGGGCAAGCTCTGGCGCGCAATCAAAGGCTGAACGCAGTCCCCCCTGTAGGAGTGAGCCTGCTCGCGATAGCGGTTTGTCAGCCAGACAGGTGGTGACTGGTACACCGCTATCGCGAGCAGGCTCACTCCTACAATTTGATCTGTGTGATGCCATGAAAAAGGGCCATTCGACTCGCATCGAATGGCCCATTTTTTTGCCCGCCGAAATTACTCGGCGATCTGCAACTTGCGCGCTTCGGTGTACACGTAACGCACTTTCTCGTACTCGAACGGCGAGTTCATCTGACCGTAGCGGAAGCTGGTCTGGTAGCGCTTGTCGATCGCACGCAGTGCCCAGACTTCCGGATGGTTGGAGCTGACTTCCGCGACATTGAGGAAGTTGATCGCGGTGTCGGCGGTGTAATCCACGGCCAGACCTGCGGTGTCGCGAATGTTCGACGGGCCGAAGATCGGCAGTACGAAGTACGCGCCGCCCGGTACGCCATAGAAGCCCAGGGTCTGCCCGAAGTCTTCGTTCTGGCGTGGCAGGCCCATGGCGGTCGCCGGGTCCCACAGGCCGGCGATGCCGATCGTGGTGTTGAGCAGCAGCCGCGCGGTGGTTTCCATCGAGCGCTGGCCCTTGAACTGCAGCAGGCTGTTGACCAGGTTCGGCACGTCACCAATGTTGTTGAAGAAGTTGCTCACCCCGGTACGCACAAAGCTTGGCGTGATGTAGCGATAGCCATCGACCACCGGCAGGAACACCCACTGATCGAAACGGTAGTTGAAGTGGTAGACCCGGCGGTTCCACGATTCCAACGGGTCGTAGACGTTCAGCGCGTTGAGCGTCGAACGCTCGAATTCGCGCTGGTCCAGGCCCGGGTTGAACTTGAGTTTGGTCAGCGGTTCCTTGAAACCGTCGCTGTCGACCACCACCGGTGCGTCGGCTTTACTGTTGTCGGCCTGGGCCACGCCTGCACAGAGGAACGCTGCAATCAGCAGGAGATATTTAGCCACGGAAGAACTCCAGCATGGCGTCGCTGTTGACGCGGTAGTTAAGGTTGCCGCAGTGGCCGCCCAGTGGATAAACGGTCAGGCGATCACCGAAGGTTTTACGCAGGAAGCCCAGGTCGCCAGGGCCGAGGATCACGTCGTCGGCGTTATGCATCACGGCGATTTTCGGGCTGTCGTGCAGGTAATCCTTGAGCGCATACAGGCTGACCTGATCGATCAGTTGCAGCAGGCTGCCGCCGTCGGTGCGCGCGCGCCACATCGGAATAACCTGTTCGGTGATATAGCAGTCGAAATCGCATTGCAGCGCACGCTTGAGGAACGGCGTGAGGCTGGTGCCTTCGGTGATCGGGAATTTCGGCGGGGTGATCAGGCCGCGACGGTTGACCAGGTCCGAGGTGTAGGCAATGTCGGCCGCCGAGAAGCGGAACGAAGTACCGATCAGCATGGCCATCTGTTCGTTGGTCAGGTGCTGCTTGGATTGCTGGAAGTCATACAGCAGCGCATCGTTGAGGTCGATGTAGCCTTTCTGCTGGAAGTAGCGGGTCAGCTTGGTCAGTACCAGTTCATAGAACGTGGTGCTGTTGTTGATGCCCTTGACCTCGGTCTGTACCAGTTTGTCGAGGTTGGTCACCGAGGTGTACAGGTTGACCGGCGGGTTCAGCAGCAGGACTTTCTTGAAGTTGAAGCTGCGGCGGGTCTCGTCCAGATGCGCGACGAACGCGGCATCGAGGGCGCCGAGGCTGTAACCGGTCAGGTAATACTCGGTGACCGGCAGCTTCGGATTCTGTGCCCGCACTGCCTGCATCACGCGATACATGTCTTCGGCGTCTTCCTTGGTCACGCCCGGGGTGGCGAAACGCGAAGCGGCGCTGATGAAGTCGAAGCTGGTTGGCGAGGACAACTGCACGACGTGATAGCCGGCTTTGTAATACAACTTCTTCAGGTATTCGTTGAGCGTGCTGTCAAAGCGCGCGCCAGTGCCGGCGATCAGGAAGATCAGCGGCGCCGGTTTGTCCTGAGTGGCGATGCGATAAGTGAGCTTCTTCACCGCCCAGAAATTGTCCGGCAGTTCGAATTCACGCTCCGGGCGCAGGGTGAGGCTGCGGTCCGTTTGATTGATGTCGTCGTCCAGCGGCAACTCCGGACGCAGGTCCGGTGGTGTCGTGGCGATCGTCGCCTCGAACGGGTTGGTCAGCGGGTAGCCATAGCTGGCGGCGTCGATATCCACCGCCAGTGCGGACGCACTCAAGATAAGGCCGCTGAACAGCGCGGCGAAGCGCAAGGAACGGAGCATGACTAGATCCCTTAGAGGAAGGTGTCGATTGAAGTTCGCAGGCTATGACCACCGGCCACGCGCCAAAGTGCCATGCTGCGGCACCAAACAGGCGGAATTCGGGGTAATAGTAGCTGGACGATACACGTTGCAAGGGCTCGCTGAACAGTTAACAGTTGTTAGTGCTTGCGAATGCCGGTCGGCAGATTAAGCTGGCCGCCGATTTCCGCAGATTGGAGTGCTCCATGTCCCACCGCTTGCCCGTGATTGTGCTGCTCGTTTTGTTGCCGCTGTGGCTGGCCGCCAGTTATGCCGCGCGTTACGGCTTCATGGAAGACGGACAGTGGGTCGGCATCTGCGTTGACGAAGCCAGTCGCTGGGAATGCGTGGTGCGGTCGAACCTCGGGCTGATGATTCATTTCAAGGTGCTGGGCTGGGCGGCGCTGGGCGTTGCGCTGTTGGCTTTCGTGGTGCCGGGACGGGCAGGGTGGTGGCTGGCGGTGCTGGCGCTGGTATTCGGGCTGCCGGCGCTGGCGTTGTACAACACGACGTTGGCGGTGTTTGCGGTGGTGATTGCCGGGTTGCGCCTGGTCAGAGCGACTCGCAGCGCCTGACAATCAGTCTTCGCGAGCAACCTCGCTCCCACATTTGGAATGCATTCTCCTGTGGGAGCGAGCTTGCTCGCGAAGAGGTCTTTAGCCTCGCTGAAAATCAGCCGTTGCGAACCCGCAGACAGCGCCACAACGCCACCATCATCAAGCCACTGACCAGCGCCCACCCCCACGCCTGCTGATTCTGCAATCCTTCCTGATACAACTGCGGCACGATCCCCGCGCCGACGATAAATGTCAGCAACGCGATTTCCCGACGCGCCACGCTCACCGGGCGGCAAAGGTACACCAGCGCTGGCAGCACGAATGCCATGCTGGCAAAGCTGCGATAACGCGGATCGAAGACCATCTCCAGCATCATCACCGCAGCGGCAAGACCGGCCGCTGCGACCAGCCGGCCGGCGCGACGCTCAAGGAAATCGAATGCGCCTGACCGCCAACCGCTGCGTGCGCTCAACGTCAGCGCGGCATGCGCGAGCACCAGCAGATTCAACCCGGTCAGCAAACCGACCCACAGCCATTCACCGGCAAAGCGCGTGGTCAACCGCGCCAGATCGCCCCAGGCGCCAATCGAGCAAGCAGCGACGGCGCCGAGCAGCGGCAGCAGCAGCGCCGAACGTGTGCTGCGAACGCCACCGCCAAGGATCAGCGTGCCGAGGAAGATCAAGGCACCGACCGCCAGCCATTCTTTCCAGTACGGCACATTGCTCACCGGCCCGGCGAGCACGCCCTTGTCCTGGCGATCGGCATCGAACAGTCCCCAATAGCCGCCGACCGCGCCTTCGCTGCCACGTTTCCATGGCTGATCGAAGGCTTCGATCAGGTTGTAGCGCCAGCCTTCCTGCTCGGCCATCGCCACAAATCCACGAATGAATTTCGCCTCGTTGACCCGGCTCGGCACGGCGGTTTCGCGCTGACGGCCTTCGCTCGGCCAGCCGGTTTCGCCAATCATCACGTCTTTGGGCGCGAATTTGTTGCCGAACACCTGACGCACATCCGCGACATGCCGCAGCGCCACGTCGATGTTCGACGGATCGTCTTCCCAGTACGGCAGCAAGTGAATGGTCAGGAAATCCACGGCCGGGGCGATTTCCGGGTGCTTGAGCCAGAATTCCCAGACGTCGGCATAAGTCACCGGTTGCTTGACCTGGCTTTTGACCTTGTTGATCAGCCGCGCCAGTTGCGCTCCGGTGACCTCTTTGCGCAGCAGCGCCTCGTTACCGACGATCACCGCCGTCACCACATCGGGGTTGGCGTTGGCGGATTTGATCAGCAGCTCGACTTCCTGCTCGGTATCCACGGGGTTGCTGTTGACCCAGGCGCCGATCATCAACTTCAGACCGTGCTTGCGCGCCAGATCGGGCAGAGCGTCGAGGCCGGTCATCGAATAAGTGCGGATACATTCAAAGCGCGTCGCCAGCAACGCAAGGTCGGCGTCCATGCGCTCCGGGCGCAACTTGAACGGCACGTCGAACGGCGACTGGTCCTTGTCGAACGGCGTGTACGAGGCGCATTGCAGCTTGTGCGTCGGCGTTGCAGCGTCCGGCAGGATCACCGGTTGGCCGAGGCCATACCAGAAACCGCCAAGGGCCAGCAGCCCGAACAGGCAGGCGAACAGATAGGGCAGAAAAGGAAATCGGGACGTCGCGGACATGGTCAGGCCGAGTGGCTGCAAAGCGACGCATGTTACCTGCATTTACAGAAGGGCAGGTGGCTTGCAGGCGTTGTACATGCAAAGTTCGGGCGGATTGTCTGGCGCCAGTTAATCTCGCTTGATTAATGGCTTTCTGATGTCGTTTCTCGTTGCCTTGAGGTCGCTGACAGAGCAGGTCGCCTGCCGGTTGAGGTTGATGATCAAACCATCAGTACCCTTTTTGAAAAATCGGCTGATGTTCGGTGTGTGAGGTCCGGCGTGATGGGGGCGCTGTGCACCATAACAATACGTTGACGATGCCCGGCATCCGTCGGGCGCAGCATTTCGGGGAAGTAAACGATGAAGATGCGACGACTTTTAGGCGCAGGTGCCGTTCTGGCGCTTGCGATGAGTTCCACTTTCGCCAACGCTGAAAAACAGACCCTGAACATCGGTTACGTTGACGGCTGGTCCGACAGCGTCGCGACCACCCATGTGGCGGCCGAAGTGATCAAACAGAAACTCGGCTACGACGTGAAGCTGCAAGCCGTCGCCACCGGGATCATGTGGCAAGGCGTGGCTACCGGCAAACTCGACGCCATGCTCTCGGCGTGGCTGCCCGTGACCCACGGTGACTACTGGACGAAAAACAAGGATCAGGTCGTCGATTACGGCCCGAACTTCAAGGATGCGAAAATCGGCCTGATCGTGCCGGAGTACGTCAAAGCCAAGTCGATCGAAGACCTGAAAACCGACGACACTTTCAAAAACCGCATTGTCGGCATCGACGCCGGTTCAGGCGTGATGCTCAAGACCGATCAGGCGATCAAGGATTACGGTCTGGACAAGTACAGCCTCAAGGCCAGTTCCGGCGCCGGCATGATTGCCGAGCTGACCCGTGCCGAGAAGAAAAACGAATCCATCGCCGTCACCGGTTGGGTGCCGCACTGGATGTTCGCCAAGTGGAAACTGCGCTTCCTCGACGACCCGAAAGGCGTATATGGCGAGGCTGAAACCGTCAACAGCATCGGTAGTAAAGGCCTGGAAGCCAAGGCGCCGGAAGTGGCCAAGTTCCTGAAAAACTTCCAGTGGGCGTCGAAAGACGAAATCGGCGAGGTCATGCTGGCGATTCAGGACGGCGCCAAGCCTGATGCAGCGGCCAAGGACTGGGTGGCCAAACACCCGGATCGCGTAGCTGACTGGACCAAATAATTTCAACACACCCACACCCCTGTAGGAGTGAGCCTGCTCGCGATAGCGTCCCGTCAGTTGATAGAAATACTGACTGATACGACGCCATCGCGAGCAGGCTCACTCCTACAGTTGTTTTGTGTGTACCGGAAAATGGCAAAAACATCATGGCCATCTACTACTAAGGTCGTCTGGAACCTCTCTCGCAGCCGCATACATTAGCTACGTTCCAACAATAATTTGTGCTGCGAGGATAAAAACAATGAACGACAGCATTTACCTCTCGATTCAAAACAGTCCCCGATTCAAGGAGCTGGTTCAGAAAAGGGAACGATTCGCCTGGATTCTCTCGGCAATCATGCTTGGGCTCTACTCCGCATTCATCCTGCTGATCGCATACGGGCCACACGTGCTCGGGGCGAAAATCAGTCCTGAATCCTCGATCACCTGGGGCATCCCGATCGGTGTCGGCCTGATCATTTCGGCCTTCGTCCTGACCGGCATCTACGTGCGCCGCGCCAATGGCGAGTTCGACGACCTGAACAATGCGATTCTCAAGGAGGCTCAGCAATGATCCGGCGTCTACTGGCTCTTCTGAGCATTGCCGCGTTCGCACCCGGCGCCTGGGCGGCTGACGCCCTGACCGGTGCGGTGGCCAAGCAACCGCTGAACATCCCGGCGATCCTGATGTTCGTGGCCTTCGTCGGCGCGACGTTGTACATCACCTACTGGGCTTCGAAGAAAAACAATTCGGCTGCCGACTACTATGCGGCAGGCGGCAAGATCACCGGTTTCCAGAACGGCCTGGCAATTGCCGGCGACTACATGTCGGCAGCGTCCTTCCTGGGCATTTCCGCACTGGTGTTCACCTCCGGCTACGATGGCCTGATCTACTCGATCGGCTTCCTCGTTGGCTGGCCGATCATTCTGTTCCTGATCGCCGAGCGCCTGCGCAACCTGGGTAAATACACCTTTGCCGACGTGGCGTCCTACCGCCTCGGGCAAACCCAGATTCGCACCCTGTCCGCCTGCGGTTCGCTGGTGGTGGTGGCGTTCTACCTGATCGCGCAAATGGTCGGTGCCGGCAAGCTGATCCAGTTGCTGTTCGGCCTCGATTACCACGTTGCAGTGATTCTGGTGGGCGTGCTGATGTGCATGTACGTGCTGTTCGGCGGCATGCTCGCGACCACTTGGGTGCAGATCATCAAGGCTGTTTTGCTGCTGTCCGGTGCTTCGTTCATGGCGCTGATGGTGATGAAGCACGTCGGCTTCGACTTCAACACGCTGTTCTCCGAAGCGATCAAGGTGCACGCCAAGGGTGAAGCGATCATGAGCCCGGGCGGTCTGGTCAAGGATCCGATCTCGGCGTTCTCGCTGGGTCTGGCGCTGATGTTCGGTACCGCTGGCCTGCCGCACATTCTGATGCGCTTCTTCACCGTGAGTGACGCCAAGGAAGCGCGCAAGAGCGTGCTGTACGCTACCGGCTTCATCGGCTACTTCTACATCCTGACCTTCATCATCGGCTTCGGCGCGATCCTGCTGGTCAGCACCAACCCGGCCTTCAAGGATGCAGCGGGCGCCTTGCTCGGCGGCAACAACATGGCGGCTGTGCACCTGGCCAACGCGGTCGGCGGCAGCATCTTCCTGGGCTTCATCTCGGCGGTGGCGTTCGCGACCATTCTCGCGGTGGTAGCCGGTCTGACGCTGGCAGGTGCTTCGGCGGTCTCGCATGATCTGTACGCCAGTGTTATCAAGAAGGGCAAGGCCAACGAGAAGGATGAGATTCGCGTGTCGAAGATCACTACCATCGCCCTGGCAGTGCTGGCGATTGGTCTGGGCATTCTGTTCGAAAGCCAGAACATTGCGTTCATGGTGGGCCTGGCGTTCTCGATCGCGGCGAGCTGCAACTTCCCTGTGCTGCTGCTTTCGATGTACTGGAAGAAGCTGACTACCCGTGGCGCGATGATTGGCGGCTGGCTGGGTCTGGTCAGTGCTGTTGGCCTGATGATCCTTGGCCCGACCATCTGGGTGCAGATTCTGCATCACGAGAAGGCGATCTTCCCTTACGAGTATCCGGCGCTGTTTTCGATGATCATTGCGTTCGTGGGGATCTGGTTCTTCTCGATCACTGACAAGTCGGCAGCTGCGGATAACGAGCGGGCGCTGTTCTTCCCGCAGTTTGTCCGTTCGCAGACTGGATTGGGGGCGAGTGGGGCGGTTTCGCACTAATCTGCTTTGAGTTCGATCTGAAAAAAGCGCCCTGGTTGAGAGATCGGGGCGTTTTTTTGTGGGCGGTTATCGGACTTTTGCCATGGGGTAGTGTGCATATCCGTTGCTGCGGTAACGGCGGCTTAGGGTTTCGCCCTGACGGCGACTCACTTTTTTACAAGCGCCTAAAAAAGTAAGCAAAAAACGCTAGCTCCTGCGTTCGGCCCTCGCAGGCTCGGGTTCCTTCGCTGCGGGATCGATCCTGGCGCAGCGCCTCCGGTTTGCTTCGCTGCACCTCCTCTCGCTGTGTTTGGCTACGCCAAACGGTCGCTGCGCTCCCACGCCCGGATCAATCCCTCCACTCAGCCTTCCGACGTCGCCTGTGGATCAAGATCAAGAGCACTCGAGCTAACGCTCATTGTTGAGTGGTGCGGCTTCGCCGCGGGCAGCTGCGCTGCTTTGCTGTTCTGTGGGAGCGAGCTCGCGAAGGCGGCCTGACAGCCGACCTGATTTTTCCTGATGTACACCGCCCCCTTGTAGGAGTGAGCCTGCTCGCGATGGCGATCTGCGAGGCAACCAATTTCTATCGAATTCACGCGATCCAACTGTAGGAGCTGCCGAAGGCTGCGATCTTTTGATCTGGCTCTTGATCTGGCTTTTGCTTTGCTTCGGCTCTTGATCTTTTGCCCCTTCGGCAGGCTTCGTTACGGGATCGATCCGGGGGGGGAGCGCAGCGACCGTACGACGCAGTCGTACACAGCGGGAGGAGGTGCAGCGCAGCAAACCGGAGACGCTGCGCCCGGATCGATCCCGTAACGAAGGTACCCCGAGCCCCAGCGAGCGGGCCGTACGCCGGGGCAAAGCCTTTTGGGTTACCTTTCGGCGTTTGGAAAAGGTGACTCGCTGTAAGAGCGAAACCGCCAGCGGCAGCACCCGCAGCAACGGATATGCCCCCAAAACCCAGAAACCAGTCGGCCCGAAGGCCGCTGAGACCACCAACAAAAACGGCCTCTATATAAGAGGCCGTTCCTGACACACCACTAACCCATCACAAAAAAGCAAAACCCTTATTTGCGATCTTCCAGCTTGGTAATGTCACGCGACTCGTAACCCGTGTACAGCTGGCGCGGACGGCCAATCTTGTAAGGGCTCGAGAGCATTTCCTTCCAGTGCGAAATCCAGCCGACAGTACGCGCCAGAGCGAAGATCACAGTGAACATGCTGGTCGGAATGCCGATCGCCTTGAGGATGATCCCCGAGTAGAAATCGACGTTCGGGTACAGTGAGCGCTCGATGAAGTACGGGTCGGTCAGGGCGATCTCTTCCAGGCGCATGGCCAGTTCGAGTTGCGGATCGTTGTTGATGCCCAGTTCCTTCAACACTTCGTCGCAGGTCTGCTTCATGACAGTCGCGCGAGGGTCGCGGTTCTTGTAGACGCGGTGGCCGAAGCCCATCAACTTGAACGGATCGTTCTTGTCCTTGGCCTTGGCGATGAACTTGTCGATGTTCGACACATCGCCAATCTCGTCGAGCATGGTCAGCACGGCTTCGTTCGCACCGCCGTGGGCAGGGCCCCACAGTGCGGCAATACCGGCGGCGATACAGGCGAACGGGTTGGCACCCGAAGAGCCGGCCAGACGCACGGTGGAGGTCGAAGCGTTCTGCTCGTGGTCGGCGTGGAGGATGAAGATCCGGTCCATGGCCTTGGCGAGCACCGGGCTGATCGGTTTGATCTCGCACGGGGTGTTGAACATCATGTGCAGGAAGTTTTCCGCGTACGTCAGGTCGTTGCGCGGGTACATCATGGGTTGGCCCATGGAGTACTTGTAAACCATCGCTGCCAGGGTCGGCATCTTCGCAACCAGACGGATCGCGGAAATTTCGCGATGCTGCGGGTTATTGATGTCCAGCGAGTCGTGGTAGAAGGCCGAGAGGGCGCCGACTACACCGCACATGACGGCCATCGGGTGGGCGTCGCGACGGAAGCCGTTGAAGAAAGTTTTCAGCTGCTCGTGAACCATGGTGTGGTTTTTCACGGTGCTGACGAACTGGGCCTTCTGTTCTGCAGTCGGCAATTCGCCGTTGAGCAGCAGGTAGCAGGTTTCCAGGTAGTCCGACTGTTCAGCCAGCTGTTCGATCGGGTAGCCGCGGTGCAACAGAATGCCGTTGTCGCCGTCGATATAGGTGATTTTCGATTCGCACGAAGCGGTCGACATGAAACCCGGGTCGAAAGTGAAGCGGCCCGTGGCCGTCAGGCCCCGAACATCGATTACATCGGGACCAACGGTGCCGGTTAAAATGGGCAGCTCGACGGGGGCTGCGCCCTCGATGATCAACTGCGCTTTTTTGTCAGCCATGTGGCCTCCTATTTATGCTTGAACCATCAGACAGACCCCCCACGCAGGGCCCGCACCACTATAGTGAGATAAATTCGAATGTCAATTTGCCTAAAGTCTTGCTCCAGAAGGCTTTAAGCCGACTTTTTCCTCGAAATTGCCTGCCATTTACGCCTTTTATGCAACTTGTGCAATCCGCTATTGGGGGTAGGTGAACGCGTTGTCATTAGTAGCCTAACTGTCTATACTCGGCCACCGACCGCCAAGGGCTTTTGGGCTTGCTTTCATTGGGGGTCGCATCCCTGGGTGGTGGTTACCTGACCAGTGCACTCCCCAACAACTTTGCCCTGATTGTTAGGGGCTCTTCAGTGTGAAAAAAAAGCCGTGAAAAGCCAACGACCTGTAAACCTAGACCTAAGGACCATCAAACTCCCAGTCACTGCTTACACGTCCATTCTTCACCGTATCTCCGGTGTCATCCTCTTCGTGTGCCTTGCCATCATGCTTTACGCATTGGACAAGTCGCTGAGCTCCGAGGAAGGCTTCGGTCAGGTGAAAGCGTGTCTGACCAGTCCGCTAGCCAAGCTAGTGATTTGGGGCATCCTGTCCGCTCTGCTGTATCACCTGGTAGCCGGTGTGCGCCACTTGATCATGGACATGGGCATCGGTGAGACGCTGGAAGGCGGCAAGCTGGGCTCGAAAATCGTTATCGCCGTTTCCGTGGTGGTAATCGTTCTGGCAGGAGTCTGGATATGGTAACTAACGTCACTAACCTGTCGCGTTCGGGCCTCTATGACTGGATGGCACAGCGTGTGTCTGCGGTCGTTCTCGCGGCTTACTTCATCTTCCTGATCGGATACATCGTCGCCAACCCTGGCCTCGAGTATGCCCAGTGGCATGAACTGTTCGCTCACAACGGAATGCGTATTTTCAGCCTGCTGGCCCTTGTTGCTCTCGGCGCTCACGCCTGGGTCGGCATGTGGACCATCGCGACCGACTACCTGACGCCGATGGCGTTCGGCAAGTCCGCAACGGCGATACGTTTCCTTTTCCAGGCAGTATGCGGCGTTGCGATGTTCGCTTACTTCGTCTGGGGTGTGCAGATTCTCTGGGGTATCTGATTCATGGCTAACATTCCAACGATTTCTTTCGACGCCATCATTATTGGTGGTGGCGGTGCCGGCATGCGCGCTGCGCTGCAGCTGGCACAGGGCGGTCACAAGACTGCGGTGATCACCAAGGTTTTCCCGACCCGTTCGCACACTGTTTCCGCTCAGGGTGGCATCACTTGCGCCATCGCCTCTGCCGACCCGAACGATGACTGGCGCTGGCACATGTACGATACCGTCAAGGGTTCCGACTACATCGGTGACCAGGACGCTATCGAATACATGTGTCAGGAAGGCCCGGCTGCCGTGTTCGAGCTGGACCACATGGGTCTGCCGTTCTCGCGTACCGAGCAAGGCCGCATCTATCAGCGTCCGTTCGGTGGCCAGTCCAAGGACTACGGCAAGGGCGGTCAGGCTGCACGAACCTGCGCTGCGTCCGACCGTACCGGTCACGCGCTGCTGCACACCCTTTATCAGGGCAACCTGAAAGCCGGCACCACGTTCCTCAACGAGTACTACGCTGTTGATCTGGTGAAAAACCAGGAAGGCGAATTCGTTGGTGTGATCGCGATCTGCATCGAAACCGGCGAAACCTCCTACATCCGTGCCAAGGCCACCGTTCTGGCGACTGGCGGTGCAGGTCGTATCTACGCATCCACCACCAACGCCCTGATCAACACCGGTGACGGCGTCGGTATGGCTCTGCGTGCTGGCGTGCCGGTACAAGACATCGAAATGTGGCAGTTCCACCCGACCGGCATTGCCGGCGCCGGTGTACTGGTTACAGAAGGTTGCCGTGGTGAAGGTGGTTACCTGATCAACAAGCACGGCGAGCGTTTCATGGAGCGTTATGCTCCGAACGCGAAAGACCTGGCTGGTCGTGACGTGGTTGCCCGTTCGATGGTCAAGGAAATCATCGCTGGCAACGGTTGCGGTCCGAATGGCGACCACGTAATGCTCAAACTCGACCACCTGGGCGAGGAAGTGCTGCACAGCCGTCTGCCAGGCATCTGCGAACTGTCGAAGACTTTCGCCCACGTCGACCCGGTAGTTGCGCCGGTGCCGGTTGTTCCGACCTGCCACTACATGATGGGCGGCGTTGCCACCAACATTCATGGCCAGGCGATCACCCAGAATGCCGAAGGTCAGGACCAGATCATTCCTGGCCTGTTCGCAGTAGGCGAAGTGGCTTGCGTATCGGTACACGGTGCGAACCGTCTGGGCGGCAACTCGCTGCTCGACCTGGTGGTATTCGGTCGCGCTGCCGGCCTGCACCTGGAAAAGGCGTTGACCGATGGCATCGAATACGACGACGCTACCGAGTCCGACATCGAAGCTGCACTGTCGCGCCTGAACGCGCTGAACAACCGTACCGACGGTGAAGACGTTGCCACCCTGCGTCGCGAGCTGCAAAGCTGCATGCAGAACTACTTCGGTGTGTTCCGTACCGGCGAATACATGCAGAAGGGCATCGCTCAGCTCGCTGACCTGCGTGCTCGCATCGCCAACGTGAAGATCAACGATAAGTCGCAGGCGTTCAACACTGCACGTATCGAAGCGCTGGAACTGCAGAACCTGCTGGAAGTGGCTGAAGCTACCGCCATCGCGGCCGAAGTACGTAAAGAGTCCCGCGGCGCTCACGCCCGTGAAGACTTCGAAGACCGTGACGACGAAAACTGGCTGTGCCACACCCTGTACTTCCCGGGTGACAAGCGCGTCACCAAGCGTGCCGTGAACTTCTCGCCGAAGACTGTTCCGACTTTCGAACCTAAAGTCCGGACTTATTAAGGGTGACCGCCATGTTGCAAGTCAGTGTTTATCGCTACAACCCTGATCAGGACGCTGCGCCGTTCATGCAGGATTTCCAGGTCGATACCGGTGGTAAAGACCTGATGGTGCTGGACGTGCTGGCCCTGATCAAAGAGCAGGACGAAGGGTTCTCCTATCGTCGCTCCTGCCGTGAAGGCGTCTGCGGCTCCGACGGCATGAACATCAACGGCAAGAACGGTCTGGCATGCATCACGCCGCTGTCCGCTGTTGTAAAAGGTAACAAGCTGATCGTTCGTCCGCTGCCAGGTTTGCCGGTTATCCGTGACCTGGTCGTCGATATGAGCATCTTCTACAAGCAATACGAGAAGGTGAAGCCTTACCTGCAGAACGACACGCCGGCTCCGGCCATCGAGCGTCTGCAGTCGCCAGAAGAGCGCGAAAAGCTCGACGGTCTGTACGAGTGCATCCTGTGCGCCTGCTGCTCGACCTCCTGCCCGTCCTTCTGGTGGAACCCGGACAAGTTCCTCGGTCCTGCTGCGCTGCTGCAAGCCTACCGCTTCCTGGCAGACAGCCGCGACACCAAGACCAGCGAACGTCTGGCTTCACTTGACGACCCGTTCAGCGTTTTCCGCTGCCGGGGCATCATGAACTGCGTCAACGTATGTCCGAAAGGCCTGAACCCGACTAAGGCCATCGGTCACATCCGTAACATGCTGCTCTCGAGCGGCGTGTGATTCAGCTGCTGTAACCGTTGCACCGTAGAGGCTGTGGCGCGGGCTTCAACCCGCGTCATGGCTATAACCAGAGTCGTAGCCATAAGCTGCAGCTCTTCTTTTGAAGAAATGAGACAAGCAGGGGCATCCGGGCTGGTACCCGGACTATCAGTGTGATCCTAGGTGGCTTGTTTTAGTCGCTGCATTCGGACTTCTGCAAGTTTGCTCGGTGTCGACACCGATGGTGTTCCCCTAACCGAGGGTGACCAAGCATGCAAGAAAGCGTGATGCAGCGCATGTGGAACAGCGCCTACCTTTCAGGTGGAAACGCTGCCTATGTGGAAGAGCTTTATGAGCTCTACCTGCACGACCCTAACGCTGTGCCAGAAGAGTGGCGCACCTACTTTCAGAAGTTGCCCGCCGACGGCAACTCTGCCACTGATGTTTCGCACTCGACGATTCGCGATCATTTCGTGCTGCTGGCAAAGAACCAGCGCCGCGCCCAACCGGTTTCCGCCGGCAGCGTGAGCAGTGAGCACGAGAAGAAGCAAGTTGAAGTGCTGCGATTGATCCAGGCCTACCGTATGCGTGGCCACCAGGCAGCCCAGCTTGACCCGCTGGGACTGTGGCAGCGTCCTGCACCTGCAGACCTGTCGATCAATCATTACGGCTTGACCAATGCCGATCTTGATACGACGTTCCGTGCCGGCGACCTGTTCATCGGCAAAGAGGAAGCGAGCCTACGCGAAATTCACGAAGCGTTGCAGCAGACATATTGCCGCACCATCGGCGCTGAATTCACGCACATCACCGATTCCGAGCAGCGCCAGTGGTTCCAGCAGCGTCTGGAAAGCGTGCGTGGCCGTCCGACGTACTCCGCCGACATCAAGAGCCACCTGCTTGAACGCGTGACTGCCGGTGAAGGCCTGGAAAAATACCTGGGCACCAAATATCCGGGCACCAAGCGTTTCGGTCTGGAAGGCGGCGAAAGCCTGATTCCGATGCTCGACGAACTGATCCAGCGTTCCGGCTCGTACGGTACCAAGGAAGTCGTCATCGGCATGGCCCACCGTGGCCGTCTGAACGTGCTGGTCAACACCTTCGGCAAGAACCCGCGCGAGCTGTTCGACGAGTTCGAAGGCAAGAAGAAGGTCGAGCTCGGTTCCGGTGACGTCAAATATCACCAGGGCTTCTCGTCCAACGTGATGACCACCGGCGGTGAAGTTCACCTGGCCATGGCGTTCAACCCGTCCCACCTGGAAATCGTTTCCCCGGTGGTCGAAGGTTCGGTGCGCGCTCGTCAGGACCGTCGCAACGACCTGACCGGCGAGAAAGTCCTGCCGATCTCCATCCACGGTGACGCGGCATTCGCCGGTCAGGGCGTGGTCATGGAAACCTTCCAGATGTCGCAGACCCGCGGTTTCAAGACCGGCGGTACCGTGCACATCGTGATCAACAACCAGGTTGGTTTCACCATCAGCAACCCGCTGGACTCGCGTTCCACCGAGTACGCCACCGACGTTGCCAAGATGATCCAGGCGCCGATCCTCCATGTTAATGGTGATGATCCGGAAGCCGTGCTGTTCGTGACCCAGCTGGCCATCGACTACCGCATGCAGTTCAAGCGTGACGTGGTGATCGATCTGGTCTGCTACCGTCGTCGCGGCCACAACGAGGCCGACGAGCCGAGCGGCACCCAGCCACTGATGTATCAGCAGATCACCAAACAGCGCACCACGCGTGAGCTGTACGCTGAGCGCCTGACCCAGGCCGGTGTGCTCGACGCTGAACGTGTTCAGGCCAAGGTCGACGAATACCGCAACGCGCTGGACAACGGTCTGCACGTGGTGAAATCGCTGGTCAAAGAGCCGAACAAAGAGCTGTTCGTCGACTGGCGTCCATATCTGGGCCACGCCTGGACTGCGCGTCACGACACGCGTTTCGATCTGAAGACCCTGCAAGAGCTGTCCGCCAAGCTGCTGGAAATTCCGGAAGGCTTCGTGGTTCAGCGTCAGGTCGCGAAGATCTATGAAGACCGTCAGAAGATGCAAGCCGGCGGCCTGCCGATCAACTGGGGTTACGCTGAAACCATGGCGTACGCGACCCTGGCATTCGAAGGTCACCCGATTCGCATGACCGGTCAGGACATCGGCCGCGGTACGTTCTCGCACCGTCACGCTGTGCTGCACAACCAAAAAGACGCGGGCACCTATATTCCGCTGCAGAACCTGTACGACGGTCAGCCACGTTTCGACCTGTACGACTCGTTCCTTTCGGAAGAGGCGGTACTGGCATTCGAATACGGTTACTCGACCACCACGCCAAACGCGCTGGTGATCTGGGAAGCCCAGTTCGGCGACTTCGCCAACGGTGCACAGGTCGTGATCGACCAGTTCATCACCAGCGGCGAGCACAAGTGGGGCCGTCTCTGCGGTCTGACCATGTTGCTGCCACACGGCTACGAAGGCCAGGGCCCTGAGCACAGCTCGGCGCGTCTTGAGCGTTACCTGCAGCTGTGCGCCGAGCACAACATTCAGGTGTGCATGCCGACCACGCCAGCGCAGATCTACCACTTGCTGCGTCGTCAGGTGATCCGTCCGCTGCGCAAGCCGCTGGTCGTATTGACGCCGAAGTCGCTGCTGCGCCACAAGCTGGCCATCTCGACGCTGGAAGATCTGGCTGAAGGTTCGTTCCAGACCGTGATCCCGGAAATCGACGCACTGGACCCGAAAAAGGTCGAGCGTGTGGTTCTGTGCAGCGGCAAGGTCTACTACGACCTGCTGGAAAAACGCCGTGCCGAAGGCCGCGAAGATATCGCCATCGTGCGTATCGAGCAGCTGTATCCGTTCCCTGAGGACGACTTGAAAGAAGTCCTGGCTCCGTACACCAACGTCAAACATGCCGTCTGGTGTCAGGAAGAGCCGATGAACCAGGGTGCCTGGTACTGCAGCCAGCATCACTTGCGTCGCAGCATCGCCAACCTCGACAGGACTCTCGTACTTGAGTACGCGGGCCGTGAGGCGTCGGCTGCCCCAGCTTGTGGTTATGCATCGATGCACGCCGAGCAGCAGGAAAAACTGCTGCAAGATGCTTTCACTGTTTAACGCCTTCGCGCTGACTGAAACCGAATTTTAAGGACCCACAGATAATGGCTATCGAAATCAAAGCCCCGTCATTCCCGGAATCGGTTGCCGATGGCACCGTTGCCACCTGGCACAAGAAACCAGGTGAGGCCGTCAAGCGTGACGACCTGATCGTCGACATCGAAACCGACAAGGTCGTGCTCGAAGTGTTGGCTGAAGCGGACGGCGTACTGGGCGCAATCGTTGCCGAAGAGGGCGCTACCGTTCTGTCGAACCAGGTCCTGGGCTCGATCGAAGAGGGCGGCGCTGCTGCCGCTGCTCCGGCCGCTGCTGCTCCGGCTGCTACTGCCGTTGCCGCACCGGCCGCTGCTGATGGCGAAGATGACCCGATCGCTGCTCCGGCTGCACGCAAACTGGCTGAAGAAAACGGCATCAACATCGCTTCCGTTGCCGGCACCGGCAAGGGTGGTCGTGTGACCAAGGAAGACGTGGTTGCAGCTGTTGCTGCGAAGAAAGCCGCTCCGGCTGCCGCGCCTGCCAAGGCTGCTGCTCCTTCGGCTGCCGCTCCTGTGTTCGCTGCTGGCGACCGCATCGAGAAGCGCGTACCGATGACCCGCGTTCGTGCCACCGTGGCCAAGCGTCTGGTTGAAGCTCAGTCGAACATGGCGATGCTGACCACTTTCAACGAAGTCGACATGACCGAAGTCATGGCTCTGCGTTCGAAGTACAAGGACCTGTTCGAGAAGTCGCACAACGGCGTACGTCTGGGCTTCATGTCGTTCTTCGTCAAAGCGGCCACCGAAGCGCTGAAACGCTTCCCGGCGGTCAACGCGTCGATCGACGGCGGCGACATCGTTTACCACGGCTACGCGGATATCGGCGTTGCCGTTTCCAGCGACCGTGGCCTGGTGGTACCGGTTCTGCGTAACGCCGAGCTGATGAGCCTGGCTGAAATCGAAGGCGGCATCGCAACATTCGGCAAGAAAGCCCGTGACGGCAAACTGTCGATGGACGAGATGACCGGTGGTACCTTCACCATCACCAACGGTGGTACCTTCGGTTCGATGATGTCGACGCCAATCGTCAACCCGCCGCAGGCAGCGATTCTGGGCATGCACAACATCATCCAGCGTCCAATGGCCATCAACGGTCAGGTCGTGATCCGTCCGATGATGTACCTGGCACTGTCCTACGATCACCGTCTGATCGATGGCAAAGAAGCTGTGACCTTCCTGGTGACCATCAAGAACCTGCTGGAAGATCCGGCTCGTCTGTTGCTGGATATCTAAAAAGCAGCTGCAAGCTTTCAGCTACAAGCCTCAAGCTCAAGGCGAGCGGGTGGGCTTGCAGCTTCAAGCTTGCGGCTTGTAGCTTTATTGCTAAAGAGGATTTTTTGAATGTCGCAGAAATTTGACGTAGTAGTGATCGGTGCCGGCCCTGGTGGCTACGTAGCCGCCATCAAGGCTGCTCAGTTGGGCCTGACCACTGCCTGCATCGAGAAGTACACCGACGCAGAGGGCAAACAAGCCCTAGGCGGTACCTGCCTGAACGTGGGTTGCATTCCTTCCAAGGCGCTGCTCGACAGCTCGTGGAAATACAAGGAGGCCAAAGAAAGCTTCAACGTTCACGGCATCTCGACCGGCGAAGTCAAAATGGACGTCGCTGCGATGGTTGGCCGCAAGGCTGGCATCGTCAAGAACCTGACCGGCGGCGTTGCCACCCTGTTCAAGGCCAACGGCGTTACTTCGATCCAGGGCCACGGCAAGCTGCTGGCTGGCAAGAAAGTCGAAGTCACCAAGCCGGACGGCTCGGTTGAAGTCATCGAAGCGGAAAACGTCATCCTCGCGCCAGGTTCGCGTCCGATCGACATTCCACCGGCTCCGGTCGACCAGAAAGTCATCGTCGATTCGACTGGCGCTCTGGAGTTCCAGTCCGTTCCTAAACGTCTGGGCGTGATCGGCGCTGGCGTGATCGGTCTGGAACTGGGTTCGGTATGGTCGCGTCTGGGTTCCGAAGTTGTAGTTCTGGAAGCGCTGGACACTTTCCTGATGGCAGCGGACACCGCTGTTTCCAAGGAAGCCCTGAAAACCCTGACCAAACAGGGCCTGGACATCAAGCTGGGCGCTCGCGTTACCGGTTCGAAAGTCAACGGCGAAGAAGTCGTCGTCAACTACACCGATGCCAACGGCGAACAGACCATCACTTTCGACAAGCTGATCGTAGCCGTTGGTCGCCGTCCGGTGACCACTGATCTGCTGTCTGCCGACTGCGGCGTGGAAATCGACGAGCGCGGTTTCATCGCGGTCGATGACCATTGCGTCACCGCTGTACCGGGCGTCTTCGCCATTGGTGACGTGGTTCGCGGCATGATGCTGGCCCACAAGGCTTCGGAAGAAGGCATCATGGTTGTCGAGCGCATCAAGGGCCACAAGGCTCAGATGAACTATGATTTGATCCCTTCGGTTATTTATACTCACCCGGAAATCGCGTGGGTTGGCAAAACCGAGCAGGCGCTGAAGGCCGAAGGCGTTGAAGTCAACGTCGGCACCTTCCCGTTCGCCGCTTCCGGCCGTGCCATGGCTGCCAACGATACCGGTGGTTTCGTCAAGGTCATCGCCGATGCCAAGACCGACCGCGTATTGGGCGTGCACGTGATTGGCCCGAGCGCTGCGGAACTGGTTCAGCAGGGCGCGATCGGCATGGAATTCGGCACCAGCGCTGAAGACCTGGGCATGATGGTTTTCTCCCATCCGACCCTGTCCGAAGCCTTGCACGAAGCTGCTCTGGCAGTGAATGGCGGCGCCATCCACATTGCCAACCGCAAGAAGCGTTAAGACACAATAAGAAACCACGGCGGCAGCGGCCCGTCGTGAGCCTTGCGAGCAAGACTCACCGCGGAATGTCCGCCGGACGCAGTCTTGCGTAGCCCAGCTACGCAAGCAGCAGTCACAGGTGGCGCGGCACTCAAACGAGCGCAGCGCCGAATGCGCAGTACCTAACGAAGACGGTAAAAAGCATGAATCTTCACGAGTATCAGGGTAAGCAGCTGTTCGCTGAATACGGCCTGCCAGTTTCCACTGGTTACGCAGTAGACACCCCGGAAGCAGCAGCAGAAGCTTGCGACAAGATCGGCGGCAACGAGTGGGTCGTCAAAGCCCAGGTTCACGCCGGTGGTCGCGGTAAAGCGGGCGGCGTAAAGCTGGTTCGCAGCAAAGAAGACGCCAAAGCCTTCGCACAGCAGTGGCTGGGCAAGCGTCTGGTGACTTACCAGACTGACGCCAATGGCCAGCCAGTCACCAAGATCCTGGTTGAATCGTGCACTGATATCGCTAAAGAGCTGTACCTGGGCGCTGTCGTTGACCGTTCGAGCCGTCGCATCGTGTTCATGGCTTCCACCGAAGGTGGGGTGGACATCGAGAAAATCGCTCACGACACTCCAGAAAAAATTCTCAAGGCCACTATCGATCCACTGGTTGGCGCTCAGCCATCCCAGGGTCGCGAGCTGGCATTCCAGCTGGGTCTGGAAGGCAAGCAGGTCACTCAGTTCGCCAAGATCTTCGTAGGTCTGGCCAAGCTGTTCAAAGACCACGACCTGGCTCTGCTGGAAGTGAACCCGCTGGTGATCAAGGCTGACGGCGATCTGCACTGCCTGGACGCGAAGATCAACATCGACGCCAACGCCATGTACCGTCAGCCTAAGCTGAAGGCTTTCCACGATCCGTCGCAGGACGATCCGCGCGAAGCGCACGCTGCCAAGTTCGAACTGAACTACGTAGCCCTGGAAGGCAACATCGGCTGCATGGTCAACGGTGCCGGTCTGGCCATGGGTACCATGGACATCGTCAACCTGCACGGCGGCAAGCCAGCCAACTTCCTCGACGTAGGCGGTGGTGCTACCAAAGAGCGCGTGACCGAAGCTTTCAAAATCATTCTGTCCGACAGCAATGTCGCTGCAGTACTGGTTAACATCTTCGGCGGCATCGTTCGTTGCGACATGATTGCCGAAGGCATCATCGGTGCAGTGAAAGAAGTCGGCGTGAAAATCCCGGTTGTTGTTCGTCTTGAAGGCAACAACGCTGAACTGGGCGCTAAAGTACTGGCAGAAAGCGGTTTGAACATCATCGCTGCTACCAGCCTGACCGACGCTGCTCAACAAGTCGTTAAAGCTGCGGAGGGCAAGTAATGAGCGTCCTGATCAATAAAGACACCAAAGTCATCTGCCAGGGCTTCACCGGCGCACAGGGTACTTTCCACTCCGAGCAAGCCATTGCCTACGGCACCAAAATGGTCGGCGGCGTGACTCCAGGCAAGGGTGGTACCACTCACCTGAACCTGCCTGTGTTCAACACTGTGAAAGAAGCTGTAGCAGCCACTGGCGCCACCGCCAGCGTGATCTACGTTCCGGCTCCTTTCTGCAAGGACTCGATCCTGGAAGCGGCCTTCGGCGGCATCAAGCTGATCGTCTGCATCACCGAAGGCATTCCTACCCTGGACATGCTGGACGCCAAGGTCAAGTGCGACGAGCTGGGCGTGGTCCTGATCGGCCCTAACTGCCCAGGCGTGATCACCCCAGGCGAATGCAAGATCGGCATCATGCCAGGTCACATTCACTTGCCAGGCAAGGTCGGTATCGTTTCGCGTTCCGGCACCCTGACCTACGAAGCTGTGAAGCAGACCACTGATGCCGGTTTCGGTCAGTCGACTTGCGTCGGCATCGGCGGTGACCCGATCCCGGGTTCGAACTTCATCGACATCCTGAAGCTGTTCCAGGAAGACCCGCAGACCGAAGCGATCGTAATGATCGGCGAGATCGGCGGTTCGGCTGAAGAAGAAGCGGCTGCCTACATCAAGGCAAACGTGACCAAGCCGGTTGTTTCCTACATCGCTGGTGTGACTGCTCCTCCGGGCAAGCGCATGGGCCATGCTGGCGCAATCATCTCTGGCGGCAAAGGCACTGCAGACGAGAAATTCGCTGCGCTGCAAGACGCAGGCGTAAAAACCGTGCGTTCGCTGGCAGACATCGGCAAGGCCCTGGCCGAGCTGACTGGCTGGGAAGTGAAGAAGTAAGCTTCGGCTGACTTTTAGCTCCAGCAACAAAGGCCACCTTCGGGTGGCCTTTGTCGTTTCTGCAGATCAAAAGATCGCAGCCTTCGGCAGCTCCTGCAGAGGAACGCGATCTTCTGTAGGAGTTGCCGAAGGCTGCGATCTTTTGCGTTGTGCCTCTTATTCTGAAAATAAGATACGTAAACGCGACACTGAAACGTCGCGTATCGGATAGTTCGCCCTCTAACAGTGCGTTTGTCAGCCAAATTCGTTAGGCTGGCAGCCATTTTTGCGTCCGCCGCCCACAAGGCAGCCACGCGCTTTAAGGGTCAGTCCCATACGGATCGACAGCATTTCCCTAATCCAACAGGGCAATCCCCCTCTAAATTCCGATTTCAGTAGTGTGGTATTACCTTAATGAAAGTTTTGAAAGGTCAGGACGTCCTGGCACTTGGTTTTATGACGTTTGCCCTGTTTGTCGGGGCCGGTAACATCATCTTCCCGCCGATCGTCGGCTTGCAGGCCGGACCTCACGTCTGGATGGCTGCATTGGGCTTTCTGATCACCGCCGTAGGTTTGCCGGTGATCACCGTGGTGGCGCTGGCCAAGGTCGGCGGTGCCATGGATGCATTGAGCAGCCCGATCGGCAAGATCGCTGGCGGTATCCTCGCTGCGGCGTGCTATCTGGCGGTGGGTCCACTGTTCGCCACCCCGCGTACCGCGACCGTATCGTTCGAGGTGGGTCTGGCGCCGTTGACCGGCGAGAGCCCGCTGGCGCTGTTCCTCTACAGTTCGGTGTACTTCCTGCTGGTGTTCTTTGTTTCGCTCTACCCTGGGCGTTTGCTGGATACCGTTGGCCGTTTCCTCGCGCCGCTGAAAATCATTGCGCTGGCAGTATTGGGCATCGCCGCGTTCGCCTTGCCGGCGGGTGATATCGGTCACGGCACACCGGAATACGTCGCCGCGCCATTTTCGCAAGGGTTCATCAATGGTTACCTGACCATGGACACCCTCGGCGCACTGGTGTTCGGCATCGTTATCGTCAACGCGATCCGCTCCCGTGGCGTCGAGTCGCCGGCGCTGATCACACGTTACGCGATCATTGCTGGCCTGATTGCCGGTGTCGGTCTGGCGCTGGTGTATGTCAGTCTGTTCCGCCTCGGTTCCGGCAGCCATGAAGTCGCGGTCGGTGCCACCAACGGCGCGGCTGTGCTGCATGCCTACGTGCAACACACTTTCGGTTCGCTGGGCAGTGGTTTCCTCGCGGTGCTGATCTCGCTGGCCTGTCTGGTTACGGCGGTCGGCCTGACCTGTGCCTGCGCAGAATATTTCAGCCGTGTGCTGCCTCTGTCCTACAAGACTCTGGTGATTATCCTCGCGGCGTTCTCGCTGCTGGTATCGAACCTCGGTCTGACCAAGCTCATTGCCTTCTCGATTCCGGTGCTCACCGCGATCTATCCGCCGTGCATCGTTCTGGTCGCGCTGAGCTTCTGCAAGGATTTCTGGCATGAGCACGCACGCATTCTTGGCCCGGTGATGCTGGTGTCGTTCCTGTTCGGCACCATCGACGCCTTGAAGGGCGCCGGTCTGGCCGACTGGATGCCAACTCAGCTTACCCATCTGCCGTTGAGCGAGCAGGGGCTGGCGTGGCTGGTGCCGTGCGTGATGACCCTGGTGGTTGCCGTGGTATGCGATCGCCTGCTGGGCAAGCGCAGCGAAGTCACTGCCTGACGTGATTCGACCCGCCACAAGCGGGTCGAGCACGGTTAAACAGAAATGCCCCGTATCAATCGATACGGGGCATTTTTTATGCGCGTGAGGCAGTGTCTTTTTTGCTGAGCTAACGTCGAAGGGTTGCTTAGCTTTTATGTAGGAGTGAGCCTGCTCGCGATAGCGATTTTTCAGTCACGTCAGTATTTGATTGAAAACCGCTATCGCGAGCAGGCTCACTCCTACAGGTACAGAGTTTACATTTCACAAGGAATTGCATGTCGTTCATCCAAGCCAATCTGATCCACCTGCTCGCCGCCGTCTGGTTTGTCATCTGCTGGGGCGGCTATACCCGTTATGCCACCTGGAAGGCCCGCGACACGGCGTGTCTGGCCAGCGTGTTGCACCTGTACCGCGAAGACTGGATGCGCCGCATGTTGCTGCGTGACAACCGTATCGCCGACGCGAGTGTGATCGGCAATCTGGAGCGCAACGCCTCGTTCTTCGCTTCCAGCACGCTGATCATCCTCGCCGGTATTCTCACCGTGCTTGGTGCGTCCGAGCGTGCGGTGTCGCTGTTGGCGGATATTCCGATGGTGCAGCAGGCGTCCCAAGGCATGTCGGAGATCAAGTTGCTGTGTCTGGCACTGGTGTTCGTCTATGCGTTCTTCACGTTCAGCTGGTGCATGCGGCAGTACAACTTCGCCGCGATTCTGGTCGGTTCGGCGCCGATGATCGGTGAGCGCCAAGTGACCGAGCAGGAGCGCAAGGCGTTCGCTTCGCGGGCGGCGCGGGTGATTTCGATGGCGGCCAACCAGTTCAACTTCGGCCTGCGCTCTTATTACTTCGGCATGAGCATGCTGGCGTGGTTCGTCAGCCCGTGGCTGTTCATGATCATGAGCGCGGGAGTCGTGGTGGTTTTGTATCGCCGCGAGTTTCATTCCGACGTTCTCGATGTCATGGTCTATACCCCTACAGAGGCGCCCGTCCCTGAGGCGAACAAAGAGGCTGTTTGATGAGTATTCCGTTCTGGTGTGTGTTTATCAGTGCTTTATTGATTTATGTGGCGCGCATGCCGGTGGCCAAGGCCATGAAAGAGCAGGGCGGTTACGACAATCATCTGCCGCGCCAGCAACAGGCGCAGTTGACCGGGTTCGGTGCCAGGGCCCTGGCGGCCCATCAGAACAGTATCGAAGCCTTTATCCTGTTCGCGGTCGGTGTGCTGATGGCCCACACCACGCAAACCGCAGGCTGGCTTATCGATGCGCTGGCGATCATCTTCGTGATCTCGCGAATCTTCTATCTGTGGTTCTATCTGGCCGACCTGGCGAAGTTACGCAGCCTGATGTGGCTAGTTGGCTTCATCTGCTCGTTGTTGCTGATGATTAGTCCGACTTTTAGAACCGTGTTGCTATAACCGGTAAATCGCAGGCAAAAGAAAACCCGCACTTGGCGGGTTTTCCTTTCACACCAGAAAGCTTATTGCTTTTTGGCGGCTTCTTCTTGAGCAGCGGCGTTCGATTCAGCCTGAGCTTTGGCAGCTTCGGCGTTTTCTTTTGCTGCGTCGTTCACTTTATCCTGAGCTTTGTTCATGTCTTGCTGAGCTTGCTCAGCATGTTGGTTGGCATCTTGAGCTTTGTCCTCGGATTTTTTATCGCAGGCAGCGAGACCGAGGGAAGCGGTCAACATCAAGGCAATAGCTAAAGTCTTACGCATGGGGTGTATCTCCTTATGGAAAATAACTACTGGCCTTAAGAGCTTGGCGCTACGGGTTAAGTTCCTCATTTGTTTCAGATATATAAGTTTGTTTTATCACGGAACTTTTGCCGTTTTTCTCACTACTGGCACAAGGCCTTAATGCGAGTATTTATCAAATGGCCCAAACCCCCGTTTTTGAGCGCGCGACGCGCTTTTTATCGGCATTGCGCCACTGTCAGGTCTTGGGTCTGCAAGTGCACAGCGCCTCCAGCGAAGGCCTGACGGTGATCCTGCCCTACAGCGAAAAAATCGTCGGCAATCCCGAAACCGGAGTCATCCATGGCGGTGCCATCACCTCGTTGATGGACACCGCTTGCGGTATGTCGACTCTGTGCGTGCTGCCAGAGTTCGAAGTCTGCCCGACCCTCGATCTGCGCATCGACTACATGCACGCCGCTGAACCGCACAAAGCGGTGTACGGCTTCGCCCAGTGCTACCGCGTCACCACCGACGTGATCTTTGCCCGTGGTTTTGCCTACCAGGACGATCCCCAGCAACCAATCGCCCACGTGGTCGGCACATTCATGCGCATGGGCATTGGCCTCAAGGGCAGCAAAGGTTTCGCGGGCGCGATCAAGGGAACCGGCCAATGAGCAACGACCTCAGGGAGCAGCTGCAACAGGCCCACGCGCTGGGCGATTACGCGCCGCTGCTGGTATTGATCCCTTATGCCGGGTTGATCGGCATCGAGTGCTCGCGAGTGGGCGATGAGTTGCTGTTCAAGCTACCGGCGAACAAGGACAATATTGGTAACCCTTTATTGCCGGCGATCCACGGCGGGGTGATTGCCGGCTTCATGGAGCTGGCCGCAGCCCTGCATCTGCTGATTTTCACCGGCACGCCGGGTGTGCCGAAAATCATCGATTTTTCCCTCGATTACCTGCGCGCCGGGCAGTTTCGCGACACTTGGGCCAGGTGCCAGGTCTGCCGGCAGGGCCGTCGCGTGGCCAACGTTGCGGTCACGGCGTGGCAGAGTACCGAGGCCGAACCGATTGCCACGGCTCGCGCGCACTTCAAAATTGATGAGCCCTTGAAATCCTGATCAGCGCCCCCAACTCAGATGACAACCCGCCGCAGACCATTCGGGTCGCGGCCAATGCCATCTGATTGGAGTTTGATGACCATGAGTGTGGAAACTCAAAAGGAAACCCTGGGCTTCCAGACCGAGGTAAAGCAGCTGCTGCACCTCATGATCCATTCGCTGTATTCGAATAAGGAAATTTTCCTTCGCGAATTGATCTCGAACGCCTCTGACGCCGTCGACAAGCTGCGCTTCGAAGCCCTGGCCAAGCCTGAGTTGCTCGAAGGTGGCGCTGACCTGAAAATCCGTGTGAGCTTCGACAAGGACGCCAAGACCGTCACCCTCGAAGACAACGGTATCGGCATGAACCGTGACGATGTGATCACCCACCTGGGGACCATCGCCAAATCCGGCACCGCCGATTTCATGAAAAACCTGTCCGGCGATCAGAAGAAAGATTCGCACCTGATCGGCCAGTTCGGCGTGGGCTTCTACTCGGCCTTCATCGTCGCCGACAAGGTTGATGTCTACAGCCGTCGCGCCGGCACCGACGCCAGCGAAGGCGTGCACTGGTCGTCGAAAGGCGAGGGCGAATTTGAAGTCGCCACTATCGATAAACCAGAACGCGGCACCCGCATCGTCCTGCACCTGAAGTCCGGTGAAGACGAATTCGCTGATGGCTGGCGTCTGCGCAACATCATCAAGAAGTACTCCGACCACATCGCTTTGCCGATCGAGCTGCCGAAGGAAGTCACTCCGGCCGAAGGCGAAGAGGCACCGGCCGTTGAATGGGAAACCGTCAACCGCGCCAGCGCCCTGTGGACCCGTCCGCGCACTGAGGTGAAGGACGAGGAATACCAGGAGTTCTACAAGCACATCGCTCACGACTTCGAGAATCCGCTGTCGTGGAGCCACAACAAGGTCGAAGGCAAGCTCGAGTACAGCTCGCTGCTGTACGTGCCGGCCCGCGCGCCGTTCGACCTGTACCAGCGTGAAGCGCCGAAGGGCCTGAAGCTGTACGTGCAGCGTGTGTTTGTAATGGATCAGGCCGAGTCGTTCCTGCCGCTGTACCTGCGCTTCATCAAGGGTGTGGTCGATTCCAACGACCTGTCGCTGAACGTGTCGCGTGAGATCCTGCAGAAAGACCCGATCATCGATTCGATGAAAACCGCGCTGACCAAGCGTGTGTTGGACATGCTGGAAAAACTGGCGAAGAACGAGCCTGAGCAATACAAAGGCTTCTGGAAGAACTTCGGTCAGGTCATGAAAGAAGGCCCGGCCGAAGACTTCGCCAACAAAGAGAAAATTGCCGGTCTGCTGCGTTTCGCATCGACCCAGGGCGAAGACGGCGAGCAGGTCGTCGGTCTGGCTGACTACCTGGCCCGCGCCAAGGAAGGTCAGGACAAGATCTACTACCTCACCGGCGAAACCTACGCGCAGGTGAAGAACAGCCCGCACCTGGAAGTCTTCCGCAAGAAAGGCATCGAAGTGCTGCTGTTGACCGACCGCATCGACGAGTGGCTGATGAGCTACCTCAGCGAGTTCGACGGCAAGACCTTTGTCGACGTGGCGCGTGGTGACCTCGATCTGGGCAACCTGGACTCGGAAGAGGACAAGAAAGCTGCAGAAGAAGTCGCCAAGTCCAAAGAAGGTCTGGTCGAGCGTCTGAAAACCGCACTGGGCGATTCCGTGGCTGAGGTGCGTGTGTCGCATCGTCTGACCGATTCGCCGGCGATTCTGGCCATCGGCGAACAGGACCTGGGCCTGCAAATGCGCCAGATCCTCGAAGCCAGCGGGCAGAAAGTCCCGGATTCGAAGCCGATCTTCGAATTCAACCCGAGCCACCCGCTGATCGAGAAACTCGATGGCGAGCAGAGCGAAGAGCGTTTTGGCGATCTGTCGCACATCCTCTTCGATCAGGCCGCCCTGGCGGCGGGCGACAGCTTGAAGGATCCGGCCGCTTACGTGCGCCGTCTGAACAAGCTGCTGGTTGAACTGTCGGTTTGATCACGTTGTAGGAAAAACCCGCTTCGGCGGGTTTTTTCGTTCTGGTGTCTACACAATCAGGAGTCAGAAATGAGCCAAGTCACTGTACGTTCCGTGGTCTATCAGATTGACGGCCAAGCCTATGAAGGCCGCCTGGCGTTCGACGCCGAGCATAAGGGCGCGCGCCCGGGTTTGCTGATGGCGCCGAACTGGATGGGCGTCAGCGCCGGTGCCGAGGACATCGCCAAAGCGGTGGCGGCCAAGGGTTATGTTGTATTGATCGCGGATGTCTACGGTCAGACCGTGCGTCCGCAAAATGCTGATGAGGCGCTGGCAGCGATGATGCCGCTCAAGGACGACCGCGCGCTGCTGCGCAAGCGTCTGCAAGTGGCCTTCGAGCAATTGCAAAGCCAGGGCGAAGCGGCGGTTGATACGTCGAAACTGGCGGTATTCGGTTTCTGCTTCGGTGGTTGCTGCGCGCTGGACCTGGCCCGTACTGGCGCGCCGGTGAAAGCGGCGGTGTCGTTCCACGGCACGCTGGATTCGCCGAACCCGGCGGATGCACAGAACATCAAGGGCTCGGTGCTGGTGCTGCATGGCGCATCCGATCCGTTGGTGCCGAAGGAGCAACTGCCGGCGTTCGAAGATGAAATGAACGCGGCCAAGGTCGACTGGCAGTTGCTCAGCTACGGCGGTGCGGTGCACTCGTTCACCGATCCACACGCGAACGTGCCGGGCAAGATGATGTACGACGAAAAGATCGCCAAGCGTGCGTTCAAGTCGATGCATGATTTGCTGGATGAATTGTTCAAGGGCTGATTGCCCTCAGATCAAAAGATCGCAGCCTTCGGCAGCTCCTACATGAATCCGGTGTAGGAGCTGCCGAAGGCTGCGATCTTTTGCTTTAACGGCTTGCCGGTAGTTCGATCCGCTCGACTTCCCCTGGCACCGTCGGCCAATCCCCGGCCGCCCATTTGCGCCGTGCTTCATCAATCGCCGCCGGATCACTGGCGACGAAATTCCAGTTGATCCGCCTCGGCCCGTCCAGCGGCGCGCCGCCGAACACCACCGCGTGCACATCGCTTTCAGCAAACAGACTCATTTCTTCGCCAGCGGGCAGCACCACCAGCGCATGCGGCTCGATCGCGTCGCCATTCAATTGCGCATCACCGCTCAACACATACACCGCGCGTTCTTCATGCTCGGCCGGAATCAGCAATGTGGTCGCGGTCTGCATCTTCACTTCGGCATACAGCGTAGGAGAAAGCACCGGCACCGGCGATTCAAGGCAAAAGCCCGACCCGGCAATCATGCGAATCTGCACGCCAAGGTTATCGCTGACCGGCAACGTCGCTGCCGGGTGATGGCTGTAATGCCCCGGGCCCTGTTCGTGTGCCTTGGGCGAGGCCAGCCAGACTTGCAGGCCGTGCAGGGTAAAAGTTTCGGCGAGCAGCGGCACAGGCGTACGCTCGACGTGGGCGATGGCGCTGCCTGCGGTCATCCAGCTGACATCGCCAGCGCCGACCACCTGATCGGAGCCCAGACTGTCCTTGTGCTGCAGTTGTCCTTCAAACAAGTAGGTGAGCGTCGACAGACCGATGTGCGGGTGCTGTCGGATATCCATGCCTTTGCCCGTCGGATAAATCGTCTCGAGCATGTGGTCGAAAAACACGAAAGGCCCGACGTTGCGGCATTTGGCTGACGGCAGCGGGCGCAGGATCGGCTGGCCTTCTACGTCTTCGGCGCGCGGGCGGATGATCAGGAGTGGCATGTCCATGGTGCATTCCAGGCTGAGCGGGTGATGCCAGAAGCATAACCCGCCGCTGGCATCGGGAGGATTATTGGCTGTCAAAGCCTTGTGGCGCGTGGGTTTCGATGGTTACTTCGCTGGTGGTCATCAGCTTGTGAATCGGGCAGCGATCGGCCACACGCAGCAGTTCCTCGCGCTGGGCGTCGGTCAATACGCCTTTGAGCGTCAGGGTGACATGCAGGGCGTATTTGCCTTTCTGCTCTTCGCTGTTGTCGCGCTTGACTTCGACACCCACGCCGGTCAGTGGGATGTCTTTTTTCTTCGCGTACATCTTCAGGGTCAGCGCTTTGCAGGCGCCGAGGGCGGCGTCGAAATAGTCGTGCGGCTCCGGCGCGGTGCCTTCGCCACCGGCGGTTTTCGGTACGTCGGCAAACAATTCGTGGTCGTCGATCTGGACGGTATGACGAAAACCTTCGGCAGAGACGGTATTGACGGTGACAGTCATGGAAACCTCACAGGCGGCAGGAAAAATCGTTGGATCAAAACAGACCTTGCAGTTATAGAGCATTCCCAGCGGTTCGCGTTCCGCTTTTCGGCGGGGATGAACCCTTGTCGTCAGGGCGCGGTCTAGGCTATGCCCATCTGCCGGAGATTACTTGTGTCCTTGTCTCGTCTGAGTCTTGCCTGTCTGCTGCTGTTCGTTGGCAGTGCCGGCGCCCGCGAATACACCTACAGCGATGCGCACCTGCATTACGTGGATTTTTTCCAGGAAAGCGCCGGCATGCAGAAATTGCTCACGGCCATGAAGGAAAACTCCATCGAGCACGTAATGATTTCCGGCATTCCCGTGGCGAAGAAATGGCATGAAGATGAACCCAAGCGCCCGCGTTATTACGCCGGTGATGACGCCGATGCCTATTGGTACAGCGCCACCGATGTGATCATTGCCCACGCGGTGGAAAAACTCGCGCCGGAGCAGCGCCAGTACTTTCATCCGTTCCTGTCTGGCTTCAATCCCAACGACAAGAATTCCGCCGCGCATATCCAACGCATGCTCGATCTTTATCCGGGGCTGTGGCAGGGCATTGGCGAAGTGTTTACCCGGCACGACGATCTGACGGCGCTGACCTCCGGCGACACACCCAGGGCTAACAACGAGGCCATGACCAAGATCTATCATCTTGCAGCTGAAAACGATCTGCCGGTAATGCTGCATTCCAACATCACCTCCAAGCGTGAGAAAAATCCGCTGTACTTGAAGGAAGTCGAAGAGCCGCTGCGCAATCACCCGCACACACGATTCATCTGGGCGCATGCTGGCACCAGCGCGGAAATTCATCGGCACCAGACGCAGTTGCCGTTCTTGTTGCCCACCCTGACGCGCATGCTTGAGGCCTATCCGAATCTGTTCATCGATCTGTCGTGGAGCATGCTCACCCCGTACCTGCTGGACGAGCAGGGCAAGCCGCGTGCGGAGTGGCTGGCCCTGGTGGAGAAATATCCCGATCGCTTCATGCTGGGCTCTGACGTGGTAGGACGATTCAACAAGCTCGGTAAGGAAATGCACAGCTACAAACCTTTCCTCGATGCGCTGCCGGAGGCGGTTGCACGCAAAGTCGCAAGAGACAACTTCCTGGCGATATTGCCGCGCAACGCAAGCCAACCCGCGGATCAGCGCTGAAACGTCAAACCGCGGGTTCGAACCAGCCGCTCGTCTGCCTGGCGCCTATTCGTCTTACGCAATTTCAGCGCAATGCCGATACCTTCTAAAGCAACCCGCTGCAGGTGATGCAGCGCTTTTTGGAAGGAGCCAGAGTCATGAATATCCGTAGTCTCAATATTGCCCCGCGCGCCGGTCTCGGTTTCGGCCTGCTGGCGTTGATGGTGTTTGCCCTTGGGGCGTTCGCCTTGCTGCAAATGTCGAACATGCGTGCGCAGTCCGATGAGGTCGACAACAACTGGCTGCCCAGCGTGATGGCGGTCGGGGAAATGAGTCAGGACATGCTGCGTCTGCGCGCATTGACCATGCGCCTGTTGCTCAATCGCGACCCCAAGGCACTGGAGCAGAACGTCGCCAAGCTCAACGAACTGCGCAGTGGCTTGAGCGAAGCGCAGCAGCGCTATGACCGGTTGATCGCCTTGCCTGAAGAGCGCGCGCTGTTCGATCGCTTCAAGGTTGCCGAGCACAAATACCTCGAGCTGCAGGCACAAGTCCTACAGCTCTCGGCGCAGAATCGGGTCGCTGAGGCCTCGGCGATTCTCAATGATCAGATGAGTCCACTGGCCGATGAGATTGCCGTGACTCTGCGCGATCTGGTCGAGATGAATAAACACAACGCCAATCTGGCCACCGAGGCTGCACGCTTGGTATTCAGTCAGTCACGGGTGTGGGTCGGGGTGATGATCGCCATGGCCGCACTGATCACCATTGGCCTGGCATTGCTGCTGACACGCAGCATCGTCGTGCCATTGTCGCAATCGCTCAGCGTGGCTGAAGTGGTGGCCAGCGGGGATTTGACCGGTGACATTCACATCGCTGGCAAAGACGAACCGGCGCGCTTGCTGCAAGCGCTGAAAAGCATGCAGCACAATCTGCGCGACACCATTCGGCGCATCTCCGAGTCGTCCACTCAGTTGGCCTCGGCCGCCGAAGAGCTCAGCAGCGTCACCGAAGACGCCACTCGCGGCCTGCATCAGCAGAGCCAGGAAATCGAACAGGCCGCCACCGCAGTCAACCAGATGACAGCAGCGGTGGAAGAGGTGGCGAACAATGCCGTGGCTACGTCCGAAGCTTCCCGTGAGTCCGACCGCATCGCCCGCCAGGGGCGTGAGCAGGTGCAGCAGACGGTGACGTCGATCGAGTTTCTGGCCGGCGACGTCACCAATAATGCGGCGCAGGTTGAAGCGCTGGCGCAAAAGGTTCACGGCATCAGCAAGGTGCTGGACGTGATTCGCTCGATCGCCGAACAGACCAATCTGCTCGCCCTCAACGCCGCTATCGAAGCGGCACGCGCCGGTGATGCCGGACGTGGTTTTGCGGTGGTCGCCGATGAGGTGCGCGCCTTGGCTCATCGCACCCAGCAGTCGACGCAGGAGATCGAGCAGATGATCGGCGGGATCCAGCAGGGCACTGATTTGGCAGTCAGCTCGATGCAGCAAAGCAACGCCCGGGCGCGCTCGACCCTGGAGCTGGCTAAGGGCGCAGGTTCGGCCCTGGAGGAAATCGCTTCGGCGTTTACCTTGATCAACGAGCGCAACCTGGTGATCGCCAGTGCCTCGGAAGAGCAGGCCGCAGTGGCGCGCGAGGTGGATCGCAATCTGATGAACATCCGGGATCTGGCGATGCAGACTTCGGCGGGGGCCAATCAGACCAGCGCGGCGAGTCAGGATCTGTCGCGCCTGGCGGTGGATCTGAATGGGATGGTGGCGCGGTTTTCTGTCTGAATCAGCAGGCGACGAAATCCCTGTAGGAGCTGCGGCACGCTGCGATCTTTTCAAGATCAAGATCAAAAGATCGCAGCCTCGTTTCACTCGTCAGCTCCTACAGGGGCGAAAGCTGCGGGCAAATAAAAAGCCCCGCATTCGCGGGGCTCGTTGTTCTTGCGATGGATCAGCTGCCTTTGACAGTCTTGCCGTTGACCGTGCCGTCCTGGAGCATGATGTTGTACTCCTTGCCGTCAGTCTCGACCTGTTGCAGGCGCACCAGCAGGTAATCCCAGTCCTTGGCGAACCACAGCACGGTGATGCGCTTGCTTTGTGTCGGGTCGCGCACGCGTTCGACCTTGATCGCGTCGATCTGGCCGGCCTTGGTGTCGACCTTTTCCGAACCCAGTACGCGGAAGTCGTAGGTATCGACTTCGCCATCATCGACGACCTGATAGCTCATGCTTTTCTTGCCGGCGGCGACGTCGTGCTGCAGTGCCAGCTGGTAGGTCGACTTGTCGACCATGCCACGGTTCAGCGGGATCTTCACCGCATCGCCACGGTCGGTACCGGTCACCAGCTTGTTGGCCCAGTCGAAGTCCAGATCAGCCTTTTTCGCTTTGCCCAGACCACCGCGTTCGAAGTGGTAGGACTGCGGCAGCAAGGTGTCCTTGTCCAGCTTCAGGGTGCTTTCTTCGGTCAGACTGGCGATCATCATCGACGCCTTGAAGCTGAGTTTCCAGACGCCGTTGGCTTCCTTGGTCAGGCTGCGTTCGGCAGTGCCGCTCATGGGCAGCTGCTTCCAGTCGGCGGTGTAGCTGGCGGAGAACGGTTGAAGGTCCGCTGCCTGCGCGAAGGGCAGGGCGAGCAGAGCGCAAGCGAAGAGCAGGGCGCGACGCATAATATCTCCTAATTTCGAATCAAGTGGCCGCTGGCGGCGAGTAGCTGGCCGTCGAGTAAAGCACCCTGGTCCCCGAGGGTCAGTCTGCCTTCGGCAAACCAGCGTACCGCCATCGGATAGATCAGGTGTTCCTGAACGTGGACTCGTTGCGCCAGACTCTGCGGCGTGTCGTGCAACTCTACCGGTAATACTGCCTGTACGACCAGTGGTCCGCCATCGAGTTCCTCGGTGACGAAGTGCACGGAGCAGCCATGTTCCGTGTCGCCGGCCTCCAGCGCACGCTGATGAGTGTGTAACCCTTTGTATTTGGGCAGCAGCGACGGGTGGATGTTGAGCAGGCGACCCTGATAGTGGCGAACGAAACCAGCGCTGAGAATGCGCATGAAGCCGGCCAGTACCACAAGTTTCGGGTTGAATTGGTCGATCAGTTCGATCAGCGCGGCATCGAAGGCCTCGCGGCCCTCGAATGCCTTGTGATCCAGCGAGCGGGTGGCGATACCCGCATCGCGGGCGCGTTGCAGGCCGTAGGCGTCGGCGCGGTTGGAAATCACCGCAGCGATGCGGACCGGGCTGTCGCCGGTCCGCGTGCTGTCGATCAGAGCCTGCAAGTTACTGCCGGTGCCGGACAACAGCACCACGACATCACAGGGCTTTGGCATCAGTGAGCCTTGAGGTTCTTCAGCTCGACCTGCGCAGCGCCCTCGGCGGCCACGGCGATCTGACCGATGACCCAAGGCTGCTCGCCAGCGTCACGCAGAGTGTTAAGGGCAACTTCGACGTGCTCCTGAGCCACGCAGATGACCATGCCGACGCCGCAGTTGAGCACGCGGTGCATCTCGGTTTCGTCAACGTTGCCTTTCTCTTGCAGCCAGTCGAAGACGGCCGGGCGAGTCCAGCTTGCCACGTCAACCACTGCTTGCGCGCCTTTTGGCAACACGCGCGGGATGTTGTCGAGCAGGCCGCCACCGGTGATGTGGGCCATGGCCTTGACCGCGCCAGTGTCCTTGATCAGCTTGAGCAGTGGCTTGACGTAGATGCGGGTCGGGGCCATCAGCAGGTCGGTCAGCGGTTTGCCGTCGAGCTGGGTGTTCTCGATGTCGGCGCCGGAGATTTCGATGATCTTGCGGATCAGCGAGTAGCCGTTGGAGTGCGGGCCGGACGATGGCAGGGCGATCAGGGCGTCACCGGTGGCGACTTTCGAGCCGTCGATGATTTCCGCTTTTTCCACGACGCCGACGCAGAAGCCGGCCAGGTCGTAGTCTTCGCCTTCGTACATGCCTGGCATTTCAGCGGTTTCGCCGCCAACCAGCGAGCAACCCGACAGTTCGCAGCCAGCGCCGATGCCGGTAACCACTTGGGCAGCGGTGTCGACATTCAGTTTGCCGGTGGCGTAGTAGTCGAGGAAGAACAGCGGCTCGGCGCCGCACACCACCAGATCGTTGACGCACATGGCGACCAGGTCGATGCCGATGCTGTCGTGCTTGTTCAGGTTCAGCGCCAGACGCAGCTTGGTGCCGACGCCGTCGGTGCCGGAGACCAGCACCGGCTGCTTGTAGCCGGCCGGGATTTCGCAGAGGGCGCCGAAACCGCCCAGGCCGCCCATGACTTCCGGGCGCGCAGTGCGCTTGGCGACGCTCTTGATGCGTTCGACCAATGCTTCACCGGCGTCGATGTCTACACCGGCGTCCTTGTAGCTCAGGGAGGGTTGCTTGCTCATGATCCAGGCCTTTAGGGGAGGGGATTCAGGGGGTAACGACCGAGTTCAGCGGGAACATCGAACTCGATGGGCGATCGCCTCACACGAGTTTCGAGGGGCCCGGCTGTTGCCGGTCTGCGAAGGCGCGCGATTTTATCAGGCTTGAGGGGCAGCGGCCATCCTCGCACCGACGGGCAGGGCCATATCGGCGGAAATTTTTTGCAATCGCTGCGTATGACTGCCTGTATAAGGTGTGGCGATTAACCGTCTATCGTTAGGAGTGTGCAAAAACTTACCGCCACCGTGTGAATGTTTTGCGAGAGCTGGGGGTCACAGCCTTGCTCAAACGGTTCACGCGGCGTGTTCCAGCCGCTCCTGTCGACGGGAATTTTCCATGCGTTTTTGTAAATTATTGTTTGTAGGCTGCCTGACACTGGTCAGCCTGGCGAGCCATGCCGAAAACCTCAAAGGCCTGTACCAGGTCCGTCAGCCGGTCAACGGCCAGGCAGTGGAAGAGCGCGATCGCGCCACGCAGGCCGCGCTCGATACCCTGGTGCTGCGCCTGACCGGCGACCCGAAAGCCGCGCAGAATCCGGGGCTGGCGCCGATTCGCAAGGATCCGCAGCAGATCATCAGCCAGTTCGGTTTCGACGCCGGGCCACCGGAAGTACTGAAAGTCGACTTCGATCCGGCAACCACCGAGCAGGCCCTGCGCCGGGCCGGGTTGCCGGTGTGGGGCGCCAGTCGGCCGTCGATCCTCAGCTGGTGGCTGAACGATTCAACCGAAGGTGCGAGTCTGGTCGGTGATGGTCAGGCCGCAGCCTCAACATTGCGCACAGCCGCGCAACATCGCGGTTTGCCGCTGCGTTTGCCGCTGGCGGATCTCAGCGAACAACTCGTCGCCACTGCGCCGGCGCTGGAAAGTGCTGATCCCGCGCCCCTGCGCAGTGCTTCGGAACGTTACAACGCTGACGCCTTGCTCGCGGTGCACGCCCGCGAAGAGGGCGGGCAGTGGCAGGCCAAATGGCGCTTGTGGCTGGGTGATCAGAAAGAGGCCGGCAGCGTGCAGGGCGCCGATCAGGCCGCCGTTGCCGATGCGGTAATGCTTGCGGTGGCCGAGCGGCTGGCGCCGCGATTTGTCGCCAAGCCCGGCGCATCGGGTCAGCAGACGCTGGAAGTGCAGGGCATGAATCTGGAGCATTACGCGGCGCTGCTGCGGTTACTCGAACCGTTCGGTGTGCGTCTGCAAAGCGTACAGGGCGATCGCATCGTCTATCGGGTCAATGGCAGTGCTGACCAGTTGCGCGCGCAATTGTCGCTGGCGAAGTTGCAGGAGTTGCCTGCCGAGGCGCCGGCTCCATTGGCACCTGTGCAGCCAGCAGTCGAGGGTGCGCCTGCGGTTGTAGCGCCAACCCCGGCAGCGGTGGCACCGTCGTTGCGGTTTCGCTGGTAAGTCTTTCCTTATATAGAAGCATCAGGAGTGGTAAATGGCCGATACGCGGCGTTGGTTCTGGCTCGGTGGGGTAGTCCTGCTTTGCGCGTTTGTATGGTTGCTGCACCCGATCCTCACGCCGTTTCTGGTCGCGTTGTTGCTGGCATATCTGTTCGATCCGCTGGTGGATCGTCTGGAACGGCTCGGTTTGTCGCGAACCTGGGGCGTGATCGCCGTGTTCGCGTTGTTCACCTTGATCGTCACCGCATTGATGCTGGTGCTGGTACCGATGCTCGCAAAGCAGTTGCTGCGTTTATACGAGCTGGCGCCGCAGATGCTCGACTGGTTGCAGCACACCGCTGTGCCGTGGGCGCAAGCGAAATTGGGTTTGTCGGACGGTTTCTGGAAATTCGACAAGGTCAAAGCCGCGATCAGCGAGCACATGGGTCAGACCACCGACATCGTCGGCGTGGTGCTGAGTCAGGCCACCGCCTCGAGTCTGGCACTGATCGGCTGGCTGGCGAATCTGGTATTGATTCCGGTGGTGAGCTTCTACCTGTTGCGCGACTGGGACGTGATGATGGCCAAGATCCGCAGCCTGCTGCCGCGTGATCGCGAAGAGCGCGTGGTGGCGCTGGCGGGTGAGTGCCACGAGGTACTCGGCGCATTCGTGCGTGGCCAGTTGCTGGTGATGGTTGCGCTGGGGGTGATTTACGCGGCTGGCCTGATGATCGTCGGTCTGGAGCTGGGGCTGTTGATCGGCCTGATTGCCGGTCTCGCGGCGATCGTGCCGTACATGGGTTTTGTCATCGGCATCGGCGCGGCATTGATCGCCGGGTTGTTCCAGTTCGGTGGCGATCTGTACCCGATGGTCGGGATTGTCGCGGTGTTCATGGTTGGTCAGGCGCTGGAAGGCATGGTGCTCACGCCGCTGCTGGTCGGGGACCGAATCGGCCTGCACCCGGTGGCGGTGATCTTTGCCATCCTCGCGGGTGGCGAGCTGTTCGGGTTCACCGGCGTGCTGCTGGCGCTGCCGGTGGCGGCGGTGATCATGGTGCTGGTGCGGCATGTCCACGTTCTGTACAAGGATTCCGAGATCTACAGCGGCGTCGACGAACCCGAGCTGTAATGAAGCAGGGCGGCCCGGCGCTTCGCCGGGCTGGCCTGTGGCCTGCACGCGAGGGCGCCAGAGAATCCTTCACAAAACCGGTGCGTCAACGCAAACCTTTGATTTTGCTTGGAGTCTGTCGCATTGTGCGCTCAGCCTCACGGGTATAAACTTCGCCAACTTTACACAGAGGCCACTAACGGTTCCTTTGAGAACTGTTCAGTCAGCATGAAACCGATTCAGCTGCCCCTAGGTGTGCGTCTGCGTGACGACGCCACCTTCATCAACTACTACCCAGGCGCCAATGCCGCTGCACTCGGCTATGTCGAGCGCCTCTGCGAAGCCGACGCCGGGTGGACGGAGAGCCTGATCTACCTGTGGGGCAAGCACGGCGTCGGGCGCACGCATCTGTTGCAGGCAGCTTGCTTGCGCTTCGAGCAGATGGGCGAACCGGCGGTGTATCTGCCGCTGGCCGAGTTGATGGACCGCGGCGTGGAAATCCTCGACAACCTTGAACAGTACGAACTGGTCTGCCTGGATGATTTGCAGGTGATCGCCGGCAAGGCGGACTGGGAAGAGGCGATGTTTCATCTGTTCAACCGTCTGCGTGACAGCGGCCGGCGCCTGCTGATCGCCGCGTCCACTTCGCCGCGCGAATTGCCAGTGAAGCTGGCTGACCTGAAATCCCGCCTGACCCTGGCGCTGATCTTCCAGATGCGCCCACTTTCCGATGAAGACAAATTGCGTGCGCTGCAATTGCGCGCCTCGCGTCGTGGTCTGCACCTGACCGATGAGGTCGGGCACTTCATTCTCACTCGCGGCACGCGCAGCATGAGCGCGTTGTTCGATCTGCTTGAGCAACTCGATCAGGCTTCTCTGCAGGCGCAACGCAAGCTGACCATTCCCTTTCTCAAGGAAACCCTGGGCTGGTGATAGTGGGCTTTTGCCAGCTTTCAGGCGCCAGAAAACCCTGTTCCAAGGGTCGCTTCACCGGCCAGGCGGTTTAAGCGCTTAGATGTAAACGCGAAACCGGGAAGTCACATAAAGTTCGATTGAATTTGCAAATGAGGACGATAGCGGGCATAGTCTCGGCTTCTTTACAACTACCAGCCACGGTCGTGCCCATGCTAAAGCGCTTCGCACCCCTCGTGCCTCTCGCACTCGTTACCCTGTTATTCGGTTGTGCTGCTCATTCTCCGGTTCAAGAGCCGCCGCAACAGGTCAAGAATTCTGCTACTGCCCAGTCCTCCGTTATTTACCAGGAAGAGCTGGACACCGAAAAAGAACTCAACCAGTTCAACGGCAGCAAGCCTTATCAGCTGCCTGTGCTGGCTGACAGCATCCTGGAACGCGGCATGTCCCTGATCGGTACCCGTTACCGGTTCGGCGGTACCTCTGAAGCCGGCTTCGATTGCAGCGGTTTCATTGGTTACCTGTTCCGCGAAGAGGCCGGCATGAACCTGCCTCGCTCCACTCGCGAAATGATCAACGTTGACGCGCCGCTGGTGTCGCGCAGCAACCTTGAGCCGGGTGATCTGCTGTTCTTCGCCACCAATGGTCGTCGCGGTCGTGTCAGTCACGCCGGGATCTACCTGGGCGACAACCAGTTCATCCACTCCAGCAGTCGTCGCAGCGGCGGTGTTCGCATCGACAGCCTCGGTGACAGCTATTGGAGCAAGACCTTCATCGAAGCCAAGCGTGCACTCGCCATGGCGCCGACCGTGGTCACCGCTCGCAAGTAACCTGCATGTCGCTGCGTTCGCGGCGACAAAACGGTCCGGCAACGGAGTAGACGTAAACTTTACAAGGTGAAGTTAAAGTCTTACTTGAAGTTTGCCGCGTAGCCGCTAGAATCCTGAATCTATATTGATGGCAAACCGCCTGCGTGATGACGCAGGCGGTTTTGTTTCTGCCCATTCTGCAGAGAAAGCCGCAGCCAGATCAGGATGTTCTGCTTATGACGATGTCGGCCCGCCTCACCTTGATCATTTGCGCCGCGCTGCTCAGCGCCTGCGCCAGCCGTACACCGCCGCCAGCCCCCGTGGTTCGCGCGCCGATCGTGTTCGGTCCTTCCCAGGCTGTTTCCCCCGTTGCCGAAGACGTGCTGTTCCGTGCCCTCGGCCTGGTCGGTACGCCGTATCGCTGGGGCGGCAACACGCCGGATTCCGGCTTCGATTGCAGCGGCCTGATCGGGTTTGTCTACCGCGACGCGGCAGGGATTTCGCTGCCACGCTCGACCCGCGAAATGATCGTCATGCAGGCGCCGAATGTTGGCAAGGAAGGCTTGCAGACCGGCGACCTGATCTTCTTCGCCACCAATGGCGGCTCGCAGGTCAGTCATGCGGGGATCTACGTAGGCGAGGGGCGCTTCGTGCATGCACCGGCCACGGGCGGCACGGTCAAGCTCGACAGCCTGTCGAAGACTTATTGGCAGAAAGCCTATTTGAGCGCCAAGCGAGTGTTGCAGCCGGGGCAGTTGGCGCATAACCCTTAGTAAGGCAACACAAAAACCAATGTGGGAGCGAGCTTGCTCGCGAAGGCGGTGTGTCATTCAATTCAACATTGACTGATCCGACGCTTTCGCGAGCAAGCTCGCTCCCACAGTTGTTATGTGTCGAGCGGTAAGTTATTTGGCAGAAGACACTCGCCAAATTTTGTTCCCGACATCATCCGCCACCAGCAAGCCACCTTGCTGGTCGATCACCACGCCCACCGGGCGGCCCAATGCGTTCTCGTCCTTGTCGAGGAAGCCGGTCAGCACATCCACCGGTTGCCCGGTCGGTTTGCCGCCAGTGAACGGCACGAAAATCACCTTGTAGCCACTGTGCGGTTTGCGGTTCCACGAGCCGTGCTGGCCAATGAATGCGCCTTCCTTGAATTGCGCCGGCAGGCTGTTGCCCTCGGCGAAGGTAAGGCCCAGCGAAGCAGTGTGCGGGCCAACGGCATAATCCGGCGCGATGGCCTTGGCCACCAGATCGAGGTTCTGCGGTTTGACCCGCACATCGACATGTTGTCCGTAGTAGCTGAACGGCCAGCCATAGAAACCGCCGTCCTTGACCGAGGTGATGTAGTCCGGCACCAGATCGCTGCCGATTTCGTCACGCTCGTTGACCGCCGTCCACAGTGCGCCGCTGGTGGGTTCCCAAGCGAGGCCATTGGGGTTGCGGATGCCCGAGGCGAAGATCCGGTGATTGCCGGTTGCGCGATCGACTTCCCAGATAGCCGCGCGGCCTTCTTCCTGATCCAGACCGTTTTCGCCGACGTTACTGTTCGAGCCGACGGTGACGTAGAGCTTGTTGCCGTCCTTGCTGGCAATAACGTTTTTGGTCCAGTGGTGATTCAACGTGCCACCCGGCAGGTCGACGACTTTGATCGGCTGGGTCTTGATCTCGGTGGCGCCCGGCTCGTAGTTGAAGCGCAGCAGGCGGTCGGTGTCGGCGACGTACAAATCATTGCCGACCAGCGTCATGCCAAACGGCGAATTGAGGTTCTGCAGAAACGCCGTGCGGGTTTCTGCGACGCCGTCGTGGTCGGCGTCGCGCAGCAGGGTGATGCGGTTCGGGCTGGGTACGCCGGCACCGGCCTTGCCCATGACTTTCTTCATCACCCAGCCGCGAATGCCTTTGCTGTCATCGGGCTTGGGCGGCGCGTTGGTTTCCGCCACCAGCACATCGCCGTTGGGCAGCACATACAGCCAGCGCGGATGATCGAGGCCTTCGGCAAACGCGGCGACCTGAGTGCCGGCCGCTGCGGTCGGTTTCGTGCCTTGCGGCCAGCCCACCGCCGGGGCGATGTTCACCGTCGGAATCAGCGTCTTGTTCGGTTCGGGCAGTTTAGGCGACGGTCCGGTGCCGTCGGAGACTTGCAGGCTGGAGGTTTCACCGCAGGCGGCGAGCCCGCCAGCGACGGCGATGATGAGAGCGAGTTGGGCCTTGCGCATTGCTGATCTTCCCTATGAATGCATTCCTAATCATAGAGGAGGGCGCAGGCCCGATGGTTCAACTGCTCAACTGCGGGCTTCCTTGAACAGTACGGCGATGCCTGGATGATAGTTGCCCGCGTCGCTGCGCAATTTGCGATAGGCGTAGGGGAAATACCAGGCCATCGCGCAGGTGTGCTCTTTTTGCAGGTCATCGACCATATCCTGCAGCTCTTCGGGACTGGCGCTGTGCTGGACTTTTTGCGGGGCAATGAACAGGCAGCCGAGCTTGAGATCGCTGGCGTAGCTGATGCGCTTGGCATCAAGGGTGATGTCGAGCAAGGCCTGGCTCAGGTTGAGGTTGTTGACCCGTGGCCAGCGTTGCGTGGCCTGAATGAACGCGCGGTCTTCGCTACCGGCAATCAGCAGATTGGCGCGGGCGTTGCGTTCGCCTTCTTCGTTCTGTTTGCGTGTAGCCGTGTCGCTCAACGTCACCATTTCAGCCATCCACGCCGCTGCCGAGAGCAGGCCGAGATTGGCTTCTTCGTCGTGCCAGTAAGGCGTGTCGTTGTCGCCGCGCACGCTGTTGTAGCGATCGATACAGTCAAACCAGCGTTCCAGCACCGGGCGCAGGAATTCCAGGCGGGGATTGCTGATGATCATGCCTTGCATCGTCGTCATCCTTATTGTTGTTGTAGATGTTTCGAGAAAACATGGCTCTTTGATATCACTTGTCACAGTTTGGCACAAGGTTGCCGCTGGATAATTAATCAGCGGCACTTATTCGCGCTCGAGACGCCTGTTTAATTGACGCTCCATCCCCAACCCTCTAACCTTCGCCGCTTGTTTCAGGTGCTCTGTGACCCAGTGTCGACAGAGTGAAACAGGGAAGCCGGTGAGGGTGGACTTCAAGCGAAGCCACGACGATCCCGGCGCTGCCCCCGCAACGGTAAATGAGTGAAGACTGCGCCTTGAGCCACTGCCTCGAAAGAAGCGGGAAGGCGCGCAGTCCGGCAGATGCCGCTCATGAGCCCGGAGACCGGCCTGATCCATCTCAGCGGCATCACGGTGGGCGATGCCAGGCTTTTTGCCGTCTATTCTTGTGCCTGCCCGCCGTTATCCAGCCTCAACGGAGAGCTCCCCCCATGACTGATTCCCCCGAGCGCGACGAGCGCCATCTGGCGCGCATGCAGCGCAAGAAAGCCGTGATCGACGAACGCATCGCCAATTCACCCGACGAGTGCGGCCTGGTGCTGGTGCTGACCGGCAATGGCAAAGGCAAGAGCAGTTCGGCGTTCGGCATGCTCGCCCGTGCCATGGGCCACGGCATGCAGTGCGGTGTGGTGCAGTTCATCAAGGGCCGCAACAGCACCGGCGAGGAATTGTTCTTTCGCCGCTTCCCCGAGCAGGTGCGTTTCCACGTCATGGGTGAAGGCTTCACCTGGGAAACCCAGGATCGCCAGCGCGACATCGCGGCTGCGACCGCGGCCTGGGAAGTCTCCCGCGAATTGTTGCGTGACCCGGCGATCGGACTGGTGGTGCTCGACGAGTTGAACATCGCCCTCAAGCACGGCTACCTCGATCTCGATCAGGTGCTCAGCGATTTGCAGGCGCGCCCGCCGATGCAACATGTGGTCGTCACCGGTCGCGGCGCCAAGCCGGAAATGATCGAGATGGGCGACACGGTTACCGAAATGGGCATGCTCAAGCACGCTTTCCAGGCCGGGATCAAAGCGCAGAAAGGCGTCGAACTTTGAAGCAACCACGTCACTGCCCGGCGGTGCTCATCGCCGCGCCGGCCTCCGGCCAGGGCAAGACCACCGTCACCGCTGCGCTCGCCCGTTTGCATCGCAATCAGGGGCGCAAGGTGCGCGTGTTCAAATGCGGCCCGGACTTTCTCGACCCGATGATTCTCGAGCGCGCCAGCGGTGCGCCGGTGTATCAACTGGACATGTGGATGGTCGGCGAGCAGGAAAGTCGCCGGCTGTTGTGGGAAGCCGCCGGCGAGGCCGATCTGATTCTGATCGAGGGCGTGATGGGCCTGTTCGACGGCACGCCGTCCAGTGCTGATCTGGCGCGCCACTTCGGCGTGCCGGTGCTCGGCGTGATCGACGGCACTGCCATGGCGCAGACCTTCGGCGCTTTGGCGCTGGGCCTGGCGAAGTATCAGCCGGACTTGCCGTTCGCCGGCGTGCTGGCCAATCGCGTCGGCACCTTGCGCCATGCGCAATTGCTCGAAGGCAGCCTCACCGAAGGTTTGCGCTGGTACGGCGCACTGTCCCGCGAGACCGGCATCGAATTGCCGAGCCGCCACCTCGGTCTGGTCCAGGCCAGCGAATTGAATGATCTGGATCTGCGTCTCGACGCGGCCGCCGATGCCCTCGCCAGCAGTTGCCAAGTCGCGCTGCCACCAGCCGTTGAATTCGCCGCGCCTGATGTCATCGCCGCCGAGCCTCTATTAAAAGGTGTGCGCATCGCCGTCGCCCGCGATGAAGCGTTCGCCTTCACCTATGGCGCCAGCCTCGATCTGCTGCGGGCGATGGGGGCCGAGCTGCAGTTCTTCTCGCCGATCCGCGACACGCAATTGCCCGAGGCGGACAGCCTGTATCTGCCGGGCGGTTATCCGGAGTTGCACCACGTCGCGCTGGCGCAAAACACCTCAATGCTTGCAGCGATCCGCGCGCACCATGCGGCGGGCAAGCCGTTGCTCGCTGAATGTGGCGGGATGCTTTATCTGCTCGATTCGCTGACTGATGTCGAAGGCACCCGCGCTGAACTGGTCGGTTTGCTCAAGGGCGATGCGGTGATGCAGAAGCGTCTCGCGGCGCTGGCGTTGCAGGCGGTTGAATTGCCGGAGGGGGCTTTGCGTGGGCATACCTATCATCATTCGCTGACCACCACTGAGCTGGCGCCGATTGCCCGGGGCTTGAGCCCGAATGGCGGGCGTGGCGCCGAGGCGGTTTATCGTGAGGGGCGGATGACGGCTTCTTATGTGCACTTTTATTTTCCGTCGAATCCGGTGGCTGTCGCTGCGCTGTTTGCGCCGAACTTTGAAACCGCTATCGCGAGCAGGCTCACTCCTACAATGGATCACCTGAACCCTGTGGGAGCGAGCTTGCTCGCGAAAGGGCCATGACCGACAACACATTCTCCGAAGCCGAACGCGCTGCGGTCTACAAGGCCATCGCCGAACGCCGCGACATGCGCCACTTCACCGGCGGCACCGTTGAACCGGATCTGCTGCGTCGACTCTTGGAAGCCGCCCACCAAGCCCCAAGCGTCGGCCTGATGCAGCCCTGGCGCTTCATCCGTATCAGCGATCGCGCTCTGCGCGGGCAGATCCGCGATCTGGTGGAAGCAGAACGCATCCGCACCGCCGAAGCCCTCGGCGAGCGCAGCGATGAGTTCATGCAGCTCAAGGTCGAAGGCATCAACGATTGCGCCGAAGTGCTGGTCGCGGCGCTGATGGACGATCGCGAAAAACACATCTTCGGTCGGCGCACGTTGCCGGAAATGGACATGGCCTCGTTGTCCTGCGCGATCCAGAATCTGTGGCTGGCGTCCCGTGCCGAAGGCCTGGGCATGGGCTGGGTCTCGCTGTTCGAGCCGCAGGCCCTGGCGGACTTACTCAAGTTGCCGGCCGGTGCCAAGCCGCTGGCGGTGCTGTGTCTGGGGCCGGTCAAGGAATTCTATCCGGCGCCGATGCTGGTGCTCGAAGGCTGGGCGCAAGCGCGGCCGCTGAACGAGTTGCTGTATGAAAATTATTGGGGAGTGAGTCAATGAGTGTGGCGTTGCTGAGTGTCGCTGCGGTAGCGCTGGATGCGCTGCTCGGTGAACCGAAACGCTGGCATCCGCTGGTGGCATTCGGCAATTTTGCCGGGCGCATCGAGCAACGCTTCAACGCCGGCGGTCGTGGCTGGCGCAGCCATGGTGTGACCGCTTGGGTGCTCGCGGTGCTGCCGCTGACCTTGCTCGCCACGGCATTTTCCTGGGCGCCCTACGTGGGCTGGATCGTCGAGATTCTCGCGTTGTATTGCGCCCTCGGCATGCGCAGCCTCGGCGAGCATGTCGCGCCGGTCGCGGCGGCGTTACGCGCCGATGATCTGGACGAGGCGCGCAAGCGCGTCGGCTATCTGGTCAGCCGCCAGACCGATGAGCTCGACAGCACTGCCGTAGCCCGTGCGGCCACTGAGTCGGTGCTGGAAAACGGCAGCGATGCGGTGTTCGCTGCGCTGTTCTGGTTTGTCGTCGCCGGCGCACCGGGCGTCGTTCTGTATCGCTTGAGCAATACCCTCGATGCGATGTGGGGGTATCGCAACGAACGCTTCGAACGTTTCGGCTGGGCAGCGGCGAAAATCGACGACGTGTTGAACTACATTCCTGCGCGTCTGGTGGCATTGACCTACGCGCTGCTCGGCAAAACCCGGCTCGCGCTCAAGTGCTGGCGCACCCAGGCGCCGCAGTGGGACAGCCCCAACGCCGGCCCGGTGATGGCGGCCGGTGCCGGTGCGCTGGGCGTCGAATTGGGTGGCCCGGCGATCTATCACGGCGAACTGCATGAGCGCCCGCAACTGGGCGAAGGTGCGCCGGCCGATGCCGATTCCATCGACCGTGGCTGGCAATTGGTCCAGCGCGGCGTATGGTTGTGGCTGCTGATGCTTTGCCTGGGGGCGGAATTTTATGCTTGAGCACGGTGGCCGGCTGCGCAAGGCGGCACTCGATTACGGGATTGCCGAGGCTGACTGGCTGGACTTGTCCAGCGGCCTCGCGCCGTGGCCGTTCCCGATTCCGGAAATTCCGCTGCGCGCTTGGGCGCGCCTTCCGGAAACCGACGACGGTCTGGAACAGGCCGCCTGCGATTACTACGGCGCCGCGCAGGTGTTGCCGGTGGCTGGTTCGCAAATGGCCATCCAGCTGCTGCCGCGTTTGCGCCGGGCCGGCAAGGTCGGCGTGTTGTCGCCTTGCTATGCCGAACATGCCGAGGCGTGGCGGCGCAGCGGTTACATCGTCCGTGAAGTGCTTGAGCAGGAGGTCGAGTTCTTTCTCGACAGCCTCGATGTGCTGGTGGTGGTCAACCCGAACAACCCGACCGGCCTGAGCCTGACCCCGGCGCGCCTGCTCGACTGGCATGCGCGGCTGGCGCAACGCGGTGGCTGGCTGGTGGTCGACGAAGCGTTCATGGACAACACACCGCAACTGAGCCTCGCGCCGTATGCGCATCAGGTGGGGCTGGTGGTGTTGCGTTCGTTCGGCAAGTTTTTCGGTCTGGCCGGGGTGCGCCTCGGTTTCGTTCTGGCCGAACGCAAGTTGCTCAAACTGCTCGCCGAACAGGTCGGGCCGTGGGCGGTGAGCGGGCCGACGCGGGTACTCGGTACGGCGTGCCTGCAAGACACCGAGGGCCATACCCGGCAGCGGATTCGCAGTGACGAAGCGAGTGAACGGCTGGCAGCGCTGTTGACCCGTTGCGGTTTTGCACCGCAGGGCGGCTGCGCGCTGTTTCAGTGGCTGATCACCGAGCGCGCCGAAGCGCTGCACGAATTCCTCGCCCGACGCGGCATCCTCCTGCGCCTCTTCACGCACAACAGCAGTGTGCGCTTCGGCCTGCCTGCCGATGCCGCGCAAGAACTGCGCCTCGAACAGGCTTTGCAAGCTTTCGCCAAGGAAAAACCATGACCACTCTGATGGTGCAAGGCACCACGTCCGACGCCGGCAAAAGCACCCTGGTGACGGCGCTGTGTCGGTGGGCCACTCGCCAGGGCGTGGCGGTGGTGCCGTTCAAGCCGCAGAACATGGCGCTCAACAGCGCGGTGACGGCTGACGGCGGCGAGATCGGCCGGGCGCAGGCGGTGCAGGCGCAAGCCGCCGGTCTCGAACCGCACACCGACATGAATCCGGTGCTGCTCAAGCCCAACAGCGACACCGGCGCACAAGTGATCATTCATGGCCGCGCCGTGACGACGATGAACGCCGTTGCCTATCACGATTACAAAGCCATCGCGATGCAAGCGGTGCTCGCTTCCCATGCGCGGCTCAGCGCGGCGTATCCGCTGGTGATGGTCGAAGGCGCCGGTTCGCCAGCCGAGATCAACCTGCGCGCCGGCGATATTGCCAACATGGGCTTTGCCGAAGCGGTGGATTGCCCGGTGCTGCTGATCGCCGACATCAATCGCGGTGGCGTGTTTGCGCATCTGGTGGGCACGCTGGAGTTGCTGTCGCCAAGCGAACAGGCGCGGGTCAAAGGCTTCATCATCAACCGCTTTCGCGGCGACATCGCCTTGCTGCAACCGGGCCTCGACTGGCTCGAACAGCGCACCGGCAAACCGGTGGTCGGCGTGTTGCCCTACGTGATGGATCTGCACCTTGAGGCTGAAGACGGCATCGACCAACGCCAGACCGACAAGGCCGAGCAGGTCTTGAAGGTAGTGGTGCCGGTGCTGCCGCGCATCAGTAATCACACCGACTTCGACCCGCTGCGTCTGCATCCGCAGGTCGACCTGCAATTCGTCGGCCCGGGGCAGGCGATTCCGGCCGCCGACCTGATCATCCTGCCGGGCTCGAAAAGCGTGCGCAGTGATCTGGCTTATCTGCGCGCCAACGGCTGGGACGCAGCGATCAATCGGCATCTGCGCTACGGCGGCAAGGTGCTGGGGATTTGCGGCGGTCTGCAGATGCTCGGTGAGCAGGTGCACGACCCGCTCGGCCTTGAAGGCGTTGTCGGCTCCAGCGCCGGTCTGGGTCTGCTGGCGTTCGAAACCCAGCTCGAAGCCGAGAAGCAACTGCGCAACGTGCGCGGGCGGCTGGCGCTGGAAAACGCCGACGTCAGCGGTTATGAAATCCATGCTGGTGTGACTACCGGGGCGGCGCTGGAAAACCCGGCGGTGCATCTGGACGACGGACGTTGTGATGGTGCGCAAAGTGCCGATGGCCAGGTGTTCGGCACCTATCTGCATGGCTTGTTCGAATCGCCTGAGGCGAGTGCGGCGTTGCTGCGCTGGGCCGGCTTGAGTGACGTGCAAGAAGTCGACTACCACGGCTTGCGCGAGCGCGATATCGAGCGGCTGGCGGATCTGGTGGAAAAGCATCTGGATACCGGGCTGTTGCGTCAGCTCTGTGGGATTTGAGCTGTCTGGACTGGCCTTTTCGCGAGCAGGCTCGCTCCCACACGGAGACGCGATCAACGGTGGGAGCGAGCCTGCTCGCGAAGGGGCCGGTTGTCTCACCACACATTTTTGGATGAACCCATGCTCCAACTGATCCTCGGCGGCGCCCGCTCCGGCAAGAGTCGTCTGGCAGAAAAACTCGCCAGCGACAGCCATCTCGCCGTGACCTACATCGCCACCAGCCAGCCGCTCGACGGCGAGATGAACCAACGCGTCGCCCATCACCGCGCACGCCGCCCGGCCGAATGGGCGTTGATCGAAGAGCCGCTGAAACTGGCCCGGGTGCTGCGCGAATCCGCCGACACCGAGCGCTGCCTGCTGGTTGATTGCCTGACCCTGTGGCTGACCAATCTGCTGATGCTCGACGACGCCGAACGTCTCGCCGCTGAGCGTGAAGCCCTGCTTGACTGCCTGGCCGCGCTGCCGGGTGAAATCATTTTTGTCAGCAACGAGACCGGAATGGGTGTCGTGCCGCTGGGCGAATTGACTCGCCGCTACGTCGATGAAGCCGGTTGGCTGCATCAAGCTCTGGCCGAGCGTTGTCAGCGAGTGGTGCTGACCGTTGCCGGCCTGCCCCTGACTTTGAAAGGACCTGCCTTATGAGCCCGACCTGGTGGCTGAACCCGTGCCAAGCCGTGAATGCCGACATCGTTGCGCAAGCGACCGAGCGCCAGCAGCAATTGACCAAACCGGCCGGTTCGCTCGGGCGCCTTGAATCGGTGGCCGTGCAACTGGCTGGTCTGCAAGGTCAGCTCAAGCCGACGCTCGATCAAATCTGGATCGCGATTTTCGCTGGCGATCACGGTGTGGTGGCGGAGGGCGTTTCGGCTTATCCGCAGGAAGTCACCGGACAGATGCTGCTGAATTTCGTCAGCGGCGGCGCGGCGATCAGCGTGCTGGCGCGTCAGCTCGGCGCGCAACTGGAAGTGATCGATCTGGGCACGGTGAATTCGACTCTGAACCTGGCCGGCGTGCGCCATCTGAACATTGGCCCGGGCACGGCGAACTTCGTTCAGGGCGCAGCAATGACTCAGGCTCAGGGCGAATCGGCCTTGCAGGCCGGTCGCGACAGCGTCTTGCGCGCGAAAGCCGCCGGCACCCAATTGTTCATCGGCGGCGAGATGGGCATCGGCAACACCACGGCGGCCAGTGCGCTGGCCTGTGCCTTGCTCTATTGCCCGGTGGCGCACCTGACCGGTCCCGGTACCGGACTGAATGCCGCTGGCGTCAGCCACAAGGCGCAAGTTATCGAACGTGCGGTGGCGCTGCATGCTGCGCAGCGTGGCGATGCCTTGCAGACGCTGTTCAATCTCGGCGGCTTCGAGATTGCCGCGTTGGTCGGCGCCTATCTGGCCTGCGCGCAGGAAGGCATCGCGGTGCTGGTCGACGGTTTTATCTGCACGGTCGCGGCACTGGTCGCGGTGCGCTTGAATCCGGCCTGTCGCGATTGGCTGTTGTTCGGCCATCGCGGGGCCGAGCCGGGCCATCGCCATGTGCTGGAAACCCTGAGCGCCGAGCCGTTGCTGGAACTCGGCCTGCGCCTGGGCGAGGGCAGCGGCGCCGCGTTGGCGGTGCCATTGTTGCGCCTGGCCTGTGACCTGCACGGGCAAATGGCGACGTTCGCCGAAGCGGCCGTGGCGGATCGCCCGGCATGAGCCTGCGCCTGGACCTGCTGCGCCACGGCGAAACGGAACTGGGCGGCGGCTTGCGCGGCAGCCTCGACGATGCGCTGACCGAAGATGGCTGGACGCAGATGCGTGCGGCGGTGGCCGAAGGCGGGCCATGGGATCGCATTGTCAGCTCGCCATTGCAGCGTTGCGCGCGGTTTGCCGCCGAACTGGGCGAGCGACTGGAGCTGTCGGTGCATCTCGACAAGGATCTGCAGGAATTGCATTTCGGCGCATGGGAAGGGCAGAGCGCGAAGGCGTTGATGGTGACGGATGCCGAAGCGTTGGGGCTGTTCTGGGCCGATCCCTATGGCTTCACGCCGCCGCACGGTGAGCCGGTCAGCGAGTTTGCCGAGCGAGTGCTGGCCGCGGTTGAGCGGCTGCATGCGGCCTACGCCGGTGAGCGGATTCTGCTGATCAGCCACGGCGGCGTGATGCGTTTGTTGCTCGCGCAGGCGCGGGGACTGCCGCGTGAACAACTGCTCAACGTCGAAGTTGGACATGGCGCGCTGTTTGCGCTGACGGTCGAGGCTGACGGCGCGCTCAAGGAAGGTCACTAAGATGCTGCCGCTGTGGATCGCTTTGCAGTTTCTCAGCAGCCTGCCGATTCGCCTGCCGGGCATGCCCGAACCAGAACAACTCGGGCGGTCGCTGCTGTTCTATCCGCTGGTGGGATTGTTGTTCGGGCTGATCCTTTATGCGTCGAATTTGCTGTTGGCCGGCGCTCCGATGTTATTGCATGCGGCGCTGCTGTTGACCGTGTGGGTGTTGCTCAGCGGCGCGCTGCATCTCGATGGCCTGGCCGACAGCGCCGATGCCTGGCTCGGCGGTTTCGGCGATCGCGAGCGCACGCTGACGATCATGAAAGATCCGCGCAGCGGGCCGATCGCGGTGGTCACGCTGGTGCTGGTGTTATTGCTCAAATTCGCCGCGCTGCTCGCGTTGATCGAGCAAGGACAGGGCATGGCGCTGATCATCGTACCGGTGCTGGGGCGGGCGGCGCTGCTGGGGTTGTTTCTGACCACGCCGTATGTGCGTGCGGGTGGATTGGGCCAGGCGCTGGCTGATCATCTGCCGCGTAAGGCGGGGTGGTGGGTGCTGGGGTTGAGTGCGCTGGGCGGCGTGTTGATCGCCGGGTTTGGTGCGGTGCTGATTTCGCTGGGGGTGTTTGTCTGGCTGCGGCGGTTGATGATGCGGCGGTTGGGCGGGACTACCGGGGATACGGCAGGGGCGATGCTGGAATTGCTGGAGATGGCGGTGTTGGTTGGCCTCGCGTTGGTCTGAAGGATTTGCGTTGATAATGCCGGCCCCTTCGCGAGCAGGCTCGCTCCCACCCTCGGAATGCTATCCCCTGCGGGAGCGAGCCTGCTCGCGAAGGCGGCCTCACCGGCAACAATGATGTTCAGAATCAACTCAACTGTAACTTGATTTAACACACTCGCGGGTATATACACGCATCATGCTTCCTTCTCAGTGTTTGTGTACCAACTTGCGTCGCGCCGCGCGTGGCGTCAGCAGGCATTACGACGGCGCTCTCGACGGCTTCGGGATTAACGTTGCCCAGTATTCTCTGCTGTGCAATCTGCAGCGGCTGGAGCAACCGAGCATTTCCGAACTGGCTGAAGCCATGGGCCTGGATCGCAGCACCCTCGGGCGTAACTTGCGTGTGCTTGAGGGCGAGGGTCTGGTGACGCTGGCCGAAGGCGAGGACATGCGCAATCGCATCGTGCGCCTCACCGAGATTGGCGTGCAGCGACTGTCGGCCGCGTTGCCAGCGTGGGAAGCGGCGCAACAGCGGCTGATCGAGCGTCTCGGTGCCGAGAAACGCGAAACCTTGCTCAAATTGCTCGACGAACTGGCCTGACGGCCGTTTCTTCGAGCTCAAGCGGGTATATACCCGCGACTGGAGAATAACAATGACAACGATGTGGCGTACGTGCGGTTGGGTGTTGCTGGGGAGTGCGCTGATCCTGGCGTTGTCATTGGGCGTGCGCCACGGGTTCGGTCTGTTCCTGTCGCCGATGAGCGCGCAATTCGGCTGGGGGCGCGAGGTGTTTGCCTTCGCCATCGCCCTGCAGAACCTGATCTGGGGCCTGGCGCAACCGTTCACCGGCGCGCTGGCCGACCGCTTCGGTGCGGCGAAAGTGGTGCTGGTCGGCGGCGTTCTGTACGCGTTGGGGCTGGTGTTTATGGGCTTGGCTGATTCGCCTCTGAGCCTGTCGCTGAGCGCTGGTCTGTTGATCGGTATCGGTTTGTCCGGCACCTCGTTCTCGGTGATCCTCGGTGTGGTCGGTCGCGCCGTACCGGCCGACAAACGCAGCATGGGCATGGGCATTGCCAGCGCTGCCGGTTCGTTTGGCCAGTTCGCCATGTTGCCGGGCACGCTCGGGTTGATCGGCTGGCTTGGCTGGTCGGCCGCATTGCTGGTGCTGGGCTTGCTGGTGGCGATGATCGTGCCGCTGGTGAGCATGCTCAAGGACAAGCCATTGCCGGTACTTGGCCACGAGCAATCTCTAGGCGAAGCGCTGCGCGAAGCCTGCTCACATTCAGGGTTCTGGCTGCTGGCGTTCGGTTTTTTTGTTTGCGGCTTTCAGGTGGTATTCATCGGCGTGCACCTGCCGGCGTATCTGGTCGATCAGCATCTGCCGGCGACAGTCGGCACTACAGTCCTGGCGTTGATCGGGCTGTTCAATATTTTCGGGACCTACACCGCCGGCTGGCTCGGTGGGCGCATGTCCAAACCGCGTCTGCTGACTGCGCTGTATCTGCTGCGCGCGGTGGTGATCGTGCTGTTCCTGTGGCTGCCGGTGACGACCACATCGGCCTATCTGTTCGGCATGGCCATGGGCTTTCTGTGGCTGTCGACGGTGCCGTTGACCAACGGTACGGTGGCGACCTTGTTCGGCGTGCGCAATTTGTCCATGCTCGGTGGCATCGTCTTTCTGTTCCATCAGCTCGGCTCGTTCCTCGGCGGCTGGCTGGGCGGGGTGGTATACGACCGAACCGGGAGTTATGACTTGATCTGGCAAGTGGCGATTCTCTTGAGCCTGTTGGCGGCGGCGCTGAACTGGCCGGTGCGCGAGCGTCCGGTGGCACGCCTGCAAGCCGCTGCGAGCGCAGCATGAGCCGGATCTGCGCGCGATTCGCCCTGACTGCACTGGCTGCAGCGCTCTTGGCGCTGGTATGGTGGGGCTGGCAACGCGGCGGTCTGGCGCTGATGCAGTTGGGCATGAGCATTTGCTAGATCGCAGCGTGGCGAGTAACGTCGAAGCCTGATGACTGCCCAAGGAAGTTCGACATGTTGATGCGCTGGTGTGCTGTTCCCGCGTTGCTGATGGCGTTGACTGGCCTGGCCCAGGCCGCCGATTGTCCTGAGCTGTTGCAAGGCTCGCTGCCGAAGCTGCGCGCCAAGGAATCCATCGATCTGTGCAAGCAGTACGCCGACAAGCCGCTGGTGGTGGTCAATACCGCCAGCTTCTGCGGTTTCGCCCCACAGTTCGAAGGACTTGAAGCGCTCAACAAGCGCTACAAGGCGCAAGGGCTGGAGATGCTTGGCGTGCCGTCGAATGACTTCAAGCAGGAATCCAAGGACAGCGCGGAAACCGCCAAGGTCTGCTACGCCAATTATGGCGTGACCTTCAACATGACCGAGCCGCAGAAAGTTCGCGGCGACGACGCCACGCATCTGTTCCAGGTGCTGGCCGCGCAGAGCAATGCGCCGAAGTGGAATTTCTACAAGTACGTGGTGGATCGGCAGGGCAAGGTCGTGGCGAGTTTTTCCAGTTTGACCGAACCCGATGATCCCGAGTTTATTGCCGCGATCGAAAAGGCAATTGCCTCGAAACCGCTAAAGCCCTGATTAACGTTGTTCCCTGTGGGAGCGAGCCTGCTCGCGAAGCGGTGTGACAGGTCAGCACATCAACATCTGACATACCGCCTTCGCGAGCAGGCTCGCTCCCACAATGGAAATTTGTCGTTTCAGTGAAAAGTTGCAGACATGAAAAAGCCCCGCCTCTGCAAAGAGAGCGGGGCTTTTTCGTGGGCGAGGATTGCGCCTCGCCACGGTGCATCAGAAGCGGTAAGTCGCGCCGACACCGAAGCCGTTTGCCGAGTTTTCATACTTGGCATCGTAGCTCTGGCCACGCGCGTTTTCGTTGCGGATCTTGACCGACTCTTCCTTCAGGTACGAGTACGCGACGTCGATGGTCAGGTCGTCGGTCGGGCTCCAGCCGGCACCGATACTGAAGATGGTGCGGTCGCCAGTCGGGATGCGTGGCGAGCGGTCTTCGTTATTGGTTGGCGACTGGTCGAAGGTCAGACCGGTACGCAGTACCCATTCCTTGTTCAACTGGTACGAGGTGCCCACCGCGTAGGCCCAGGAGTCATGCCAGTTCTGGTCTTCGTTGATCGAACCGAACTGGCCGGCCAGCAGAGGCTGCACGCCGGAGTTCTTCACGGTGATCTTGTCCAGCTGGCTCCAGCGAGTCCAGGTGGTACCGGCGTAGACGTTCCAGCGATCGTTGATCGCCTGGGTGACCGAGAAGTCCACGGATTCCGGCGTGGTGATCTTCAGCGAAGCGTCGTACTTCTGATTGGCGCCTACGCCCACGAGCGCCAGTGCGCCGTAGTTGACCTTGGTGTTGCCTTCGAGTTTGTAGTCGACCTTGGAGTGATAGGTCAGGCCCAGGCGGGTGGTGTCGGTGGCCTGGACCAGCAAGCCGACGTTGTAGCCCAGCGCGGTGTCGTCACCCTTGATCTTGACCTTGCCGTCCGGCAGTGCCTGGGTGATCGAGAGGTTGGATTCCAGCGAGCCGTCGATGCGGTTGATGGTCGGGCCGAAACCGATCGATACCTTGTCGTTGAAGGCATAGCTGACGGTTGGCTGGAAGGTGATGACTTGCACTTCGGACTTGCTGCCGAAGTAACGGCCGGCAAAGCCGTTTTCGTAATCCGTGATCAGGCCGAACGGCACGTAGACACCGAGGCCGAATGCCCAGTGATCATCGATCGGTTTTACATAGAAGCCCATAGGTACTGCGGTGAAGGGCACCATGTTGCCTTTGTTGCTGCCGCCGTTCGGGCTGGAGCTGGCGTTGCTGATATCGGTGTGTGCGTCGACAACGGCGACACCGCCGGTGACTTGTTCGCGCTTGATGCGCGCCATGCCGGCCGGGTTGCCATAAACAGTGCTTGCGTCGTCGGCAGAAGAAGATCGCCCGGCAAAACCAGTCCCCATCCCACTGATGCTTTGTTCGTTGAGGGCAAAACCTGCCGCGAAGATCTGCGTGGAGGCAAGGGTAACGGCGAGGCTAAGGGTGGTTTTGAGCATGACTTTTTTCATTATTAGAACTCCTGGTGATCACCGGGGCGAAAATTACCAACATTTTCGTTCCAGCGCTATAGCCCGTATGCCTTGATTTAGAGCGGTTTTGTAGGACAATCCAACCAGAATGGCGGCCTGTTGCGAGAACTTGTGGAACCGCACGGTCAGCAAGCGACCTGATTCAGCGGTGAAACACAGGTTTGCCAGGCACAGGTGAAGTCACGCAGACGGCCCTGCGGTTGAAAGGTCTGGCGCCAGATGCGCGCCATGCCGAGCAGGTCAGTTGGAGCGGGGAGGGTGGGGTTCTGTTCTTCTACCAGCAGCCAGGCGATGGCAGTGGCGTAACGCAGGTTGACGGTCAGTTCCAGGTGCGGGCCACTGAGGAATGCATGCTGGCTGGCGAGGCCGCGCACCAGGCTGGCACGCTCCGGATCCAGCGCCAGATAATCGTCCCAGAGCGCCTGATGACGATGCTCGGCAATCCGGTAGAGGCCGTGGCCACGGCGGTCGTGCAGCGCTGACCCGAGGGCGGACTGGCTGGCGGCGATACCCAGCAGCAGGGATTCGGCGGTTGCGCAGTGGCGTCCCAGATAGATCAATGTGGGACGGATCACATAGCGGCACAGTTCGCTGGCAGCGATACCCATAACACCCTCGGTTCTTGTTGTTGAGGGCGAGTCCTGAAGGGGCTTTGGCAGCAGTGGATCGACTCAGGCTCGCCGCAAGCGGGTCACCGCTTGAGTTGAAGTGTAGTGTCATATTCAGCGTGTAAAGGACTGTTTTTAAAATATTTCCGTCAACGCTCGCCGAGCGTTAGATCGGAACATGCTTAGCAGCGCAGCGCTAACAGTGAATTATCAGGCAATAAAAAGCCCCGCTTTTCAGCAGGGCTTTGCTTTTGCAGCCTGGTCGGCTTTCAGGCAACCAGTGCCTGACGCGTGCGTTCGATCACGGCCTGCAGCGGTTCGGCGCTGGAGTATTGATCGGGGTACAAACGCTCGCTGTGACGAGCGATACCGTGTTCATTGACCACGGTGAAGCTGAAGCAGCCTTTGCGAGCGGCCATGATCAGGCAGTTCATTGGAGCAAAAGCGTTGGTTAGGGTGCGAATGGCATCCTGAGTCTGGATTTGAGTAGACATAGTTATTAGGTGTTCCTACAAATGACACGGATAAGAACCGTGCAACGTTAAAACGTTCCAGTAACGTTGATCACCATTGATCGAACGAAGAACCCGACTGGAACAAAGCAGCCAGTTTGAAGCGCTGATAAGTGAGCGCGCTTGGGCTGGCAGGTAGGTACTTAGGAGGACAGGCATCACAGCGAGGGCAAAGGTTCTGGGCCCGGGGTGAAGATCCTGATCAATTTGCAGGTTGGTTCGGTCAGAGTAAGTGTTCTTCGCAACGCCCTTTGCTTTCATTCAAAGGCAGCGTCGTCGCAAGATTTACCTGGAAACCATCGAGGGGTCGGTCCCGCTTTTTTCGGATATTTCTTCCTGTTGGAAGATTGACCGTGGGAGATGTTCGACCGGAATTGACTTTCAGCTTGGTACTAACGCCGCGGATAGTAACGGATCCGTCGAGACGAAGCAAACCCCGCAATGAAAAAAAGCCTGAAGGGACATGGCTGCGCCTGACCATCCGTCGGCGCGCGGGCTTTCTCGCAAATACTTTTGGCCTTTTCCGTCGCACAAAACGACCCAACAAAGCGCACGCATATAACCGTCTCAGAGGTACTTGTGCACATTAGTTGCACGGAGCGTAACGCAACTGTCATATCGATCCTGACTCCAGCCGCTGCCTGTATCAAAAGTTTAAGTCAATGAAAAATATCGCCTTTTTTTGTTGGTGAAAAAATCGTCAGTTTGACTGCGAGGCCCATTCCATAAGGCTTTGCGAGGATCGTAAAGCGGTTGTCCACTGACTTATCCACAGCTTCTGTGGATTGTCCCTAGCGCTTGCTCTAGGACGGGCGTGCCGGGTTTTTTTCGGCTTTACCTGTAAGAAAAAGAGAGTAAAGTGGCGCGCCTTCCGATCTGTCCCGCAGTGCTTTATGAAGTTTCGCTCAGTATCAGACTCCGTTAGCCCGAACCCGACTCCTGTTACCCCGCCCAAGCGCTTCTCCGTGCGCGTGGCTGAATGGCTGCTCGATGCGCCGCGCCTGAGCGATAGCCCAAGCGCCAAGCATCTCGCCGGCCGTCTGCTCAAGCAACCGGCCCGTGAAGGTGTGGTCGCCGCGCAAAGCCGTCTCGGCCAACTGATCTGCCGTGAATGCGGCAACGCGCGCGACCGGCGTATCGGTCAGGAACTGCTGCGTCAGGCCGCCCGCGCAGGCGACCGTCGCGCGCAGCAGGAACTCGGTCTCATCGAAGACTGAGCTGTCCAAGCCCTGACACCTTGGTTAACCTTCAGGCTTTATCGGATTGGCAGGAGTCGCTATGGCTATGGACTTGACCAGCATATTGCTTGGTCTGGCGGCAGCAGGGTTGCCGCTGCTGGCGCTGGCCTGGCAACTGCAACGCCGGGCCAGCAACGCGCAGGCTGATCTGGCGTTGCTCGAAGAGCGCCTGGCCATGGCACAACTGGCTCAGGACGGACTCAATGCTCAGCTTGAAGCCAGCCGCGACGAAATCGCCGATCTTGGTCAGGCCAACGCCGCCAAGCAGGCCGACCTTGCCGCCCTGCGCCGTGAAGTCGAGCTGCTGCAGATCGAGCGCGATGACGCCCGCGACGCCTCCCATGCCTGGAATCTCGAACGCGCCAACAAAGATGCCGAGTTGCGCCGCCTCGACGCCCACGCCGCCTCGCTGAGTGCCGAACTGCGCGAGCAACAGGAAAGCCATCAACAACGCCTCAACGATCTGCAAGGCTCGCGGGACGAACTGCGTGCGCAGTTCGCCGAGCTGGCCGGCAAGATTTTCGATGAGCGTGAGCAGCGCTTCGCTGAAACCAGCCAGCAGCGGCTCGGGCAGTTGCTCGATCCGTTGAAAGAACGCATCCAGTCCTTCGAAAAACGCGTCGAAGAAAGTTATCAGGCCGAAGCCCGCGAGCGTTTCTCGCTGGCCAAGGAACTGGAGCGTCTGCAGGCGCTGAATCTGCGTTTGAGCGACGAAGCGACCAACCTGACCCGCGCGCTCAAGGGCCAGAAGACCCAGGGCAACTGGGGCGAACTGATCCTTGAGCGCGTTCTTGAGCACGCAGGGCTGGAGAAGGGCCGTGAGTACCAGACCCAGGTCAATCTCAAAGGCCCGGACGGCGAGCGCTTCCAGCCCGATGTGATCATTTATCTGCCGGGTGACAAGCAAGTGGTGGTCGACTCGAAAGTCAGCCTCACCGCCTATCAACAATATGTTGCGGCTGATGACGACACGTTGGGGCAAATCGCGATCAAGCAGCATGTGTTGTCGCTGCGCAATCACGTCAAAGGCCTGGCCGGCAAGGACTACAAGCGCCTCGAAGGCTTGCACAGCCTCGATTTCGTTTTGCTGTTCGTACCGATCGAGGCGGCGTTTTCTGCTGCGTTACAGGCTGAGCCGTCGCTGTTCCAGGAAGCCTTTGACCGCAATATCGTGATTGTCAGTCCGACCACGTTGCTGGCCACGCTGCGGGTGATCGACAGTCTGTGGAAGCAGGAACGGCAGAGCCAGAACGCCCGGGAAATCGCCGAGCGCGCGGGTTGGCTGTACGACAAATTCGTGTTGTTTATTCAGGATCTGGACGAGGTTGGCAATCGCTTGCAGCAACTGGATAAGGCTTACAGCTCTGCGCGTAACAAGCTGACAGAAGGGCGCGGCAATCTGGTCAGTCGCAGTGAGCAATTGAAGTTGCTCGGTGCGCGGGCGAGCAAGAGCTTGCCGGCGGATTTGCTTGAGCGGGCGATGACGGATGTTGATGGGTTGGTTGAGTTGCCTGAATAAGAGGTCGTTTTTTAGGGTGATTTTGGGGACATATCCGTTGCTGCGGTGATGGCTTATTACGGTTTCGCCCTTACGGCGACTTACTTTTTTACAAGCGCCAAAAAAAGTAAGCAAAAAACGCTAGCTCCTGCGTTCGGCCCTCGCAGGCTCGGGTTCCTTCGCTCCGGGACTGATCCGGGCGCAGCGGCTCCGGTTTGCTTCGCTGCACCTCCTTCCGCTGTGTCTGGCTGCGCCAGACGGTCGCTGCGCTCCCACGCCCGGATCAATCCCTCCACTCAGCCTTCCGACGTCGCCGGTGGATCAAGATCAAGATCAACAGCACTCGAGCTAACGCTCATTGTGTAGGAGCTGCCGAAGGCTGCGATCTTTTGATTTTGCTTTTCTGTGGGAGTGAGCCTGCTCGCGATGGCGATCTGAAGGCCAACCAATTTCCATCGAATTCACGCGATCCAACTGTAGGAGCTGCCGAAGGCTGCGATCTTTTGATTTTGCTTTTCTGTGGGAGTGAGCCTGCTCGCGATGGCGATCTGAAGGCCAACCAATTTCCATCGAATTCATGCGATCCAACTGTAGGAGCTGCCGAAGGCTGCGATCTTTGCTTTTGCTTTTGCCTTTCTGTGGGAGCGAGCCTGCTCGCGAACGCGTCGGCGAAATCACCGCCTACAGCGGCAGATACCGACTCAACAGTGCCCGCAACGCTGCCGGCTTCACCGGTTTGGCCAGGTAATCCAGCCCTGCCGCGTGCACTTGGGCCACGGTTTCCGGGCGCCCATCCGCGCTGATCACCACGCCGGGCACCGGCTCGCCCAGACGGGTACGCAACCACGCCATCAGCTCTGTGCCGGTATCGCCGTGGTCGAGGTGATAGTCGACCAGTGCCAGTTGCGGCCGTACCCCTTCATTCAATATCGCCGCGCATTCGTCGCGATTACGCGCCGTCCATACCTGGCAGCCCCAGCGGCTGAGCAGGCTGTTCATGCCAATCAAAATGCTGTCTTCGTTATCGATGCACAGCACCTGCGCGCCGCTGAGCATTTTGCTGTTCGGTTCGACCGAGGCGCTCGCCGCAGGTGTTTGCGTGCGCGCCAGCGGTACCGTCACGCTGAATACACTGCCGCGCCCCGGCCAGGAACGAACGCGCAAGGTATGCCCGAGCACCCGGCACAAGCCGTCGGCGATCGCCAGACCCAGGCCCAGGCCTTTTTCGGCGCGGGTCTGGTGGCTGTCGAGGCGTTTGAACTCTTCGAAAATCACTTGCTGCTTGTCTTCCGGAATCCCCGGGCCGCGATCCCAGACTTCCAGGCACAATTCGTCGCCGCGCCGGCGCACGCCCAGCAGCACCGGGCCCTTGGCGTAGCGGAAAGCGTTGGTGAGGAAGTTCTGCAGAATCCGCCGCAGCAGTTTGATGTCGCTGTCGATGCGCAGCTGACTGCCGCGCACCCGGAACGTGAGCTTTTGCTCTTGGGCCAGCGCTTTGAACTCCGCGCCGAGGATGTCGAACAGTTCGTTGAGGGCGAAGGCCTTGCGATCCGGGTTGATCTTGCCGTTTTCCAGGCGCGAGATGTCCAGCAGATCGCTGATCAGGTCTTCTGCCGAACGCAGCGAGCTGTCGAGGTGGTGCACCAGTTGTTGCGCCTCGGCGCTCAAGCCTTCGTTTTGATGGGAGAGGGCCGCGGAGAACAGCCGTGCGGCGTTCAGCGGCTGCATCAAGTCATGGCTGACGGCGGCAAGAAAGCGGGTTTTCGACTGGTTCGCCGCCTCGGCGGTGCCCTTGGCTTCGGTGAGTGCAACGTTGAGTTGCGAGAGTTCCTGGGTGCGCTCGCTGACCCGTTGTTCGAGGCCTTCGTTGGCCTCGGTCAGCGCCTGTTCGGCCTCGCGAAACGCAGTAATGTCAGTGAAGCTCATGACGAAACCGCCACCGGGCATCGGGTTGCCGATCAGTTCGATCACCCGGCCGTTGGGGAACAGCCGTTCGGAGGTGTGCGCGCGGCCCTGACGCATCCAGTGCAAGCGGCGCGCAACGTGCACTTCGGCCTCGCCGGGGCCGCACAGGCCCCGCTCGGCGTTGTAGCGAATGATGTCGGCAATCGGCCGGCCGACGCTGATCAGGCCGTCGGGGTAGTTGAACAGCTCCAGATAACGCCGGTTCCACGCCACCAGTTTCAGCGATTGGTCGACCACGCTGATGCCTTGCGTGATGTTCTCGATCGCGCCTTGCAACAGCGCGCGGTTGAACTGCAGCACTTCCGAGGCTTCGTCAGCGATCCGGACTACGTCCTCCAGCTGCATTTCCCGACCTTCGATGGCGGCTTTTACTACAGCACGCGTCGACGATGCGCCAAGGACACCGGCCAGCAGGCGTTCGGTGTGTGCGATCCATTCGCTGTCGGCGTTCTGGTTGGGGTTAAAGCCCTTGCCCTGGCGGTAGGCGAAACGAATGAAGCTCTGCCGCGCGCGTTCTTCGCCGACGAAACGTGCCGCCAGTTGCAGCAGATCGTCGATCTGCACCGCCAGCATCGAACGACCATTGGGCCGTGCGCTGATTTCCTGGCCGATGAAACGCCCGGCCTGCCAGTGTTCGGAAACTCGCGTGCGCGACAGCACCGAGACCCAGGCAAACAGGGTGAAGTTACCCGCCAGCGACAGCACCACGCCTTGGGTCAGCGGCGTGATCGGCAGGTTCAGCGGATTGCTGTGCAGCCACGCCAAGCCGGGGAAACTCGCCAGTGACCAGCCGAGACTGTGCGCGGCAATCGGCAGCACCAGCGTGTAAAACCATAGAAACGTGCCGGTGGCGAGGCCGGCGAACACGCCCCGGCGGTTGGCCTGCTTCCAGTACAACGCGCCAAGCATCGCCGGCGCCAGTTGCGTCACCGCCGCGAAGGCGATCTGGCCGATGGTCGCCAGGCTCGCGGTCGAGCCGAGCAAGCGATAGCTGACGTAGGCCAGCAGCAGAATCACCACGATGCTGACCCGGCGCACTGAGAGCATCCACTGGCGGAACACTTCGAACGGGCGCTCGGCGTTATTGCGGCGCAGCAGCCACGGCAACAGCATGTCGTTGGAAACCATGGTCGACAGCGCGACGCTGGCGACAATCACCATGCCGGTCGCTGCCGATGCACCGCCGATAAACGCCAGCATCGCCAGCGCCGGATGGGCCTGGGCCAGCGGCAGGCTGATCACGAACGAGTCGGGCAGCACGTGGCTGGGCAGCATCATCTGACCGGCGAGGGCGATCGGGACTACAAACAGTGCGGCCAACGCCAGATAAGCCGGGAACACCCATTTCGCCAGACGCAGATCCTGCGGGTCGATGTTCTCCACCACGGTGACGTGAAATTGCCGGGGCAGGCAGATGATCGCCATCATCGCCACACCGGTCTGCACCACCATCGACGGCCAGTTGATGGTTTCCTTCCAATAGGCTTCAAGGCGCGGGGCGAGCATCGCCTGATTGAACAGGTCGTCGAAACCGTCATACAGACCGTAAGTAACGAAAGCGCCGACAGCAAGAAAAGCGAACAGCTTGACCAGTGATTCGAAGGCAATTGCCAAGACCATGCCGCGGTGGTGTTCGGTGGCATCAAGGTTGCGCGTGCCGAAAACGATGGTGAACAACGCCAGCACCAGCGACACGATCAGCGCCGTGTCCTGGGCGCGGGTGCCCATGGCATCGGCGCCGGCACCGATCAACAGGTTCACGCCGAGGACAATGCCTTTGAGCTGAAGGGCAATATAGGGCAAGACGCCAACCAGGCAGATCAGCGCTACGACCACCGCCAGGGATTGCGATTTACCGTAGCGCGCGGCGATGAAGTCGGCGATGGAGGTGATGTTCTCCTGTTTGCTGATCATCACCATTTTCTGCAGGACCCACGGCGCGCCCACCAGCAGCAGGATCGGGCCGAGGTAGATCGGCAGGAACGACCACAGTTGTTCCGCCGCCTGGCCGACCGCGCCGAAGAAGGTCCAACTGGTGCAGTAAACCGCCAGCGACAGGCTGTACACCCAGGCACGCACTCGCGGCGGCAACGGCGTGCTGCGACGGTCGCCGTAAAAGGCGATGGCGAACATGATGGCCATGTAGGCCAGGGCAACGACGGCGATCAGCCCGGTGGACAACGACATGCAGCACTCCCGACAAAAGACTCCCCGGCACGCCTGCCCGGGCGGACAGTCTCGCACGGGCGCGGCGGTTAGTCAGTGTCGACCAAGGTCGTGGCGTGGCGGGGTGTCGCAGGCATGGATCATTGCGTTTGTGCGTTGATCCTGCCTAGCGCAATCGTGTAGGAGCTGCGGCACGCTGCGATCTTTTGATCCTGATGTTGAAGATCAAAAGATCGCAGCCTCGTTGCACTCGTCAGCTCCTACATCAATGCTTGCGTCAGTCCGGACGCAGCGCAATATCGATCAGGCGGTGCAACTCATCAACCTCCAGCGCCGCCGCCGAAAACAGAATCCGGAACACCACCGGCGCCACCACCAGATTGATCAAGCGATCGACACTCGGCGTTTTCTCATGCGGATAGCGATCGACAATGGTCTGCAACTGCGCACCAATGATTGCCACGCAATACCCCGGCGTCGCGCTCGCCTGCACGTCACGCATCATGTTGCGTCCGACTTCCGAACTCATCTCGTCGAGGTACTGCTCGGCCCACGCACGGATATCGCCACGCAGGCTGCCAGTGTTCGCCGGCTCGCTGTCCGGGCGCATGCGGGCGAGGGCGACGTCCGCCAGCAACGCCGCCAGATCACCCCAGCGTCGATAGATTGTCGACGGCGTAACGCCCGCGCGGGCGGCGATTTGCGGGACGGTCACGGTGGAACGTTCCTGCTCTTGCAGCAGCGCATTGACCGCCGAATGAATCGACTCTTGCACCCGGGCACTGCGGCCACCGGGGCGTAAACCTTCTTTAATAGCCATGGCCCAGACCTTAACACAAAGAATTTGCTTTAAGCGCGAAGCGGTAGCACACTCCGCAAAAGCAAAAAGTTAGCTTTTGCGGAGTGTGCCTATGACCAGCCTTGCGTCCCATCGATCCAGCCTGTGGTTTCTGGCGATCACCTTACTCAGTTTTCTCGCCGCTTCCACCGCGCCGACGCCTTTGTATCGCTTGTATCAGGACCAGCTGCACTTCTCAGCGGCGATGCTGACGCTGATTTTCGCCGTTTATGCGTTGAGTCTGCTGGCGGCGTTACTGACGGTCGGTTCGCTATCCGACCATCTGGGGCGTAAGCCAGTGATTTTCACCGCTGTGCTGCTCAATGCGCTGGCCATGCTGCTGTTCATTTATGCCGACAGCGTCGCCTGGTTGGTCGGCGCGCGGGTGCTGCAGGGTTTCGCCACCGGCATGGCCACTGCCGCCTTGAGCGCAACATTGCTCGACACCGATCGCCAGCAGGGGCCGTTGATCAACAGCGTCGCGCCGTTACTCGGAATGGCTTTGGGCGGTTTGGGCTGTGGCTTGCTGGCAGAGTTCGCACCGGCACCGTTGCAACTGACTTACGGGTTGCTGTTGGCGTTGTTCGTGTTGCAAGGCCTGTATGTCTGGCGCTTGCCGGAAAGTGTCTCGCGACAGAGCGGGGCGTGGGCGTCGTTGCGGCCGACCTTGCATGTGCCGGTGCAGGCGCGTTCAACGTTGTGGCGAGTGCTGCCACTGAACACCGCAACCTGGGCGCTGGGAGGTTTTTATGCCTCGCTGGCACCGTCATTGGTGCGCACGGCCACTGGCTCGACCTCCAATCTGATCGGCGGTGCGACGGTTGCGGCACTGACCGTGACCGGCGCGTTGATGATCTTCACGATGCGTAACCGCCCGGCCGCTCAGGCACTGCGGCTGGGCGCGAGCTTGCTGCCGGTCGGGCTGATATTGATTTTGTTCGGAGTGCATGGCGCTAGCCTGTCGCTGTTTTTCTTCGGCACGCTGGTCGCCGGTTGCGGTTTCGGTTCGGGCTTTTTGGGGGCTGTGCGCAGTCTGGTGCCGCTGGCCTTGCCCCACGAGCGAGCCGGGTTGATGTCGGCGTATTACGCGCTCAGTTATCTGGCGTTCTGTTTGCCGGCGCTGCTGGCCGGGCATCTGGCTCGCAGTTTCGGGCTCCTGGCGACTACTGATGGTTACGGCGTTGTGTTGATCGTGCTGGCCGTGGCTGCGCTGCTGCTCAGTCTGCGTCCGCCGGCGCGCAAAGTTTGCAGCGCTCCTTGAGCGCCGCGGTTTCGGTTAGCCTTGGCGAACTTCTCTCACGGATCGACTCATGAAGATTATCCGCAGTAAATCGTTTACCGCCGAACGCGCCTGGGGTGCGCTGGACATCGCCAATATGAACGGCATCACTACGCGCCTGCACTGGACCGACCAGCCGTACAAGTGGCACGTCAACGACGGTGAGGAGGTGTTCGTGGTGCTCGATGGTCAGGTGCAGATGCACTTTCGCGAAAGCGGCGAAGAGCGACACGTTCTATTGGAAGTGGGCGACATTTTCTACGCCTCGGTCGGCACCGAGCATGTCGCCCATCCGCAAGGAGTGGCGCGGATTCTGGTGGTGGAAGCCGAAGGCAGCGTTTAACTGTTTATCTGCAAAACAGATAACAGTTAGAGATATTACCCGTTATATCGATATTCGATTCAGATCTACCATGGGCTCAACCTCACCAGAGGACAGGAGTTCATGATGATTTGCCCCAACAGTGTCACCCCCGGCTACAAGCCTTTCAGCCAGCTTCAGCATCCGCGCGAAGTGATCCGTCAATTCACGCCTAACTGGTTCGCCGCGACCATGGGTACCGGAGTGCTGGCATTGGCGCTGGCACAATTACCACTGGCCATTCCCGGATTGCGCGCCGTGGCCGAGGCGCTGTGGCTGTTCAATATTGTGTTGTTTGCGCTGTTTACCGCTGCCTACGCTGCGCGGTGGATTTTGTTCTTTGACGAGGCGCGGCGGATTTTCGGCCATTCAACCGTGTCGATGTTCTTCGGCACCATTCCCATGGGCCTGGCGACGATCATCAACGGCTTTCTGTTGTTCGGCCTGCCGCGCTGGGGCGACGATGTCATTCAACTGGTTGAAGTGTTGTGGTGGATCGATGTCGCGATGTCGCTGGCCTGCGGTGTTTTGATTCCGTACATGATGTTTACCCGTCAGGAACACAGCATCGATCAGATGACCGCGGTCTGGTTGCTGCCAGTAGTGGCGGCGGAAGTGGCAGCGGCCAGCGGCGGCTTGCTCGCCCCGCATCTGACCGACGCTCATGCGCAACTCATCGTACTGACCACCAGCTATGTGCTCTGGGCTTTTTCCCTGCCGGTGGCGTTCAGCATCCTGACCATCCTGTTGTTGCGCATGGCCTTGCACAAACTGCCCCACGAAAACATGGCTGCGTCGAGCTGGCTGGCCCTCGGGCCGATCGGCACCGGTGCGTTGGGCATGTTGCTGCTGGGCGGTGAGGCCCCAGCGATTTTTGCCGCGAATGGTCTGCCCGGTGTCGGCGAAATCGCTTCCGGTCTGGGCCTGGTGGCGGGGATTACGCTGTGGGGTTTTGGTCTGTGGTGGATGTTGATGGCGCTGTTGATCACCGTGCGTTATCTGCGTGACGGCATTCCGTTCAACCTCGGCTGGTGGGGCTTCACCTTCCCGCTGGGCGTGTATTCCCTGGCGACGCTGAAACTGGCGAGCATCCTCGATCTGACGTTTTTCAGCATGTTCGGTACGGCGCTGGTGATTTTGTTGGCGGCGATGTGGCTGATCGTCGGCAAGCGCACCGTGCAGGGCGCGTGGCGTGGCGAGCTGTTTGTCTCGCCGTGTATCGCAGGTTTGAAGAAATAAACTGAAAAGTTTAGGTAAGGTGTGGCCTGGATCGCGGTGCGGGATTCCAATAACAAGCACCCCAGGCCTCACTACCTAACATCAGGAAACACGGAAGATGAGTCACCCCTCACAGTTCAACCTGTTGCGCACCCGGCGCTTTTTGCCCTTCTTTATTACCCAGTCGCTCGGCGCGTTCAACGACAACGTTTTCAAGCAGTCGTTGATCCTCGCCATCCTCTATCGGCTGACCATCGAGGGTGACCGCTCGATCTGGGTCAATCTGTGCGCGCTGCTGTTTATCCTGCCGTTTTTCCTGTTCTCGGCGCTGGCCGGGCAGTTCGGGGAAAAATTCGCCAAGGACGCGTTGATCCGTCTGATCAAACTCGCGGAAATCGCCATCATGGCCGTAGGATCGATCGGCTTTCTCTTCGATCATCTGTCGCTGATGCTGGTGGCGCTGTTCGCCATGGGCACACACTCGGCGTTGTTCGGCCCGGTGAAGTATTCGATCCTGCCGCAGGCTTTGCGCGATGACGAACTGGTCGGCGGCAACGGTCTGGTGGAAATGGGCACGTTTCTGGCAATTCTCGCCGGCACCATCGGCGCCGGGATCATGATGTCGTCCGAGCACTACGCGCCGGTGGTCTCCGCAGCGATCGTCGGCATTGCCGTGCTGGGTTATCTGGCCAGCCGCAGCATTCCGCGTGCGGCGGCATCGTCGCCGGAAATGCGCCTGAACTGGAACATCTTCAGCCAGTCCTGGGCGACGCTGAAACTCGGCCTGGGCCAGACGCCAGCGGTGTCGCGCTCGATTGTCGGCAACTCGTGGTTCTGGTTTGTCGGGGCGATCTACCTGACGCAGATCCCGGCCTACGCCAAGGAGTGGATGCACGGCGACGAAACAGTGGTGACGCTTATTCTGACGGTGTTCTCGGTGGGGATCGCGCTGGGTTCGATGCTTTGCGAAAAGCTCTCCGGGCGCAAAGTCGAGATCGGTCTGGTGCCGTTCGGCTCGTTCGGCCTGACCGTGTTTGGCCTGTTGCTGTGGTGGCATTCCGGGGGCATCCCGGACAGCGTCACCGGCCATAGCTGGATTGCCGTGTTGGGCTTCGTTCACACCTGGGCGGTGTTGATCGACATCCTTGGCCTGGGCATTTTCGGCGGCTTCTATATCGTGCCGTTGTACGCGCTGATCCAGTCGCGCACGGCTGAAAACGAGCGGGCGCGGGTGATTGCCGCCAACAACATTCTCAACGCGCTGTTTATGGTGGTGTCGGCGATTGTTTCGATCGTTTTGTTGAGTGTTGCCAAGTTGTCGATTCCGCAACTGTTCCTGGTGGTGTCGCTGCTGAACATTGGCGTCAACGCCTACATCTTCAAGATCGTGCCCGAGTTCAGCATGCGCTTCATGATCTGGCTGCTCAGCCATTCCATGTACCGCGTCGAGCATCGCAACCTTGAAGCGATCCCGGACGAGGGGGCGGCGCTGCTGGTGTGCAATCACGTGTCATTCGTTGATGCCTTGCTGATCGGCGGGGCAGTGCGTAGGCCGATTCGCTTTGTCATGTACTACAAGATCTACAACTTGCCGGTGCTGAATTTTATCTTTCGCACGGCGGGCGCGATTCCTATCGCCGGACGCCAGGAAGATATCCAGATCTACGAAAAAGCCTTCACGCGCATTGCTCAATATCTGAAGGACGGCGAACTGGTGTGCATCTTCCCGGAAGGCAAATTGACCGCCAACGGCGAGATCAACGAATTTCGCGGTGGTGTGACGCGGATTCTCGAAGAGACGCCTGTGCCGGTGATCCCGCTGGCGTTGCAGGGGTTGTGGGGGAGTTTCTTCAGTCGCGATCCGAACAAGGGCTTGTTCCAGCGGCTGTGGTCGCGGGTGACGCTGGTGGCAGGACCGGCGATTACCGAAGGGGCGGAGCCGGCGAAGTTGCAAGAGTTGGTGGGGGAGTTGCGCGGATCTGTTAGATAGTCGGTGCATCAAAAGGCCCCTTCGCGAGCAGGCTCGCTCCCACAGGTGACCGTGTTCCAATGACGGAATGCGGTTGAATGTGGGAGCGAGCCTGCTCGCGAAGACGGTAGTGGCTTAAGCGCTGACTTTAAGGCCTATCAAACCCGTGACGATCAACGCCACACTCGCCAGCCTGATCAACGCCATCGATTCGCCGAACAGAATGATCCCGGCAATCACCGTACCCACCGCACCGACGCCAGTCCAGATCGCATAAGCCGTGCCCAACGGCAATTCCTTCATCGCCAGGCCCAGCAAACCCAGACTGATAGCCATGGCGGCAACGGTCAGGGCGGTGGGGAGCGGGCGGGTGAAACCGTCAGTGTATTTCAGCCCGACGGCCCAGCCGACTTCGAACAGGCCGGCGCAAAACAGAATGATCCAGGACATGCAGGACCTCCATCGATTGACGGGGTCGTCCCCAGATTAATGACTCGAACGAGCCGCAGGGTCGTCCCCGCGTTGCGCAATATAGTGACGAGCATTAACCCGGGGATCAAGTTTTCGGCTCAGTCGACCGCCCGTTGCGCGAGATTGTCGCGGTCTTCCTTTTCGCTCATGCGCCGGAAGTACGTCGACAGCAGAGCACCAGAAATGTTGTGCCAGACGCTGAACAGAGCGCTCGGCACCGCCGCCAGCGGCGAGAAGTGCGCACTGGCCAACGCCGCACCCAGTCCCGAGTTCTGCATACCGACTTCCAGTGCCAGCGACTTGCGCTGAGCCAAAGGCAAGCCGAACAGGCGCCCGGTGAAGTAACCGAGCAGATAGCCGAAGCTGTTGTGCAGCATCACCACTGCCATGATCAGCAGACCGGACTCGGCGATTTTCGCCTGACTCGCCGCCACGACGGCGGTGACGATAATCACGATGCTGACCACCGACACCAACGGCAACACATCCACCGCATGCCGTACCTTGTCGCCGAGCAGACGCTGTGCGACCACGCCGAGAATGATTGGCAGCAGCACCACTTGCAGGATCGACCAGAACAGCTCCATGAACGACACCGGCAACCACGCCGAGGCGAGCAGCCAGATCAGCGCCGGGGTCAGCAACGGGGCAAGCAGGGTAGTGACCGCGGCGATCGCCACGGAAAGCGCCAGATCACCGCGCGCCAGCCAGGTCATCACGTTCGACGACGTGCCACTCGGGCAGCAGCCGACCAGAATTACGCCGACGGCGATTTCCGGCGGCAGGTGAAAAACCTGGCAGAGCAACCACGCCACACCCGGCATGATCACGAAATGCGCAACCACGCCCAGCGCCACCCGCCACGGATGCCGAGCGACGGCGGCGAAGTCTTCAAGTTTGAGGGTCAGGCCCATGCCGAACATCACCAGACCCAGCAGCGGTACGATCGCGCTTTTCAGACCGATGAACCACGCCGGTTGCAGGAACGCCACGACGGCGAATATCAGAACCCAGTAAGCGAAGGTATTGCCGACAAAGCGGCTGAGTGCAGCCAGTGCGCGCATGGCTTGATCCTTGTTATTAAAAGAACAGCACAAAACAAATGTAGGAGTGAGCCTGCTCGCGATAGCGGTCTATCAGTCAACATATTCGTTGAATGTCAGTCCCTCATCGCGAGCAGGCTCACTCCTACAGTTTGAACCTCGCAGGGCTTTAGATCCCCTGCGGCATCTCTTCCCCACCCAACGCTTCAACCAGCGCCGGCAGGAAGTCGCCGAAGGTCAGCATCATCAGGGTGAAGCTGGCATCCAGCTGACCCAAAGCTTCATCTCCGCCGTCCTGTTCCGCCTGATCCTGCAACAGATCTTCGAATTTCAGGCGCTTGACGGTCATCTTGTCGTCGAGCATGAACGACAGTTTGTCCTGCCAGGCCAGCGACAGCTGAGTGACGACTTTGCCAGTACTCAGGTGCAGCTGGATTTCTTCGCTGGTCAGGTCCTGACGCTTGCAACGGACGATGCCGCCGTCTTCGTGGGTGTCGCGCAGTTCGCACTCATCCAGCACATAGAAATCGTCGGCGGCTTTCTGCGTGGTGACCCACTCGGTCATCACCGCTGTTGGCGCCATTTTCACGGTCAATGGACGGACGGGCAGGGTGCCGATCACTTCGCGCAGGGTTGAGAGCAGATCTTCGGCGCGTTTCGGGCTGGCCGAGTTGACCAGGATCAGGCCCTGTTTCGGCGCGATGGCAGCGAAGGTCGACGAACGACGAATGAACGCGCGCGGCAGGAATGCCTGGATGATTTCATCCTTGATCTGATCGCGTTCCTTCTTGTAGACCTTGCGCATCTGCTCGGCTTCGATCTCTTCGACCTTTTCCTTGACCGCGTCACGCACGACGCTGCCCGGCAGAATGCGTTCTTCTTTACGAGCGGCGACCAGCAGGAAATCCCCGCTGACGTGCACGAGCGGCGCATCTTCGCCCTTGCCGAATGGTGCAACGAAACCGTAAGTGGTCAGCTCCTGGCTTGCACACGGCCGCGCCAGTTTGGTCGCCAGTGCAGTCTCCAGCGCCTCGGCATCGACAGGCAGGTCTTGGGTCAGGCGATAGATCAGCAGGTTCTTGAACCACATGGGGTGAGTCACTCCTTTATACAAAGGGGGGCATTATTGTCTTCGCCGGGGCATAGGCCAACCCTTCTCTAAGCCTTTGGAAGGCCTCGGAAAATTATTTAAAAAAGTGCTTGCCAGAGGTGGGGGTGCTCCGTAGAATGCGCGCCACACCGAAGCGAAGGGTGATTAGCTCAGCTGGGAGAGCGTCTGCCTTACAAGCAGAATGTCGGCGGTTCGATCCCGTCATCACCCACCATTCGTTTCAAGTGTTTAGCGCAGCGGTAGTTCAGTCGGTTAGAATACCGGCCTGTCACGCCGGGGGTCGCGGGTTCGAGTCCCGTCCGCTGCGCCATATTCGGTAACCTGGAACACTGAACGCCAGGTCACCAAGGAAGAACCCGCTGAGGCGGGTTTTTTTCTGTCTCAAGGTTGTACATGCGGGATGTATCGTTTCACCGGTTTTCAGATTTTTTTGAAAAATATTCAATTAAATCAACACTTTACGAAAACCTGTGGCATAATGCGCCCCGTAACGAAGCGAAGGGTGATTAGCTCAGCTGGGAGAGCGTCTGCCTTACAAGCAGAATGTCGGCGGTTCGATCCCGTCATCACCCACCATTCGTTTCAAGTGTTTAGCGCAGCGGTAGTTCAGTCGGTTAGAATACCGGCCTGTCACGCCGGGGGTCGCGGGTTCGAGTCCCGTCCGCTGCGCCATATTCGGTATCTGGAACTGAACGCCAGACACCACAAAAAGCCCGCCTTGTGCGGGCTTTTTGCTGTCTGCGATTTATAAAATCGCCGCGCTACTGCGCCGCATTGCGGGCATGCCGATAATCGCTCACCGCCTCGTACACTGCCTTGCGCAAGCGATTGATCCCGCCAATCGGCCGATGCGCCTCGATGCCGAACCACGGATTGAACGACAGGTTGTCGCATTGCAGATTCAGCGCCGGCGTGTCGAAGTCCTGCGCGGGCAGGGTGATCCGCGCCACGGTTTCAAACGGTGCATCCTGCTCACGCCACTCAATGCTCGTGTCCTCGATCGGCATGTATTTGTTCGCGTCCTGGCGCTGGATCTGCAAGGCGAAGCACGCGGGCACCCGATCCGTCGACAACTGCTGGTTCAGTGCGCTGCGCAGAAAATTCGGCAGGTCGTGATTCTGTTTGGGCAGCGCATACGCCGGGCAATTGTCCGGATCCGGCGCGACGCGGAACTTCGCATTGGCCTCGCCGAACTTGTAGGGCGATACCGAAAAATAGGTGGTCGTGGTCGGACTGTCCGGCGGCGGTGACAGGGTAGCCAGCGCAATAAAGAGATGACGGACCTGCCAGGAGCGCGGATCCCATGTCGGAAAAAACGCCATGACCTTCTTGCCGTCAGCCTGCGCCGCGACATTCTGACGGTACTCGGCGACATCGCTGACAAAGAAGTTCGGATGGCTGAACATCACGAAATCCTGTTCATGCCGGTCACTCTTATCGCTGAGCAATTGCTTGCCCGGCACGTCGAGAAGCTTGATCGCCATGCCTCGCGCGTCGCGAATGCTGTCGAATTGCGGATAGGCATTGCCGTTGGACAAGCGGATCAACGCCTGCCAGGTCTTGCCCGGCTCACTGAACACACCTTGTCGCAGCGATTGCTCCAGTTGCGGTAACACCTGCACTTGCGCCTTCATGCAGCCATGCGCCTTGGCGTGGGCATCGCGCAGATAGCGGGTACTTTCGCGGTGTTGGTCGACGATGCGCACTGCGGTTTGAATGATGTCCTGCGTCATCGCCGCTTCGCCCGCTGGAATCTGCTCCTGCGCGGATACCGGCCCACGATGCTGCCAGGCGAACCACGCGGTGGCGATGGCCCAGCCAAGGAGGGCGATGACCAGCAGGATCAGCAAGGACTTGCCAAGCAAGCGCCCCAGCCATAGCCAGAAACGCGCCAACGGCGGCAGTTCCCTTTTGAATGTCGGCATGATCATGGCAACTGCGCCTCCAGTGGTCCGCCCAATACTTTCAGGTATTCGAGCAGCGCCCAGCGCTCCTCGGGTTGCAGGAGCCGGCCGATCACCCCGTTACCGCGTGCGCCGGCGCGGAATTCGTGGCCGCTGTTGTGATTGCCGCTGATGCGCGTGTCGAACAGAAAACCGTTGGTGAAAGGCTCAGTGCGGTAGCCGAGATGGCGCGGGTCGTATTCGACTGTGCCTTTATAGAAGGTGGTTGCGCGCTCATCCTGCGGTGACAGCAACTGATAAATGCTCGGCACCGAACCGTTGTGCAGAAACGGCGCAGTCGCCCATACCCCGGCCAGCGGTCGTGCCTTGTAAGCGACTTTTTCGCGCACGCCGATCGGCAGGCCGAAACCGTCCATACGCGGTTTTTCTTCCGGGGTGATCTTCGCTTCGCGATAGGCACGGTTCTCCACGAACGCGGTGACGTAAGCCAGGCCTTTGGCTACCGATAGTTGGCTCGGATCGAGCGGCTCTTTGGGTTCGGGGTGCAGCTTGACGTCCATCTTTTCCAGTTCTTTGACATCCCATTGCAGTGCGCTCAGGTCGAAACGGTGGCTGGCAATGTTATTGGCCGCGTTGGGATCGGTACCGATCATGTCCACGGGCAGCATCTGCAATTGCTGCACCCAGCGTTCGCCTTCCCGGGATTGACGCGGGACATGGCAGCCGGCGCAGTTTTCGGTGAACAGCGCACGGCCCTTGGCGGCCAACGGCTTGTCGACCGCACCGAACAGATCTTCCGGCCAGGTGGGCGGCTTCAGTTGTTGCAAGGTTTCTTCGATGGCGTGCAGATCGCGCACGCGCACGCTGGAGGAGTAGCGCTCAGCGCCCTGCAGCGGCTGACCGTTGCCATCGAAGAAATTCAGCGTGGCACCCACGCCGAGCGCCTCGCCGATATTGCGTGCCATCGGCTGCTGCGCCGAGCCGTTCCACTGCACCCAATCGAACGTCCACATGTCCCACAGTTGCGGGTAATCCACCGGCGCATCGGCCACGCGGTAATTGGCAGGGGAAATGGCATCGCCGAAGGTCGCGTTGGCAATCCGTCCGAACGCGTCGGTGCGCCCCGGGCCTTCTTCGGTCGGGTAGAGGCCGCGATGGGTGTCGTTCCAGGCCACTTTGAGGAAAGTGTTGAGCGAGGTTTTGAAGTCTTTGCGCAATTGCCCGTGACGCGCGTCGTAATCTTCACCGAGCACTTGACGGGCGAAGCGCTCGAATTTCCACGGGTTGTAGTAGGTCGAGGCCAGACTTGCGACCAAGGCCTGTCCGAAACTGCCGCCGCGCAATGTAGGAACGCTGGAAGGCAACACATGTTGCGCGGTGCCGCCATCGATGCGCACGGCCTGACCGTTGAAGCGCAATTCGCCGGTATGGCAAGCGGCGCAGGTGATGTCCAGAAAGTGTTCGGAAGCGTTGCCGGGATTCTGGTGCCGGGCGAAACCGACTGGCAGGTTGCCCGGGTTGCTGGCGCTCGCTTTCTGCTGCGGGTCGACCAGGAAACCGAAGCGGGCGAGGTACTCGGGGGAGGCGAAGCGCTGTTCGGAGAAGGGCAATTCCAGTGCCTGGAACCACTCGTAACGCAGGCCTTTGACTTGCGTACCTTGCGGCGTGAAGTAGTAGGTCTGCCGTTGTTCTTCGCTCCACTGGTCCAGGTAACGTACCTGTTGCGGCGGGGTGTAGAAGGGCAATTTCGGATTGGCGAGGTAATAGACAATCACTGCAACGGCGATTACCGCCAGCACGATCACCAGACTGAGAACGCGGAATAAGAGGCGCAAGTTAAACATCCTTGTCGAATTGTTGCGCTGTTATGCCTGAGCAGCGACTGCTGGGCAAGTGGCCATTACGCCGGAGGCAGTGGCAAGCGCCGACGACCCTTGTCATCCGTGGATGACAGAAGCTTCATCCAGCCATCGGCCAAATGCGTTTTAATCCCTGAACTTATCAGAAGATTCCTGCTCTCATGCCGGTAGCCATTGGTCGTGGCGGCCTGATAAGCTCGCGGCTTTACTCGATTGCCCATTCGGCGCATGAACAAGGAAATAGCATGAAACAGCATCGGTTGGCGGCGGCGGTAGCCCTGGTTAGCCTGGTACTCGCGGGTTGTGACTCGCAGACCAGCGTAGAGCTGAAAACCCCGGCGCAAAAAGCTTCCTACGGCATCGGCCTGAACATGGGCAAAAGCCTTGCCCAGGAAGGCATGGATGATCTGGACTCCAAAGCGGTAGCCCAGGGCATCGAAGATGCCGTTGGCAAGAAAGAACAGAAGCTGAAAGATGAAGAACTGGTTGAAGCCTTCGCCGCGCTGCAAAAGCGTGCTGAAGAGCGCATGGCCAAAATGAGCGAAGAGTCGGCAGCTGCCGGCAAGAAATTCCTCGAAGAAAACGGCAAGAAGGCAGGTGTAACCACCACCGCTTCCGGCCTGCAGTACGAAGTAGTGAAGAAAGCCGATGGCCCACAGCCTAAGCCGACCGACGTAGTGACAGTTCACTACACCGGCAAGCTGACCAACGGCACTGTGTTCGACAGCTCCGTCGAGCGCGGCAGCCCGATCGATCTGCCGGTCAGCGGTGTGATTCCGGGTTGGGTCGAAGGTCTGCAACTGATGCACGTTGGCGAGAAGTACAAACTGTACATCCCTAGCGATCTGGCTTACGGCGCTCAGTCGCCAAGCCCGGCGATCCCGGCCAATTCAGTTCTGGTCTTCGACCTGGAACTGCTGGCCATCAAGGATCCAGCCAAAGAAGACGCCGCTGCCAAGTAACACGCAACGGTATCAACAGCAACGCCTCGCTTATGCGGGGCGTTGTTGCATCTGAAAGCTGGCAAAGGTAAACAGAGCGAACTGACGCCATTCAACACAGTCATAGCTTTGAGGCTGTTCGCGCTAGCCGCCCCGAGCCGCCAAGTCAATGAAATATTGGGCTTTTTTAGGTGAGTAAAAAATGCCCGATCTGAGCGCAGCCCTTATGAGACGGGGCTTTCAGCGTAGAAATGCAGCTCTGTTCACAAGGTTATCCACAATTTGTGTGGATAACATTTCAATGGGAAGAATAGATGAAAGCTCCGTGGAATTTCGCTCGATTCCTGCCCCTGGCCGGACGCCTGCTGGCCCGTGGACGCCTGCCTACTCTGTTGTTTGCCGTGGCCAGCAAAGGCGCTGCGCAAGGCAATCGCCTCGGGAAGTTGAAGGATGATCTGCGCTTGCTGCAGTCGCTGTGCCTGGCTTACTGGCGCGGCGAATACCGCGCGATCAGTGCCAAATCGCTGATCTCGGTGGTCGCTGGCCTGATGTACTTTCTCAGCCCTGTCGATGCCATCCCGGATTTCATTCCCATGTTCGGCATGCTCGATGACATCGCCGTTCTCGCCTGGCTGATGAAAACCCTCGATGACGAGCTCAATGCCTTCCGCCTGTGGCGCAAGCGCCAGCAACCGGAAAAGCTGGCGGTGGTCGAACGCCTGCCCGACACCCCTGAGCAATTGCAACTGCAAGGCCCGAAAAAGCCCTGACTGAGAAAGGCTGCCTGTAGATAGATACCCCCCGCGACCTTGGCCGCTGTTAGGATTACACTTCTAGGGAAAAGTGCCGACTCGCTAAGTGTTGTTGTCCTACGGGGTAGTCATGGATATTCAGATAATTGCACGCGATGGCGAACCCGAATACGCGGTTCTGCCGTGGGCTCAATATCAGGCTTTACTGAAAGCAGCAGGGATCAACGCAACACCGGCGCAGCAGCCTGCAGTGCCGCTCGCCGCATCGCCAGATCCGATTCTTCCGGGTCTGGATCAGCTACGCAGTTTGCGCGAAGGGAAGGGCATCGCCATCGAGGCGCTGGCCCGCACGGTAGGCATCAGCCCGTCTTATCTGGCCATGATCGAAAGTGGTGAGCGTCAACCCGACGCCGCGATTCGCCGCAGCCTGGCTTGGGAACTGACGGTGCCAGGGTGGAGGGATGAATCGTGAGCGTACGCATCAGCCGTCAACATTGGGACGGATTGCTGGGGGAACTGGATCAGGCGCGCCGTCAGCGCCATCTTCTGACCTATCGAGCCTTGCTTGAGCGTTTGCAATTGCCGACTCCGGCGATGCAGACGCTGACGGCCGCGCTCGAGCATCTGGCCGCACTGGATGCCAAAGCCGAGCAGCCATTGCGCAGTTCGCTGGTCATCAGTCAGGGAGCCAGTCGCTTGCCGCGTACCGGTTTTTTTGAATGCGTCGAGCGTCTGGGGCGTTTTTCCGGACCGTCGGATGGCGTGGCGGCGGCGTCCTGGCATGCGTCGGAAGTGGTGCGCGTCTTCGAATACGAGTACCCGGAATCGGCGGAGGCCTGAGTGTTTCTGCGCCTCAAGGCGCGGGCCGGATACTGGCTGGCCCGCAGGCTGTTTCATTGGTCGTGGTTCGTTCGCCAGCCGCGCGGCTGGCGCTGGCTTGAAGGCCAGTTTGCGCGCATGGCCAACCTCGGCGATGTCGGCGCGCAAAGCTTTTACGGGCACATTCTGACCTTTCGTGGCGTCGGTCTGGGCGCGCGTGAAGAAGGCGTGCGTTTACTGCGTCTGGCGGCGTTGGCCGGCGACGGTAAAGCGGCCTATCAAGTCGGCGTGATCAGCCTCGCCGGTACCCCGAGCAAAGCACCAGATCCCGCTGAAGCCATTCGTTGGTGGAGCATGGCCGCCAAGGCCGGGCATCCGTTGGCCGAGCTCAAGCTGCAACAGCTGAAGGCTGGTGATTCAACGCTGTAATTCCAGGTATGTCTTTCAAGTAAACGCGGCGTGAGGTTTTCCTCGCGCTGCGTTTTGCGTTTTTGCTCGCGCGTTTTTCGCTGGATGCTTGATTGCAGATTAGTCCTACATCCTTTGCCTACTCGCCTGACTTCTTTCCTCTTTGATCCCCCGCACAGTTCCCGCGACTAATTTCTTGCGCGAGGGACCGCTCATGCTCCAGCCCGTTTTTCAGCCCACCTTGTCTGCCTGCGTGTGTTGATGGAAGCCATCGCTCGCATCGAGCAGGAACTCGACAGCTTTCCGCAAACGCTCAGTCTCTACCGCAAACAGCTCGATCACTGGCTCAGTCGCAGGGCGGACCAGATCAGCGGGGCAGCAGATCTGCCGTCGCTGGTGGGCATGGAGCGGATCATTCGCTTCGGTGATCGCAGCACGGCGGTCAGCAGCAGCGACGACGAGTTTTCTTCCAGCGTCGTCCAGTGCCCGCAGGGCGGGCTGATGCAGATCGAGAGCAAGTTCGAATCGGTCTACGACATCCCGCTGGGGAACATCACCGTCGACGTGGTTGACGTGGAAAGCGGCGAGCCTACCCCGATCACCCTTGATCAGCAGGGCAAGGGCGAGTTCAGAGGCGACGAGGGCAAGTTCTACCGCGTTCTGGTGCACAGCGCTGTTACCTCCAATCAAGTCGCGGAGCTGTTCAAATCCTACGACGGTTTGACCGGCGAACTGGAACGCTGGCTGCGCAGCGAGTGGCAGGGTTTCAAGCCGCAATGGTCACAGTCGGTGGCCACAGCGGCCAGTAACGGCATGCTCGCCGGCAGTTGGGCGGCCATCGAAGGGGTGTGGGACAGCCTCGGTCAGCTCTCGGAAATTCTTCAGGATCCCGGCAAGTTTGCCGAGCGCCTGGGCAGCGGCGCGGCTGACCTTATCAAGCTGGCGCAGACCGCGCCTGATCTTATGGAAAAGCTGCAGTTGCTGGTCAGTGATGAGGCAGCGATGTGCTTGCTGCTACGGTCGGCGAGCCTGTGGCTGGACATGCTGCCGCCCAGCGAGATTGCCGGCAAGTCTGCTGAAGTGGCGTCGATGATGATCGTGCAACTGATCATCGATGTACTGATCGCTGTCGTTTTGACATTCGTCGGGGCGGGGGCGGGGATCGCTTATCTGACGCTGCGTCTGGCCGACCGTGCAGCCCAGTTGTTCAACGTCGCCAAGCGTCTGGTCAAGGCGCTGTTCGGCATCATCAACGGCTTCATTGAATACGTCGACCGCTACAAGGCCGTCGCCGCGCGGGGCATCGCCGCCGGGGTGAAAAAGGGTCGGATGCAATTGCGCTGGGACGCCAAGCGCAACGCCATGTTGAAGAAAGACGAACAGCACGACGACGCCCCCGACCAGGCGAAAAACCCCAACGGCGATGCTGCCGACTGCGTGCCCAACACCTGCACCAACGGCTGTCCGGTGTCGATGGTCACCGGCGAAGAACTGCTGACCCTGACCGACGCGGTGCTCGACGGCGTGCTGCCCTTCGAGTTCACTCGTTTGTACCGCAGCAGCGCCGTCGAGATCGACATCGGCCTGGGTTTCGGCTGGAGCCACACCCTGGCCCATCGGCTGGCCTTCGACGGCGATGGCGTGAACTGGATCGACCACGAAAACCGCCGCACCCGTTTTCCCTTGCCCAATGTCGCGCGTCCGGCGATTCACAACAGCCTGTCGCGGGCGGCGATTTTTCTCGGCGATGAACCGGAAGAGCTGATTCTGGCTCTGGCCGGGGAAACCGCGCGGTTCTATCACTTTCGCGCCGGCCGGCTGACGGCGATCAGCGATGTCTACGGCAATCGTCTGACCCTGCAACGCGACCGCTCCGACCGCATTCAGCGTCTGGACAACGGCGCCGGCCGCGCGCTGCTGTTGCGTTATGACCGCGCGCAACTGGTGGCGGTCGATTATCAGGTCTTGGTTCAGGGCGAGTGGACCACCGAACAAAACCTCGCCACCTACAGCTTCGATGCCCGCCAACGCCTGCTGGTTGCGACCAATACGGTCGGCGACAGCGAGCGCTACGACTACGACGACCACCACGTCATCCTCCAGCGGCAGCTGACCGGCGGCGCGAGCTTCTTCTGGGAGTGGCAGCGCGAGGGCAAAGCGGCGCGCTGCGTGCGGCATTGGGCGTCTTTCTCGCAGATGAACACGCGTTACGTCTGGAACGATGACGACGCCAGCGTGACCGTGCACTACGTCGACGGCACCGAAGAAGTCTACGTCCACGACGAGCGCGCGCGGTTGGTGCGCCAGGTTGCGGCCGATGGCGGTGAGCAGCTCAAGGCCTATGACGAACAGGGCCGCTTGATCGCCGAGCAGGATGCGTTGGGCGCGGTCACCGAATACCGCTACGACGAGGTCGGGCGGCTGATCGCGCTGATTCCGCCGGACGAGGCGCCAACGTCCTACGAGTACCGCAACGGTTTTCTCCACAAGCGCTGCCGCGGTGATGCGGTGTGGATCTATCGGCGCAACGCCGAAGGCGCCGTCACCGAAGCGGTCGATCCTGACGGTCAGGTCACCCATTACTACTACAACCTGCGCGGTCAGTTGCTGTCGTTGCGTTACCCGGACAGCAGCCGCCATCGCTGGGTGTGGAACGAACTCGGTCAGCTCATCGAAGAAACTCTGCCCGACGGTGGCGTGCGGCGCTTTTCCTACGATGCGCTGGGCCGGCGGATTACCACCCAGGACGAATTTGGTGTCGTCAGCCGTCAGCAGTGGGACGCGGCCGGCCGACTGATCCTGACGACTTCTCCTACGGGAAGCACGCGCGCCTACAGCTACGGCGCCTACGGCCAGATCACCGCCGAGCGCGATGAACTGGGGCGCATCACCCGCTACGAATATGACGACGATCTGCACCTGGTCTCGCGGCGGATCAACCCCGACGGCACCCGTGTGCAGTATCGCTATGACCATGCGCGGCTGTTGCTCACCGAGATCGAAAACGAGTCCGGAGAAAAGTACCGACTGGATTACACGCCGACCGGATTGATCCGACAGGAAACCGGGTTTGATGGGCGGCGTACCGCGTACGTTTACGACCTCAATGGCCATCTGCTGGAAAAAACCGAGTTTGGTGATTTCGGCCCCAGTCTGGTCACCCACTACCAGCGCGACAAGGCCGGGCGTCTGCTCGTCAAAATCCTGCCCGACGGGATCAAGGTGCGATATGACTACGACCGCTTCGGCCGATTGATCGGTGTCGATGACGGGCAGAACCATCCGCTGGCCTTCGAGTACGACCGTCAGGACCGGCTGATCACCGAGCACCAAGGCTGGGGCACTTTGCGCTACGCCTACGATGCTTGCGGTCAGCTCAAACGCCTGCGCCTGCCGGACAACAGCAAGCTCGACTATCACTACGTCAAGGGCGGTGCGCTGTCAGCCATCGACCTCAACGGCACGCCGCTGACCCGGCATGTGTATCAGTCCGGTCGCGAGCAGCAACGCCAGCAAGGCCTGCTGCTCAGCGAATATGCCTACGACGATCAGGGCCGTTTGCTCGCCCACGCCGTAGGCCATCGCGGCGCCTCGCTGTACCGTCGCGATTATGCCTACAGCGCCAACGGCAATCTCGAGCACATCGCCGACAGTCGCCACGGCCAGCGCACCTACGGCTACGATGCCCTTGACCGGCTGATCCGCGTACGTCACTCACGCGACGAACTGCCCGAATCCTTCGCCCACGACCCGGCCGGCAACCTGCTGATGCAGGACCGCCCCGGCCCGGCGCAGATCAAGGGCAATCGCCTGCTGATGCAGGGCGACCGTCATTACGACTACGACGCCTTCGGCAACCTGATCCGCGAACGCCGCGGCCACGGCCAGACCCTGGTCACCGAATACCGCTACGACTGCCAGCACCGCCTCATCGGCCTGACCCGCCCCGACGGCCAGACCGCCAGCTACCAGTACGACGCCTTCGGCCGGCGCATCCGCAAAACCATCGACGGCGTCACCACCGAATTTTTCTGGCAAGGCGAGCACCTTGTCGCCGAAAGCAGCGCCAGCCAATACCGCAACTTCCTCTACGAACCCGGCACCTTCCGCCCACTGGCGATGCTCGACGGCAAAGGCCCGAAAAAGGCCTGCCCGTTCTACTACCAGCTTGACCACCTCGGCACCCCGCAGGAACTCACCGACTACAGCGGCGAAATCGTCTGGTCCGCGCAATACGACGCCTACGGCAAAGTCGCCGCCGTCACCCTGGCCGGCGAAGACTACCTCGACCAGCCGCTGCGTTTTCAGGGGCAGTACTTCGATGTTGAAAGCGGCCTGCATTACAACCGCCATCGGTATTACGACCCGAGGCTAGGGCGGTATCTGACCCCGGATCCGGTGAAGCTGGCAGGCGGGTTGAATCAGTACCAGTACGTGCCGAATCCGACGGGGTGGGTGGATCCGTTGGGGTTGAGTAATTGTCCGGACGACAAATGCAACAAACCAGTATTCCAACCGATCGATCCCACGAAAGGAATACAGGGAGGTGAAGATCATCCATCTCAGTCACTACCACAACAAGCCTACTTATATCGGGGGGCAGCGACAGATCCGTCTGAAGTTTTCGAGAATGGATTCAAAAGTAAGGGAGATAGCAACGATCTATTCCTGCATTCGATCGATAGTGACTTTCCTCCTAGTAATTTCATCAGCACCTCTTTATCTCGTGATATGGGTAAAACATTCGCTACCAGCTATTTTACGAGGCCGGGATTTCTCTACACCCTCAAGATGATTCCTGGTCGAGACCTCAAAAAAGAGTTGGGTGCAGCATATAATTTTAGTCAAGAGCAGGAAATTGCTATTCCCGGTGAAATTAAGCGAGAGGATATTCTTGGCGCTACGCTGATAATCGATGATGGTAGAGAGTTTGGCTATTCTATTCCTAATCCGTACAGGAGGGTTGGTAAGTGAAGACACAGTTTTCGGTTGTCGTCGTAAAAAATGGCGAAAAGCAGAAGGTCAATCTCGTATGCGATGATGAAGAGATATCTATTGCGACTGCGGATATTTGCGGACGGAAAAAAACCTATTTTGAACGTGATTTTTATAAGTGTTTTGCATTGTTGAGAAAAGATAATCCTCAGCTGGATTTTTACTGTAAGGGAGCGAAGTTGAATGTTCATCCCTCAAGCATGTCGTCGCAAATGTCTCTGGGTCTTAAAGCTTACGAGTTGGAGGTTGGTAGGGAGCCCACTGTGAACGATCTGGTTTTTATATTTGACTATGAAGATCAAGGTTTAACAAGAAATCCAGACGAGCAACGATTATTCTATCTAGGTTGGATGGGAGCTTGAGGTTGTTGAAAGATTTTGTCTCTATCAGCTCACATGATATCGGTTTTTTGCGTGTAACTACGCCCGCACAGGATGGGAACTGGCTGAGTAGGCTTTCCTTCAGTGATTATGTAATGTCAAGTAAGACTGTCTAAGGCACGAAAATAATATGGTTGATATTTTGATGAAGTCCGATTGCTATGTTGAATCTTCTGCGCAAGAAAATGAGTTTAGAGGTGTGTACGGTTCTAGGTTCCTAACTCACCGAGCGCAGATGAACGCTTATCAAGAATCGCTGACGAGGGAGGCGAGAAATATGCCGCGATTTACGGGTGAAGACGCTATGGGGAACTTGGTTGTTCGTATGCCGGCAGAAAACGTTGGAGAAGGATACGAGCCTAACCCATCGAATCCTTCAGAGCCCCGATTCATCTCAAAGATGAGCGGGTTCGAAATGAAATTTGACTTTGAGACTTTGCAGCCTTTCGCTTTGTATCCGGTGGAGACCGTCTGATGTTAATGCATCCCTATCTCGATGCTCCATACAATCCGCAATTGAAGCATTTTCTTGGAGGGTTCGATATATATGATCGCGAGGAGACCTTGGGTGCTGAGTTGGAGAAGTATGACCCTGAGTGTCCTATAGACAGAGCCGAGTTAATTCGCAGGTTTATAGTGAAAAGATTTTCTGGTTTGACTCCTCGGCACAAGCTTGTCTTGGTTTCTGTATTGAGACGGTCTCTTGATGGCGAAACAAGTAAGCTTTCGGACGCTTTTAAACATGATCCTTTCTCGCATTCGTTGCTCCCCCTCGGATGGAATGAAATGAAAGATCCGCGGGGTTTTTTCGAACATGTGTACTCTATCCTGACCGAAGTTTGGGCTAACGAGTTATCTCTTGCCAGACGATAAAAGTGCTGAGCGTTTGCCGATGATTCTCGGTAAAGCTCAGAATGGCCTTATAGACACTTTCTCCAGTAAACCCGCCAACGTGATCCGCATCGTTAGCTGATCAACGTTGGCCGATTAGCTGTGTCGGCTGAAGGATAGGAGCGGTGCCAGTTTCCAACAAATAAACACTAAACCCCACAACATCCTTCGCATGATGCTTAGCCTGCGAAGCTATCTCCGCAAGCTGGCTGGCATCAAGCGTTGCGCATGCTTCAGGTCGCAAATGCACCACCCCAATCGATAACGACAACAGCGCAAACTCCTGCCGTACCCCTTGGCGGTTGGGCGCAACAAAGCAACCGGCCTCCAGATGCTCGGGGCGGTAGAAGCGGCGGCATTGGCTTTGGAAGTCGTCGAGCAGTTGGTTGAGGCGTTTGCGCCAGTCTTCGGGGCCGAGGACGAGGAGGAAGTCGTCGCCGCCGATGTGGCCGACGAAGTCGCGGGTGGGGTCGACGCGTTCGTTGAGGCATTGCGCAAGGCAGAGCAGGACTTCGTCGCCGCGGCCATAGCCGTAGATGTCGTTGAAGGGTTTGAAGCTGTCGATGTCGACGTAGCAGATGATCGATTCGCGGGCCTGTTGCAGCAGGCGGGTGAGGCATTGCTGGATCGGTACGTTGCCCGGCAACAGGGTGAGTGGATTAGCGTAGCGCGCCTGTTGAATCTTCAGTTCGGTGATCAGTTTCAGCACGTCGATGACCCGGCCGAGGCCGAGGTAGCCGCCGTTGAGGGTGATGATGAAGTCTTCTTCGATGCGCTGGCGGGCGCGGCTGGTGATCAGGCGGCTGACTTGCTGCAGTGACTGGCTCATTTCGACGGCGAGGAAGTCGTCGTTCATCAGGCGGCTGATCGGTTTGCGGGCGAAGAGCTCGGTGGCAAACGGTTTGAGCAGAGCGTCCGACAGGGAGTGGCGATGGACAATGCCGCAGGGCTGGCCTTGTTCGTCGAGCACCGCGAGTGAATTGAGGTTCGCCTGGCGGCGGAAGGCTTCGAGCACCGAGGCGGTTGGCGTATCACGCTGGACGGCGGGCTGGTCGTTGAGCAAGGCGCTGAGGTCGCTGCCTTCGTCGTTCAGCGCGACGGCGTTGCTGTCGTGTTTGGGCATCATGGCGCGGGCGTCGCGGGATGGATGTTCCTGAGGGCGGCCGAGCAAATAACCCTGCACCAGATCGACGCCCATTTCCGTGAGTACCGCGAGTTCTTCCGCTAACTCGATACCCTCGGCAATAACCAGTGCGCGCGAAGCCTTGGCGATTTGCAGAATCGACCCGACAAACTCTCTTTTCAATGCATCCTGATGAATGCCATCGATGAAGTGCCGGTCGATCTTCACGTAGTCCGGACGCAGTTCCGACCATAGACGAAGGCTCGAGTACCCAGCCCCCAAATCGTCCAGCGCGATGGAAAAGCCCATCGCGCGGTAATGATGCAGGGCAGTTTGCAGCAACTGAAAATCGTCGATAGGCGTTTGCTCGGTGAGTTCGATGACTACCTGGCTCGGCGGGATACCGAAGTCCTGCAACAGTTGCAACGTGCGCCCCGGTTGGTGCGCTGCTTCGAGCAAGGATTCCGGCGAGACGTTGAGGAACAGCTTGCCCGGCAACTGCTGTTCGTTGAAACGGCGACAGGCGCTTTGTCGGCAGGCGATTTCCAGTTCGCTCAATCGACCGGCCTGACGCGCTACGGCGAACAGGGCGATTGGCGAGTGCAGAGGACTGTTGGATGGGCCACGGGTGAGGGCTTCGTAACCGAGAATGCGTCGTTCGGAGAGGCAGATGATCGGCTGGAACAGGCTGTGTAAACCGCTTTGAGTCAGGATCGAGCTCAAGGCGCTCAGCTGTTCGGTCGTGGTCATGGCAGTCTCTGGCGATAAAAAAAGGACCGGGAGCGCTTGCTCCCGGTCCTTTATTGCACGACAGAATGATGACTGTTTGATGACGATCCGAGGATCGTCAGCACTAATTTGCCATCACTTACTTCTTGGCCACCTGATTGCTCAGCTTCAGATAATCCAGCAGTACGCGCCCGGTTTCGCTCAGGTAGGCATCGTCTTCCGGTTTGACCTTGTCCGGCTCGGCAGCGGCCAGTGCGTCCTCGTCTTCTTTCTTCAGCTCTTTGAGCGGTTCTTCGCCTTTGGCCTTGCGACGGATGTTCTCCATCGCCAGCTGCTTGGCGTCGATGTCGGCGTGCTGGGCACGACGATCGGCTTCGTTGAGGCTGACGGTTTTTTCTTCCATCAGTTTCTGCGCCAGGGCCAGCTTGTCGCGGATGAACACGAACTCGGCATCCTTGTTGGTGCGCGCGTCATGTTCGGACTTCAACTGAGCGAGGAACGGCTTGAACGGATCGGCCGCCGGTTTGATCGCCGCGCGGATGGTGTCCCACGGCATGGCTTCCGGCAGGGCGCTTTCGCCGATTTCCTTGGTGTCGATCAGCGACGGATAATCGATGTCTGGCAGCACGCCCTGATGCTGGGTGCTCTGCCCGGAGACGCGGTAGAACTTGGCCAGGGTCAGTTTCAGTTCGCCATGGTTCAGCGGCTGAATGGTCTGCACGGTGCCTTTGCCGAAGGTCTGGCCACCGATGATCAGCGCGCGGTGATAGTCCTGCATGGCGCCGGCGAAGATCTCCGAAGCCGAGGCGGACAGGCGGTTGACCAGCAGCGCCATCGGGCCTTTGTAGAACGCGCCAGGGTTTTCGTCTTCGAGCACGTCGACCCGGCCGTCGGCATTACGCACCAGTACGGTCGGGCCTTTGTCGATGAACAGGCTGGTCAGCTCGGTGGCTTCCTGCAGGGAACCGCCGCCGTTGTTGCGCAGGTCGATGACCACGCCGTCCACTTTGTCTTTCTGCAACTCGGTGAGCAGCTTCTTGACGTCGCGAGTGGTGCTCTTGTAATCCGGGTCGCCGGCACGGAACGCCTTGAAGTCGAGGTAGAAAGCCGGGATCTCGATCACGCCAAGTTTGTAGTCCTTGCCGTCCTGTTTCAGGCTGAGGATCGACTTTTTCACGGCCTGGTCTTCGAGCTTCACCGCTTCACGGGTGATCGGCACGATCTTGGTGGTCTGGTCATTCGGCGCATTGCTCGCCGGGATCACTTCCAGACGCACCACGGTGCCTTTCGGACCGCGAATCAATTTGACCACTTCGTCCAGACGCCAGCCGACCACGTCGACCATTTCCTTGTTGCCTTGGGCAACGCCGATGATCTTGTCCGCCGGAGCGACCTGCTTGGTTTTGTCAGCCGGGCCGGCCGGTACCAGACGTACGACTTTCACTTGATCGTTGTCGCTCTGCAACACGGCACCGATGCCCTCAAGGGACAGGCTCATGTTGATGTCGAAGTTTTCCGCGTTATCCGGCGACAGATAATTGGTGTGCGGGTCGTAGGACATGGCGAAGGTGTTGATGTACGCCTGGAAGATGTCTTCGGCACGGGTCTGGTCCAGGCGCGCCAGCTGATTCTTGTAGCGCTTGGTCAGGGTTTCCTGGATCTGCTTCGGCTCTTTGCCGGCGATCTTCTGGCGCAGCACTTCGTCCTTGACGCGTTTGCGCCACAGGTCGTCGAGTTCTGCGGTGGACTTGAGCCATGGCGCGTCCTTGCGATCGATCAGCAAGGTCTCCTTGGTGTTGAAGTCCATCTTGTCGACGCCCTTGTTCAGCTCGGCAAGGGCGAAGTCCAGACGCGCTTTGACGCGGTCCAGGTAGCGCTTGTAGATGGTGAACCCGGCGTTGAGGTCGCCGCTTTTGAGGAAGTCGTCGAACTGGGTCTTCCACTTGTCGAATTCGGCGATGTCGCTGGCCATGAAATAGCTGCGGGACGGGTCGAGCAGCTTGATGTAGCTGTCGTAGATGATCACCGAGCGCGCATCGTCGAGCGGCGGCTTGCTGTAGTGGTGACGCTTGAGCAACTCGACGACGTTCAGGCTGGCGATGACTTCATCGCGATCAGGCTGCAACTTGTCCCAGCTGTTGGCTGCGAATGTGGTGCCCGACACCGGCAACAGACCGATACCGATGAAAAGAGCGAGGGCGGTGCTGGGGAGCAGATGCTTCATGCTGATTCGACGCGGGGACAATTGATAACGCATATTAGGCCGTCTTTGAAGTCGCCGGTTCTTTGAGAGCCGGTCGCATAATGCAAAAAGCCCGGCGCTACAGCTTCGGGCTCAGTCCAGACTCACTATGGAGGCAGTGTGAAGGCATTGCAAGGCGTTGAAGGTCAAGTGGCATGGGTTGAAGAGCCGAGTCCTACATGTGATGTAGGACAAGTCCGCATCCGTGTGGCGGCAGCTGGCCTCAATCGGGCCGATTTATTACAGAAGGCAGGGCTTTATCCGCCGCCGCCGGGTGCCAGCCAAGTGCTCGGTCTTGAGTGCTCCGGTGTGGTCAGCGAGGTCGGTGCGGGCTCGTCCTGGCAGGTCGGCGATCGGGTCTGCGCCTTGCTGGCCGGGGGCGGCATGGCCGAAGAAGTGGTCGTCGACGGACGGCATGTGCTGCCGGTGCCCGAGGGCGTTTCGCTGATCGAAGCGGCAGCGTTGCCCGAGGTGTACGCCACCGTCTGGCTGAATGTGTTTCAACTTGCAGCGTTGAAACCCGGTGAGAAAATTCTCCTGCACGCCGGCGCAAGTGGAATCGGTTCAGCGGCCATTCAGCTGTGCAAGGCGTTCGGTAACCCGTGCTGGGTCAGCGTCGGTTCCGCCGAGCGTCTGGCTTACTGCGAAGCGCTGGGTGCCCAGGGCGGCGTGGTGCGCACCGATGACATCGAGAGCCTGCGCGACTTTGGGCCGTTCGATGTGATTCTCGACCCGGTGGGCGGCAATTATTCAGCGCTGAACCTCAAACTGATGGCGCTGGACGGGCGCTGGGTGCTGATCGGTTTGATGGGCGGACGCGAGGCGACGCTGGATCTGGCGCAGGTGTTGGGCAAGCGTGTGCAACTGCTCGGTTCGACGTTGCGCAGCCGTGACGATCAGTTCAAGGCCGATCTGCTCAGCGATCTGGGCCAGCATGTCTGGCCGCTGTTTGCCGAGGGGCGCTTGCGTCCGCAGTTGGCCAAAGCGTTTGCGGTGAAGGATGCCGAAGCGGCGTTTGCCGAGCTGGCAAGCAACACGGTGGCGGGCAAGTTGGTGTTGGTGATTGACGACAGTCTTAGCTGACACAACAGGTTCCTGTAGGAGTGAGCCTGCTCGCGATTGCGGCGTGTCAGCCAACATCAATGCTGACTGGAACACCGCCATCGCGAGCAGGCTCACTCCTACATGAAATCTTCGTCATTTCCAGAGATGGATCGGCCAGCCGGCCTTCTCTGCGTGCTCAAGCAGCACCGGATCCGGGTTGACCACATGCGGGAAGTCCACCTTCAGTAGCAATGGCAGATCATTGCGTGAGTCGGAATAGAAGCTCGCGCCTTCGAGGTTTTCTTCTTCGGCATCGAGCCATTCCAGCAAACGGGTGATCTTGCCTTCGCGATACGTCAGGGTGCCGACGGTGTTGCCGCTATACACGCCATGGGTGACTTCCAGTTCGATGGCCAATATTTCGTCGATGCCCAGGCGATCAGCGATCGGACCAACCAGATGTGTGCCCGACGCCGAGATCACCAGAATCCGGTCGCCGGCCTTGCGGTGGGCGGCGATGGTTTTGGTCGCGTCGCTGAAGATGATCGGTTCGATGAAGTCTTCAACCCACGGCCCGACCAAGTGTTCGATTTCCTCCGGCGTACGCCCGATCATCGGTTCGAGGCTGAAGTCCATGTACTCTTCCATGCGCAATTTGCCATGGCTGTACGCGTCCATCAGCTCGTTGTTGCGGCGCATGAACGACTCGGGATCGACCCAGCCGAGGCGCCCCATCTGCTCGCACCAGAGGGTGGCGCAGTCGCCGTGGATCAACGTATCGTCCAGATCAAAAATTGCCAGGGCCATCAGTGCAGTTCTCTCTTCAACGTCAGCAAAGTCATCAGGCTACCTCACACAAGGCTGTCGCATCGATGGAAAGTGCCAGGCGTTGTCCGTCGGGATGCAGATCGGCGGCCGAGCGGTTGAGCACATCGACCACCAGTTCCACGCCGCGCGCTTCGACACGATAGCGAATGACGTTGCCGAGCAGGCTGTGGCTGCGGATCTGCGCGTCCAGTTCGCCGTCGAGGCTCAGTTCGATGGCTTCCGGGCGGACGGCGATGCGGTGGTTGATCGGCCGTTGCAACAGCTTTGACGCAGCCTCGGCATCAAGGAGGTTGTAGTTGCCGATGAAGCCGGCGGCGAACACATCGACCGGTGCGGTGTAGAGGGTTTCGGCGTCGCCGCTCTGTACGATCTTTCCCTGATTCATCAGGAAAATGCGATCGGACATGGTCAGCGCTTCTTCCTGATCGTGGGTAACGAAGATCGTGGTCAGGCCGAGTTCGCGCTGGATCTGACGGATCTGTTCGCGCAGGTGCTTGCGAATCCGTGCATCGAGTGCCGACAGCGGCTCATCCAGCAGCAACAAGCGCGGGCGGGTCACCAGCGAACGGGCGAGGGCGACACGTTGGCACTGACCACCGGACAGTTGATGCGGATAGCGGCTGGCGAAGTCGTGCAGTTCAACCAGTTTCAACACTTCAGCGACGCGCTTGTGGCTGTCATCGGCATTGACCTTTTGCATGCGCAAGCCGAAGGCAACGTTCTGTTGGACAGTCATGTTGGGGAACAGCGCATAACTCTGAAAGACCATGCCGATGCCGCGTTTCTGCGGACTCAACGGCACGATGTCGACACCGTCGAGGAGGATCTGGCCGCCATCCACCGGCGTCAGTCCGGCGATGCAGCGCAACAAAGTCGACTTGCCGCACCCGGACGGACCGAGCAGGGTGACGAACTCGCCTTTGTTGATTTCGCAATCGATGTCGCTGAATACCGTGGTGCCGGCATAACTTTTCTGCAGGTTTTGGACGCTGACGTAGCTCATTCGCTTTTGTCCTTGTTCAAGATGTTGGCGATCCAGGTCAGGACCAGCACGAAGAAGAAATACGAGATGACCAGCGCACTGGTGAAGTGACCACTGCTGTTGCGCATGTTGTTCAGATACACCTGCAGGGTTTCGTAGCGCGTGCCGACCAGAATATTGGCGAATACGAACTCGCCGAAGAGGAACGAGAACGACAGCAGCAACGCCACCATCAGACCCTTGCGCAAATTCGGCAGCACCACCAGGAACGCCGCTTGAAAGGTGCTGGCGCCGAGCAGTTGCGCAGCATCCATCAGATCGCGCAGGTTGATCGCTTGCAGGTTGTTGGTTATCGCCCGGTACATGAAGGGCAGCGCCACGGTGAAGTAGCAGCCGATCAGAATCCAGGGCGTGCCGACCATCGCCATCGGCCCGGAACCATAGAGCTGCAACAGCCCCACCGAGGACACCACCGGCGGTACCGCGAAGGGCAGGAGGATGAGGATGTTCATCAGCGCATCGAGTTTCGGAAAGTGGTAATGCACGACGAACAGCAGCGGCAGGATCAGCACCACCGACAAGACCAAAGCGCCGACACAGACGATCAGCGATTGGCCGAACGCGTGCAGAAACCGCGGATCGCTCCACAGCTGGATGTACCACTTGAAGGTGAAGCCGCTGGGCAGAATCGTCGCCGACCAACTGCTGGCGATCGAGTAGACCAGCGTGCCCGCCAGCGGCAACAACAGGATGGCGAACAGCAGGTAGACCACGACGCGGTGGTAGAGGCCGGCCGGGCCGGATTCAGCGCGAGACATGGTAGCTCCTCTTCAACAACAGTTGATGCACGACGGTGACGATGGTCATCAGCGCCACAAGCACCACGGCCAGGGCGCTGGCCAGGTTCGGATCAAGGGAAATGTCGCCGGAGACCATCGCTGCAATACGAATCGGCAGGACGTTGAAGTTGCCGGTGGTCAGCGCATAAACCGTGGCGTAGGCGCCAAGGGCGTTGGCCAGCAGGATGACGAAAGTACCGAGCAACGCCGGGGTCAGCACCGGCAGACCGATGTGTCGCCAGAACTGCCAGCCGTTGGCGCCGAGCAACGCGGCGGACTCGCGCCAGTCTTCGCGCAAGGCGTCGAAGGCGGGGTAGAGCAGCAGCACGCCGAGGGGAATCTGGAAGTAGGTGTAGAGGATGATCAGGCCGGTTTTCGAGTACAGATTGAAATCCTGAATGATCCCCGACTGCTTCAGCATGATGGTGATGCTGCCGTTGAAACCGAGCAGGATGATGAACGCGAACGCCAGCGGCACGCCGGCGAAGTTGCTGGTCATGTTGGCAAAGGCGTTCACAAAGTTGCGCAGCTTCGAATCGACTCGGCGCAGGGAATACGCACCTAGCACGGCAATGATGATGCCGAATACGCTCGACCAGAAACTGATCTCAAGGCTGTACTGGATCGCCTGCCGATAGAACTTCGAACTGAAAACCTTGCTGAAGTTGGCCAGTCCCCAGCCGGCCTCTTCCGATTGCAGGCTGTTGATCATCACCCAGACCAGCGGGGCGATTTCGAAGACGATAAAGAACAGCGCGAAGGGCACCAGACACAGCGCCGCGAGCCATTTGCCGCGAGTCATGGAGTTCACTTGAGCAGCTCCCGGCACAGGGGTTTGTCGTGGGGTACGCCGAGGAGTTCGCAGACCGTGCCGCAGAGCTCGGTCTGCTTCGGTGTGGCGTCAGGGTTCAGGCTGAACGCATCGCCGAGGACAAACAGCGGCACCTGGCGTTCTTCCGGGAGCAGGCCGTTGTGCGAGCGATCGTTGTTCATGCCGTGGTCGGCGGTCACCAATACCTGATAACCAGCGTCGAGCCAGCTCTGCAGATAGTCGGCGAGGATGATGTCGGCGGAGCGCGCGCTGTTGCGGTATTGCGAGCTGTCGAGGCCGTGCCTGTGGCCGGCATCGTCGATATTCATAGGGTGGATCAGAAGGAAATTCGGCGCGTGGCGCAGGCGTAGATTCTCGGCGTCGGCGAAAAGGTGCGAATCCGGATAATGATCGTTCCAGTAGAAATGTCCGTGCTGGATCGGCAACGCCGGATCGTCGGTGTGGCGGTCGCGCGCAGCCACGAACGGTGAGCGGTTATACAACTCGCTGACCCAGTGATACGCCGCAGCGGCAGTTTTCAGTCCGGCATCGCGGGCGTAGTGGTAGATGCTGCGCTGGTTGGACAGGCGCGAGACATTGTTGTGGACGATGCCGCTGTCGATCGGCGGCACACCGGTGAGAATGCATTCGTAAAGCGGTCGGGACAGGGCGGGCAGCTCGCACTCCAGTCGATAGAGCGCCGCGCGTCCTGCGCCAACATAAGCCTGCAGATGCCCCATGGCGTGACATGCAACCTCGTAATTGAGGCCGTCGAGCACGACAAGGATGACGTTGTGCTTCATAGGGGCAAGAACTCCGCGAAATTCATATAGTCCGAAACTAACTCGATCCCCTGTGGGAGCGAGCCTGCTCGCGAATGCGGTACATCATTCAACAGTGATGTCGACTGACACGCCGCCTTCGCGAGCAGGCTCGCTCCCACATTTGGATCTTCAGCGGATCCCGAACAGGGATCTACGGGATTACTTCATCTCTACGATGACTTCCTCGTTCCACTTCTGCGGCAGGGCCTTGGAGGTCTTTTCCCACGCATCGGCGTCCTTGATCGGCGTGACCTTTTTGTACTGCTCGTTCGGCAGCAGTTTGGCTTTCACGTCTTCCGGCAGTTGCAGGTGTTCGGCGCGGATCGGCCGGGCGTTGCCTCGCGCGAGGTTGGTCTGGCCGGCGTCGCTGAAGATGTATTCGCGGGTCAGCTTGGCGGCGTTGGGGTTTTTTGCGTACTTGTTGATGATCGTGGTGTAACCGGAAATCACCGAACCGTCGGACGGGATCAGCACCACGTAGTCATCCGGGTTGGCCATCTTGGCCTTGTAGCTCAAACCGTTGAAGTCCCACACCACGCCGACTTCGATCTCGCCCTTTTCCATGGTGGCGATGGTCGGGTTGGCCATCGACAGGCGGCCCTGTTTGGCGATGTCTGCAAACAGCAGCAAGGCTGGCTGGATGTTTTTCTCGTCGCCACCGTTGGCCAGTGCTGCGGCGAGCACGCCGTTGGCGGCCTGGGCGGCGGTGCTCACGTCACCGATGGAGACCTTGTACTTGCCGGTTTTGAGGTCAGCCCATTTGGTCGGCACCTCGGAGCCGTGCAGCAGCTTCTTGTTGACGATGAAAGCGATGGTGCCGGTGTAGGCCAGCGCCCAGTTGCCGTCCTTGTCTTTGGCCCAGTCCGGAACCTGATCCCAGGTGCTTGGCTTGTACGGTTGCACCACGCCTTGCTTGACCGCGATCGGGCCGAAGGCGGCACCGACGTCGCCGATGTCGGCGGTGGCATTGTCTTTTTCGGCGGCGAACTTGGCGATTTCCTGGGCCGAGCTCATGTCGGTATCGATGTGTTTCAGGCCGTATTTCTTGGCCAGGTCTTCCCAGGTGCCTTTCCAGTTGGCCCAGTCATCGGGCATGCCGACGCTGTTGACGGCGCCTTCCGCCTTCGCAGCGGCTTCGAGGGTTTTCAGATCGGTGTCGGCCGCCATCGCGGCGGTGCACATTGCAATGGTCGAGCCTAACAGTGTTGCCAGGAAAAGCTGTTTCATTCCGAAGCTCCTTGGTCGTGTTCAACGCTGCGATTGCGGTTGTGTTGGTCTAGGTCAGCAATACCTGAGCCAATTTAGGTGAGCCGGATGACACTTTGATGTCGCTGGCCCTGCGGCAGGTGTTTCATCTGCCCGTGATCGGCAGGTGCCAGATAAGCGTAGACCACCCTAAAAACCCTGGTGAGCAGGGGAATTGGCCGATGTATTGCAAGTCGTGAAAGCGACCGTTCGGTAGTTTTGTCATCTGGCGGTCATCTGCACTGCCTAGGCTTGCAACACACAAAAGCGCTTTGATCGGCGCTCGGATTTGCCCCGAAACAGTGCTGGTCTAGTCCAGATAGGTAACGTTGATGCGCGATGAGGCAACGAAAGCGGTGACAGCGATTGGCCAGGTGTTGCAGGAGCAGCTCGATCACGGGCTGCTGGCGGCCGGCAGCAAGTTGCCGGCCGAACGCAAGCTCAGCGAGTTGTTCGGGACCACGCGAATCACTGTGCGCGAGGCGTTGTTGCAGCTGGAGGCGCAGGGGCAGATTTATCGCGAAGAGCGCCGTGGCTGGTTCGTGTCGCCGCCACGCCTGGCGTACAACCTGATGCAGCGCAGTCATTTTCACGCGATGGTCAGTGCGCAGGGGCGCGATCCTTCGACCGAGGTGATTTCGGCACGCTTGCAGCCGGCTTCAGCGGCGGTGTGTGCGTGGTTGCAGTTGCCGGCGTTGTCGAGCGTGATTCAGATTTGCCGCTCGCGGCGGATTGATGGGCGGTTGGTGTTGTATGTGGAGCACTATTTGAATCCGCAGTTTTTTCCGGGAATTCTTGATTTTGATCTGAATCAGTCGATTACCGAGTTGTATGCGCGGCATTACGATTTGCACTATGGGCGGGTGCGCTTTGAGATTGTGCCTACCTCTTTATCTGTTGATGCGGCGGCGGCTTTAAGAGTGTCGGTGGGGAGTCCGGGGTTGCGCATTGCGCGGGTCAATTATGATCAGCATGGGCGGTTGATTGATTGTGATCTGGAGTTTTGGCGGCATGATGCGATTCACGTTGGGGTTGATGTGGTTTGACCTTTTTTGACCTTGGCGGCCTCTGGGCCGACCAGGTTTTGGGGTTTTTGGGTGAATATCCGTTGCTGTGGGTGTTGCTTCTGGCGGTTCCGCTCTTACGGCGGGTCACTTTGGCAAACGCCGGAATGCCGGCCCAGCCCAAAGTAACCAAAAGTCTGTGCTCTGACGTTCGGTCCCTCGCTGGGGCTCGGGGTTCCTTCGCTGCGGAATCGATCCTGGCGCAGCGGCTCCGGTTTGCTTCGCTGCACCTCCTTCCGCTGTGTCTGGCTGCGCCAGACGGTCGCTGCGCTCCCACGCCCGGATCAATCCCTCCGCTCAGCCTGCCGACGGGCTCCAGGATCAAAAGCGGAACTCGAGCTAACGCTCATCGTGGGTAGGAGCTGCCGAAGGCTGCGATCTTTTGATTTTGCTTTGTGTGGGAGCGAACCTGCTCGCGATGGCGGCCTGCCAGCCGACCTGATTCTTGAGGATGAACTCGATCCAAGTGTAGGAGTGAGCCTGCTCGCGAAGGCGCCCTGACAGCCGACCTGATTCCTGAGGATGAACTCGATCCAAGTGTAGGAGTGAGCCTGCTCGCGATGGCGGCCTGACAGCCGACCTGATTCCTGAGGATGAACTCGATCCAATTGTAGGAGCGAGCTTGCTCGCGAAGGCGCCCTGGCAGCCGACCTCTTCTTTGAGGATGAGCTCGGTCCAATGTAGGAGTGAGCCTGCTCGCGATGGCGCCCTGACAGCCGACCTGATTCCTGAGGATGAACTCGATCCAATTGTAGGAGCGAGCTTGCTCGCGAAGGCGCCCTGGCAGCCGACCTCTTCTTTGAGGATGAGCTCGGTCCAATGTAGGAGTGAGCCTGCTCGCGAAGGCGCCCTGGCAGCCGACCAGTCTCTGTCGGATGTACTCAATCCCTGTGGGAGCGAGCTTGCTCGCGCAGGCGCCCCCACAGTCACCCCTATCTACTTGCCCACCCCCGCATTCCCATACAGATAATCCGTCGCCAACGAAGCCAATGTCCTGACCCCAACCACCAGCGCCGATTCATCCACAAAGAACCCCGGATTGTGATTCGGCGCAGCCTTGCTCATGTCCTGATCCCGCGGCGTCACCCCGAGAAACACGAACAGTCCCGGCGCCTCTTTGGCAAAAAACGAGAAATCTTCCGCACCACCCACCAGTGGACCCTGCACTACATCATCCTTGGCCGCCCACTTCAGAGTCGGCAGCATCTTCTCCGTCAGTGCCGGGTTATTAATGGTCGGGTCGTACTTTTCGATGATGGTGACGTCGGCTTTCGCGCCGCCGCTTTCGGCGATTTTCTCGATGGTCTGGCGCACATCGCTGTGAAGTTTCTGGCGGATGCCGTAGTCGTAGGAGCGGATGGTGCCGGTCATGTCGAGTGATTCGGGGATGATGTTGTAGCGGGTGCCGCCGTTGATGGTGCCGATGCTGACTACCGACGGGTAAGAGGAAATGTCGGTGCGACGGCTGACCACGGTTTGCAGGCCGACGATGGTTTGCGCGCCGACGGTGATCGGGTCGATGCCGTCCCAAGGGCGGCCGGCGTGGGTTTGTTTGCCGTGGATCTTGATGCGCAGGTCGTCGGAGCTGGCCAGGGTCGGGCCGGGGCGGTAGGCGATCTGGCCGGCGGGGACGCCGGCCCAGACGTGCAGGCCGAACACCGCGTCGGGTTTCGGCGATTTCATCACGCCTTCTTCGACCATCATTTTTGCGCCCCAAGTGTTTTTGCCGTCGGGAATGAAATCGCTCGGGCCTTCTTCGGCGGGCTGGAAGTAGAACACCACGGTGCCGGGCAAAGTGTCGCGCATGCCCGTCAGAATTTTCGCCGCGCTGAGCAGGATCGCGGTGTGGGCGTCGTGGCCGCAGGCATGCATGACGTCGACTTCCTTGTCGAGATAAGTGCCTTTGGCTTTCGAGGCGAACGGCAGGTCGGCGACCTCCTTGACCGGCAGCGCGTCCATGTCGGCGCGCAGGGCCACGGTCGGGCCGGGCAGGGCGCCCTTCAGGATGGCAACCACACCGGTGCGGGCGACGCCGGTTTTCACTTCCAGGCCCATGGCCCGCAGTTGTTTGGCGACCAGCTCGGCGGTGCGTTTTTCAGTGTTGCCGAGTTCTGGATGGGCGTGAAGGTCGCGGCGGGTTTCCAGCAGCTGCGGTTCAAGCTTTTGCGCCTGCTCGGCAATCTGTGTGCGGGCGCTGTCCATCGTCGCGGCGCCGGCCTGGCTGGCGACCAGGGTGAGCAAAAGGGTCTGGGCAATGCGCGTCAGTTGCATGGGGTTTCTCCTTGATTATTGTTGTTGGCTTCCTTGCCTGTGACTGCAACCGTGCGCCTGAGTGCTATTCCTTCGGCTGACCGCCACCGGCAGTAATCACCTGCACACTCATCCGCGGTGTCGCCAGATCGAGCCCCGCCTCATCCAGTTGCCTTTTCAGCGACAAATTGAACGCCCGAGAAACCTCCCACTGTTTGATCGGTGCAGTCTTGAACCGTGCGCGCAGTATCGCGCTGCCGGATTCGAAACTTTCCACGCCCTGAATCTCCAGCGGCGACCAGATGTTGCGGCGTTGCAGCGGGTCGCTGCGCATCTTCTGGCCGACGTCGCGCATCAGTTTGATCGCGTCGTCGATTTCCATGTTGTACGGCACGGCGACACGGAAGATCGCGTAGCCGAATTCCCGCGAGTAGTTCTTGATGCTTTTGATTTCGCTGAACGGGATGGTGTGGACGATGCCGTCGATGTCGCGCAGGCGGACGGTGCGGATGGTCAGGCCTTCGACGGTGCCGAGGTGGCCGCCGACGTCGACGTAATCGTCGATGGCCAGCGAGTCTTCGATGATGATGAACAGGCCGGTGATCAGGTCGGCGACCAGCGACTGCGCGCCGAAACCGATGGCCAGGCCGATCACACCGGCACCGGCCAGCAGTGGCGTGACGTTCATGCCCATGTTCGCCAACGCGACGATCAGCGCGATGATAAAAATCGCCACGAACAGCACGTTGCGGATCAGCGGCATCATCGTCTGGGCGCGGGCGTTGGCCAGGCCTTTGCGCGAGCGGGTGAGGGCGTGGTGCACGGCGGTGTCGGCGAGGATCCAGATCAGCCAGGAGAAAATCAGCGTGCCGATCAGGCTGAACAGTCTGACGCTGATGTCATGGCCATCACCTTCGGCGAAGGCGATCAGCGAATGGCCCCAGACACGCAGGCCCAGCTCGATGAAGATCAGCCACACCAGCAAATGCGCGAGGGTATAGAAGAAATTCTTCAGGCGCTCCGAGTACAGCGCGTGGCGTTTCGGCCCGCGTTGCGGCTTCAACGAGTGACGACGCACGAGGCCGTTGATGACCATGCACAACACCAGCAGAACCGTGCAGATCAGCGATTGCCGCAGCGCGGTGCTGGTGTCGCCGGCGGAGACGAACGTGGCGAACAGCGAGATGCCGACCAGCACCAGCGCCGGCACGTACCAGAAGGTGCCGAGGATCTCGATGGTGTCGCTGAGGGCGCGGCGGGTCAGGCGGCGCGACAGCGGCTGGTTGCGGATCAAGTGCGCGATCGGCCGGCGGAATCGCAGAATGAACAGGCCGGTCGACAGTGCCGCGAGTACGTTGGCGGTGGTCGCTGCAGTGTGCGCCAGATGCACGCCCAGGCTCTCGACCAGACGCGGATCGCTCAGCGCTTCACCGAACGCCGCAAAGCTGCCGATCAGCCACAGTGGCCGGAACGCCTGATGACGAAGAATGTACAGCGCGCGATGGCGGTGCGGGCCGTCGAGCAACGAGAAGGCAATCACGCAGATCGCCGAGAAACAGGTGCCGACCACCAAGGCATAGGCCAGCACCATCGCCAGGCTTTTGCCCAGCGATGACGGCAGCACGTAGCTCATGTAAACCGTCATCACCAGGGCGATCAGCCACGGCCCGAGCTTGCGCAGGGCGAAGCGCAGCATGTCGAGGGCCTTGGGGTGTTGCGGCAGTTCTTCGGTAAGGCCAAAGCGCATGCGCACGCGATGGCCGAGCCAGATCAGCGCGGCGGCGAGCAGGCTCCAGACCATCAGGATCACAGCGAAGCCGAAAATAATGGGCAGCCATTCGTTGGCCGGCAGCAGTTTGCTGGTGAGTTCATCCTTGGCCAGATCAAACTCGTTGGACCAACGGGTGAGCGGGCTGTCGGCGCCGGAAAACTGTTTCTCGAAGTTAGCGAGGGTGCCGCCGATCAGGCCTAGCACGCCTTCTTCCGGAGTGGCCTGAGCTTTTTTCGTGGCGTCGCGCAGTTTCTTCAGATCGCTGACCAGCTGCGCGCGTTGCTTGTCGTTTTCCAGTGACTTGATCACTTCGTCCAGCGACTGGCCGAGGGGTTCCTGGGCTTCAGCTTGCGGCTTGGAAGTGTTGAGCAGGCCGGGCAGACCGACCGCTTGCGCGGGCGCCAGCGGCAGCAGCGTCATGATCAAGACAAGCAACAGACCGGGTAAAGCAAAAAGACGAGCGAACACCAGAAGACAACCTCGCGATAGGCGGATGCGCTGGAGTGTACGAGGCCCTCCGGCGCAATGCGAGCCGGGCGCGGTCATTCGTTGAGTTTGGCGAGGATCTTGTAGACCACGGTGGCGAGGATCATCAGCATGCCGACCCACATGGCAAACACACCGGCGTTCTTGTCACGGAAGTTGAAGCCGATGGCCAGCAGGATCATCCCGCTGAGGATAGGGATGAGCATGGCGTGGAAGGAGGACATCGAGATCATGGAGACTGCCTTGTCTGGTGGGATCCGTAGAGTCTAGGCAGGTTTTCGAGGCGGGGTGTGATGTGGCTCAGGAATGCATCAAGTCAGAGAGGATTCTGCTGCCTGCACAGGCGCTTTCGCGAGCAGGCTCGCTCCCACAGGTTGGAATGCAACTCAATGTGGGAGCGAGCCTGCTCGCGAAGTTTTCAGCCTTTACGGCAACTCACGACTGGCATAAAACGCGCTGAGCACTTTGACCAGATGCGCCAGGTCATGGCTGCCGCACAGCTCGCGGATCGAGTGCATGGCAAAGGTCGGCAAACCGATGTCGACGGTGCGAACCCCCAGGTGGCTGGCGGTGATCGGGCCGATGGTCGAGCCGCAGCCCATGTCGCTACGCACCACGAAGCTTTGCACCGGGACTTCTTCGGCCATGCACAGATGGCGGAAGAAGCCGGCGGTTTCGCTGTTGGTGGCGTAGCGCTGGTTGCTGTTGACCTTGATCACCGGGCCGGCGTTGAGTTTCGGGCCGTGGTTGGCGTCGTGTTTTTCCGCGTAGTTGGGATGCACGCCGTGGGCGTTGTCGGCCGACACCAGCAGGGATTTCTGGATGGTGCGGACGAACTCGTCGCCTTCCGGCAGCAGGCGGCGCAGGGTCTGCTCGAGCATCGGGCCATCGGCACCGCAGGCCGAGCAGGAGCCGACTTCTTCGTGGTCGTTGCACACCAGCACGCAGGTTTCGTCGGTTTCGGCGCTGAGCAAGGCTTGCAGGCCGGCGTAGCAAGACAGCAGGTTATCGAGGCGTGCACCGGCAATGAAATCACCGTTCAGGCCGATCACCGCTGCGCTTTGCGTGTCGTAGAAACTCAGCTCGTAATCGAGCACGACGTCGGCATTCAGGCCGTGTTCGCGGGCCAGTTGATCGGTGAGCACGGCGCGGAAATCGACGCGCTCGTCACCGGCGAACTGGGCGAGAATCGGCGGCAGTTCGGTCTGCGCGTTGATCGCCCAGCCGAGGTTGGCTTCACGGTTGAGGTGAATGGCCAGGTTGGGAATGATCGCGATCGGTGCCTTGAAGTCGATCAACTGGCTTTCGACCTTGCCGTCACGGCGGAAAGTGACGCGGCCGGCCAGCGACAGATCGCGGTCGAACCACGGCGCCAGCAACGCGCCGCCGTAGACTTCGACGCCCAGTTGCCAGAAACCCTGACGCTGCAGTTCCGGTTGCGGCTTGACCCGCAGACACGGGCTGTCGGTGTGGGCGCCGACCAGACGAATGCCGCCATGCAGTGGCGAGTTGCGGCCCATTTTGATCGCGACGATCGAGGAGTCGTTGCGGGTGACGTAATAGCGGCCGTTGGCCTCGGTGGTCCATGGCTCGCGCTCGTCGAGGCGCACGTAACCGGCGGCCTCCAGACGCTGAACGAGGCTGGCGGTGGCGTGGAACGGGGTAGGGGAGGCCTTGAGAAAGTCGATCAGGCCCTGGTTCAACTCTGCGCGCATAAGAAACTCCAGACAGCAATGGGCGGGAGTTTAACGTATTGGCCGGGGAATTGAATCCGGACCGGATCCCCTGTGGGAGCGAGCCTGCTCGCGAAAGCGATTGATCAGTCAACATCAACGCTGAATGTGATAGCGCTTTCGCGAGCAGGCTCGCTCCCACATGGGGCCGGTGCTGGCTGTCAGAACGGCGCCGGGCACTCGAAGCGCAGGCGTTCGCCGGTTTGCGGGTGGGTGAAGCTGAGCATGCTCGCGTGCAGGCACAGACGCGGCCAGGCCGCCAGCGCTTGCTCGTGGGCGTAGAGGCCGTCACCGAGCAGCGGATGACCGATCGAAAGCATGTGCACGCGCAACTGATGCGAACGTCCGGTGATCGGTGTCAGCTCGACACGGCACCAGTCGCCGCAACGTTCCAGAACCTTCCAGAACGTCAGCGCATGCTTGCCGAATTCGTGATCGACCACATGCCGTGGCTTGGTCGGTGGGTCGTAGCGCAACGGCAGGTCGATGCTGCCGCTGTCCAGTTCCGGCTGACCCCAGGCCAGAGCGGTGTAGGCCTTTTCGGTTTCGCGGTCGTGAAACTGCCGCGACAGTTCGCGATGAGTGTCGGCGTCACGCGCGAGCAGAATGATGCCGGAGGTTTCCCAGTCCAGCCGATGGACGATGCGCGCTTCCGGATAGCCGTTTTCCTGCAGGCGAGTGATCAGACAATCCTTGTTGTCGTCAGCGCGGCCGGGCACCGAGAGCAGCAGGGTCGGTTTGTCGACCACCAGTACGGCGGCGTCCTGATGGATGATGCGGATGTTGGACAGCGGCATTAAAACAGCCTCGTAACAAATGCCAACGGCGGTTCAGGACCATTCCACCGGGGAATGGCCCTGAACCGCCGTCATACCTGCCGGATCGACTCAGCGATCAGGCAGGGTGATGTTGAGTTCCAGAATCGAGCAACTGCCCTGGCTTTCCAGCGCAACGTGTACGTCGTCGTTGCCGATGTTGACGTACTTGCGGATCACGTCGACCAGTTCCTTTTGCAAGGCTGGCAGGTAATCCGGCGTGCTGCGCTGGCCGCGCTCATGCGCCACGATGATCTGTAGACGCTCTTTCGCTACCGAGGCGGTACTTGGCTTTTTGTTGGCACGAAAGAAGTCAAAAAGGTTCATTACCTACCTCCAAACAGGCGCTCGAAGAATCCCTTCTTCTCGACATCGAGGAATCGGTGGGCTTTTTCTTTGCCCAGCAGGCGGTCGACGGTATCGCTGTAAGCCTGACCGGCATCGCTCTGGTCATCGAGAATCACCGGCACGCCCTGGTTGGAAGCCTTGAGCACTGCCTGGGATTCCGGGATGACGCCGAGCAGGGTTACCGAGAGGATTTCCTTGACGTCTTCAACGCCAAGCATCTCGCCCTTTTCAACACGCTCCGGGTGGTAGCGGGTGATCAGCAGGTGTTCCTTGATCGGGTCTTCGCCACGTTCGGCGCGGCGCGATTTGCTCGCCAGCAGGCCGAGCATGCGGTCCGAGTCACGTACCGAGGAGACTTCCGGGTTGGTCACGACGATCGCTTCATCGGCGAAGTACATTGCCAGGTGCGCACCTTTCTCGATGCCCGCCGGGGAATCGCAGACGACGAACTCGAATTGTTCCTTGAGCTCCATCAGGACTTTTTCCACGCCTTCGACGGTCAGCGCGTCTTTGTCGCGGGTCTGGCTGGCCGCCAGTACGTAGAGGTTTTCCAGGCGCTTGTCTTTGATCAGCGCCTGTTGCAGGTTGGCTTCGCCGTTGACCACGTTGACGAAGTCATACACCACGCGGCGCTCGCAACCCATGATCAGGTCGAGGTTACGCAAGCCCACGTCGAAGTCGACGATCACTGTTTTGTGGCCGCGCAGAGCGAGACCGGTACCGATAGCGGCGCTGGTGGTGGTCTTACCCACACCACCCTTGCCGGATGTAACCACGAGAATCTTGGCCAAGGTGTTTCACCCCTAAGGAAGAAGGACTGTTCAGCCCCTGAAAAACATCTCTTGAAAACTACTGCAGTCGGACAGCCTTGGCTGGAATTTGGCTTTGGGCCTTTTTCCTACTTCGTTTGAGCCGTTTTCGCTACGTTTTAGAGATGCTTGGAAAATGCGGCAGTATCCGTTAAAGCCGAATGATGTTCAACACGTCGCCCGACAGGCTGACCTGGACGCCCGAGCCCCACATCGGATCGCGACGCAAATCCTCGGAGACCTTGTAATGACCGGCGATGGAGATCAGTTCAGCGCTCAATTGCTGACAGAAAATCCGTGCCTTGGTGTCACCTTTGACGCCGGCCAGTGCACGGCCGCGCATCGGGCCGTATACATGGATGTTGCCATCGGCGAGAAGTTCCGCCCCCGGACTGACCGAGGAGACCACGATCAGATCGCCACCCTGGGCGTATATCTGTTGGCCACCACGTACTGGCGTAGTGATCACGCGGGTCGGTTTGACTGTCGGCTCAGGCGGTTTTTCCGGCTTCTTTTTGACTTCGGCTTCCGGCGTTTCCAATGGGCGTTCGCGAGCACCGGAGGGCGGCAGCACGGGGATGTCGATGGCGATGGCGGCGGCGATGTCTTCGATGCGGCTGGCGCGGATGGCCAGGGTACGCAGACCGTGCTGACGGCAGACGCGCATCAGCCCCGGCAGGTCGACGGCGCCCTGGTTCGGCGGCAGTTTGTCCAGCGCCAGAACCAGCGGTGCATTGCTGAAGAAATTCGGCGCCTGGGCGACTTTGGCGGCCAATTGCCGATCGAGGCTTTCGAGGTCGTTACGGGCCAGTTCCAGCACGGTGATGGCCAGCATGCTGCCCTTGAGCTGGAATACGGGATCTTGGTCTAACGGGTCGGTTTGGCTCATGTCGGCATACAACGGCTTGTCACTAAAAGTGCCGAGACTTATAACGAGAACGCCCGCGAGCCGCAAGCCGCGTCGAACGATGTAGAATGCGCGGCCACTGTATTTACGGAAGCTTTAATGGATCGCCCGCGTTTTCGAAAAGCATATCTTGCTCCGCGCTTCTGGCCGCTCTGGTGCGGCCTGGGGCTTTTGTGGCTGATCGTGCAGTTGCCGTATCCGGCGCTGCTGACCATCGGTCGAGTTTTGGGCGCGTTGATGTATCGCGTCGCCAGTGACCGGCGGACCATCGCCCGGCGCAATCTGGAATTGTGCTTCCCGGAAAAGTCCGCCGCCGAGCGCAAACGCCTGCTCAAGGAAAACTTCGCCTCCACCGGCATTGCCTTTTTCGAAATGGCGATGAGCTGGTGGTGGTCCCGCGAGCGACTGGCGAAACTGGCTCATGTCGAAGGCCTGGAGCATTTGCAAAAGGCCCAGCGCGAAGGCAAAGGCGTGATTCTGATGGCTGCGCATTTCACCACCCTGGAAATCGGCGCGGCCCTGCTTGGCCAGCAGCACACCATCGACGGCATGTACCGCGAGCACAAAAATCCGTTGTTCGACTTCGTCCAGCGTCGTGGCCGCGAGCGGCACAACCTCGATTCGCTGGCCGTGGAGCGCGACGACGTACGCGGCATGCTCAAGCTGCTGCGCTCGGGCCGGGCGATCTGGTACGCGCCGGATCAGGACTACGGCGCCAAGCAAAGCGTCTTCGTGCCGCTGTTCGGCATTCAGGCCGCAACGGTTACCGCGACGACCAAGTTTGCTCGCCTGGGCAAAGCACTGGTGGTGCCGTTCACTCAAGAACGTCTGGCTGACGGCAGCGGTTATCGCCTGGTGATTCATCCGCCGCTGGAGGATTTCCCCGGCGAGAGCGAAGAGGCTGATTGCATCCGCATCAATCAATGGGTCGAGAGCGCATTGCGCGCGTGCCCCGAGCAGTATCTGTGGGCGCATCGGCGCTTCAAGAGTCGCCCGCCGGGCGAGCCGAAGCTTTACCCCAAGCGTCGTTGATTCACCCGTCCTGACAAGCACCCTGGAGTGTTGCGATGAGTCCTGCTGAACCGGTCACAGGTTTGATTCTTTCCGGCGGCGGGGCTCGGGCGGCGTATCAGGTCGGAGTGCTGGCGGCGATCGCCGAGTTGCTTCCAGAGGGCGCGGACAATCCGTTTCCGGTGATCGTCGGCACCTCGGCCGGGGCGATCAATGCGGTCAGCCTGGCCAGTGGCGCCACGGATTTTCGCGCCGCCATCGAACGCCTGACCCAGTTCTGGCAAGGCTTTCGCAGCCACCGCGTATTGCGCAGCGACTGGCCTGGAGTGATTCATCAGGCCAGCCGTTTCGTCAGCCACAGCCTGCTCGGTCTCGGTCGGCAGATGCCGGTGGCGCTGCTCAACAGTTCGCCGCTGCGCGAACTGCTCGAGGAAAAACTGCACCTGCCCGGCATCGCCGAATCCATCGCACGCAAGCAATTACAGGCGGTGGCGGTGACCGCGTTCGGCTACGAGTCGGGGCAAGCCGTGACGTTCTATCAGGGTGGCGGGACCATCGACGCCTGGCTGCGGCATCGCCGCATTGGCGTGCCGACGCAACTGTCGGTCGATCACCTGTTGGCCAGTTCGGCGATTCCGCTGTTGTTCGCGCCGGTGAAAATCGCTGAGGAATATTTCGGCGATGGCGCGGTGCGCCAGTCGGCGCCGATCAGTCCGGCGCTGCATCTGGGTGCCAGTCGCGTGCTGGTGGTGGGCGTCAGCGGCAACCCGCGCGGCGTCGATCCGCAGCAGCCGCTGGAGCGCGCCTACAGCGGCCAGCAACCGACGCTGGCGCAGATCGGCGGGCACATGCTCAACAGCACGTTCATTGACAGCCTTGAGAGCGACATCGAGTTGTTACAACGGCTCAATCAGTTCAGTCATTTGCTCCCGGACGGTACGCCGACCCGGGCTTTGGGTGTGGCGCCGGTGGAGGTGCTGGTGATTGCGCCGAGTCAGCCGATCGATGAAATCGCGGCGCGGCATCGCCAGGAATTGCCGGCGGCGTTGCGCCTGTTTCTGCGCGGGCCGGGGGCGACGAAGACGAGCGGGGCGGGGGTGCTCAGTTATCTGTTGTTCGAGGCGGGCTATTGCAGCGAGTTGATTGAGTTGGGGCGGCGGGATGCGCTGGCCAAGCGCGAGGAGCTGTGCCGGTTTTTACGGATATCCGAAGCGGTGGCTCCCGCCTGAAATCTGCGGTGAGGCCTTCGCGAGCAGGCTCGCTCCCACATTGGAACGCGGTCAAATGTGGGAGCGAGCCTGCTCGCGAAGCTTTTATGATCAGAAGTGGAACTTCACCAGGAAGCTCGTGGTGCTCTGGTCGGTCTTGAAGTACTGGCTGTCCTTGATCCCGTACTTGTCCGACCAATAGTCGTATTCGACACCGACATACAACTGCTTCTCGCCGAAATTCAGCGCCTTGCCCAAGTCGTATTTGACTTGCGGGTTGAAGTGCAGGTTGGCGTGGTAGTCGCCCTTGGAGTTGGAGTCGTTGTCGACCACCCAGTCCATGAAGCCATCGATCAGGATGTCCGACTTGCCGACCGGGATGGTGTAGGACCACACCGGGGTGATCTGCCAGACATTGTCACCGGCGCGTGCGCCCTGGGTGTGACGCTGATAGAAGTTCAGCTGGAAGTAGTCGAAGCCCGGGATCGCCAGGTCGAAACCCGGACCGATCAGGTACGCCTCGGTATCGCCTTCACCGAATTCGTAGGTCATGGCGACGAGGACGTCTTTGATCGGGCCGAACTCGATCTTCTGGTCGAGCACCTTGCCCAGCGAGATGCGTGGGCTGAACTCACCGTAGTAGGTATTCGGACCGTTGCTGAAGTCCTTGCCACCGTTGTAGAAGATCTTGTCGAAGAAGAAGAAATTATCCCCGTACGTCCACGCATCGGCGTGTTCGAAAGTCACGGTCTGCTGAATGCGCGGGTTGACCTGGAAGTCCTTGCCATACAGGTAGGTCAGGCTGTTGTTCTGCCACTGCAGCAGGTCTTCGGCCATCGCCTGGCCGCCGGCGAACATCGATCCGGCCAGCATCAGGCTGGTGCACATGCGTTTCATTCGGTTGCTCCCAAAGTAGGTGTTGCACATTATTTTTTTAAGTTCGGCGCTCTGGTGTGGCGCCTTTTTTTCGTTGCTGAAAAAGTCATCCGATCGGTCAGCTTCATTGCTGTTAGCAAGAGCTGCGCCAAGGCTTTTCGAAAAACAAAAAAACGCCGTTCGGCTGCTGAAAAACAGTCGATCGAGCGTGTTTTCGGGGGCCTCAGAACTGACCAGGGCCGGGATAAGTTGGCTTTTCGGTCAGAAATTAAATCCGGGCTTTTTTTTAGACCGGATTCGGAAGGCCGCGGAGAATACTGACTCCTTGGCCAACGCTCAAGTGCCCCGCAACAGAGCACCGACGACAGGCATGGCGCACGGTTGCGGGCCATCTCAGAAGTGCACCTTCAGCAGCAGGCTGGCGGTGTTCTGGTTGGTGTCGAACGAGTGGCTGTTCTCGATGCCGTACTTGTTCTTCCAGTAGCTGTACTCGGTGCCGACGTACAGCTGTTTCTGGCTCCAGCCCAAGGCTTTGCCGAGGTCATATTTGATCTGCGGGTTGATGTGCAGGTTGGCGTGGTAGGTGCCGCGGGAGTTCTCGTCGTTGTCGACGACCCAGTCGAGGTAGCCGTCGATCAGCACATCGGAACTGCCCAGCGGGAAGCTCCAGGACCACGCGGGGGTAATCTGCCAGACGCCATCGCCGGGGCGCGCGCCTTCGGTGTGGCGGCGGAAAATGTTCAGCGTGACGTAGTTGAAACCGGGCACTTTCAGGTCGAAGCCGGGGCCGATCAGGTAGGCCTCGCTTTCCCCTTCGCCGTACTCGTAGGTCATCGCCAGCAGCACGTCCTTGATCGGGCCGAACTCGAGCTTGCGGTCGAGGATCTTGCCGAAGGACAGGCGCGGGGTGAACTCGCCGTAGAAGGTGTGCGGGCCCTTGTTCGCATCTTCCTTGCCGTTGTAGAAGATCTTGTCGACGAACAGAAAGTTGTCGCCGTACTTCCACTTGTCGGCGTGCTCGAAAGTGACTGTCTGCTGGTACGACGGGTTGATCGCGAAGTTCTTGCCGTACAGGTAACTGAGGCTGTTGCTCTGCCACAGCAGCAGGTCGCCGGCCATGGCCTGACTGGCAGCCAGCAGGCCGCTACCCAACACAACGCTGGTTTGCGTGCGGATCATCTGTTGCTCCCTCTTGTTTTTATTTTCAAGGCACAGAGTTGCGATCCCTTTGTAGGAGTGAGCCTGCTCGCGATAGCGGGATTACATTCAACAAATCAGTTGACTGAAAAGACGCAATCGCGAGCAGGCTCACTCCTACAGGGGGAATGGGTGAGGCTGTCAGTGAGCATGGCAATCGTTGATCGCCGCACGCTCCTTGCCGCCGAGGATGTTGAACAGCAGGTTCAGGGTCAGCGCGCTGAGGGTGGCCATGGCGATGCCGCTGTGGGTGATCGGGCTCATCCACATCGGCAGGTGGGCAAAAAATTCCGGACGCACGACGGGGATCAGGCCCATGCCAATGCTCACCGCAACCAGCAACTGATTGCGCCGGTCACCGATGTCGGCCTCTTGCAGGATCTTGATGCCAGTGGCGGCGACCATGCCGAACATCGCAATTGCTGCGCCGCCGAGCACCGCCGGTGGAATCGACGCCACCAGAAACGCCGCTTTCGGCAGCAGGCTCAAGACGATCAGCAAGCCGCCGGCGACGATGGTCACCGAACGGCAGCGCACGCCGGTCATCTGCACCAGGCCGATGTTCTGCGCGAACGAGGAGTGGGTGAAGGTGTTGAAGAAGCCGGCGAAGAACGACGCGCCGGCGTCGCACAGCAAGCCGCGACGGAGCATGCGCGGGCAGACTTCCTGGCCGGTGATCTTGCCCAGTGCGAGGAACATCCCGGTGGACTCGACGAAGATGATCACCACCACCAGACACATCGACAGAATCGGTGCCAGCTCGAACTTGGGCATGCCGAAATGCAGTGGGGTGACGAATTGAATCCACGGCGCGCTCGCCATGCCGCTGAGGTCGACCATGCCGATCACGCCGCACAATACGTAGCCCAGGCACATGCCGATCAGCACGGAAATGTTGACCCAGAATCCGCGCATGAAGCGGTGGACCAAAAGGATGGTGGCCAACACCAGCGCAGCGATGGCCAGATAAATCGGCGAACCGAATTGTGCGGCGTCGACACCGCCACCGGCCCAGTTCACGGCGACGGGGAACAGCGATAAACCGATCGAGGTGATGACCGTGCCGGTCACCAGCGGCGGGAAGAAACGCACGACCTTGGACATGAACGGCGCGATCAGCATGCCGAAGAAGCCGGCAGCGATCGTCGCACCGAAGATCCCTTGCAGACCGATGCCGGGCATGCCGGCCATGGCGACCATACTGCCGACCGCGGCGAAACTGGCGCCCATCATCACCGGCATGCGAATGCCCATCGGGCCGATGCCGAGCGACTGCACGATGGTGGCGATGCCGGCGACCAGCAGGTCGGCGTTGATCAGGAAGGCGATTTCTTCGCGACTCAGGCCAGCGGCCTGTCCGATGATCAGCGGCACCGCGATGGCACCGCCGTACATCAGCAGAACATGTTGCAGACCGACCAGGATCAGTTGCAAAAGGGGCAAACGCTGAATGGCGGGTGCGTCGGGGATGCGCGCTTTGGACAGCTCGGACATGCAACACCTCGGATCTTTTTTATTCTTGTGATTAACAGCTGCCGGGTTGCTTGCAGCTGTTTCTGTGCATCAGGTAAACCGCGTTAAGGCGATTCGCGAGCAGGCTCGCTCCCACAGGAAATGCGCGATCTCTGTGGGAGCGAGCATGCTCGCGAAGCTTTGTTGCTTAGTTGGTCTGCGCTCCCTGGGCGATCCAGGCACCGATCAGGTCACGTTCCTGCTGGGTCATCTGGGTAATGTTGCCCAGTGGCATGATCTGCGTGGTGATGGCTTGCGCCTGAATGCGCGCGGCGTTCTGGCGGATCTGCTCGGGGGTGTCGAACATCACACCGGCCGGGGCTGCGCTGAACAACGGGCTGGTTGGCTTGGACGAATGGCACACCGTGCAACGCTCTTGAATCACGTTGTGCACTTTGTCGAAACCGGGGCCGGCATTCGAGGCTTGCGCCGGTGCTGTTGCAGGAGCTGCGGGTGCCTCAGGTTGCGCCGCTTCGGCCGGTTTCGCGCCACCGCCCAGTGCCGTTTCCGGCAGCGGTTGGTATTCGATTTTGGCTGGCGCCTTGGCCACTTCAGGTGCGCTCGACATCGGCGCCGGGCCAGTGACATAGGCCAGGCAGATCATGCCCACCGCTGCCACCGGCAGGGTCCAGGCAAACTTGTGGCTGTCGTGACGGGTGTTGAAGTAGTGACGCACCAACACTGCCAGCACCGCGATCCCGGCCAGGATCAGCCAGTTGTACTGGCTGCCATAGGTGCTCGGGAAGTGGTTGCTGATCATGATGAACAGCACCGGCAGGGTGAAGTAGTTGTTGTGCCGCGAACGCAGCAGACCCTTGGCCGGCAGTGCCGGATCCGGCGTGCGGTTCTCGGCAATCGCCGCGACCAATGCACGCTGCGCCGGCATGATGATGCGGAACACGTTGCCGACCATGATGGTGCCGATGATCGCGCCGACATGCAGGTACGCACCACGACCGCTGAACACTTTGCTGAAGCCATAGGCGGCGGCAATGATCAGGACGAACAGGATGAAGCCGAGCAGGGCGGGTTTCTTGCCCAGGGCCGAATCGCAGAGGAAGTCGTAGACGAACCAGCCGACGATCAGCGAGCCGATACCGATGGCCACGCCTTCAGGACCGCTGAGGCCGCTGCCGGGTGCGACGAGGTAGAGTACGGGGTTGGAGTAGAACACCACGCACAGCAGCGCGATCCCCGACATCCAGGTGAAGTAGGCTTCCCACTTGAACCAGTGCAGGTTGTCCGGCATGGACGGCGGGGCCAGTTTGTATTTTTCCAGGTGGTAGATGCCGCCGCCGTGGATCGCCCACAGATCACCGGCCAGACCGGTTTTCGGGTTGACGCGGTTGAGGTTGTTCTCCAGCCAGACGAAGTAGAACGACGCGCCGATCCAGGCCACGCCAGTGATCATGTGAACCCAGCGCACGCTCAGGTTCAGCCATTCCAACAGATGTGCTTCCACAGTCTTTACCTCTCGCCTGTCACTCTTGTTGTCGAGTGATCAGACCTTCTCTTATTGGTGGGGGGCGAGGATCAACCGCTCATCCTCTTTGAAAAAATGCTCATCGCAGTTATTGCCTGTGCCACTGCGATCAACCACCAGGAAGTCATCCCGCTTTTCGATCGTCAGCACCGGGTGGTGCCAGACGCCGCGATGGTAATTGATGCCCTGCCTGCCGTTGGTGACGAAGGCGCGGACCAAGCCTGATACAGGTGCATCGCCAACGGGCGCGACCACGATCAGAAAGGGGTTGCCGAGCAGCGGAATGAAAGCCTGGCTGCCCAGCGGATGGCGTTCCAGCATGCAAACGGTCAGCGGCATGTCCTGCGCATCCGCGCGGAAAATGCTGATGATTGCGTTGTCCTCAGGCGTCGCGGTTTCGACCGTCGCCAGTTTGTGGAAGCGCATGGTCGAACCGTTGTTGATCATGAAGTGATCGCTGCCGTCGGTTTCGATGACGTCACCGAAAGGGGCGAAGGCTTCTTTGGTCAGCGGTTCAATCGTCAGTGTGCGCATGCTGTTCTTCTTTTCGTTGAGTGATCGTTCCCACGCTCTGCGTGGGAATGCAGCCCGTGACGCTCCGCGTCACATCCAAAGCGGACGCAGAGCGTCCAGTGATGCATTCCCACGCAGAGCGTGGGAACGATCATTGCAGTGTTATTTAGCGACCTTGCCGAGTACACGCAGGCGACTCACACCACCATCCGGGAACACGTTCAGGCGAATGTGGGTGATCGGGCCCAGCGCTTTGATCTGCTCGACGAAGGTGTGTTCGGCGTGCATTTCCAGCTTCTGGCTTGGCAGCAGTTCGCGCCAGAACAGCGACTGGGTTTCGATCTGGCTGTCGGTGCCGCCCTTGACGAACGCGCCCTGGATCGAGCAGGTGTCCGGGTAGTTGCCTTTGAAGTGCAGGGTGTCGACGACGATTTTCTCGATTTCGCCCGGATGACCCAGGGCGACGATCACCCAGTCATTGCCCGGCGTGCGACGACGCGCGGTTTCCCAGCCGTCGCCCATGTTGATGCCACGACCCGGGTTGAGGATGTTGCTCATGCGGCCGAAGTGTTCGTCGGAGCAGGCGAGGGCGCGGCCACCATTGAGGGCTGCGGCGAGATCGACTTGCTCGTTGTCACCCACGGCCGACCAGTCGCGGAACGGAATGCCGTACACGCGCAGACGCGCGACGCCGCCGTCCGGGTAGATGTTGAAGCGCAGGTGGCTGAAGGCCTGGTCGTTGCTGATTTCGTGGTAGTGGTGGCTGTTGCCTTGCAGCTCGACGGCCGACAGCACTTCGGTCCACTGAGTGTTCTCATCCGGCTCGCCCGACGCCAGGAAGCACGCTTCCAGCGAGGCCGATGGCGGGTAGTTGCCGGTGAAGAATGAAGTGTCGATGTCCACGCCTTTGATCGAGCCCGGTACGCCCAGACGGATCACCGCGCTGTCGTAACCTTCGAAGCGCTTGCGGCGCGACTCCCAGCCGTCCATCCACTTGCCGTTGTCATCGAACACGCCCTCCTTCCATACGGCCGGGGTCGGCTGAAACAGACGATTGGCGTCTGCGAACCAGTCATCGGTGACCGAAATGATCTTGGTGCCCAGACGGGCGTCGGCCAGGTTGACGTATTTTTCGAAAGGTACGGCGTAAGCTTTCATTCTTCTTGTCTGCCTTTGATAAGTTGGCTGGGGATGCTTGCAGGGCCCTGGGAAACACAAGCGTTCTAGAGATTTCTCGGGCCAGGCTCGCTAAAGGGTCAGTAAACGGAACAGGGCAATCTTGTTGATCTCCGCCAGCGCGCATTTGAACTCGGCTTCCACCGAATTGTTGATGCGCGTTTCGAACGCCGCGAGGATCTGATGCCGGTTGCTGCCTTTTACCGCCATGATGAAGGGAAACTTGAACTTGGCTTTGTAGGCGTCGTTCAGCTCGGTGAAGCGCTGGAACTCTTCGGCCGTGCATTGGTGAATCCCCGCGCCCGACTGTTCTTCAGTACTGGCCGCGGTAAGCTGGCCCTGGACGGCGGCTTTGCCGGCCAGGTCCGGGTGAGCGTTGATCAGCGCCAGCTGGCTGGCATGATCGGCGCTCAACAGGATGTCGCTCATGCGCTGGTGCAGGGTTTCGATCTCGTCGATCGACGCGTCCGCACCGAGGTCGTAGGCCTTTTCGGCCACCCATGGCGAATGTTCGTAGATGTCGGCGAAGGCTTTGACGAAAGCGTCGCGGCTCAGTGTCGACGGTTGCAGGGTTTGAAAGCGGCTCATTTTGCAGTCCCTTGGTACGGGTGGGTTTGCTGCCAGTGGCGTGCGATGTCGACGCGACGGCTGAACCACACCTGTTCATGACTTTTGGCGTATTCGATAAAGCGCTTGAGCGAAGCGAGGCGACCGGGGCGGCCGATCAGGCGGCAGTGCAGACCGATCGAGAGCATTTTCGGCGCTTCGGCACCTTCGGCGTAGAGCACGTCGAACGCGTCTTTGAGGTATTCGAAAAAATCGTCACCCTTGTTGAAACCCTGCACTTGGGTGAAGCGCATGTCGTTGGTGTCGAGGGTGTACGGGATCACCAGATGCGGCTTGCCGGTCGGGTTGTTCGGTTCCCAGTAGGGGAGGTCGTCGTCGTAGGTATCGCAGTCGTAGAGGAAACCGCCTTCTTCCATCACCAGGCGACGGGTGTTCGGCCCGGTGCGGCCGGTGTACCAGCCCAGCGGACGTTCACCGGTCAGTTCGGTGAGGATGCGGATCGCTTCGAGCATGTGCTCGCGTTCCTGCGCTTCGTCCATGTACTGGTAGTCGATCCAGCGGTAGCCGTGGCTGCAGATTTCATGGCCGGCCTCGACCATCGCACGGATCACGTCGGGGTGACGCTGGGCGGCCATGGCCACGGCGAAGATGGTCAGCGGAATGTCGAATTCCTTGAACAGTTTCAGAATGCGCCAGACGCCGGCACGGCTGCCATACTCGTAAAGCGATTCCATGCTCATGTTGCGCGCGCCTTGCAGCGGCTGAGCAGCGACCATTTCAGACAGAAAGGCTTCGGACTCCTTGTCGCCGTGCAGAATATTGCGCTCGCCGCCTTCTTCGTAATTGAGCACGAAGGACAGCGCGATCCGGGCATTGCCCGGCCAGTGTGGGTGAGGAGGGTTACTGCCGTAACCGATCAGGTCGCGTGGGTAGTCAGCGCTCACTGCAGTCTTCCTTCTTGTACGTTGACAGATTGGTGTGGCGGCCTGGCAGGCTGGCGTCACAGCGATGGGCTGATTGTATACAACTTTATTTACATTTTGTAAGCCTGAATTTTCGCATTTTTCATCGGCCGTCATCTTTTGCTGCTAATGGTTCAAGCCTGCAAGAAACCTGCCTGACCAGTCAGCTAATGAATAGAAGGTTCAATGATCAGGCGCTTTGCCTGCGAACTGGCGATAAACACCCGGATGGCGGGGGTGAAGCGAAAAATGTCGTTTTTATTGTGTACAATTTTTTTAAAAAGTGTCTTAATCAGTCGCTCGCCGCAGTGTTTCGTGCTCCGAAACGGTGCGGTCTCCTTTCAACTGACTTCGGGAGGCGCGAAGTCTGACTGCTTGTTGCGGCCAGGCGCGCAGAATCAATGGGACGTTTGACAACACACGTTTTGGACGCTGCACACGGTTGCCCGGGCAGCTCGATCAAGGTCGAGCTGTACCGCGTTGAAGGTTCGCAACTGGAATTGGTCGCCAGTGCGACAACCAACAGCGATGGCCGGGTCGATGCGCCGTTGCTGCAGGGTGACGATTACCGCAGCGGCGTTTATCAGGTGCAGTTCCATGCCGGCGATTACTACCGCGCACGTGGCGTGCAACTGCCCGAGCCGGCGTTTCTCGATGTGGTGGTGCTGCGTTTCGGCATCTGCGCCGAGCAGGAGCACTACCACGTGCCCCTGCTGATTTCGCCTTACAGCTATTCCACGTACCGGGGCAGCTGACCCCCAAGCAGCTGCCCCCACCGGGAAGCGACTGCGCATATAGCTTCTTTGGTCTTTCGCCCGCTCACACTGCGGGCTTTTTTATTGCCTCAAGATGCCCTCAAGTCCGTCAATCAGAGCATCCGGCCATCGCTCAGCGCTCGCGAATAATGAATACCGCGTCAGGCTTGCCGGCAACCTGCAACACTCCCCCGATCAGCCACACCACTTTGTTTTGTGCAGCCGCCTCGGTCAGCGCTTTGAAAGCAACCTGACCGATCCGGGCGGGTGTGCTCGGCTCAGTCAGTTCATTACCGGGCACATGAGTCAGGCCCGCCTGATCGATCGTCCCCAGTTTGAGAAAGAAAATCTGCTCCTGACGGGCTCTTTTGAACACCAGTGTTGGCATGCGATGTTCATACGTCAGCGGGAAAATCTCGTAGCCGCTGGTTACCAGCAAGGAGCCGAGCAGGCGCCTCAGGTTGAGGTCTGAGGGATAGGTTTTGTAGTGGTTCCAGGCAAAGGGAAAACGCTGCGGATCGAAGGTCAGTCGTTGCAACTCGCCGTCTCCCTGGGAAGGCATCGGGATCAGCCTTTTACCGCCGAGGTCGATGTCGGGCGCCACGGCCAGCATGCTTATTGGATCGGCCAGTGCCGACGCCGTGGAGAGTGGTCTTTGCTGCCACTGATGCAGCGTGGCCTGGATATTCACCAACCCGGTGCCGGTAATGGTCGGCGAATGATCCGCCAGCTCAAACAACCGTCTGGCGACAGCACGTGCAGTGGCAGCAGAAAAATCCGGGAAAGCGCGAGCAACAGACTGGGTTATCGGCTCTTCAAAAAAACGTTTCCCCGGATGTATTTCGCCAGGATCGCTGCCAAGTCGGAATGTTGCCACCGGCTGCAGCCCGGGAGCGTTGAGCAGCATGTTTTCGAAGGCTTCAAAGTGTGTCGGCACAAACTCCGGGTGACGCAGGAAATACACTTTGGGCGCGGGGTTTGAGCCCACCGGCACGATGGAATAATGCAACCAGCCAAGCTGCACCGACTCGATCCCTGCAGGCTTGTTCAAGTGGCCCCATGACAACCAGAAGTACGGGGTCTGCTGATGGTGAACGGTTGCCGTTGCCGAGACGGCCGGTTCCAGCCGTGGCCGTTTGCTCGGGCCGGCGATCGGCTCGTCGGCCTGGCCGACTGGTTCCTGGCTGGATGAAGGGGTTTCGTTGGGCTTTGTGTTTGAGGTTTTTTGTCGCCAGAACACAGTTCCTTCGATCTGCTCAAAAAAAATGTCAGGCGCCTCCTGGCTCGACGCAAATGCCTGCTGATATTCGCCGGCCTTGTTTTTGCGCACCATCACGGTGCCCTCTACCGTGGTGACAAAGGTCTGCTTGAACTTGTTGTAGCGAATGCCATCAGTCGCCAGCTCGGGTTTCGTCAGCCTGTTGGCATCCTCTGGTTTCAGGTAGGTGGGACGGGTAGAGTCAGTCGAAGCGAGCCGGATCGGTTGCCTGTCAGGGCGCTGGATGCGCCAGCTCGGCTGTCCTTCGTTGCGAACCAGAGCAAGGCCGTGGACTCCGGGTGCAAAGGTCAGCGGCAAATGGTAGTTGCCGCGCTGATCCTGTTCGACCAAAAACTGTCCTTCGCCAGCGACTTGTGCGTACGTTCGCTGATCCGGACCGGTGAACAGTCCGTCGTTGTCCGGCGCGGGAACCAGCTCGTGAAATCGCTCTTGCGGCCAAGCGGTCGCGCTGCGAGTCGCGCTGAAATTCTCCACTGCTGGCGGCATCTCGTGAATGCTCACTGCGGGCGTGCTATCGCCCGCTGCCGGGATATCCGGGCCACGGCTGAGTGGCGTCGGCTCAATACCCCGCAACAGGGCGTCGGGCATGTGCAGCCCGACGCTGATGCTGCGCGTTGGTGAACCTGGACCTGAGGTGTCGTGCATGTCGGCTTTTGTCGTGACAGACACTTTTTTGGGTGGTTTGGCCATTCTGAAATACTCATAAAGTGAAAACGCAGGCGCGTGCAGGCGCTTGGCTGAACGCAACCTTCGCAAGAGGGATCGGTATAAATTTCTCGACGTTACGCGGACGGCGTGATCTGCGGCATAGGCAAGAAGATGCCGGATTGGTGACTGCAGCGATTCGTCATTCGCAGCTCGGAGGCTTCAATGCGTGAGTTGTCGGCACGCAGCACCCAACCGTAGGCGGCGAAGTTGTAACTCAGCGCAGCTGTCTCATCGACAATCCACTCAGCGTTCCTGACCTTGACCACATCATTGGCCATTGAAGCGAGTGCTGCAGGGATCGGTTTCGTAGCATCGGGTGCTTCAAAAAAACGTGCATCCAGGCCGTCCGCATAGACCTGGTCAAACACCAGATCGACCGTATGCACGATTCCGTTCGCAGTGATGACGCGGATCTGATCGATCAAGTCCTCGCTTTCATACACCGGTAGATGAACAGTGCAGGTGCCGATGGATAAACGATTGTCGGCGAGTCTGATATCGACCGTGCCGAGTTGCGTCGCGTCGAGTTCCCACGTGGATGAATGCGCGAGCCGCACGCTGGCCTCGGCGAGTGCGCCCGGTGTCGAGAGTTTGATGGTCGTGTCGGCAGCGAGATGAATCAGATACGTCGAGCCTTCACCTATGAGGCTTTCCATGCCGGTTTGCACGGTCAGGGCAGTGAGGGTGGCACAGCAAGGTCGATTGCCCATTTCGTAGGCCTGGTTTTCCGGCAACGCATAACTGTAACGCCGAGAGCGAACGGCGAGGGGCAGGGTCATCGGAGTGATCCATTCCCTTGGCACGGAGTAATCGGAAAAGCCCGGGAGGGCAGCGGTTTCATCCGTGAGGCCGGCATTCAAGGCAACTCCGTCCCTGAAGATCAGTACATAACGAAAAAACGGCCGGACCGCCATGGTGCGCATGATTTTAGTCAGATTGTCGTGACCATCTTCATTACGGGCGGCGGCGAAATAATTCAACTTGATACGTTTCTCGCCGAAGTGATAAACGAGATGGCAACCTGCTGTCAGCCGATAGGATTCAGGTTTCACTGCAAAAAAATGCGCCTCGGCTTTTGTCAGTTCATCACTGTCGTAGTCCAGATAGATTTTGCTGACTATTCCAGAACGAAGTACCGAGTAGAAAGTGGTCATGTTGCTGGAGCGCGGCAGGTAGTAACTCGCTTCCTGCTGATGTCTGATCCAGCATTCATCTGCGTAAACGATGATGGGTCTTTGCGGCTGGCCGAGTTTGATAAAGATTTCGGAAAAAGCCTCTGTGTGCTCCTCGGTGATTGTCTCTGGCAGATCAAGTTGGAATTGGTAGCCGTCGCTGGTGATGAACGTCAGGTTCTTATGGATCAGGCTTCGAACATCGGCGTTTTGTTCGTAAACATCATGAATGCTCAATATGTTCTTGGGGATGTCATGAAATTCGAATCCGGACGTCACGATCAAGTCGTTGCCCTTGACTTGCCATGATTCAATCAACTCTTTCTTCCAGTTGAGTACGACGTAACTTGGCTGTTTGCCATCTTCGAATATCGAGAAGTGCCCCTCCACGTGAGCAATGAAGTACTGATCGGCGCCCGCTTCGCCGGATGCCTGAGCATCCTTGTGCGACAGGTAGATCTGGTCATCCCCGGCACCTGCTTCGATTACGTCGCTACCGCGGCCCTTGATAATGTTGGCTTGCGCTGTGCCGGTCACGACGCTTGTGGCGTGTTCGACGGTTTCAACGTTTTCAATGCTGTCTATCAGGCTGTGCAGGACATGTTTCTTGCCCTGTTCGGCAGACTGGTCGTTCGAAATGATCTGGAGCGTACCGGCCAGCAAGTCGACGTAATAGCCGGTTTTATCCGTGCGGTAATTGGAGTAATGGCCGCCGAGTACCAGTGTGTCGTTGCCTTCGCCGCCTCGCAGTGTCGAATACTCCGTGGCGTCCGTGCCTTGTTTGAGAAAGTCCGCCGCGTTGTCGAACACGAATTGATCGTCTTTCTCACCCCCGGTCAGGTCTTTCTTTCCTGACTTGTAATGAAAGACATTCGGTTTTTTTTCGACCCCCCTGATCGAGTCGCGGCCTTCGGAAAGCAGCCAGAGAACGCTCTTGTTGTCTGCCGCAATCCCCAATTGTGCACCGGGCGTGTCTTTTGTTACGCCTTCGCGCGCATCGATGGTGTCGTCAATGCCGACTGTTTCAGGGACATGTATCGATTCCCAGGCATCCTGTTTGGTCCACCAGTTTCGCTTCCAGACCCGGGTTGGCCTCAGGCGGACTTCGAACTGGCCATTGACGATGGCTTCGGTGCTGTCCTTGAGAGGGCCATCGAGCAGTCGCCTGGCGGTCGTTTTCAATTGGGCGGAGTGCTGCAGCAAGGTCTTGGCCTTGGCATAGCGGTCCTGGATGTCCTGATCGATATCCTTCATACAGAACGCAAACCATCCGGTGCGCCACCGCTCATCGAGGGTGAGCTCGATATAGTCGTCGATGTCGTCAACGATGCGCACCGCGCCATAAACCTGCGAGCCAATGGCAAGAATCGCACCGGCAGCCAGCCCGACCGGGCCGGCGAATGAGAATCCGGCCATCGCCGCCGCGCCGAGGATCACGGTCATGGCCGCGCTGGTAATACTCAGACCGGCGCTGACATAGTGATCCATCGCTTCCTTGCCCGTCGCGTTCTCGGCGGCATTCATGGACCGTACCGCGGTGTAGATATCGAAGGGCAACGTCAGCGCGCCACCGACCAGCCCCCCCGAACGCCCCAGCCTGAGCGCCATTCGTGTCCTGGCAAAGTCCCGGTAGGCATGTTGCCCGGCCGTGAGCATCTGAGTGGCAATCTTGCTGACGCCAACATCGACAGCGATCGACCCGAGTTCCGAAGCGATGCCCGTACTGTTTATCGCAACCTCCTCGCGGTTATCGGTCTTGATCGCATCGACTACTCCCCGCAGGCCCATGAACAGGCCGAAACCCTGGATACCTACGCTCGAGCCGAGCGTTGCGTAGCTTTTGGTCAATGTCTTCCAGCGTGGATGGTGTTTGGGCAGATGCACATGCTGCAGGTCGAGTGCCTGCGTTGCATTCGCAAGTTTCACCAGCTTGAGGCCGTAATAGCCCGGGTCGCTCTCATTGGCACTGCGCGCGTTGAACAGGGCAGGCGCGGTCACCGGGCGCTGACTGGCCATTTCAAAAAGCAGCGTCGGCAACAGGTAACTGTCTTTACCGGTGGCGGTTTTAATCGCGTGTTCGACTTTCTCGAGATCAAATTGCAGGGCATTGATAAAGGAGCGTTTGAGCACCCGGCTGAAGGTGTTTCGACCATTCAACGGCTGGTTGTCGACGGTTGCTCCCAAACTGTCCAGCGCCACTCGGGTTATCGAAATGTCGCCAATTCGCAAAGGGCCGAATACTTCGTCGGCAAACTTGAGCTGGCCCGAAGTCTGTGTTGTTTCGGGAAGGTCGATAGTTGAGGATGTGCGCTCGTTGGTCTCGAAGCGCATATCTGTGACGACGACCGTATCGGTAACTTTCTGGTTGTTGGGATTTATTGCAGGATCAGTTTGTACTGAAGCTTCGCGTATCAAAGTGGCCATTGGAACTTCCTTGTCCAGGCAGATTGTATTTTGAATCGAAGCGGATCTTACGGCGCTCTTTCGAACGCTGTACACGAAGTGGTTGTTGCCGTGTATTGCATGTCAATGATTACACGGTGGCGCGCCGGGTTTAATTTGTAAAAACAGCACCATCCCGACGTGATTCCGTTCAGGCAGGATGGTTAACCGCAGTAATGCTTAATGACTACTGAGCAACGATGCAGCGCCAGCACCACCAAACAATCCGGCACTGATCCGGTTGAACCAGCTCTGTCCCTTTCCACTGCGCAAATATCGCGCGGCACCATGGGCGCCCAGGCCGTAGGCCAGTTTGCAGCACAGATCGAGCACCACCCAGGTCGCGATCATGATCAGCAACTGCGGCAGAAAGGGCTGCTGTGCACTGAGAAATTGCGGCAGAAACGCGGCGAAGAACAGGATGTCTTTCGGATTGCTGGCGCCCAGCACAAAGGCGCGCCCAAAAAGTGTGCGAAAGCGTGGCACCGGTGCGGCTTGAGGCACTTCGGCGCCCACCGCAGGCTGACGCGATTGCTGCCAGCTCTGCCAGGCGAGATAGAACAGGTACAGCGCACCGACGATTTTCAATGCGCTGAACAGCTGTTCCGAGGCCAGCAACAGAGCGCCAAGCCCCAGTGCCGATGCGCTGAGCAGGCAGATCGAGGCAATCACCCCACCGAGGAATGCCGGGTACGACCGGCGTAAACCGTAATTCAGACTGTTGCTGATCATCAGCAACGACAGCGGTCCCGGGATCAGGATCACCACCAGTGCAGCACCGCTGAACAGCAGCCAGGTTTCCAGACTCATCGCTTTGCTCCTTTGTTGTTATCGAGATGCACAAAAGCCCCACCCGCAAGGGTGAGGCTGGTTGAAATCTGAACCGCGCAGCGCTTACAGGAAGATGAACTTGGCGATGAAGATCGCGCAGAGCACCCACAGGCTCACGGAGATTTCCTTGTACTTGCCGGTGCCGGCCTTCAACGCCACATAGGTGATGAAGCCCAGCGCGATGCCGTCGGCGACCGAGAAGGTCAGCGGCATCATGATCGCCGTGACGATCGCCGGGATGGCGTCGGTCGCTTCGTCCCATTCGATGTGGGCCATGCCGCCCATCATCAGCATTGCCACATAGATCAGTGCACCAGCGGTGGCGTAAGCGGGAATCATGCCAGCCAGCGGTGCGAAGAACATTGCGGCTATAAATAGCACACCCACGGTGACGGCGGTAAGACCAGTCCGACCACCAGCGGCCACGCCAGCGGCGCTTTCCACGTAGCTTGTCACAGGCGGAACGCCGACCACGGCACCGAATACGCTGGATGCGCTGTCGGCCTTCATGGCTCGGGAAAGGTTCTCGATGCGACCGTCAGCGGCGACGAGGTTGGCGCGCTGAGCCACGCCCATCAGCGTGCCGGCGGTGTCGAACATGTGCACGAAGAGAAAGGCGAGCACCACGCTGATCATGCTGACGTTGAACACGCCGGCGACGTTCATCGCCATCCAGGTCGGCGCCAGGCTTGGCGGCGCGGACATGATGCCCTCGTAGTGCACCAGGCCCAGACCCCAACCGGCCAGGGTGACGGTGATGATGCTGATCAGGATTGCACCGAACACGCGGTGGTAACTGAGGATCGCGATCATCAGGAAGCAGATCGCTGCGAGCAGCGGACCGGGTTCGCGCAGAGAGCCGAGTTTGATCAGCGTGGCCGGGCTGTCGACAACGATACCGGCAGTCTTCAGACCGATCAGGCCAAGGAACAACCCGACGCCGGCGCCCATCGCAAAGCGCAGGCTGACCGGAATGCTGTTGAGCAGCCATTCGCGTATCCGCGAAAAGGTCAGGAACATGAACAGCACACCCGAGACAAATACCGCGCCGAGAGCGGTTTCCCAGTTGTAACCCATGGTGCCGACCACGGTGTAGGTGAAGAACGCATTGAGGCCCATGCCCGGCGCGAGGCCGACCGGCCAGTTGGCGTAGAGGCCCATCAACAGGCAGCCCAGCGCGGCGGCGATGCAGGTGGCGACGAAGGCCGCACCGTGATCGATGCCGGCATCGGCCATGATGTTCGGGTTGACGAAGATGATGTAAGCCATGGTGATGAAGGTTGTCAGACCGGCAATCAGCTCGGTCTTCACCGTGGTGCCATGCAAGCTGAGTTTGAACAGACGCTCCAGCAGGCCATTGCGTAATGGCGGCGTGAGCTCGAGCGGCGGGGCTTCGGATTTGCGGCTTTCCACAGCGAGTACTCCTCAAGAGTTTTATTGTTATTTCCAGGGCCGGACCCATGAGGGGTGGCAGCGGCCCTTTGAGGCATACGCGAATTTGTTGACCGTATAGTCAGGAACTCGCACGCAGTGGATTATGCTTTTGTGTACAAATAAAGCAAATATTGTTTTTTGTTTTGTTTTCGAAAATTCCGTCGATAGCGATATATCGCCTGTTCGGACGCCTTCGCGAGCAAGCTCGCTCCCACATTTAAAGTGCGTTCCCCTGTGGGAGCGAGCTTGCTCGCGAAAGCGCCAGTTGATTCAGTCAAGATTGGCCAGGCTGCCCCCCCAAGGCCAGATTCACCGCCAGCCAGCCATTCACCGCCGCTTCGCCAGCATCGGCAAACACCCGCTCCAGCAACTTCACCTGTTCCCGGCGCAGCGCCTGTTCGAACCTGGAACCTTCCGCAGTCAGCTCCAACAGCCGCTTACGCTTGTCGGTCTGCGAAGCGACGCTGTCGACCAGATGCATCTCCTGCAACTGGCGCAGCGGCATGTTCAACGCCTGTTTGCTCACGCCGAGTAAAGCCAGCAACTCCTTCACGCTCAGGTTCGGATAGCGCGCGATGAAAAATACGATCCGCTGATGCACCCTCGAGAGGCCGCGGCGCTCAAGCATTTCATCAGCCTTGGCCGTGAACGCCTGGTAGCCGAAGAAAAAAGCTTCCATGGCCTGTTGCTGACTGGTGGGGTTTTTAAGGTCAAGCATGTTGACGTACTCGCTCAAGCTGTCGTAGTTTCAGTCAACCAGTTTGACTCATTTTTCGCATGCCTCGCTACGGTGACTTCCATGGCTTTTTCCGAACGTGCCTCACGCCTGAAAAGTTCTTTGATTCGAGAAATCCTTGCGGCGGCCCAGCGGCCGGAAGTGATGTCGTTCGCTGGCGGTTTGCCGGCTGAGGCGATGTTGCCAAAAGTGGAGTGGGCCGAGATGCCGATCTCGCTGGGCCAGTACGGCATGAGCGAAGGCGAGCCGGCCTTGCGCGAGGCGTTGGCGGCAGAGGCGAGGGCGCTAGGCCTTGAATGCCAGGCGAGTCAGGTGCTGGTGGTCAGCGGCTCGCAGCAAACCCTGGATCTGGCAGCCAAGCTGTACATCGACAAGGGCACGGAAATATTGCTGGAGGCGCCGACTTATCTAGCCGCGCTGCAAATCTTCCAGCTGTTCGGCGCCGATTGCCTGACCGTGGCGCAGGAAGCCGACGGCCCGAACCTGGCGCAGCTGCGCAGTCGTCTGGAACAGCATCGCCCGGCGTTTATCTACCTGATCCCGACTTTCCAGAATCCATCCGCCGTGCGCTACAGCGAGGCCAAACGTGCTGCGGTTGCCGCATTGCTCGACGAATTCGGCGTCACCCTGATCGAAGACGAGCCGTATCGCGAGCTGACATTTGATGGCGGCACTGCCAGGCCGATTGCCGCGCGCCTGAAAAAAGCCAGCTGGATCTACACCGGTACCGTGTCGAAAACTTTGCTCCCGGGCTTGCGTGTCGGTTACCTGATTGCCAGTCCGGATCTGTTTCCGCACCTGCTCAAACTCAAGCAATCAGCGGATCTGCACACCAATCGCATCGGTCAATGGCAAGCGTTGCAATGGATCGGCTCAGAGAAGTATCAGCAGCATTTAAGCCAATTGCGTGATTTCTATCGACAGCGGCGCGATGCGTTTCAGTTGGCGCTGGAGAACCATTTTGCCGATCTGGCCGACTGGAACATGCCCCAGGGCGGGTTGTTTTTCTGGCTGACGCTGAAGCAACCGCTGGATACGCGCACTTTGCTCAATGAGGCCTTGGCCAATGATGTCGCGTTCATGCCGGGTGAGCCGTTTTTTCCCGAACCGGACAAGCATCATGGGCATTTGCGCCTGAATTTCAGCCACATCGATCCGGCGCGGCTGGATGAGGGAGTGAGGCGGTTGGCGGCGGTGGTGCGGCGGGCGCAGCTGGAGAGGGCGGCGTGAATCTAAATAAAACGGCACAAGGACCGGTTTTTGGTCTGAGATTATGGGGGCCTGTAATCGCCTCATCGCGAGCAGGCTCACTCCTACAGTTGGAATGCGTCCCCCTGTAGGAGTGAGCTTGCTCGCGATAGCGCTTACGGCATTCCCCGGAAATGTCAGACAGCAGCAAACCGCTTATCCAGATAATCAATGATCACCTTGGATTCATACATCCAGGTGGTCTGCCCATTCTCTTCGATACGCAGGCAAGGCACTTTGATTTTGCCGCCCTGTTCGAGCAACGTCTGGCGATCTTGCGCGTTGTTCTTCGCGTCTTTCAACGCTACCGGCACGTTCAAGCGATGCAGGGCGCGGCGGGTTTTCACGCAGAACGGGCAGGCGTGGAACTGGTACAGCGTAAGATCTTTCGCGGCCGCGTCGACTTGAGCCTGAGCAGCGGCGGGGCGTTTCTGCTTGCCCGGGCGGGTAATGAAATCGGCGAAAATAACCAGTTGGCCGAGGCCGACACGAAGCGCTTTGACGAACACGTTGAAAGCCTCACGGTACAAATGAAGAAAGGCGCGCAGCTTACCCGATTTTTCACGGGCGAAAAAAAACCGGCGATCAACGCCGGCTCTTTTCTGTTGCGAATTACTTGATGAGGCTGAGGAATTCGCTACGGGTTGCCGCGTTTTCGCGGAATTCACCCAGCATCACCGAGGTGATCATCGACGAATTCTGCTTTTCGACGCCGCGCATCATCATGCACATGTGCTTGGCCTCGATCACTACGGCGACGCCCAGCGCGCCGGTGACTTGCATCACCGCATCGGCGATCTGACGGCTGAGGTTTTCCTGGATCTGCAGGCGGCGGGCGTACATGTCGACGATCCGCGCGACCTTCGACAGGCCCAGTACTTTGCCGCTCGGGATATACGCGACGTGCGCCTTGCCGATGAACGGCAGCAAGTGGTGTTCGCACAACGAATACAGCTCGATGTCCTTGACCAGCACCATTTCGCTGTTGTCGGAGCTGAACAGGGCACCGTTGGTGACCTCTTCGAGCGTCTGCGCATAACCGCGGCAGAGGTACTGCATGGCTTTGGCGGCACGCTTTGGCGTATCGAGCAGGCCCTCGCGGGACACGTCCTCGCCCAATTGGCCGAGAATCGCGGTGTAGTTCTGTTCCAGTGTCACAGGGGCTGATTCCATAAGGGTTTCAGAGGGGTACTGTTTCTGCCTGTACCCATTTTGTACCAATCAAGCAGTTTTCGAGCTTTCCGAGTTCGCCCCAGTCAGTGCTGGAGTTTATCCATCGGGCGTATGTCGATAGCAACATCTGAGCGCTATGACCGAGCTGAGTGGCAATAAACGCAGGCTTTCATACCCGCCATGAGGCACATGGTAGCGTATGTGTGTCGGCAGTTGTATTGCCGGCGGGCGTGAATGCCCAATTCGGTCAGGCAGCCTGCAAGTCACACTGCGGGTGTATCCGGGTTGGCCGACGAAGGTTTGTCATTGACTGTCATCACCGCGCTGACATCCACCTCTACCGAGACTTCATCGCCTTCACCCATTTCTCTGTAACGCTTGCGCAATTCTCGCAGCTCCCTGGCCCCCAGTTTGTCGAGCGACAAAGTGGCATTCTGCGCATCCTTGGAGGCTCGGATCAGCTCATCGAGTTTGAGGTGAAGGATGTCGTTGTCCCGGTTCTGAGTGTTCTGGATCAGGAACACCATCAGGAAGGTAATGATCGTGGTCGAAGTATTTATGATCAGCTGCCACGTGTCGTTGTAGTGAAAATACGGTCCGGTCGAAGCCCAGGCAACGATAAGCAAAATGGCGGTCAGAAAAGTCTTGGAGCTTCCTGCCCAGTTCGATAGCCCTTGGCAAAATTTGGAGAATGTCATAACGGTAAATCCATGATGGGTGTACGCGATTGACCACGCCCGATCATTGAAATTCTTTTTTACAACTCTTGCCCCGTGGCGCACACGCTCTGCAATCAGGTGTGGCGGCCTTATTCGTCGCGACCTTCCATCATCGTGCGTTTCAGCATCACATAAACCGCGCCGGCGCCGCCGTGGCGGGCCTGGCAGGAGCAGAAACCGAGCACTTGCGCATGCTGGCGCAGCCAGGTGTTGACGTGACTTTTGATCATCGGGCGCTTGCCATCCAGGCGCACCGCCTTGCCGTGAGTCACGCGGACGCAGCGGATTTCGAATCGGGTCGCTTCGGCGAGAAAGGCCCAAAGCGTCTCGCGGGCTTTTTCCACGCTCATGCCGTGCAGGTCGAGGCTGCCTTCGAACGGGATCTGCCCGACCTTGAGCTTGCGCATCTGGCTTTCCTGCACGCCATCGCGGGACCACATCAGCTCGTCTTCCGGGCCGACGTCGATCACGAACTGGTCGGACAAGCCGTCGATGATAGTGGTGTCGCTGCGCACGGTGGCGGATTGACGCAGCTTGGCGATCTGCGCGCGGTCAGCCTTGGGTTTGCCGGTGTCGGCGCGGTCGTGCTTGATCGGCTTGACGCCTTGGATGGCACTTTTGAACAGAGAAAAATCGTCGTCTTGCATGTCAGCCTCCGCGAAGGGCGGCCAGTTTACCCAAGTCGACACAAAACGGCCCGGCAAAAAGCCAGGCCGTCGGTCAGTCGTGTTTTTTCATCAGATGCGGGGACATGTTCAGTTCCCGCGATTGCCGTGCGCGACGGCGGCAGCGGCGCCACAGGGCAACGCCGAAGTACAGGAACAGCAGACCGACCGCCAGCATGATTGCCGAGCCCAGCGGTGATGCGTTCAGGTCACCCAGCGCCGGTGGGCGCCCGAGCAGGCTGGCGGCGCCGGCCATCGCCAGCAGCACGCCGAACGTCGCCAGAATGGCCGAGATCGCCGCGCCAAATCGAAAACGCCAGTTGCTTTGGCCTTTGGGCCGCAAACGGCGTGCGTCAAATCCATCGGATAACTTCATTCCGACCTTCCTCAATGGTATCGGCCCTTCGACCGGGAGTTGACCGGGTTGTTCCTGAGGCTATGGCATTTGCGGCAAATCAGCGGATATAGCGGATGAGCGGCGCCAATGCCCCGCTCACAAGGGCGGGATCAGATCAGGTCTTGAGTCTTGGCCAGCGTGGCAAAGTTGTCGGCCATGATCGCCATTTCCGCTTCCTGTACGCGTTCAGCACTGAGCACGCCGCCCTTGAACGGCAGATCGCGGGTCGCGCAGGCATCTTCGACCAGGGTGCAACGGAAACCCAGATTTTTCGCCGCGCGCACCGTGGTGCTGACGCTGGAATGGCTCATGAAACCGCAGACGATCAGGTCCAGCGAGCCGAGGTTCTGCAGCCGCTCGAGCAGTTCAGTGCCATGGAACGCACTCGGCAGCAGTTTACCGATGATGGTTTCATCGCCATGCGGTTCCAGGCCGGGGATGAATTCGCCGCGTTCGCCCTGTGGGTCGAACAGGCCGCCGACGGTGCCGAGATGACGCACGTGCACGATCGGCCGACCGGCGGCACGGGCTGCGGCAACCACTTGTTTGATGTTCGCGACGGCCGCGTCCATGCCGCTCAGGGCGAGCGGGCCACTGAGGTATTCCTTCTGGGCATCGATGATGACCACGGTGGCATGGCTCAGTGTGGCCGCTGCGTAACCGCGGCCGCTGAGTTGAAACATCGTTTTTGGAACGGACATTCTGGGGCTCCTCGGGGTGGGGCTTTTGCGACATTGTCCTCTGGCTGAGCGGTTCTGTGAATCGCTACCATCGTAGGCGCCGTCGTTCTTGGCCTGCAGCCTTGTCAAGTTACACGTTCCGTTCAATGCCTGATGCAAAAAAAAGAAAACTCCTACCGTTGCGGCGCTGTTTTTCCTGCATCGTCGTCGCGCGTTTTGGCTGCTAGAATCGCCAGTCGTTTTTTCTGGAGTTCTACGCCGTGATCACTTCCCGACTTCGTACCCTGCGCGACCACATCCGCTGGGCCGTCAGCCGCTTCCATGGGGAGGATCTGTTCTTCGGTCATGGCACCGACAACGCCTGGGACGAGGCGCGCCAGTTGGTACTGGGCGCTTTGCACCTGCCGTGGGAAATCGCCGACAGCTACCTCGATTGCGCGCTGGAAGACGATGAACTGGTCAATTTGCAACGGCTGCTCAAGCGCCGCATCGAAGAGCGCGTTCCCACCGCCTATCTGCTCGGCGAGGCGTGGTTCTGCGGCATGTCGTTCATCGTCGACCAGCGCGTGCTGATCCCGCGTTCGCCGATCGGTGAGCTGATCGAAAACCGCTTTGCGCCGTGGATCGGCAACGAACCGGCGCGGATTCTCGATCTGTGCACCGGCTCCGGCTGCATCGGCATCGCCTGCGCCTACGAATTCCAGAACGCCGAAGTGGTGCTCGCGGACCTGTCGTTCGAGGCGCTGGAAGTGGCCAACCAGAACATCGAGCGCCATGGCGTCGATGAGCGCGTCTACACGGTGCAGGGCGATGGCTTCGATGGCCTGCCGGGGCAGCGCTTCGATCTGATCGTGTCGAACCCGCCCTACGTCGACGCGGAAGATTTCGCCGACATGCCGGACGAATATCAGCACGAGCCGGAGCTTGGCCTGGCCTGCGGTGACGATGGTCTGAATCTGGTCCGGCGCATGCTCGCCGAAGCGGCGGATCATCTGACCGAGAAGGGCTTGTTGATTGTCGAAGTGGGCAACAGCCAGGTCCACGTCGAAGCGTTGTACCCGGAAGTCGATTTTGCCTGGCTGGAATTCCAGCGCGGCGGGCATGGCGTATTCATGCTGACAGCGGAGCAGTGCCGCGCGCATCAGGCGCTTTTCGCAGCTCGCGTCTAAGGTTGTGACAGATCGTTCCCACGCTCCGCGTGGGAATGCATCAATGGACGCTCTGCGTCCGCTTTTGGGACGCGGAGCGTCCCGGGCTGCATTCCCACGCAGAGCATGGGAACGATCAGTACGCGCTCAAGCCGTCAGCGGTGGGTAGCAATCCAGATCAACAACCCCGCCTGAAACACCGCAAACGCCACCAGACAGGTAATCGTAAAACGCAACCCGGCGTCTTCACGTTTGAACTTGCTGACTTTCTCTTCCTGCTTCTTTAGCTTCACTTCCTGTTCGGCCAGATTCTGCTCGGCCTGCTGCAGCATCTGCGCGGCTTCAAGGATCTCGACGATCTGCAGTTTTTCGCTGTTCCAGTCACCAAGCAAGTCACCGACCTGCACAGCCTTGATGCTGCCTTTCAAATGCTGGGCGTCGGCATAGGCCACGTCGAAGCCGTGCACGCGCAGAAAATGATCACGACGCAAACGAGTGTCTTCGTTGAGCGCGTCCTTGTTGTTCAGGTCCATGCCGTCGACGGTGTAACCGGGCCAGCGCTTTTTCGCCCAGTTGATGCCTTGCGCGGCCATGAAACGGCCAATGCCGCGGTTCAGCGGTTCGATCTGCAAGCCGCTGTCGGGACCGAAGCTCACCCGTTTGGTCGCGTGGTCGACCCACACATCAAGATGATTCTGCTCTTTGCGCACGCGCTGGTTCGGCAGCTTGATCGCCATGCGCATCAGGCTGCGCTCTTTGCTGTTGCGCTCGGCGTAACCGAATTCGACGAAGCGCAACGGCCGGCCACCGGTATTGCGATCGGTCTGCAGCGGCGCGAGTCGGAGCATCTTGTGGTGCTCGGCCTGCACGTCCGCCCACGGCAGCTCGACCGCTGGCGGAGCGTCTTTTTCGGCGGTAGTGTCGGGTGAAGTCTGGGTGTCAGTCATAACGGCGAGATCCTGTCCAAGCCCTGCTTGCCGCCAGACGTTGCGCTGGCGACAAAGGCTTATCGGCCGTTTTCTGCCGGACTGGAGGGCAAACAGCAGTTAACTCGCGCGAATTCCGTCAATAAATTCGATGACGGCGGCGCCCAGTTCGGCGGCCAGTGGCAAATTCGGGTCCTTGTAGGACGCCAATTGCCGCTTCATATCGTTGTGCACGATGCGCAGCACGTGGTTCATGCCTTCGATCACCGCCAATCGAGCGTCCGGTTTCGCCGCCTTGAGCAGCTTCGCGTCTTCGGTGCCGACCTGAATGTCGTTGCTGCCCTGGACGATCAGCGCCGGCATTTTCAGTTGTGCAAAGGCTTGTGCCGGATCCTGGCGGAACAGCGAAATCAGGTACGGCTGCACGCTCGGGCGGAAGATTACCTGCAACGGTTGCGGCACATTGTCATCGGTGTGCCCGGACTTGAGGCTGTCGAGCAGTTCGTTGCTGCGCAGCATCAGCGGCGGCGGCAGGCTTCGCGCCAGTTGCTCGCGGATCACCTGATCGACCGGCCGCGCGCTGCCGGACAGCGAGATCACCGCCGCTGCGTCCAGTTTCGGCGCGGCGAGGCTGGCAATCAGTGCGCCTTCGCTGTGGCCGAGCAGAATCAGTTTGCCGAAGCGCGGATCGGCCTTGAGCTTCTGCCCCCACGCCACCGCGTCCGCGGCATAGCCTTCAACTGACAGATTACGTTCATCGGGAGCGGCCGCCAGGCTCGCCGCAACACCGCGCTTGTCGTAGCGCACGCTGGCGATGTTGTGTTTGGCCAGCACCCAGGCCAGACGCTTGAGGCTGTCATTGCGTCCGCCGTCCGGGTTGTTTCCGTCGCGATCTGTAGGACCCGAGCCAGAAATGATCAGAACAATCGGCACCGGGCTGTCGGACTTGGGCAGCAACAACGAACCGAAAAGTTCGCCGCTGCCGGTGTCGAGAGTGACCGGGCGTTGTAGGACTGTCGCTTGGGCAAAGCCGGTGAAGAGGGTAAGACTCAAGATCAGAACTCGCAGCATCATCACGCCATCATTGGTCAAGGTGCCGGTTGGACTCGCCAGCACCACTAAGGTTCGAGGATGAACTACTCGGTTAGCCTGCGTATACTGGCGCGCATCAAGAATTCGGGTTTGATTTCACGGAGCGTCCTGCATGTCCGGCAATACCTACGGCAAGTTGTTCACTGTCACCACCGCTGGCGAAAGCCATGGTCCGGCGTTGGTCGCCATTGTCGACGGCTGCCCGCCGGGCCTGGAGATTTCCCTGGAAGATCTGCAGCGCGACCTCGATCGCCGCAAGCCGGGCACCAGCCGCCACACCACCCAACGTCAGGAAGCCGATGAAGTCGAAATCCTCTCCGGCGTGTTCGAGGGCCGCACCACCGGTTGCGCGATCGGCCTGCTGATTCGCAACACTGACCAGAAGTCCAAGGACTACTCGGCGATCAAGGACCTGTTCCGCCCGGCCCACGCCGACTACACCTACCACCACAAATACGGCGAACGCGATTATCGCGGCGGCGGCCGCAGTTCGGCGCGGGAAACCGCGATGCGCGTGGCGGCCGGGGCGATCGCCAAGAAGTATCTGGCCAGTCAGGGCATCGTCATTCGCGGTTACATGAGCCAGCTGGGTCCGATCGAGATTCCGTTCAAGACCTGGGACTCGGTAGAGGAGAACGCCTTCTTCAGTCCCGATCCAGACAAGGTGCCGGAGCTGGAAGCCTATATGGACCAGTTGCGCCGCGATCAGGACTCGGTCGGAGCGAAGATCACCGTCGTCGCCGAAGGAGTAATGCCGGGCCTTGGCGAGCCGATTTTCGATCGCCTCGACGCCGAACTGGCCCACGCGCTGATGAGCATCAACGCGGTCAAGGGCGTGGAGATTGGCGCCGGTTTTGCCTGTGTCGCCCAGCGCGGCACCGAACACCGCGATGAACTGACGCCGGAGGGTTTCCTCAGCAACAACGCTGGCGGCATCCTCGGCGGTATCTCGTCCGGTCAGCCGATCGTTGCGCATCTGGCGTTGAAACCGACCTCGAGCATCACCACGCCGGGGCGCTCGATCGACGTGAACGGCAACCCGGTCGACGTGATCACCAAGGGCCGCCACGATCCATGCGTCGGCATCCGCGCGACACCGATCGCCGAGGCGATGATGGCCATCGTGCTGATGGATCACCTGTTGCGCCACCGCGGGCAGAACGCCGATGTGCACGTGAGCACGCCGGTGCTGGGCCAGCTCTGATGGCTGCGCTCAAAGCCGTCGCGGCATAACCGGCGTGGCGGCGCTCCCTTACTGGCGGCTGTCCAGTTTCTATCTGTTCTATTTCGCCTTGCTCGGTTCGACGGCGCCGTTTCTGGCGCTGTACTTCGATCACCTCGGCTTCAGCGCCGCACGCATCGGCGAGCTAGTGGCGATTCCGATGCTGATGCGCTGCGTGGCGCCGAACATCTGGGGCTGGCTCGGCGATTACACCGGCAGGCGTCTGGCCATCGTGCGCTTTGGCGCGGTCTGCACGTTGCTGACCTTTTCGCTGATCTTCGTCAGCCAGACCTATGCCTGGCTGGCGATGGTCATGGCCCTGCATGCGTTTTTCTGGCACGCGGTGCTGCCGCAGTTCGAAGTCATCACCCTCGCGCATCTGCAGGGTCAGACCTCGCGCTACAGTCAGATTCGCCTGTGGGGCTCGATCGGCTTCATCATCACCGTGGTGGCCTTGGGGCGGCTGTTCGAATGGCTGAGCCTGGACATCTACCCGGCGGCACTGGTGTTGATCATGGCCGGTATCGTTCTGAGTAGCCTGTGGGTGCCGAATGCGCAACCGGCGCAAGGCAATCGGCCGACGGGCGAGGGCTTCCTCAAGCAACTGCGCCATCCCGGCGTGCTGGCATTTTATGCCTGCGTTGCGCTGATGCAGGTCAGCCACGGGCCGTATTACACCTTTCTGACGTTGCATCTTGAACGGCTCGGTTACAGCCGTGGCGTCATCGGCATGCTCTGGGCCGTCGGGGTGGTGGCTGAAGTGCTGATGTTCATGGCCATGAGTCGCATTCTGGCGCGGTTTTCCCTGCGCCGGGTGCTGCTGGCGAGTTTCCTGCTGGCGGCGTTGCGCTGGCTGATGCTCGGTTCGTTCGCTGAATTTCTCTGGGTGCTGCTGTTCGCCCAAGTGCTGCATGCAGCGACTTTCGGCAGTTTTCACGCGGCTGCCATCGCTTTCGTGCAACGTAGTTTCGGCGCCCGTCAGCAAGGGCAGGGCCAGGCGCTGTATGCAGCACTGGCCGGCACCGGCGGGGCGCTCGGCGCGCTGTATTCCGGTTACAGCTGGAATGCCCTCGGCCCGACATTGACCTTTAGTATTGCCAGTCTCGCAGCGCTTGCCGCTGCCGTTATCATTGCCACACGTATGCAAGAGGACAGGCCATGAGCCTTAGCCGTGAACAGCTCGCCCAACAAATCGTCGATGCCGGGCGCTTTCTTTATGGTCGTGGCTGGTCGCCGGCCACCAGCAGCAACTATTCGACACGCCTGTCGCCTAGCGAAGCGTTGCTGACAGTGTCGGGCAAGCACAAAGGCCAGTTGAGCGTGGATGACGTGCTCGCCACCGATCTGTCCGGCAACAGCCTGGAGCCGGGCAAGAAACCTTCCGCCGAAACGTTGTTGCATACCCAGCTCTACAGCTGGCGCGCGGAGATCGGCGCGGTGCTTCACACCCATTCGGTTAATGCCACGGTGCTGTCGCGCCTGACCCCGGAAGCCTTCATCGAGTTTGAAGACTACGAACTGCAAAAAGCTTTCAGCGGCATCTCCACCCACGAATCGCGGGTGCGCGTGCCGATTTTCGACAATGATCAGGACATTGCGCGCCTCGCCGCCAAGGTGCAGCCTTGGCTGGACACCCATCCCGACTGCGTCGGTTATCTGATTCGCGGCCATGGCCTGTACACCTGGGGCGCGCAGATGAGCGACGCGCTGCGGCAGATCGAGGCCTTTGAATTCCTGTTTGAATGCGAGTTGAAAACCCGCAGCTTCATGAACCGCCAAGGCTGAGTTCACCAGAAACAGCCCGTTTGCCTGATGACATGCGGCGCCCGACCGGTCTTGAAGAGCCGGACGGCGCCGCCGCTACCGAGGAATTGCCCATGAGCAGCCTGTCCGTTTATCACGTTTCCAGCCCTGAGATTCCCAACAAGGTGCTGACCCATTTCGAAGACATCGCTTCGACGCTGGCCGAGCAGGGCGTGCGTTTCGACCGCTGGCAGGCCGCCGCGAAGATCCAGCCCGGCGCCAGTCAGGAAGAAGTCATCAGCGCTTATAAAGAGCAGATCGACAAGCTGATGACCGAGCGCGGTTACATCACGGTCGATGTGATCAGCCTCAACAGTGATCACCCGCAAAAAGCCGAACTGCGCGCCAAGTTCCTCGAAGAACACCGCCATGGCGAAGACGAAGTGCGATTTTTCGTCGCCGGTCGTGGCTTGTTTACCCTGCACATCGACGATTACGTCTATGCCGTGCTCTGCGAAAAGAATGACCTGATCTCGGTTCCGGCCGGCACCAAACACTGGTTCGACATGGGCGAGCATCCACATTTCGTGGCGATCCGTCTGTTCAACAACCCGGAAGGCTGGGTTGCCAATTTCACCGGCGAAGACATCGCCGGCCGCTTCCCGCGCCTGGAGGACTGAAACCGTGCCGATCAAAGCCATCCTCACCGACATCGAAGGCACCACCAGCGCGGTGAGTTTCGTCTTCGACGTGCTGTTCCCGTACGCCGCCAGACACTTGCCGGATTTCGTGCGCCAGCACGCTTCCCGCACTGATGTTGCCGAACAGCTCGACGCCGTGCGCCGCGACAGCAATGAGCCGCAGGCCGATGTTGAACGGGTTGTTGAAATCCTCTTGAACTGGATCGCCGAAGACCGCAAGGCCACGCCGCTCAAGGCATTGCAAGGCATGGTCTGGGAACAGGGTTATCAGGCTGGGCAGTTGAAAGGCCACGTTTATCCGGATGCGGTTGAAGCGCTCCAACGTTGGCATGCGGCGGGTTATCAACTGTTTGTTTACTCGTCCGGCTCGATCCAGGCGCAGAAGCTGATCTTCGGTTGCTCGGAGGCAGGGGATCTGACGCCGCTGTTCAGCGGCTATTTCGACACCACGTCGGGGCCCAAGCGTGAGGCGCAGTCGTATCGCAATATTCAGCAGGCGGTGGGTGTTGAAGCAGATGAAATCCTGTTCCTCTCGGACATCGTCGATGAGCTCGATGCTGCGCAGTCAGCGGGCATGAAGACCTGCGGCCTGGCGCGTGAAGGCGGGGAGTTGCCGGGGCACGTCACGGTGGACAGCTTTACCGGAATCGAACCGGAAGCGTTCTGATCACTGCACAAATCCCTGTAGGAGCTGCCTCGTGAAACGAGGCTGCGATCTTTCGATTTACGCATGAAATCAAGATCAAAAGATCGCCGCGTGCCGCAGCTCCTACAAAGATCATGCGCACAAAAAACAGGCCGTGAAGCGCATGCTCCACGGCCTGTTTTTGTCTAAAGCAAATTACAGCGAGTGATACGTCGGCAGGGCAAAGCGCTGCTGGCTCTGCAGCATTGCGATTTGCGGCAACTCGCTGGCCTGTTCGGCCAGGTCACGGCGAATCGCGCTGATCGCCCAGGACAATTGGTCACCGGCGTGCAGTTGCTGATACGAGAGTGCGCGTTTGAAGACTTTGCCGTCGCTGCTACGCAGAGTGAGCAGGATGCCACCGTCAGGACGTGGGGCAGTGCTGACTTCGTAGTTGGAGAACAGCGATGTAAATTTTTCTTGAATCAGGCTCATGTCATCAGCTCCGTATGTACTTGAATGGCAAGCATGCGGAGGTAGTTGCAGCGTTTGTGCCAGTATTGATGCGAATAAAAAACCTTATAAATCAATTAGTTGCAATCGTTGCATTTTGCAGGTGTCGTGCAATCTGCATGAATGGCCATCGTGCATCCTGCATTTTGCGTGATTTTTCCTGGAACAACGGAACCAAACGTTCGTACCAGAATCCACGCTGTCCCATCCAGCGCGACGGGATACAAATCATTGCAAAAACCGCGTGTACAGCCTCGCGAGCGCTGACGTACTTTCCCTCTCGACCTTCGACAAAATGCGTCGGTCGCAGCCATTACCCGATAACAAGAACAGCGATCTGCACTTCAAGGTCGAACGGGGAGCTTTCATGCGTCACGCACCAAGCGACACGATTACCTGGGGCATGATGCTCCGCAAACTGCCGATGATTGCCAAAGCCATCCCGCGCGTGGTCAAAGGCATGAAAGTGGCCAACGTCACGGATCCGACCCAAACGTGTGGCCTCGGCTGGACCTTCGAGCAAGCGACGCTGCGCAACCCTGATGGCGTGGCGTTATTGCAGGATGACGTTGCGCTGACCTACGCGCAGGTCAACCAGTGGGCCAATCGCATCGCGCATCATCTGAGCGAGCAGGGTATCGGCAAGGGTGATGTGGTCGCGGTATTCATCGAGAACCGTGCGGAATTGCTGGTGACCATTCTCGCGCTGGCCAAGCTCGGTGCGGTCAGTGCGCTGCTCAACACCTCGCTGATGCGCGACACGCTTGTCCACAGCATCAATCTGGTCGCGCCGGTGGCTATCGTGGTCGGCGAAGAGTTGACTGCGATCTATGCCGGCGTGCGTGATCAAGTCTCCATAGCTGCACCACGCACATGGTTTGTCGCCGATCAAGACACTTACAGCCATCCGGGCATAGCGCCCGAGGGTTACGTCAATCTGATCAGCGCCAGTGCCGACGCCAGCAGCGCCAACCCGCCGAGCAGCGCGGAGATTTTCTTCGACGATCCGTGTTTCTACATCTACACCTCTGGCACCACCGGCCTGCCCAAGGCTGGAGTGTTCAAGCACGGACGCTGGATGCGCAGCTCGGCAAGCTTCGGCATGATCGCCCTCGATATGCGCCCGGACGACGTCGTCTACTGCACCTTGCCGCTGTATCACGCCACCGGCCTGTGCGTGTGCTGGGGCTCGGCGATCAACGGCGCTTCGGGTTTTGCCATCCGGCGCAAATTCAGCGCCAGTCAGTTCTGGAATGATGTGCGCCGCTATCGCGCGACCACTATCGGCTATGTCGGCGAGTTGTGCCGCTACCTGGTCGAGCAACCGGCCAGCGCCGATGACAGCCGCCACGACGTACGCAAGATGATCGGCAATGGCTTGCGCCCCGGCGCGTGGGGCGAGTTCAAGACGCGTTTTGCCGTCGAGCACATCTGTGAGCTGTACGCCGCGAGCGACGGCAACATCGGTTTCAGCAATATCCTCAATTTCGACAACACCGTCGGTTTTTCGCTGATGGCCTGGGAACTGGTCGCCTACGATCACGACAGTGGCGAGCCTTTGCGCGGCGAGGATGGTTTCATGCGCAAGGTCGGCAAGGGCGAGCAGGGTTTACTGCTGGCGCGGATCGACGACAAGGCACCGCTGGACGGTTACACCGATCCGCAGAAAACCGCGCGCGTCGTTCTTCACGATGTGTTCAACAAGGGTGATCGCTTTTTCAACACTGGCGACCTGCTGCGCAACATCGGTTTCGGTCACGCGCAGTTCGTTGATCGCCTCGGCGATACCTATCGCTGGAAGGGTGAAAACGTGTCGACCACCGAAGTCGAGAACCTGTTGCTGCAGCATCCATTGATCTCTGAAGCCGTGGCCTATGGGGTGGAAATCCCCAATACAAACGGGCGTGCGGGAATGGCCGCAATTACTCCCGCCGAATCCCTGGCCACGCTGGATTTCGCCGAACTACTGAGTTTCGCCCGGCAACGCATGCCGGCCTATGCCGTGCCGTTGTTCCTCCGGGTGAAAGTGAAAATGGAAACCACCGGGACCTTCAAATACCAGAAGACTCGCCTGAAAAAGGAAGGCTTTGACCCCGGGCTCACGGGCGATGACCCGATTTTCGCCTGGCTGCCCGGCAGTGAAACCTATGTGCATGTCAGTGAGGAAATACTCGCCGAAATTCAACAAGGCAAACATCGATATTGAGTGTGGCTATCAGAGCGCTCGGAAAAAACCGAGTGACAGCCACCGTGGCGCTCGGGAAACTGTCGGCTTTCCGATAGACCGAAATGGAGTGCCCCATGTCCGACCAAAGCCGCCAGATGACCCCTGAGGAAGCTGCCGAATTCACCGAGCAGGTTTTCAACAAGGCGCGCGACGGTGATGCCGAGATGCTCGATCGCCTGGTGACCGCCGGGCTGCCGGTGAACCTGAAAAACAGCAAGGGCGACACGTTATTGATGCTCGCCAGCTACTACGGCCATGTTGATGCGGTGAAGGTCCTGCTTAAACACAAAGCCGATCCAGAAATGCGCAATGGCAACGGCCAGAGTCCGATCGCCGGCGCTGCGTTCAAAGGTGATCTGGCGGTGGTCAAAGCGCTGGTCGAGGCGGGCGCCGAAATCGAAGGCTCGTCGTTCGACGGCCGCACGGCACTGATGATGGCGGCGATGTTCAACCGCGTTGAAATCGTCGATTACCTGATCGGCCAGGGCGCTGATCCGAAAGCCAAGGACGCCAATGGCGTGACCGCGCTGGACGCGGCCCGAACCATGGGCGCAGTCGATACCACCGCGCAGCTGGAAAAGTTGTTGGCATAAACGTCAAAAGATCGCAGCCGGTCCGCAGGCACACGCAGAGTCTGTGGGAGCTGCCGAAGGCTGCGATCTTTTGCTTTTCTGCGCTATTCTTCGCGCCCGCGAAATCTACCTCCATCACAGGATCCGCCTCATGAAAGCCGCACTCGTCGAACTCATCAGCAAAATCAGCTCCGGCTGCATGGGCGAGGACGAGATCCTGAAAGTCGCCGACGAAGCCGCGCAGGCCTACGCCGATGCCGATGCTTTTCTGACAGCCAATCCGGACATCAACTACGACGACACTTTCCCGATTCCGCTGGGTGAGTGGGTGGTGGTCGGCAGCCTGCCGGAAACCGTGCTGTTCCAGGCCGACACCTACGTCGATCTGTTCGCACAAATCGTTGCCTCGTTCGGTCCGGGGGTGGATTTCAACCTCAAGCCCAAGCAACTGGCGAAGACCGAAGCGCTGACCGCGCTCAACCGCATTCAGGTGCAGATGAGCAGCCTGAACAAGGAAAACGGCGGGTACACGCTGATGAACTTCAGCCAATTGCTCGACGATGAACTGCAAATGGTCCTGGTCTACGGCAACGATGTGCCTCGCGTGCTCGAGTTGTGCGCCGAGGTCGGCATCGCCGCTGCGCCGGCACTGGAGGCCTTGAAGGTCGCCGTTCACGTCTGAACGCAATAAAAGGGAACCCTGCGCGCGACCGTCTATCCTAAAAGTGCATGCCACTATTCTGGAGCGACACCATGGGTTCCACGTTCAACGGTCTGATTGGCCTGATCATCCTTGCCCTCGACATCTGGGCCATCATCAACGTGCTGAAAAGCGGCGCCTCCACCGGGATGAAAATCGTCTGGGTGTTGCTGATCATCCTCCTGCCGGTGTTGGGCCTGATCATCTGGGCGATTGCCGGGCCACGGGGCAACGTCCGGATCTGACGCAAATCCCGAGAACACTGCAATACCCCTGTAGGAGTGAGCCTGCTCGCGATAGCGGTTTTTCAGTCACAGATTGATTGACTGGGAAATAGCCATCGCGAGCAGGCTCACGCCTACACAGGTTAGGTGTGCAGCCGATCAAGTGAGGTTCGACCTGTCATCTTCGGCAACGTAGAATGCGCGCCTTTCCCGGGCAATCGTCCCCACGATGGCGCCCGCGCATTTATCGGAGCACTTGACCATGACCGTCACCAAGACCAGCGAGTACCTGGAAACCCTCTACGAAGGCTACGGCCAGCGTTTTCGCATGGAAAAACTGCTGCACGAAGTGCGCACCGAGCACCAGCATCTGGTGATCTTCCAGAACCCGCGCATGGGCCGGGTGATGGCGCTGGACGGCGTGATCCAGACCACCGAAGCCGATGAATTCATCTACCACGAGATGCTGACCCACGTGCCGATCCTTGCCCACGGCACTGCCAAGCGCGTGCTGATCATTGGCGGCGGTGACGGCGGCATGCTGCGCGAAGTGACCAAACACGCCGGCGTCGAGCACATCACCATGGTCGAAATCGACGGCACCGTGGTCGACATGTGCAAGGAGTTTCTGCCGAACCATTCCGCCGGTGCCTACGACGACCCGCGCCTGAACCTGGTGATCGACGACGGCATGCGTTTCGTCGCCACCACCACTGAAAAATTCGACGTGATCATTTCCGACTCCACCGATCCGATCGGCCCGGGCGAAGTGCTGTTCTCGGAAAACTTCTATCAGGCCTGCCACCGCTGCCTGAACGAAGGCGGCATCCTCGTCACCCAGAACGGCACGCCGTTCATGCAGATCGACGAAGTCAAAACCACCGCTGGCCGCCTGCGCAGCCTGTTCCCGGACTGGCATTTCTACCAGGCCGCCGTGCCGACTTACATCGGCGGCTCGATGACCTTCGCCTGGGGCTCGACCAACCCGGCCTACCGCAAGCTCAGCCGTGAAACCCTGCAACAGCGCTTCATCGGCAGCGGCATCGTTACCCGCTACTACAACCCGGAAATCCACATCGGCGCATTCGCCCTGCCGCAATACGTGCTGCAAGCGGTGAACAAGCCAAGCAACGACTGATACTTCCCCGCAAAACCTCTTTGTGGGAGCGAGCCTGCTCGCGAAAGCGTATTGTCAGCCAACTCAATGGCGACTGGCGCGCCGCCTTCGCGAGCAGGCTCGCTCCCACAATGCTCATCCGTTTTTCCTGACTAAGTGCTGTAATCCTTTTGAACCAACTCTCGCGGAAAAAAGTCGAGATAGAGGTAAGCCCATTTACGGGTTGATCGAGGAGGCACTGATGCAAAAGTGGAAAGTCACTTTCGTGGATGATCATGGTGAAATTGTCGATGAAGTCTTCGAACGTGAGGAATGCCCGTCCGATGATGAAGCCGCGCGGCTGATCAAGGAGCGGCTTCTTCCGGTCGCCGCCCAGCTGGATCTCAACGATCTGCAAGGGCGCACCACCGATGCCGAGGTGAAAAACCTCAAGACCCAGAACGGCATCGAAATCCGCAGCATCAAACCTGTCTGAACACTTCCTGTCATCTCGTAAACCAGGCCTTGGCAGCGGCGCTCTCTTGGGGCTACTCTGCAAGCGAGATCAGCGAATGGATCGCTAAGGTCTGGTCTTGTCAGCTACATGCTTGTTTCCCGCGCGCAACCACGTTGCCGTAGTACTTAGGCCAAAGGCCCGGGGCGGGAATACGGAAAGTCTATCCATCAATCGAGGGGGACGATTCATGAGCACAGCCTATCAAGAAGACATCAGCAGCAACGTTCTGCGCCGCATGAAAGAAGGCGGTTTCGATTTTTCCCGGTTCCATCCCATCGAGTTCTACGCGATTTTCCCGGACGAGGAGCGGGCGCGCAGGGCAGCAGGCAAATTTCGCGGTGAGTCCATCAATGCCCAGGTCAGTGCGCGCGACGACGGCGCCTGGTCGCTGGAATTGAGCAAAGTGATGTACGCAACCTACGACGACATTGGCGATTTCGAGCAGGGCTTTTCTGCCGTGGTCGAACCGCTGGGCGGCATTATCGAGGGTTGGGGCGTGAAGCAGGAGGTGCGCAATCGTTACCGGTTGAATTGATCTTGCGCATTGTTTGGCGGGCAACGGCTGACCTTTGGGTCGGCCGTTGTCGTTTTAAAGATCAAAAGATCGCAGCCTTCGGCAGCTCCTACAGGTGATCGTGTAGGAGCTGCCGAAGGCTGCGATCTTGTGCTTTTGCATTCAAAATATTTCAAAAAAACAAAAAAAGCCACCGGAGAGGGTGGCTAAAAGGGAAGACGGGTGTGCAGTGAAGTCTTGGCGGGACGGGGCCGCCAAGGCTGTCCGGATCAATTGAGCTGGCTACTTCGCGGCGCCGTGCCAATGAAGTTTTGCAGCGAATGTGCGGATTATCCGCAGCCGCTGCCGGGCAGTGAAATCAACTCTGACTATGCTGGTGATAGGCGATGCAGTGCGTCGCAATGAAGCGGGGGCAATCGGGCCGGGGCATTTGCCGCACAGGAATGGTGCGCTGCCTTTGGCGTGGATCCACAACCGATTGAATTCAAAGCGTTTATGCCGATGGCACGGGCCTTGCGAAGGCCTGTATGTCCGGAGTGACAAGGAGTACGGCATGATCCGCACCTGTTTTGACGAGATGTACGATGCTGGCGGACTGGTTCGCCCGCATTACCGGGAATTTGCCCGCTGGCTGGCCGAGACGCCCGATGAGTTGCTTGCGCAACGCCGACGCGAGGCTGATCTGCTGTTCCATCGTGCCGGGATCACTTTCACGCTTTATGGCGACGAGCAGGGCACCGAGCGGCTGATTCCGTTCGACACCATTCCGCGCAGCATCCCTGCCAGTGAGTGGCGAATTGTGGAGCGCGGCTGTATCCAGCGGGTCAAGGCGCTGAACATGTTCCTCGCCGACCTCTACCACGAGCAGCGCATCATCAAGGCCGGGATCATTCCCGCCGAACAGGTGCTGGCCAACGAGCAATACCAGCTGGCAATGCAGGGCCTGGATCTGCACCGCGACATCTATTCGCATATTTCCGGCGTCGATCTGGTGCGCGATGGCGATGGCACTTATTACGTCCTCGAAGACAACCTGCGCACACCCAGCGGCGTCAGTTACATGCTCGAAGACCGCAAGATGATGATGCGCCTGTTCCCCGAGCTGTTCGCCGCTCAGCGCATCGCCCCGATCGATCACTACCCCAATCTGCTGCTCGACACCCTGAAAAGCTCGAGTCCGATCGACAACCCCAGCGTGGTGGTGCTGACGCCGGGGCGCTTCAACAGCGCGTTCTTCGAGCATGCGTTTCTCGCGCGGGAAATGGGCGTTGAACTGGTGGAGGGCGCGGACCTGTTCGTGCGCGACGACAAGGTGTTCATGCGCACAACCGACGGCCCGAAAGCGGTCGATGTGATTTATCGCCGCCTCGATGATGCCTTCCTCGATCCGCTGGCATTCAACCCGGATTCGATGCTCGGCGTGCCGGGGCTGCTGTCGTCCTATCGCTCCGGCAATGTGGTGCTGGCCAATGCCATCGGCACCGGAGTAGCGGACGATAAATCGGTTTACCCGTTTGTCACCGACATGATCCGTTTCTACCTCGACGAAGAGCCGATCCTGAAGAACGTGCCGACCTGGCAATGCCGTAACCCGTCCGAGCTGTCCCACGTGCTGGCCAATCTTCCGGATCTGGTGGTCAAGGAAACCCAAGGCTCCGGCGGTTACGGGATGCTGGTCGGGCCGGCCGCGACGAGCGCGGAAATCGATGCCTTTCGCGAGCGCATCAAAGCCAAGCCCCATGCCTACATCGCGCAGCCGACGCTGTCGCTGTCGACGTGCCCGACCTTTGTCGAAAACGGCATCGCGCCGCGCCATATCGACCTGCGTCCGTTCGTACTGTCCGGCCGCGAGACCCGGGTCGTGCCCGGTGGTTTGACCCGTGTCGCATTGCGTGAAGGCTCCCTGGTGGTGAATTCCTCCCAGGGTGGCGGCACCAAGGACACCTGGGTAGTCGAGGATTGAAGGAAGCTTGCCATGTTAAGTAGAACTGCCTCGGATCTGTACTGGATGTCGCGTTACCTGGAGCGTGCGGAGAACCTCGCACGCATGCTCGACATCAGTTATTCACTGTCGCTGATGCCGCAGGACGGGCGCGGCGATGGTCTGCACGAACTCGCCATGCCGTTGCTGATTACCGGCACTCTCGATGATTACCATGACCGCCACGGCGATCTGCACGCCGAACGCCTGCTGCATTTCTTTGCGCTGGACGCGGCCAACCCGGCGAGCATCTACAGCTGCCTCGGCGCGGCGCGGGCCAGTGCCCATGCGGTGCGCGGGCGAATCACCGCCGACATGTGGGAAAACATCAACGCAACTTGGCTGGAAATCCGCGGCATCGCCGAACAGGGTCTGAGCCGCTACGGCATGAGCCGTTTCTGCGAATGGATCAAGGAGCGCTCGCACCTGTTCCGTGGCGCGTCCTACGGCACGATCATGCGCAACGACGCGTTTCGCTTCATCCGTCTGGGCACGTTCATCGAGCGCGCGGACAACACGCTGCGCCTGCTCGATGCCCGCTACGAAATGGCCGGCGATCAGGCCGAAGCGGTCAGTGACGGCACAGCGCACGCCTATTACCAGTGGAGTGCGCTGCTGCGGGCATTGTCGTCGTTCGAGGCCTACACCGAAATCTACCGCGATGCGCCCGGCGCCCGGCACGTCGCCGAATTGCTTTTGTTGCGCGCCGATGTACCCCGTTCGTTGCGTGCCTGTACCGAAGAAATCGACCAGATCCTCGCGCAACTGCCCGGCGCCAACGGCCGCCCGGCACAACGCCTGGCGGCGGAAATGGACGCGCGCCTGCGCTACACCGGCATCAACGAAATCCTCGAAGAAGGCCTGCACGCCTGGCTGACCGAATTCATCCCGTTGGTGCGCCAGTTGGGCAACGCCATTCACAGTTCCTACCTGGAGGCTGCATGAGACTTTCCATAAGCCACGAGACCACCTATCACTACGAAGATCAGGTGCGCGCGAGCATCCAGTACCTGCGCCTGACACCTCACGACAGCGAACGTCAGCATGTCCTCAGTTGGCAGCTCGATTTACCGCGCCCGGTGCGGGCGCAGCTCGATCCGTTCGGCAACATTCTGCATGTGTTGACCATGGACGAGCCGCACGAAGCGATCATCATTGGTGCCCGTGGTCAGGTCGATATCGATGAATTGCGCGAGGCCGAACATGAAAGCCAGTCAGCGCTGCCGTTCCTGCGCTTCACGCGCATGACCGAAGCCGATGAAGCCTTGCGCGAGTTTGCCGACAAAAACTGCAAGCAACGGCGTGATCGCACCGCGCTGATCGATTTGATGTGCGCATTGAATCAGCACATGACCTACACGCCGGGCTCGACCGTGGTCGACACCAGTGCCGCCGAAGCTTTCGCCGGTCGCGCCGGGGTCTGTCAGGATCATGCGCACGCCTTTCTCGCCTGCGCGCGCAGCCTTGGCGTGCCGTCGCGTTATGTCTCGGGTTATTTGTACAGCGAAGATTGTGAGCATCTGGCCAGCCATGCCTGGGCGGAAGCGTGGCTGGATGACGCGTGGTACAGCTTTGATGTGACCAACCAGCTAGCGCGCCCGGAACGGCACCTGAAACTGGCGGTGGGCCTGGATTATCTCGATGCCTGCCCGGTGCGCGGCATGCGCCGGGGCGGCGGCTGCGAGCAGATGCACGCGAAAGTGTACGTCTCGCCGACGCCGGTTATCTCCGTGCAGCAGCAATAAGGATCTGCACAATCCCCTGTAGGAGTGAGCCTGCTCGCGATAGCGGTGAGTCAGTCACATCTGTATCGCCTGACACGCCGCTATCGCGAGCAGGCTCACTCCTACAAGGGGGGCGGTGTCAGGGCTTAATCTTGCGGCCGGCCATGTGCTTCAGATAGCCCACCAGCATCTCCAGATCCCCGTCCGGCAACACCTGCGCCGAAAACCCCGGCATCTTCGCCTGCGGCCACTGGCGCAAACTTTGCGGATCGCGGATGTAGCGCTTCAGGAAATCCGCCCCAAAATACTCGGTCGGGCTGTACGGAATATTCAGATCCGGTCCGAACTGAGCATCACCGGCACCATTCAACCGGTGACACGCCAGGCAGTTTTTCTGAAACAAGGCAAAGCCCTGGTTCACCGGATCATCGGCCTTCAATGCCGGATCGGGCAGCAGGGCAGGGAAACGCTGGGCCACCGGCGCCATCAACTTGATGCTGGCGACTTCGAACGGCCACTGCTCGGGGCTGATCTTGCCGGCTTGCGGATCGGTCCAGACCAGATAGAAAGGCCCGGCGCTGTTCTTGCCTGCGGACAACGCTGGCCACGGCTGAGCCGGATCCTCGATTGCCAGCCATGCGCGCGCGCCATTCTTGTTCAGCAAAGGCGCAGCGGCCAACTCTGCAGCAAAGCCGTCCAGTGCCACCGCTTGCAAATGATCCTCAGGTCTGACGCCGGTCAGCAACGCGGCCAGGGGCACGGCCTGATAGGTCATGGCCTTCTTGTAGGAAACATCATCGTTGATGGTGAGGGTTTGCAGTTGAGGATGCTTGAGCAATTCCTCGGTCTGCCAGGTGCGGCTGTTTGCGCCCAACTGCAGATCCAGTTGTGCGGCAGACAAGGGCAAGCTCAGCAGCAAGGCACTGAGCGCAATGAGCGTTTTCAAATGACCGCCGTCCGTGTCGTGTAAGTGCGCAAAGGTTGGCACAACCACGCTGGCCCGGGTAGCGGGCCAGTCACATTTTCAGCGGCGATCTACAGCACGCGGCGCTTGAATCAGCCGATGATCTTGGTCAGATTCGGCAAGATCAACAACAGCGTCGTGGCGAAAAGAATGAGTCCTGCTTGACGTACTTTCGGTTGTTTGAACATGGCTTGACCGCCTTTATTGTTATTTCCTGAGGCGTGCCTGACTGCAGATCCATGACGGCACGCGTTGCACTTCCTGTTGAAGGACGCCCGTCTCGGCAAAACCCGACGACGATGGCGTACATGTTCACCTTAGGGCCCACGTCCGCATTGGCTTAGATCCATTTCATATGGAGCGCTTGAAAAAAGCTTTAAAAAAAGCATGAGGCGTATTGCCAGCTTCTTTGCCGCCCGCTGGCTAGACAACTTGGTGACCTGAACCGGTTCACCTGAGGTCCGATGACCGTCCGTCTGAGCGCGGGCGTCAAGCGCTTTGAGCAAAGTGGTCATTGCTTGCCGACCTGCGCAGCGCGAAAGTGCAATGACACTGAATCAGGTTCGAGGACGTCATGACTGAAGCGTTGATTTTCGATGCGTTGCGCACCCCGCGCGGCAAAGGCAAGGCCGACGGCGCGTTGCACAGCGTTAAACCGGTCAACCTGGTGGCGGGGTTGTTGACCGCTTTGCAGGCACGCACGGCGCTGGATACCAGTCAGGTCGATGATGTCGTCCTCGGCTGCGTCACACCGATCGGCGATCAAGGTTCCGACATCGCCAAAACGGCGGTGCAAGTCGCCGACTGGGACGTCAGCGTCGCCGGCGTACAGATCAACCGTTTCTGTGCTTCAGGTCTGGAAGCTGTGAATCTCGGCGCGATGAAAGTGCGCTCCGGTTTCGAGGATCTGGTGATAGTCGGCGGCGTCGAGTCGATGTCGCGGGTGCCGATGGGCAGCGATGGTGGGGCCTGGGCGCTGGATCCGCAGACCAACCTGCACAGCCACTTCACCCCGCAAGGCGTCGGCGCCGACCTCATCGCCACCCTCGAAGGCTTCAGCCGGCAGGATGTCGACGCCTACGCGCTGCACTCGCAGCACAAAGCCGCGCGGGCCCGCGCCAATGGCTCATTCAACAAGTCGCTGGTGCCGGTGCAGGATCAGAATGGCATCGTTCTGCTCGATCACGATGAGTTCATCCGCGCCGAATCGACCCTCGAAGGCCTCGGCAAGCTCAAGCCGAGTTTCGAAATGATCGGGCAGATGGGCTTCGACGCCACGGCGTTGCGGGTCTACAGCCATGTCGAGCGGATCAACCACGTGCACACGCCGGGCAACAGTTCCGGGATTGTCGACGGCGCGGCGCTGATGCTGATCGGCTCCGAAGCCAAGGGCCGTGCGCTTGGTCTGCGGCCACGGGCGCGGATCGTCGCCACCGCCGTTACCAGCACCGACCCGACGATCATGCTCACCGGCCCGGCGCCGGCGACCCGCAAAGCGCTGGCCAAGGCCGGACTGCGTGTGGAGGACATCGATCTGTTCGAGGTCAACGAAGCGTTTGCCTCGGTGGTGTTGAAGTTCATCAAGGACATGGCCGTCGACCCGGACAAGGTCAACGTCAACGGCGGCTCGATCGCCATGGGCCATCCGCTGGGCGCCACTGGATGCGCGATCCTCGGCACGCTGCTCGATGAACTGGAAGCGCGGCACCTGCGCTACGGCCTGGCAACACTGTGCGTCGGCGGCGGCATGGGCATTGCCACCATCATCGAACGCCACTGAGCCCCGATTTCAAGGAACCCTGTTATGAGCGAAGCCATTCGTTACGAAAAAGGCCAGGACGGCATCGTTGTGCTGACCATGGACATGCCGGGCCAGAGCGCCAACACCATGAACGCCGTGTACCGCGAGGCCATGGCCGCTTGCGTGGCGCGGTTGTCAGCGGAAAAAGACAGCATTGCCGGGGTGATCATCACCTCGGCGAAGAAAACCTTCTTTGCCGGCGGCGACCTCAATGAACTGATCAAGGTCGGCAAGCCCGAAGCCAAAGCCTTCTATGACATGGTGCTGACCCTCAAGGCGCAATTGCGCAGCCTGGAAACCCTCGGCAAACCGGTGGTCGCAGCGATTAACGGCGCGGCGCTGGGCGGCGGTTGGGAAATCTGCCTGGCCTGCCATCACCGCATCGCTGTGGATGACGCCTCGGTGCAACTCGGTCTGCCGGAAGTGACGCTGGGCCTGTTGCCGGGCGGCGGCGGGGTGGTGCGCATGGTGCGCATGCTCGGCATCGAAAAAGCCCTGCCGTACTTGCTCGAAGGCAAGAAAGTGCGCCCGCAACAGGCGTTGCAGGCCGGGCTGATCGATGAATTGGCAGCGGATCGAGATGAATTGCTGGCCAAGGCACGCGCCTGGATTATCGCCAATCCGGCGCCAGTGCAACGCTGGGACGTCAAGGGTTACCAGATTCCTGGCGGCACGCCATCGAATCCAAAAGTCGCGCAGATGCTGGCGATTGCGCCGTCGATCCTGCGCGCCAAGACCCAAGGCACGCTGCCAGCGCCGGAGAAGATTCTCTGCGCGGGGGTGGAGGGCGCTCAGGTCGATTTCGACAACGCGCACCTGATCGAAACACGCTACTTCACAGAGCTGACGACCGGGCAGATCTCGAAAAACCTGATCGGCACGTTCTGGTTCCAGTTGAACGAGATCAACGCCGGCGGTTCAAGACCGCAAGGTTTTGCGCCTTATAAAACCAAGAAAGTGGGTGTGCTCGGCGCTGGCATGATGGGCGCGGGCATCGCGTTTGTCAGCGCCTCGGCCGGTATCGACGTCGTGCTCAAGGACATCAACCTCGCCGCTGCCGAGAAAGGCAAAGCACATTCCGCGGCGCTGCTGGATAAAAAAGTTGCCCGTGGCCAGATGACGGTTGAGCAGCGCGAAGCGGTTCTGACGCGCATCGTTGCCAGCGAAAGCGATGCCGATCTGGCCGGTTGCGACCTGATCATCGAAGCGGTGTTCGAAGATCGCCAACTCAAAGCCAAGGTGTCTGCCGCCGCGCAACAGGTGGTGGGTGGCGACGCTGTCATCGCTTCCAATACGTCGACGCTGCCAATCACCGGCCTGGCGACGGCCGTGCCCGATCAAAGCAAATTCATCGGCCTGCATTTCTTCAGTCCGGTGGAAAAAATGCCGCTGGTGGAAATCATCAAGGGCGCGCAGACCAGCGACGAAACCCTCGCCCGCGGTTTCGATTTCGTCCTCCAAATCAAGAAAACGCCGATCGTGGTCAACGACAGTCGCGGCTTCTTCACCTCGCGGGTGTTCGGTACGTTCACCAACGAAGGCATTGCCATGCTCGGCGAAGGCGTCAGTGCGCCGATGATCGAGACCGAAGCGCGCAAGGCCGGGATGCCGGTCGGGCCTCTGGCCATCTCCGACGAAGTTTCCCTCAGCCTGATGAGCCATATCCGGCAGCAGACGGCCAAGGACTTACAGGCAGAAGGGAAACCGCTGATCGAGCATCCGGCCTTCGCCGTGATTGACTTGATGCTCAATGAGTTCAAGCGACCGGGCAAAGCGGCCGGAGGCGGTTTTTATGAATATCCTGCGGCTGCCCAGAAGCATCTGTGGCCGGAGCTGAAAACGCGTTTCGAGAAAGTCGACGGACAGATTCCAGCGAAGGATGTGCGTGATCGTCTGTTGTTTGTGCAGGCCATCGAAACCGTGCGCTGTGTGGAGGAGGGCGTGCTGACCTCAACGGCGGATGCCAACGTCGGCTCGATCTTCGGCATCGGGTTTGCCCCGTGGACCGGCGGTGCGCTGCAGTTCATCAACCAGTATGGCCTGAAGGACTTCATCGCCCGCGCGCAGTATCTGGCCGAGCAATATGGTGAGCGGTTTACGCCGCCAGCACTGTTGCTGGACAAAGCGGCGAAAGGTGAAATGTTCTAGGGCTGGCGAACATGTCGGGGCTTGCCTTGGCCATGTGTTTCAAGGCAGGCTCTGGGTGTTCATTATTCCCATCACGTGTCAGGTATTTTTTATGTCGCTGCGCATCTGCATTCTCGAAACCGACATCCTGCGGCCCGAATTGATTGACCAATATCAGGGTTATGGGCAGATGTTCCAGCGCCTGTTCTCGCAACAACCGATTGCCGCTGAGTTCACTGTCTATAACGTGGTGAATGGCGAATACCCAAGCGACAAGCAGACGTTCGATGCGTATCTGGTCACCGGCAGCAAGGCCGATTCGTTCGGCACTGATCCGTGGATTCAGACCCTCAAGACTTATCTTCTGAATCGCTACGAACGCGGCGACAAACTGCTCGGCGTGTGCTTCGGCCATCAATTGCTGGCGCTGCTGCTTGGCGGAAAGAGCGAGCGCGCATCCCAGGGTTGGGGCGTCGGCACGCACAACTACAAGCTGGCGGCCAAGGCGCCGTGGATGAGCCCGGTGCGCGAAGAGCTGACACTGTTGATCAGCCATCAGGATCAAGTGACCGAGCTACCGGAAAATGCCACAGTGATCGCGTCGAGCGATTTCTGCCCGTTCGCGGCTTATCACATCAACGATCAAGTGCTGTGCTTCCAGGGCCATCCGGAATTCATTCACGATTACTCGCGCGCGCTGCTCGATCTGCGCCAGGAAGCGCTGGGTTCGCAGATTTACAGCAAGGGTGTCGCCAGCCTGGAACAGGAGCACCACGGCGCTACGGTGGCGGAGTGGATGATGCGTTTTGTGGCGCACAAACCAGAAGCTGCGCAACGCTAAAAGGGCCTGCTCCCACAATCCCTGTGGGAGCGAGCCTGCTCACGAATCGCCGGGGCGACGCGGTCCCGGCTACAACCACCCCGACCGCTTGAAACTCGCCCACAAACTCACACACCCCACCGCAATAAACCCCAGCACCGCAAAATAACCGTAATGCCAAGTCAATTCCGGCATGTTCTGGAAGTTCATCCCGTAAATCCCGGCCACGGCCGTAGGGAAGGCCAGAATCGCTGCCCACGCTGCGAACTTGCGCTGCACCACGCTCTGCCGCGAGGCCTCGAGCAACACACCAATCTCGATGGTCTGGCTGGCAATATCCGCCAGCGTGCTGAGGTCTTCCATCTGCCGCGTTACGTGAATTTGCACATCGCGAAAGTACGGGCGCATGTTCTTGTCGATGAACGGGAAACTGAGTTTTTGCAGCTCTTCGCCGATTTCCACCATCGGTGCCGCGTATCGACGCAAGCGCACCACGTCACGGCGCAAACCGTGGAGCTTCTGAATGTCGCGCTCGTTGAGGGCGCTGCACAGCACGTTGCGCTCCAGCTCATCGATCTCGGCGTGGATCGCTTCGCCTACCGGCTGATAGTTCTCGATGACGAAATCGAGCAGCGCATACAGGACGAAATCCTCGCCATGCTCCAGCAACAATGGACGCGCCTCACAGCGTTGTCGCACCTGGGCGTAGGACGCCGAGTGGCCGTTGCGCGCGGTAATGATGTAGCCCTTGCCGGCGAAGATATGCGTCTCGATGAATTGCAAAACGCCGTGTTCGCGAACGGGCGAGTAAGTGACGATAAACAGAGCGTCACCAAAGGTTTCCAGTTTCGGCCGGCTATGTTTTTCCAGCGCATCTTCGATGGCCAGCTCATGCAGATTGAACTGGCGTTGCAGGTTGGATAATTCCTGTGCGTCCGGTTCTTCCAGACCGATCCAGACGAAGTGGCCCGGCTTGGCCGCCCAGGCCGCGCCTTCATCAAGCGTGATATTGGTAACTTTCTTGCCTTCGCTGTACACCGCAGCAGCAACAACTCGACCCATGGTGGTGATTCACTTCTTCTTGGCAGATGGCAGGGGAACATGGCTTCAGCTTAGCCGTGTCGCTGCTTGAGAGTCAGTGAAACTTCTACAGTTCACCCGGCAAAAGAAAACCCGCACAGGGCGGGTTTGTTTTTTCACGCGGCTTGCAGTTGCCGATCCATCGACTCGATGCATTCACGCATCTGCTCGCGGCATCGCTCGATGAGCAGCGGCATGTCATCCATGCTCAATCCGACTGTAGGAATAGCCGGCAAGGAGCGTATGAGAACGTCGCCGCTGCGCCAGCGATTCAGGCGCATGTGCTTGACGTAGCTACTCACGCACACCGGAACGATTGGCACGCCGGCGGCAATTGCCATCTGGAAGGCGCCTTTCTTGAAGGGCAACAAATCTTCACCGAGGTTGCGGGTGCCTTCCGGAAATACCCAGATCGAGGTGTCTTCGTTTTGCAGAGTGTGAGTGGTCGTCAGCATCGACTGCCGCGCCTTGTGCGCATTGCCACGGTCGATCAATACATTGCCGGCCAGCCAGAACAACTGGCCAAACAGCGGTACCCATTTCAGGCTTTTCTTGCCGATACATACGGTGCGGCGCGGGACGACGTTGCCGAACACGAACAGATCGTAGTTGGACTGGTGGTTGGCGATGATCACGCAACTGTCAGGCTTGTTGATCAGGCCGTTGACCTCGGACTTCACCTGCAAACGTAAAATACACATCGCCGGCAGGGCGTAGAGGCGGGCGCAGAGTCGGCTGTTGTCCGGGTTGAACGGGCGGCACAAGCCAAGGATCACGCCCAGCACGCCGGCCAGAATAAAGTGCAGGCCCATCAACAACATACGAAACACGAACAGCATTTTTGCAGGCCCACCGGGACAAAAGGTGGCGCAGTGTACGGATGTGCACTGTTTTCGGCAATTGCCCCTGTAGAGTCAGGAGATGGCCGATGTTTAAGCGCATGTTTCAGCGGTGCCTGTCAGGCGCGTCCTAGAGCTTTTAGCGAATTTTCAACGCTGAACGTAAGAAAAAGCCCGACACGAGTGTCGGGCTATCTGTCACCGGCAGATTCTGGACGAATCAGCCCAGATGCTGCTGATCCTGCAGGATCGCATCGTCGAGGGTTTCCAGCAGTTGCTTGCGCACTTTGAGCTTGGTGTTCTTGTGCGCGAGCATATTGATCTTCTTCAACTGACGCGCGGCAGCCAGGGCGGCGCCCTGCAATTCTTCCGCAGTCACGACTTTGTCGAGGAAGCCAGCATCAACGGCACTTTGCGGATCGAACATCTCGCCATTGATTACCGAGCGATGGAAAGCCGAACGCCGCAAGCGATCGCGTGCCAGCTCAATGCCGGCGTGGTGCATGGTCATGCCGATCTGCACTTCGTTCAGACCGATGCTGAACGGGCCATCGACACCAATGCGGTAATCGGCGGACAACAGCAGGAAAGCGCCCTTGGCCACGGCGTGTCCCGGACAGGCAACGATCACCGGAAACGGGTGAGAGAGCAGGCGACGGGCGAGCGTCGAACCTGCTGTCACCAACGCAACGGCCTCTTTCGGACCGGCCGTCATCACCTTCAGGTCATAACCGCCCGAGAGAATCCCCGGCTGCCCGGTAATGATCACCACGGCGCGATCCGCCACCGCCTGATCCAGCGCCGCGTTAAACGCCGCAATCACATCCGGAGAAATCGCGTTGACCTTGCCATTGTTCAGGGTCAGGGTCGCGATACCGTCTTCGAGGTGGTAGGCAATCAACTCGCTCATGACGCTATTCCTTATTAGAAAGATGGGCAGACGTTACTCACCGCCGCAGGCCAGGTAAAGCGCCGTGACTGACCTGCCGGTCACCGTTTTGCGCTTCAGCCAGCGCCGTGCGCCTCTTGCCTTCTATAAAGGAAGCGCGCGGCCCACCCGAGATTGGCGGGTTTGCCATCGCCCGCTCTGGCTGAACGCAGCGGCCTCTCTTAAGCGCATGAAAATTCTGAAAAAAAGTTTGCCATCGGAAAAGCTTTCGACTACATTAGCGCGCCTCGACAGACAGAACATGTCTGCAGAGATACGGTGAAGTGTCCGAGTGGCTTAAGGAGCACGCCTGGAAAGTGTGTATACAGGAAACTGTATCGAGAGTTCGAATCTCTCCTTCACCGCCAAATTTGATTACACAAAACCCTTGATTTCGAAAGAAGTCAGGGGTTTTGTGGTTTTTGGCGACGGGTTTTCGGTGATTGTCCGATGGGATGGGCACCACCGCAGATCGGGCATTACAATCCATCGTTCATTTTTCGGGTAGGACAATTGCCATGATCATTTCCACCACCCATTCCGTCGAGGGGCGGCAGATCACGGCCTATCTGGACATTGTCAGCGCCGAATCTGTGCAAGGGGTCAACGTGATCCGCGACATGTTCGCCGGCATGCGCGACTTCTTTGGCGGGCGGTCGCAGACGTTGGAGCGGGCTCTCAAAGAAGCACGCATTCAGGCAACCGACGAGTTGAAGGATCGAGCGCGGGCACTGCAGGCTGACGCCGTGGTCGGCGTGGATTTTGAGATCAGCATGCCGGCAGGCAAGGGCGGTATGGTTGTGGTGTTTGTCACCGGAACGGCGGTGAAGCTCCGTTGATCATTGCGTTGAAGACAAAGCCCACTCGCACGAGGAATGGGCTTTTTTCGCGTCAATCAGCCTTAAGGCTTGAGCAACACAGCGCCTCTTGAGTCATAGGTCAGCGGTGCATCGATGGCAACGAGGGGCGGTGTCCCGTCAGGCTGCGCCGATGGTGCGGGCTCGCTGGGATGGTAGACGACGCCCGGCTGCAGAAGGGGCTTATCCGGGTATTTGATGGTGATTTCACCCGAGGCGATCTTTTCCTTGAGTTTTTCCGCGCCGGCCTTGCCGGCAGCGATCTGCTCGTCCGTGAGTTTTACGACTGGCATGTTGGGGAATCCATTGATTTGCATGATCTCTCCTTGAGATTCATTTTTAGGAATAAGGGCAGCGGCCGTTCGATGGAAATCTTTAGCGAATGATCGCTTGCGACGCTTTTTCCATTCGTCGGTGATCAGCCTTTCTGAACGGCAAGTCCAGTAGTGACCAGCTAGTATCAACAGCGCTGAGGGACGATATTTTTCAGGCAAAACTGTTTTGCCGGTGTCGGCCCGGTTGCGTAGGGGAGAGTCTATGTCAGGTCCATTTATCGAAGATGATGGCGCAGAGTTTTCATTCAACAACTGTGTGCGCTGCGGTCAGTCGGAGTATCAGTCGGGGTTTGGCGAGGATCCGGTCACCATCGGCAAAATCAAATCCACAGCCCCCAAAGGGCCGAAAGCGAAATTCCTGCCCAAGGTCACGGCAAGGACCAGAAAGTGATTTCATCACGCACCCCGTCACTGAACGGGGTTTTTTATGCGCGTAAGAATGAGGGGGCGGGCGTTGACATTAATGTCGGTTTTTTTTCACAAACTTTTCACGTTGGCCAACGTAGTGTGAAGCCATCCGTTAGAAAGCAAGTCTCCAGCCCGTCTCCCCAGCGGGCTTTTTTTTGTCCGGCATAAAACCTTTTCCCTGATCGCGGTCCAATCGACGCTGTTGCCTGCGTCTGGACTTTCCTGCGCCAAGCGCATTAAATCCCGCTCCTTCTCGTCATCCCGTTTATTTGAGGTTTTCGTCATGCGTTTAACACTGCCTGCTCTGGTTCTTGGCCTTCTGGTTGCTCAAGGTGCGATGGCTGCCGGTGATGGCACCGCGGCGCTTGGCGGTGGCCTGGGTGGCGCGCTGGGTAACGTGGTCGGGCAGAAAATGGGCGGCAGCACCGGCGCCGTAATTGGCGCTGGCGTCGCGGGCGCAGCGGGCAGCGCAGTCGCCGCACGCAAGGGCAGCCGTACCAAAGCGGCGATCGGCGGCGGTGTCGGTGCAGCCGGGGGTTCGGTGATCGGCAACAGCTTAGGCGGCCGCAACGGCGCCACCATCGGCGCGGGTCTGGGCGGTGCGGCAGGCGGCGCAGTCGGCAGCAACCTGGGCAAAGGTCACAAGCGCCACTGAAACTGATCGCGTGTCACAAGAAGCCTGACTCGATGTCGGGCTTTTTCATGGCTGAACGTTTCGCCGCAAATCATCTCCAATCTGCATACGCCCCGCTTGGGCGGACTGTCCCGATTCGGGAACTGCGAGGTTCATATGCGATTGTCATTATCTGCACTGTTTTTTGGCTTGGTCGTGGCGCAGGGCGCGATGGCCGCCGGAGACGGCACCGCTGCGGTAGGTGGCGGTCTTGGCGGTGCGCTGGGTAATGTGGTTGGCGGACAACTCGGCGGCAGCACGGGCGCGGCGGTTGGTGCCGGTGTAGGCGGCGCGGCCGGCAGCGCCGTCGGCGCGAACAAACGCAACCGCACCGAAGCCGCAATTGGTGGCGGTCTTGGCGCAGCCGGTGGTTCGGTCGTCGGCAACAGCCTCGGCGGCTCCACCGGCTCCGCCATCGGCGCGGGCCTGGGCGGCGCAGCAGGCGGCGCGGTAGGTAACAATCTTGGTGGCGACGACGATGGACATCATTCCGGCGGCCACAAGCACAAGAACAAACACAAAAATAAACATCGCTGATTGATCAACGGAACCCGGCTTGGTGCCGGGTTTTTCGTGTCTGGCGGTCAGAAAGAGGAACGATTGGCGGCAGTGCTTTTCGAACGTCATACATCCCACACGCTCAAGAGGTGCGCCATGACCCCTGAAACCGAAGGCAAAGAAGAAAAGGGCCCTAATGGGCTGCCGTTTATCAATGACCCGGGGAATGAAGATCCGGGGTCGCTGATGGATGAAGCGACGGTGCCGTTGAATGATGCGGATGAGGCGGATATGGAGTATGAGGAGGATGGGGATGAGCAGTGAGAGGATGTTGAGAATGTGAATTATCGCTTAAGGGCCTGACTCAGCAGGCCCTACAGAGGCTCAGTTCCTCAAAACGAAACGTCGATTCTTTCTGCTTTAATTTTCACAAACTGCCCGTTGAGATGCGGAAAATCGAAGTGAATGTCTTGATCCGCAAATTCGACGAATGACTTGAAGGTACCGCCTTCTAAGCGCCCATGAATCTCACATGAGAAACCATCGTCAAGCATCTCGACACGTGTTTCGCTGCTTTCACATTTTGAGATGTCTATTTCGTCTGGCAGCACCATTTCAAACTCGGCTGAGTAGGTCTCACCTATTTCAATGACTGACGGGCAGTAGCCTGCGAAGCATCTCACAGTCACACCGTTGACGCTGAGCAGGACCATTTCCTCAATGAATGCGTCGACCTCGACAATATACGCGGGATATTTCTTAGTCATCTGCGAGCCATGCTCTCGTTTTCAGAGGTTTTCCGGGGGGGCGATTAATTCATAGAGGTCATCGGAGGGCGATATTTTTTTGATTCTGCCTGAGTCTATATAAGACTTGAACTCGCTCTCAAGAAAATTGATGTCAGTGTATTTTTTGTACTCTTCAGGCCTGTCGGCGGCGTACATATAAAGACGCCACACGTCAAAGCCGTCGATACTGTTGTTTGGTCCGTAATCGAAATCTACTAACTCTGTGGGGAAATGGATAGCACAGCTTACGCCATGCAACTCATACACCACGCCATCAATAATTTCTCCGCAACGCTCTATTTGGCCACTTCGCCAGAGCCTAAGAATGTTTCGTGTACCAAATTTTTTCTGCAGCAGCGTTGTTCCTTCTTCGACTTTACTGAGGAAGCCTTTGATCAAGTCCTCAAGAGAAAAAAATGTCACCTGCAAAATAGCGTTTGATGATTGAATGGTCTAGAAAGGTGTTTCTGTTAAGTACACACTTGGCTCTCTCAATCTTAATGATGATGTAGTGAATTTTAACTCTGACGACATGGATGTGGCGGAAACAGAGTACCGATCCCCAATGAGTTGGATGGATAGGTTTAATGTTTCTTGCGTTGGAATGTTTGATGTTGTCAAGCCTCGAACTTCACTGCACGTTATTCCGATCCGGCAAGCATTGTATCCTATGAGATCCCATTTCTTTGGAGGAGTGTCTGGTGTCTCCCTGATGTCAAAAGCCAAGGTCAGTGTTGAAAGGTTATTGTCTATGTTCAGGGCGAATAGCTTAATCTCTGAGATAGGTATATGTCTGCTGAATACCATATTGAAAAATTTGCTGCCCTCTATTTCGTTCCAGTTTTTCATCGTGATCTCCTGAAAGGGTAATGATCGCTTGTGTTTTTTACCTTGCCATTCCGCCTGTCATCCGCAGGTCGCACATTTATGTGAGGGCCTTGATCTCCCCGGTTATTTATATCCCCGTATTTATGCCCCGCGGAATGATCTTGGAGGATCAATATAAAGCCATCCTCTCTGGTGTATTTATATTCTCTAGTTATGATTGGTATTCCGCGACTGTCCAAGATGTTATTGCCTTTCCTATCTGTCATGTTGGCATAAGTGAATTGCTTCTGCTTGCCGCTGACCTCATCGACTTGAATGTCGGGCTGCTGCCCTTTTGGTATTCCCGAGTCAAGTTTTGCCTTTCTGAACGCGCCTCGCCGAGAAACCAGCGGGGGCTCGACTTCATTAGGTTTTGGACAGTCGGTCGTTTTTCGGCCTTTTGGCGGGCAATTGGACGTCAACCCCAACGGATCCACCCACCCCGTCGGGTTCGGCACGTACTGGTACTGATTCAACCCACCCGCGAGCTTCACCGGGTCCGGCGTCAGATACCGCCCAAGCCTCGGGTCGTAATACCGATGGCGGTTGTAATGCAGGCCGCTTTCAACATCGAAGTACTGCCCCTGAAAACGCAGCGGCTGGTCGAGGTAGTCTTCGCCGGCGAGGGTGACGGCGGCGACTTTGCCGTAGGCGTCGTATTGCGCGGACCAGACGATTTCGCCGCTGTAGTCGGTGAGTTCCTGCGGGGTGCCGAGGTGGTCGAGTTGGTAGTAGAACGGGCAGGCTTTTTTCGGGCCTTTGCCGTCGAGCATTGCCAGTGGGCGGAAGGTGCCGGGTTCGTAGAGGAAGCTGCGGTATTGCGTGGCGCTGCTTTCGGCGACAAGGTGTTCGCCTTGCCAGAAGAATTCGGTGACGGCGTCGCCGACGGTTTTGCGGATGCGCCGGCCGAAGGCGTCGTACTGGTAACTGGCGGTCTGGCCGTCGGGGCGGGTCAGGCCGATGAGGCGGTGCTGGCAGTCGTAGCGGTATTCGGTGACCAGGGTCTGGCCGTGGCCGCGGCGTTCGCGGATCAGGTTGCCGAAGGCGTCGTAGTCGTAATGACGGTCGCCCTGCATCAGCAGGCGATTGCCCTTGATCTGCGCGGGGCCGGGACGGTCCTGCATCAGCAGGTTGCCGGCCGGGTCGTGGGCGAAGGATTCGGGCAGTTCGTCGCGTGAGTGGCGGACGCGGATCAGCCGATCGAGGGCGTCGTAGCCGTAGGTGCGCTGGCCGTGGCGACTGTCGGCGATGTGCTCGAGATTGCCGTTGGCGCTGTAGGCATAATCGCGGCGGTACAGCGAGGCGTGGCGGTGGCCTACGGCGTGGGCGAGCAAGCGACCCTGATCGTCGTAGGCATATTCGCTGAGCAACAGACCTTGCTGGCGTTGCTGTTCGCGACCTGACTGATACACATGCCGGGTCAGCGGCGTGCCGTTGAGGTCGATGGCTGAAAGCGCACCGCCCTTGGCGTAGTGATAATCGAGCTTGCTGTTGTCTGGCAGGCGCAGGCGTTTGAGCTGACCGCAAGCATCGTAGGCATAACGCAGGGTGCCCCAGCCCTGATGCTCGGTGATCAAGCGGTCCTGACGGTCATACTCGAAGGCCAGCGGATGATTTTGCCCGTCATCGACGGCAACCAAGCGGCCGAGGCGGTCGTAGTCATAACGCACCTTGATCCCGTCGGGCAGGATTTTGACGAGCAGACGCCCGGCCTTGTCGCGCTGGTAGTGGGTGACCAGACTGGGGCCGAAATCACCAAACTCGGTTTTTTCCAGCAGATGGCCATTGAGGTCGTAAACGTACGCAGTGCGACGTCCATCAAACCCGGTTTCCTGTCGGATCAATCCGGTCGGCGTGTAATCCAGTCGGTACTTTTCTCCGGACTCGTTTTCAATCTCGGTGAGCAGCAACCGCGCATGGTCATAGCGGTACTGCACGCGGGTGCCGTCGGGGTTGATCCGCCGCGAGACCAGGTGCAGGTCGTCGTCATATTCATAGCGGGTGATACGCCCCAGTTCATCGCGTTCGGCGGTGATCTGGCCGTAGGCGCCGTAGCTGTAGGCGCGCGTGCTTCCCGTAGGAGAAGTCGTCAGGATCAGTCGGCCGGCCGCGTCCCACTGCTGACGGCTGACGACACCAAATTCGTCCTGGGTGGTAATCCGCCGGCCCAGCGCATCGTAGGAAAAGCGCCGCACGCCACCGTCGGGCAGAGTTTCTTCGATGAGCTGACCGAGTTCGTTCCACACCCAGCGATGGCGGCTGCTGTCCGGGTAACGCAACGACAGCAACTGACCGCGCAGGTTGTAGTAGTAATGGGTGACCTGACCGTCAGGATCAACCGCTTCGGTGACGGCGCCTTCGGCGTTGCGCCGATAGATCCACACCGCATCACCGCGGCAGCGCTTGTGGAGAAAACCGTTGCGGTACTCGTAGGACGTTGGCGCCTCGTCCGGCGGAATCAGCGCGATCAGCCGTCCGACCTCGTCGTAGCGGTATTCGGTGACCGCGCCCAGAGCATCCTGCTCGGCGATCAAGCGGCCCTGCTCGTCATAGGCCTTGAGCTGCTCACCGCCATCGGCCGCGACCTGACGCACCAGCCGCGCGCGCTCGTCGTGGACGTAGACTTCTTCGGTGCCGTCGACGTAATGCACGGTCACGCTGGCGTCGTCATCGTTCCAGACGTAGCGGGTGTTCATCTGCGAGAACGAGGCCCAATGGCGCACGCAACGCGCCGCCTTGCCCTCGCGTTGCCACTCCCAGAAAAAGCTCGCGCCGCCGGTGAGCTGGCGCTGGAGAATGACGTGGTGGTCGTCGTAGTCGTAGCGCTCGCTGTCGCCCGCCGCGTTGGTCGCGGTCAGCAGGCGTTGGCGGGCATCGAAGCGGTAGGTGGCGAGGTTTTGCTCGGTGGTCCACTCACCCTGCACGAAGACCTGATAATCAACCGCCACCAGTTGCGCCCGGTCATAACGCAACAGCAGCGAGCGGCCGGCGCCGTTGTCCAGACGCTGAATGCGGTCGGAGCGATCACGGTGTAGGGTCAGACGATTGCCGTAGACATCGCTGATCGCCGTCAGCCGGCCGGCGCGAAAGTGATAGAACCGTGCGCTGTCGCCGGCCATGGCGAGGATCAGTTCTTCCGGTTCATCACCGAGAAAAATCGCCGCCCGCGACAGGCTGTTGTGAATCGCCGGACGCGCGACATTGGGCAAGGGAAAACGGGTGCGGCGGTTCTCGTGGTCGATCCAGATCACGCTGTCGCCGTCGAAAGCCAGGCGATGGGCGAGGGTATGGCTCCAGCCGAAACCCAGGCCGATGTCGATCTCGACGGCGCTGCTGCGGTACAAACGAGTGAACTCGAAGGGCAGCACACCGTCGAGCACCGCGTCGGTCAGGGTCAGGAGTTCTTCGCCGGTGACCATCGACACCGGACAGCCGTTGGTGCAGGTGTTGGGCACGCAATCGGCAGCATCGCCGTTGGGGTTTTTCGCCTGGTCGGGGACATCGTCGTGGGGCTCATGGCGCTCAAGGCGCGCCATGCCTTGGGATTTTTCCCGCGCGAGGGTTGCCGGATTCGGCACGTTGAGCACCACCGCGTCGGCCTGGCGAATGTTCAGCGGAATCGACGGCGTCGGCTTCAGCTGAACATTCCGGGCGTGAATCATCAGCGGCTTTAGCGTGCTCGCGTGCTGCTTGAGTTCCGGCGTCGAAGTCAGCTCAGCAAGACGCAAGGCTGAAGCGACCAGCCATTCCCGCGCCCGTGGCGACTTGATCCTGGCCAAGACCTTGCTGCTCAGACGCAGCGATACGCCGGCACCGCCCGCCACGCGCATCAACAGGAAACTGATCAGCAACTCGGTACGGACTTCGGCTACCACTTCGGCGAGGTATTGCGGCGGCAGCATCTTCAGCCAACTGGTGAACGCCGCCAGATGAATGAACAGCAACGGCTCGTCGCTGAGCATCAGCAAGGCGTTGGCAATCGCTTCATTTGAAGCGGCAAGCAGCGCCTCAAGTTCGACTTCGCTCAGGTATTCCAGGAGCTTTGCGCTGTGCTCCTGCAGATCAGCGAGGAGGGCGAACAGCTGTTGGATGTCATCCCAGACGCCATTCAAAGCTTTTTCCAGACCGCGCCAATCGGCCCGTTGCAACTGCCCGTAACGATCAAGAAAACCGCCGCTGGAAAACTCCGTCCACTGCGGCTGGAAGCCCTTCCATTCAACGCGCAGCCAGTTTTCCAGACCGGCGATGACACCTTCATAAGAGGCATACAGCGCGCGCACGTGGGCAGTGGAAGCATCGGGAAACAAGGTGACGCGATAGCGCTGGCCGCGCATGCAATCGGTCACCTCAAGGATCCCGCTCGGGCCGATGGTGTAGCGCAGTGGCTCGCCGTAGGTCTGCACGCCGTCGACTTCGCTGAGCAGCGGTTCGAGGGTTACCGGGGTGTCGCCGATCGGCACGAAGCGCGCCGCTTCAAACATGTGCACCAAGGTCAACGGGCCGCTGGCCGAACACATGACTACCGATGAGCTGACAGGTGCGCGCGAGGTGATCGGCGCGCTCAGTTGTACGTCGTTACCAACCTTGAACACCTGTTCGATGCCCAGCGCCGTCCCGCTCCAGAACTGCTCGGCCCAGGTCTCGTAGGTGTTCAGACACAGGCGGAACTCATCGATCAGCGCTTCGAAATCTGGCTGCTGGGGATTCAGGGCGGCCACCACCAGCAATCCGATGCTGTTGTTCAGGGCCAGGAGCCGATCGGGTTGAAACATTCGCAGTCGCTCGCGCATAGGAAGAAACGGGAGCGCGGACTTTGCGGGGGATCAAAAAGGAAAGAAGTCGGGGAAGTAGGCAGTATCTGTAGGAGGTTTCGCTAAATGCGCAGAGCGCGTCGACGGGATTGCCCGTTGCCCAATGTCCATCGGCCTCGCTATGCTGCTGAACCCATTAATCAGATCCGCGTTGCGGCACGTTGCCTGTCGCCCGGGATGTCTTTGTTAACGGATCCGATGATGAATGCACCGCTGAAGACGTTCGGCCCGATCAAGGCCGTGATTTTCGATATGGACGGTTTGCTGCTCGACACCGAGGGCATTTACACCGAGGTCACCTCGCTGATTGCCGGGCGCTACGGGAAAACCTTTGACTGGAGCGTCAAGCAGAACATCATTGGTCGCGGTGCCAATGACCTGGCCAATTACGTGGTGCAGGCGCTGGAGCTACCGATCACCCCACAAGAGTTTCTTGAGATTCGCGAGCCGCTGATGCGCGAGCGTTTCCCCAGGGCGCAGGCGATGCCGGGGGCCGAGGCGCTGGTGCGTCACCTCAAGGCGCATAACATTCCGATTGCGGTCGGCACCAGTTCGTCGCGCCAGTCGTTCGGCCAGAAAACCACCTTGCACCGTGACTGGTTCGCGCTGTTCGATTTCATTGTCACGGCGGACGATCCGGAAGTCGGCGCGGCCAAACCGGCGCCGGACATCTTCCTCACCGCCGCCCGGCGGCTGGGCGTTGCGCCCAAGGATTGTCTGGTGTTTGAGGATTCGCCGTTCGGCGTCACTGCGGCGAAAGCAGCAGGCATGACCGCGATTGCCATCCCTGACGCCGCGATGGCCGATGAGAAGTATGCCCACGCCGACGGCATTCTTCGCTCGCTGAAAGACTTCAGGCCAAGCGCTTTTGGTCTGCCGACGCTGGAACTGGCCTGATCGCCCAGATAAAAACGCCGCCCTTCCTATAAAGAAGGGCGGCGTTTTTTTTGCCGGTCTGTCAGGCGCCGAAACCACCGTCGATGGTCAGGCTGGCACCGGTGATGTAGCCGGCTTCCGGCCCGGCGAGGTAGGCGACGAAGCTGGCGATTTCATCGGCAGTGCCGTAACGACCCACCGCCATCAACGGGATCAGGCTATCGGCAAATTCGCCATGGGCCGGGTTCATGTCGGTGTCGACCGGGCCAGGCTGTACGTTATTGATGGTGATGCCCCGTGGGCCGAGGTCGCGGGCCAGACCTTTGGTCAGGCCGACCAGGGCCGATTTGCTCATCGCGTAGACGCCGCCACCGCCGAAGGGCATGCGGTCGGCGTTGGTGCTGCCGATGTTGATGATCCGTGAGCCTTCGCCCATGTGCTTCGCCGCTTCCTGCGAAGCGATAAACACGCTGCGCACGTTGATGGCCAAGGTCTGATCGAAGTCTTCCAGTTTGAAATCTTCCAGCGGCGCGATGGCCAGCACGCCGGCGTTGTTGACCAGGATGTCCAGCCGGCCAAACGCTTCGACGGTGGCGCTGACGGCGTGGCGAATCGCGCTGGCATCGGCGCTGTCGGCCTTGATCGCCAAGGCCTTGCCGCCGTTGCCTGTGATGCTGTTCTGCAGTTCTTCGGCTTTTGCGGCGGAGCTGACGTAAGTGAAAGCCACGGCGGCGCCTTCGGCGGCCAGACGTTTGACAATGGCCGCGCCGATGCCGCGCGAACCGCCTTGAATCAGAGCGACTTTGCCGCTGAGGTGTTGAGTGGTCATGTTCGATCTCCAAGTGTTCAAGGCGGAATGCCTTGGTGTTGGTGCCGAGTATCGGCGTGGCATCGACAACCGTGTAGACCATGATTGCTATAGTCTGTGTAAACCAGAAGTTTATAGTGGCGATCATGGAAACGTTCAGCAGTATCGAATGCTTTGTGCGCAGCGCCGAGGTCGGCAGCTTTGCCGAAGCCGCGCGGCGCTTGAGCCTGACCCCGGCGGCGGTAGGCAAAAGTGTGGCGAAACTGGAAGCGCGGCTTGGCGTGCGGCTGTTCCAGCGTAGTACACGCAGCCTGACGTTGACCGAAGCGGGGCAGCTGTTTTTGAGTGAGGTCAGCGCCAGCCTGACCACCATCCAGAATGCCGTGGCCAATCTGGCCAGCGCTGGAGGGCAGCCGGCCGGGACGCTGAAAGTCAGCATGGGCACGGTGTTCGGGCGTCTGTATATCGTGCCGCTGCTCGGCGAATTCTTGCGGCGTTATCCGGCGATCAACCCGGACTGGCATTTCGATAACCGTCAGGTCGACCTCATTGCGCAGGGCTTCGACGCGGCGATTGGCGGCGGCTTTGAACTGCCACAAGGCGTGGTTGCGCGCAGACTGACGCCGGCGCATCGGGTGCTGGTGGCGTCGCAGGATTATCTGCAGAACCATGCGCCGATTAGCCATCCCGAAGATCTCAACCTGCACGACGGTATTCTGATTCGCTCACCGCAGACCGGGCGTGTGCGTTCCTGGCAACTCAGCCATCGCGATCAACAACACAGTCCGCTGACGTTGCGGGCGCGGATGACCATGAGTGATTCCGAGGCGGCGTGTGCGACGGCGATGCAAGGTTTGGGGATCGCACTGGTGAGCATGCCGTTTGCGGTCCCGTACCTTCAGGCGGGGACATTGCAGCGGGTGCTGCCGGACTGGTTTGTCGATGACGGCAACATTTCGATCTATTACGCCGAGCACAAATTGTTGCCGGGCAAGACCCGGGCGTTTGTGGATTTTGTGATTGAGCAGTTTGCTGAGCAGGGATTGGCGCGGCGGTTTAGTGCTGTCTGAGCCAGGCATCAAACCGAGTTGCGGCTATCGCGAGCAGGCTCACTCCTTCAATTGGAATGCGTTCCTCTGTAGGAGTGAGCCTGCTCGCGATGAACGATAACGCGGTCTATCGAGCAAACCGCTGCCCCCAACCAATAATGCTCTTCGGCCGTGGCGTCGCATACGTTCGTACCTTGGACGTAGACAACTTCAAGCGCACCAGCGATTCGGCAATCGTCACCGCCGCCGTAACCCCATCCACCACCGGCACGCCGGTGCGTCGGCGAATCTGCTCGTCCAGTCCGGCCATGCCGCCGCAGCCCAGGCAAATCACCTCGGCCTTGTCTTGGGTAACCGCCAATTCCGCCTGCTGCACGATCGCTTCCAGTGCGCGCTGCGGCTCATGTTCCAGCTCGAGAACCGCCAGACCACTGGCGCGCACCGAGGCACAGCGATCCCACAGGCCGGACAATTTCAGCCGATCCTCGATTAGCGGCACGGTGCGATCCAGCGTGGTCACCACCGAGTAGGCATGGCCAAGGAACATCGCGGTGCTGGCCGCCGCGTCGGTGATGTCCACCACCGGCACGTTGAGTAATTCCTGCAGGCCTTCGCGGCCATGCTCGCCGTAGCCGGCCTGGATCACCGCATCGAACGGGTGGTCGTAGGCCATCACCCGGTCCATCACGGCGATGGCGGCCAGGTAGCTTTCGAAATTGCCTTCGATCGATTCGGCGCCGAAGTACGGCGTCAGGCCGACGATTTCGGTACCGGGTGAGGCGACGGCCTGCGCCGAGCGGGCGATGGCGTCGGTGATGGATTCGGTGGTGTTGACGTTGACCACGAGAATACGCATGGAAAATCCTTATTGCGGGCAGTGGTGCGGCCCGAAAACCGGGCCGCGAAGGGATCAGTGGCTGACGTTATCCACAGCGATGCATTCGCCGCTGACTTCGGCGTAGTGCGGCTGGCGTTTGGCGATGATCAGGTAAAGCATGCCGGCGATGCCGGCACCGATCAGCCAGGAGAACGGCGAAACGCTGTGGAAACCTGGCACCAGCGCCAGGACGATGGCGATCAGCGCTGCAGGAATAAACGCCGCCACCGCGCGGAAATTGATGCCGCGGCTGTAGTAATAAGCGCCATCGGGGTCTTCACTGTAGAGCTGCGGCACGTTGATCCGGCCTTTGCGAATCAGCCAGTAGTCGACCATGATCACCCCGTACAACGGACCGAGCAGGGCACCGAGGCCCGACAGGAAGTAAACGATCACCAGCGGGCTGTTGTAGAGGTTCCACGGCAGGATCAACACGGCGATGGTCGCGCTGATCAGCCCGGCGCGGCGGAAGGTGAGGTACTTCGGCGCGAGGTTGCTGAGGACGAACGCCGGGGCGACGAAGTTGGCCATGATGTTCACCGCGACGGTGACGATCAGAAAAGCCAGGCAGCCGAGCACCAGAAAGAATGTGTTGGGGATCGAGGCGATGATTTCGGTCGGGCTTTCGATGATTCGCCCGTTGATCTGGAACTGGGCGCCACACAGCAGCACGGTAATCGCCGCGAAGACCAGAATGTTCACCGGCAAGCCCCAGAAATTTCCCACTTTGATGGTCTTGCGGCACGGCGAAGAGCGGGCGAAGTCGCAGAAATTAAGGATGAGCGTGCCGTAGATCGCCAGCCACAACGCGCCGCCAGCAAAAATGTTGCGCCACATCTCAGCACCGGTCAGCGGCTCGCGGATCGACCAGGCAATGGTTGCATTGGCCTGGAAGTACATCCACGCGGCGAGGGCGGCGACCGTCAGCAGAATCACCGGCCCGGCAAACGCCTCGTAACGGCGCACCATCTCCATGCCGTAGGCGAGGATCGCCAGTTGCACCAGCCAGATCGCCACAAAGCACACCCAGCCCAGGCTCGACAGGCCGAGAATCGAGTTGTGATCGTATTCGGCGAAGCCGGGATGCACGGCGGTGAGCAAGACGCGGAATACCACCGAGGCAAGATAAGTCTGAATACCGAACCAGGCGATGGCGATAACTGCCCTGATTAATGCAGGAATTTGCGCACCATGGATGCCGAAACTGATCCGGCTGATCACCGGAAACGGCACCCCGGTTTTCTGCCCCATGTAGCCGGACAGGTTCATGAAGAAGTACACCAGCGCCGCGCCGATCCCCAGCGACAGAAGAATCTGCCAGCCGCCCAGGCCCAACGCATACAGGCCGATGGCGAACGAGTAGTTGGCGATGTTGTGCACGTCATTCGTCCACAGGGCGAAGATGCTGTACTGACCCCAGCGCCGGCCCTCGGCTTTGGTCGGCGCCAGATCGCTGTTGTGCAAACGCGGGCTGAGGTGCAGAGGCTCGCTCAGTCCGTCGTGGGGCAACGGTTGATCAAGCGTGGAGGAGGGCAGATTCAGCGCAATGTTATTCGAAAGACTTGTACGCATTCCGGCAGGCTCCTGACGTTCACCGCCGCGATGACTGTGCATGAGCGCTCAGGCTCGACAAATCTTCGGCGCGGCGGTGAAACCATCACTAATTACGGGGCATCTGCAGCCTGTACGGGATAGGGCGCTTCAGGCTTGCGGATCGAAAGTGTGCATGTTTTGCAGTTTTGTATACAAAACATGTATGCGATAAAGCCAGATTTGTGCCAGATGCAGATCTAGCGGCACCGCGGCTCATTCCGAATAGTTATCGATGGATCATAAGTCGCTGAAAAAACGGCGATATAAATTGATCGACTGGACAGGTATTTTTTCCGGGGAGGGATTTTGCAGAAAGGCAGGCAGATGGAACTCTGCTGAGGAATGTAACTTTTCAGGGCGTTAAAAACTGAAAGTGCACACATAAATGGCACCGATGGTGACATTTCTGTGTACACATTTTTTCGAATCGCATCAGATAACTGTAGGAGTGAGCCTGCTCGCGATAGCGGTGTGTCAGCCAATAAATTCTTCGACTGATATACCGCTATCGCGAGCAGGCTCACTCCTACAAGGGGACGTCATTCAGCAGGGGATCAAGCCTTGCTCTTGCTGATGATATTCCCCGCATGCAACCCGCATTCTTTCTGCGTGGCTTCTTCCCACCACCAGCGGCCTTCGCGCTCGTGCTGGTTCGGCAGTACCGGACGGGTGCAGGGTTCGCAGCCGATGCTGATGAAGCCGCGCTCATGCAGGCTGTTGTAGGGCAGTTCGAGCATGCGGATGTAGCCCCAGATCTCTTCGCTGGTCATCTGCGCCAGGGGGTTGAACTTGTATAGAGTGCGTTCCGGCGTAGAGAAAGCTGTGTCGATTTCCAGCACTGCCACAGCGCTGCGAGTGCCCGGGCTCTGATCGCGGCGCTGGCCGGTGGCCCAGGCTTTGACGTCGGACAGCTTGCGGCGCAGCGGTTCGATCTTGCGGATGCCGCAGCACTCGCCATGGCCGTCCTTATAAAAACTGAACAGGCCTTTTTCCTTCACGAACGGTTCGAGTTTCGTGTAGTCCGGCGAGACGATTTCGATGTCGATCCGGTAGTGCTCGCGCACTTGCTCGATGAAGCGGTAGGTCTCCGGGTGCAGGCGGCCGGTGTCGAGGCTGAACACTTTGACGTTCTTGTTCAGCTTCCACGCCATGTCCACCAACACCACGTCCTCGGCGCCGCTGAAAGATATCCACAAGTCATCGCCGAATTCGGCGAAGGCGAGCTTGAGGATGTCCTGGGCGGATTTGTTGGCATAGGTCGTGGCGAGTTCCACGACGTCGAACGTTGGGCTCATCAGGGCGGCTTCCTACAGGTCAGTGGCGCTCGGGCGCTCTATAGGGGGCCGATGGTAACAAAAAGCTGCCGCGCCCGGGGCGTCCTCTGCGTTGCGCGCCTCATGTTCAAAGGCTAGAGTTCGGCCTCGCTCGACCCAATAATCACTACAAACGGGAGTGTCCTGTGGAAATTGCTTGCCTGGATCTTGAAGGGGTACTGGTACCGGAAATCTGGATCGCCTTCGCCGAACAAACCGGAATCGACGCCCTCAAGGCCACCACCCGGGACATTCCCGATTACGACGTATTGATGAAGCAGCGTCTGCGCATCCTCGATGAACACGGCCTCAAGCTCTCGGACATTCAGGAAGTGATCGCCACGCTGAAACCGCTGGACGGCGCGGTGGAGTTCGTCAACTGGCTGCGCGAGCGCTTTCAGGTGGTGATTCTCTCGGACACTTTTTATGAATTCTCGCAGCCGCTGATGCGCCAGCTGGGCTTCCCGACTCTGCTTTGCCATCGGTTGATCACTGACGAAAGCGGGCGGGTGACCAGCTATCAGTTGCGTCAGAAAGATCCCAAGCGTCAGTCGGTGCTGGCGTTCAAGAGCCTGTATTACCGGGTGATCGCGGCGGGCGATTCGTACAACGACACGACGATGCTCGGTGAGGCAGATGCAGGGATTCTGTTTCATGCGCCGGACAACGTGATTCGCGAGTTTCCGCAGTTCCCGGCGGTGCATACGTTTGAAGAGCTGAAGCAGGAATTTCTCAAGGCCTCTAATAGAGAGTTAAGTTTGTAGTCGTCTGGAAGGACGTCTTCGCGAGCAGGCTCGCTCCCACACGATGATCATTCCTCAGAGGTTTTGCAGGGTTTCCAAGAGGATTCTGACTTTGGTCATCGATTCCTGATACTCCGCCTGCCAGTCGGAATCGGCGACGATCCCGCCGCCGCCCCAACAGCATACCTGGCCATCCTTGACCAACAGACTGCGAATGGCGATGGAGCTGTCCATCTCACCGCGCACGTCCAGGTACAGCAACGATCCGCAATACAAACCGCGCCGGGTCGGCTCCAGCTCGTCGATGATCTGCATCGCCCGAATCTTCGGTGCGCCGGTGATCGACCCGCCGGGGAAGCTGCCGGCGATCAGATCCAGCGCATCACGCTCTGCCGCCAATTCACCGGTCACGCTGCTGACCAGATGATGCACATTCGGATAGCTCTCCAGACTGAACAGCTCCGGCACGCGCACCGAGCCGATGCGGCAGGTGCGCCCGAGATCGTTGCGCAGCAGGTCGACGATCATCAGGTTTTCCGCGCGATCCTTGGGGCTGGCCAACAGTTCGGTGGCGTTGGCGGCGTCTTCGGCTGGGGTCAGGCCGCGGGGGCGGGTGCCTTTGATCGGACGGGTTTCGACCTGGCGCTGGCTGACTCTGACGAAGCGTTCCGGCGACAGGCTAAGCACCGCGCCACCGTCGGGCAGGCTCTGGAAACCGGAGAACGGTGTCGGGCAGGCTAGGCGCAATGCGCAATAAGCCAGCCATGGGTCGCCCTGACATTCAGCGCGGAAGCGTTGCGCGAAGTTGACCTGATAGCAATCGCCGGCCTGGATGTAATTCTGAATGCGCTCGAAGGCCTGGCGGTAATCGTCAGCCGAGAGATCAGCGGCCATCGGCGCATTCAGTTTGAAGGGCGCCAGCGCGTCAACTTGAGGCTGAGTGAACAGCGCGACCAGTCGCTGCCGTTCACTGTCAGCAAGCGATGGATGAAAGACCAATTGGCTGGTTTGCGCCTGGTGATCGCTAATCAATGCCCAGTCATAAAGACCAAAACGCGCATCGGGCAGTTGCAGGTCATCCAGCGCCTGACTCGGCAGGTTCTCCAGATGCCGGCCGAAGTCGTAGCTCAGGTAACCGATCAGTCCGCCGGCGAACGGCAATTCGTACCCGGCAGGCAATTGTGCTTCGCCCAAGCGGCTGAGGTTGTCGCGCATGCGCTGGAGGAAATGCGCACCGCTTTCGTCCGGCAGTACCGCCAGTTGTTCCAGCGGCCAGGCGCTGAGCAGGTCATAACGGCCGCGTTCGGCGCTCGGCCGGCCGCTGTCGAGCAGCACGGCGCCGGGAGCGTGGCGGATGGCCGCGAAATAGTCGGCGGGATTGGCGCGGTAGGGCAGCGGGTGTACGGAACAGGTCAACATGGGCGGGGCAGATCGGCCGTTGAGGCGGGGTGGGGATTGTAGTCCTCTGCGGGAATTGCTCCTAGAGGGGATGTCGGCGATTGGCAGATGGGCGGCAGAGTTGAAGCTCGGGTTCTTTGATCGTTCCCACGCTCCGCGTGGTAACGCCGCCATGGACGCTCTGCGTCCACTGTGACGCGGAGCGTCACGGGCTGCATTCCCACGCAGAGCGTGGGAACGATCAATGTGGAGGATCAGCCCTCAACGGCTGGAATATGCCCAAACATTTCCTGAGTAAACGCCACCCGTTCTTCAACGGACTCCGTCACGCCACGCGCCTTCAACTCTTCCAGGCGCGCTTCAACCGCGTGGGTACGCAAGGTCAGCCCGCAATCGTTGGCGATCTGAATATTCAGCCCTGGCCGCGCATTCAGTTCAAGAATCAGCGGACCTTTCTCCTGATCGAGCACCATGTCCACACCGATATAACCCAGCCCGCACAGCTCGTAGCAACCGGCGGCGAGTTTCATGAAACCGTCCCAGTAGGGCAGTTGCACGCCGTCCACCGCGTTGGTGGTGTCGGGGTGTTTGGTGATGATGTTGTTCAGCCAGGTGCCACGCAGCGTAAGGCCGGTGGCCAGATCCACACCAACGCCAATGGCGCCCTGGTGCAGGTTGGCCTTGCCGCCGGACTGGCGGGTCGGCAAACGAAGCATCGCCATCACCGGGTAACCCATCAGCACGATGATGCGGATGTCCGGCACGCCTTCGTAGCTGATGCTTTTGAAGATCTGGTCCGGGGTCACGCGGTATTCGATCAGCGCGCGGTCGCGGTGGCCGCCCAGCGAGTACAGGCCGGTGAGGATGCTCGAGATGTGATGTTCGAGCTCTTCGTGGGCGAGGATCTTGCCCGACACGGTGCGATAACGGCCCTCGAAGCGGTCGGCGATGACGATGATGCCGTCGCCGCCGGCGCCCTGGGCCGGTTTGATCACGAAGTCGCTGCGCCCGCCGATGATCTCGTCGAGCTTGTCGATTTCCTTCTCGGTGGAGATCACTCCGTACAGCTCCGGCACATGGATGCCGGCGGCAATGGCGCGTTCCTTGGTGAGGATCTTGTCATCGACGATCGGGTACAGGCTGCGCTTGTTGTACTTGAGCACGTAGTCCGCGTTTCGGCGGTTGATGCCCATGATGCCGCGCGCCTCGAGGGCCTTCCAGGTCTTCCAGAAACCGAACATCAGGCGTCAGCCTTCTTCAGGAAGGCCTTGAAACGCACCAGTTCGGTCAGGCGGTAGCCGCGATAGCGACCCATCGCCAGCATGAAGCCGACCAGAATCAGCAGGATCGCCGGGAAGGTGAAGACGAAGTACACCAGCTCCGGCACGGTCATGATCAGGTGCGCCAGGGAGGCGGCGAACAGCGTACCGATGGCGACTTTCAGCGCGTGGTTGGCGCCGCGTTCTTCCCAGGTGATCGACAGACGCTCGATGGTCATGGTCAGAATCACCATCGGGAACAGCGCCACCGACAAGCCACGCTCAAGCCCCAACTTGTGGCTGAACAGACTGATCGCCGCTATCAGCACCACGACAAACGTCAGTACCACTGACAGGCGCGGCAGCATTTGCAGTTTCAGATGCTCAAGATAAGAGCGCAATGACAGGCCCAGCGCGGTAATCACCGTGAACAGCAGAATGCCGAAGCCCAGTTGCGTTTCGCGGAAGGCCAGGGCGATCAGCACCGGGGTGAACGTGCCCAGGGTCTGCAGGCCGATCAGGTTGCGCAGGATCAGGATCACCAGCACGCCGATCGGGATCATCACCATGATCATGAAGGTCTGCTGGGTCTGCAGCGGCAGGCCGTACAGCGAGTAATCGAGGAAGTTGGCGTCAGTGTTTTCGTCGGTCAGCTTGGCCAGACGAATCGCGTTCATCTCGCTGTTGTTCAGGCTGAAGGTCACGTTGGCTTTCTTGCCGCCGTCGACGGTGATCAGGTTTTCGTCGCCGGTCCACCACAGCAGGCGGTCGGTTGGCAGGCCTTGCTCACCGGTCTCCGGATTGAAGTACAGCCAGTCGTTACCGTTGAAGCTGCGCAGCCACAGCTCGGGTGTCTGTGGCTGATCGGCAACGAGGCGGATGGTGTGGACTTTTTCTACCGGAACGTGGGCAATCGACAGCAGCAATTCAACAATTTTGGCTTTGTGCGAGGTCGACGGATCGCCGGCCAGCAGCAACTTCACATTGTCGTCGTTGACGTTGTTGACGCGCTTGATCGCCTCGCCAATAAAGGTTTCGACGTCGGCCGAATGTTGGCGGATCGGCGCGAGCAGGGCTTCGGCGGCGATCTTTTCCGGGCCTTCGATGACCATGCTGTCACGGAAGGTCGGGCCTTTGACCTTGGATTTTTCCGCGGTGTACCGCTTGGTCAGCACCAGACGGTAATACAAGGTCTGGTTGCCCTTGGCGCGACGGGCCGACCAGGTCACCTTGCGGTTGCCGTCGACGCGGTTGACCGCGACGCCGTAGTTATTGGAGATGAAGCTTTCGTTGAGACTGACGTAGTCGCGGCTCAACGGCGGCACGAACATCTGGATCTTCACCGGATCCTTGGTGCTGGCGACGAATTCGACCTTGGCGTCGATGTTCCACAGGTCGTCGGTGGCGTCTTCGGTCACCGGGATGCCGAGCACGAAAATCTGATAGGCCGTAACCGAAACGCCCAGCAGCACCAGCACGGCGATCAGGATTTTCAGGTGGAAGGTTAGAGAACGCATGGAAATTACTCGGCGGTATGAGCGGCGATGGTGCAGGCAGGTTTGCCGGCAGCGTATTTAAGACTGGGGTCGACCAGCGCGTCGAAGCGTTTCAGCGCCTCGGAGCCGATCAAAAGCGGGTATTGGAACGCACTTCGGTCGGTGAGGTTCACTTCGATGCTGCGTAATGCCGAACCCATGCAGATATCCAGCTCGATCACCGGACGGGCGGTGTACTGCTTGCCTTCTTCCGGGTCGTAGTCGCCGGCGCGGCGCTTGATCTTGCTGACCCGCGCGAGCGGCCGTTCGATCGGGTGCGAATGCGCGGCGTCGATCGCCAGGTAGAAACGTACCCAGGATTCACCGTTGCGTTTGAAGCGTTTGATGTCGCGGGCGCTCAGCGAGGCGGTTTTCGCCCCGGTATCGAGTTTGGCCGCAACTTCGAGATTGATGCCGTCAAGCGAAGCGTATTCGTTGAGGCCGTACACGGTTTTTTCCCCCGCGGCGGCGAGGCCGGGCAGGCAAAACAGAGCAAAAAAGGTGGGGAAAGGCTTGAGTCTCATAAATCCTGGTGCGCAGCGTTCCGTTATCGGTTCAGGTGCCCGCACAACCGTGCGCAAGCCCCTGCGTGTGCCTGGCAGCTTTTTATGGCAAGCCGTACAAAGACCCGCAAATGCGGGCGGCATTCTAGCACGGTGGTTTTATGGCGCCAGCGCTCGCGCCGACCCATAAGCTGCAAGGGATGCCACCCTTGTGGGAGCGAGCCCGCTCGCGAAAGCGCTGGTGTCATTCAATGCAGAAACCGACTGATATGCCGCCTTCGCGAGCAGGCTCGCTCCCCCAGTAATAAATGATCGATTGGCTGAGGTTATTAGACGATTGTCGACAATACCTATTTATCCTTTGACTGATGCGGCCTTATTAGCTAGTTTTTGCCGCATTGGATTTGAAGGTGTCGACAATCATGCTGGATCAGCTCGATCCCCCGGTCATCAGCGGCGAAGATTCCGAGACGCTGTCGGAAAACGTCTTCCGACGCATTCAGGCCGCCATCGTAAAGGGCGAGATCGCTCCGGGCAGCAAGATTTCCGAGCCGGAGCTGGCGCGCACCTATGGCATCAGCCGGGGGCCGTTGCGTGAGGCGATCCACCGTCTGGAAGGCCAGCGCCTGCTGGTGCGTGTGCCGCACGTGGGGGCGCGGGTGGTCTCACTCAGCCATGCCGAATTGATCGAACTCTACGAAATCCGCGAATCCCTCGAAGGCATGGCCTGCCGCCTCGCTGCCGAGCGCATGAGCGTCGCGGAAATCGACGAGTTGCGCCGGGTGCTGGAAACCCACGAGCGCGATGCGGCGTTTCAGGCCGGCGTCGGTTACTACCAGCAGGAAGGCGATTTCGACTTTCATTACCGGATCATCCAGGGTAGCGGCAATCGCACGCTGACGCAGATGCTCTGCGGCGAGCTGTATCAACTGGTGCGCATGTACCGCATCCAGTTTTCCACCACGCCGAACCGCCCGCACCAGGCCTTCGCCGAACACCACCGCATTCTCGATGCCATCGCCGACCGTGACGGCGAGCTCGCGGAATTGTTGATGCGCCGCCACATCGGTGCCTCGAAACGCAACATCGCCCGTCACTACGAGGACGGCGCCCACAACCAGACAGCCACTGAACGAGGTGACTCATGAGTTCCAACCTGAACACGCCGGGCCAGCGCTTCCGCGATGCGGTCGCCAGCGAGCATCCTTTGCAAGTGGTCGGCGCGATCAACGCCAACCACGCGCTGCTGGCCAAACGCGCCGGTTTCAAGGCGATCTACCTCTCCGGTGGCGGTGTGGCCGCGGGATCTCTTGGCGTGCCGGACCTGGGCATTACCGGGCTGGATGATGTGCTGACCGACGTGCGCCGCATCACCGATGTCTGCGACCTGCCGCTGCTGGTAGACGTGGATACCGGTTTCGGTTCGTCGGCGTTCAACGTCGCGCGCACGGTCAAGTCAATGATCAAGTTCGGCGCGGCGGCGATTCACATCGAGGATCAGGTCGGCGCCAAGCGCTGCGGCCATCGCCCTAATAAAGAAATCGTCAGCCAGCAGGAAATGGTCGACCGCATCAAAGCCGCCGTCGATGCACGCACCGACGACAGCTTCGTGATCATGGCGCGAACCGATGCGCTGGCGGTGGAAGGTCTGGAATCGGCACTTGATCGGGCAGCGGCGTGCATCGAGGCCGGCGCTGACATGATTTTCCCTGAGGCGATTACCGAGCTGGACATGTACAAGCTGTTCGCCAACCGCGTGAAAGCGCCGATCCTCGCCAACATCACCGAGTTCGGTGCGACCCCGCTGTACACCACCGAGCAACTGGCCGGCGCTGACGTCTCGCTGGTGCTTTACCCGCTGTCGGCGTTCCGCGCGATGAACAAGGCAGCGGAAAACGTCTACACGGCGATCCGCCGCGATGGCACGCAACAGAATGTCATCGACACCATGCAGACTCGCATGGAGCTCTACGATCGTATCGATTACCACACGTTCGAGCAGAAGCTCGATGCATTGTTTGCCGCGAAAAAATGATTGAAAGATCAAAAGATCGCAGCCTCGTTTCACTCGACAGCTCCTACAGGAACGCGGTCGATGTAGGAGCTGCCGAAGGCTGCGATCTTTTGCGAACAACACCGTAATTGCAGATTCCCTAACAAATTCAAAAATTGGAGATAGCGATGGCCGAAGCAAAAGTACTCAGTGGCGCCGGACTCCGGGGTCAGGTAGCCGGGCAGACCGCACTGTCCACCGTGGGCCAGGCCGGTGCCGGGCTGACCTATCGCGGCTACGACGTGCGTGAACTGGCCGCCGACGCGCAATTTGAAGAAGTCGCCTATCTGCTGCTGTACGGCGAACTGCCGACCAAAGCGCAACTGGCCGACTACCAGAGCAAACTGAGCAAGCTGCGCGATCTGCCGCAAGCGCTGAAAGAAGTGCTCGAACGCATTCCCGCCGACGCGCATCCGATGGACGTCATGCGCACTGGTTGCTCGTTCCTCGGCAACATCGAGCCGGAGAAAGACTTCTCCGAGCAGCGCGACAAGACCGACCGCTTGCTCGCGGCGTTCCCGGCGATCATGTGCTACTGGTATCGCTTCAGCCACGACGGCAAACGCATCGATTGCGTCAGCGATGAGCCGTCCATCGGCGGCCACTTCCTGCATTTGCTGCACGGCAAGAAACCGAGCGAACTGCACGTCAAAGTCATGAACGTGTCGCTGATCCTCTACGCCGAGCACGAATTCAACGCCTCAACCTTCACCGCGCGTGTTTGCGCTTCGACGCTGTCGGATTTGTTTTCGTGCGTGACGGCGGCCATCGGTTCGCTGCGTGGGCCGTTGCACGGCGGCGCCAACGAAGCGGCGATGGAAATGATCGAGCGCTTCTCGTCGCCAGAAGAGGCGATCAAAGGCACCCTCGGCATGCTCGAGCGCAAGGACAAGATCATGGGCTTCGGCCACGCGATCTATAAGGACAGCGATCCGCGCAACGAGGTGATCAAGGGCTGGGCGAAAAAACTCGCTGACGAGGTCGGCGACAAGGTGTTGTTCCCGGTATCGGAGGCCATCGACAAGACCATGTGGGAGCAGAAGAAACTGTTCCCGAATGCCGACTTCTACCATGCCTCGGCGTACCATTTCATGGGCATCCCGACCAAGCTGTTCACGCCGATTTTCGTCTGCTCGCGCCTGACCGGCTGGGCCGCGCACGTGTTCGAACAACGCGCCAACAACCGCATCATCCGTCCGAGCGCCGAGTATGTCGGCGTCGAACAGCGCAAGTTCGTGCCAATCGAACGTCGCTGAATGGTGGGCTGACCCGAGTACACCGCAGACCCCCTGTAGGAGCTGCCGAAGGCTGCGATCTTTTGACTTTGATTTTCCAGAAGCAAGATCAAAAGATCGCAGCCTTCGGCAGCTCCTACACGGGGCGGTGTGACCCTTGAGGTCGGTGTAACGCCCATCACTTGAAATCACCGTGACCCGAGTCCTGACCCGATGAACACAGAATTCCGCAAGAACCTGCCCGGCACGCCGCTGGATTACTTCGACACCCGCGCGGCGGTCGAGGCGATTGCGCCCGGCAGCTACGACACCCTGCCGTACACCTCCCGCGTGCTGGCGGAAAACCTTGTGCGTCGCTGCGACCCGGCCACGCTCACCGACTCGCTCAAGCAACTGATCGAACGCAAGCGCGACCTCGATTTCCCGTGGTTCCCGGCGCGGGTGGTCTGCCATGACATCCTCGGCCAGACCGCGCTGGTCGACCTCGCCGGTCTGCGTGACGCCATCGCTTTGCAGGGCGGTGACCCGGCGCAGGTCAACCCGGTGGTGCCGACGCAATTGATCGTCGACCACTCGCTGGCCGTCGAGGCGGGCGGTTTCGATGCCCAGGCGTTCGAGAAAAACCGCGCCATTGAAGATCGCCGCAACGAAGACCGTTTCCACTTCATCAACTGGACCAAAAAGGCCTTCAAGAACGTCGACGTGATCCCGCCGGGCAACGGCATCATGCACCAGATCAACCTGGAGAAAATGTCGCCGGTGATTCAGGTGCGCGAAGGCGTGGCGTTCCCGGACACTTGCGTCGGCACCGACAGCCATACCCCGCACGTCGATGCGCTGGGCGTGATCGCCATCGGCGTCGGCGGCCTCGAAGCCGAGAGCGTGATGCTCGGCCGCGCGTCGTGGATGCGCCTGCCGGAAAGCGTCGGCGTCGAACTGACAGGCAAGCTGCAACCGGGCATCACCGCCACCGACATGGTCCTGGCCCTGACCGAATATCTGCGCAAGCAGAAAGTCGTCGGCGCCTGGCTGGAGTTCTTCGGCGAAGGTGCAGCGGCGCTGACCCTCGGCGATCGCGCGACCATCTCCAATATGGCCCCGGAGTACGGCGCCACGGCGGCGATGTTCTATATCGATCAGCAAACCATCGATTACCTGAAGCTGACCGGCCGTGAAGATCAGCAGGTTCAACTGGTCGAGCAATACGCCAGATTGACCGGTCTGTGGGCCGACAGTCTGAAAGGCGCGCAATACGAGCGTGGCCTGACCTTCGACCTGTCTTCGGTGGTGCGCAACATGGCTGGCCCGAGCAACCCGCACGCTCGCGTCGCGGTATCGGATCTGGCGGCCAAAGGCATCTCCGGCCAGTGGGATGACGTGCCGGGGCAAATGCCCGACGGCGCGGTGATCATCGCCGCCATCACCAGTTGCACCAACACCAGCAACCCGCGCAACGTCATCGCCGCTGGCCTCTTGGCGCGCAACGCCAACAAGCTCGGCCTGACCCGCAAGCCGTGGGTGAAATCCTCGCTGGCGCCGGGTTCGAAAACCGTCGCGCTGTACCTCGACGAAGCGGGGCTGATCACTGAGCTGGAACAGCTCGGTTTCGGCGTCGTCGCGTTTGCCTGCACCACCTGCAATGGCATGTCCGGCGCCCTCGATCCGCTGATCCAGCAAGAGATCATCGACCGCGATCTGTATGCGACCGCCGTGTTGTCTGGCAACCGCAACTTTGACGGGCGCATTCACCCGTACGCCAAGCAGGCGTTTCTCGCCTCGCCGCCGCTGGTAGTCGCTTATGCGATCGCCGGGACCATCCGTTTCGATATCGAAAAGGATGTGCTGGGCGTGGTGGATGGTCGGGAAATCCGCCTGAAAGACATCTGGCCGAGCGACGAAGAAATCGATGCGGTGGTGAAGTCGTCGGTCAAGCCCGAGCAGTTCCGACAGGTCTACATTCCGATGTTCGCCGTGCATGAAGACACCGGGCCGAAAGTCGCGCCGCTGTACGACTGGCGCGAGATGAGCACCTACATCCGCCGTCCGCCGTACTGGGAAGGCGCACTGGCCGGCGCCCGTCCATTGAAAGGCATGCGCCCGCTGGCGGTGCTGCCGGACAACATCACCACCGATCACCTGTCGCCGTCCAACGCGATCATGCTCGACAGCGCCGCCGGCGAATACCTGGCGAAAATGGGCTTGCCGGAGGAGGACTTCAACTCCTACGCCACCCACCGTGGCGACCACCTGACCGCCCAGCGCGCGACGTTCGCCAACCCGAAACTGTTCAACGAAATGGTCGTGGAAAACGGCAAGGTCAAACAGGGTTCGCTGGCCCGCGTCGAGCCGGAAGGCCAGGTCATGCGCATGTGGGAAGCCATCGAAACCTACATGCAGCGCAAGCAGCCGCTGATCATCATTGCCGGTGCCGACTACGGTCAGGGTTCGTCCCGTGATTGGGCGGCCAAAGGCGTGCGCCTTGCCGGTGTCGAGGCGATTGCCGCTGAAGGGTTCGAGCGCATTCACCGCACCAACCTGGTGGGCATGGGTGTGTTGCCGCTGGAATTCAAACCCGGCACCAACCGCCACACCCTGGCCATTGATGGTAGCGAAACCTATGACGTGATCGGTGAACGCAAGCCGCGCGCGGATCTGACGCTGGTGATTCATCGCAAGAATGGCGAGCGTGTGGAAGTGCCGGTGACCTGCCGTCTCGATACCGCTGAAGAAGTGTCGATCTACGAGGCGGGCGGCGTGCTGCAGCGCTTCGCTCAGGACTTTCTCGAAGGGTCGGCGGTAGCCGTTTAAACAGGTTCAGCGGCCAATGGGTGATCAGTCCCTTGGCCGCTTCAAAGGAGCAATCATGGCTCACGCACCACAGATTAAAATCCCAGCCACCTACATGCGCGGCGGCACCAGCAAAGGCGTGTTCTTCAGTCTGACCGATCTGCCCGAAGCCGCGCAGGTTCCTGGCCCGGCACGCGATGCGCTGCTGCTGCGGGTGATCGGCAGTCCCGACCCGTACGACAAGCAAATCGACGGCATGGGCGGCGCGACGTCCAGTACCAGCAAAACCGTAATCCTGTCGAAGAGCACCCGCGCCGATCACGACGTCGATTACCTGTTCGGCCAAGTGTCGATCGACAAGCCGTTCGTCGACTGGAGCGGCAACTGCGGCAACCTCTCGGCGGCGGTCGGTTCGTTCGCCATCAGCAACGGTCTGGTTGACGCCAGCCGCATTCCGCACAACGGCGTGGCGGTGGTGCGCGTGTGGCAGGCCAACATCGGCAAGACCATCATCGCCCACGTGCCGATCACCAACGGCGAAGTGCAGGAAACCGGTGATTTCGAACTCGACGGCGTGACCTTTCCGGCGGCCGAAGTGCAGGTTGAATTCATGGATCCGGCGGCGGAAGAAGAGGGTGGCGGCGGCTCGATGTTCCCCACCGGTAATCTGGTCGATGAGCTGGAGGTGCCGGGTGTCGGCACGTTCAAGGCGACCATGATCAATGCCGGGATCCCGACGATATTTGTCAACGCCGAAGACATCGGCTACACCGGCACCGAACTGCAAGGCGCGATCAATGGCGATCCGAAAGCGTTGCTGATGTTCGAGACGATTCGTGCCTACGGTGCGTTGCGTATGGGCCTGATCTCGAACCTGGAAGAAGCGGCGAAACGGCAGCACACGCCGAAAGTCGCGTTTGTCGCCAAACCTGCGGATTACGTCGCGTCGAGTGGCAAAGCGATTGCTGCTGGTGATGTGGACCTGCTGGTGCGCGCGTTGTCGATGGGCAAACTGCATCACGCGATGATGGGCACGGCGGCGGTGGCGATCGGCACGGCGGCGGCGATTTCCGGCACGTTGGTGAATCTTGCTGCTGGTGGGGCTGAGCGCAACGCCGTGCGTTTCGGCCATCCGTCGGGAACGTTGCGCGTGGGCGCTGAGGCGACGCTGGAAAACGGCGAGTGGGTGGTGAAGAAAGCCATCATGAGCCGCAGTGCGCGGGTGTTGATGGAAGGGTATGTGCGCGTGCCCGCTGACTCGTTCTGACTCGACATTTTACCCTCACCCCAGCCCTCTCCCGGAGGGAGAGGGGGCCGACCGAGGTGTCTTGCGTGGTACATCGACCTGAAAGACCGAGGCGATTATGGATTCAGCGATGGACTTTCAGGTCGGTGAACCCCTACAGCATCCCCCAATCGGTCCCCTCTCCCTCGGGAGAGGGCTAGGGTGAGGGGCTACCCCCTGACACGACACAAAAAAACAGACAACAACCACCCCTAAAACAGCCAAGCCCTTGAGGAAGACCCAACCACTCATTTCCCCGAACAGGAGAATCACCATGAGCGCCAACGTCGACCTGAACAACCGTCCCGACTACGACCGTGTCCTGCAGGACATCGCCGATTACGTCCTCACCTTCAAGCCAGAATCCGCCGAGGCGCTGAATACCGCGCGCAACTGCCTGATGGACACGCTGGGCTGCGGTCTGCTGGCCCTGCGTTTCCCTGAATGCACGAAACACCTCGGCCCGATCGTCGAAGGCACGGTTGTACCGTTCGGTGCACGAGTGCCAGGTACCCCTTATCGCCTCGACCCGGTCAAAGCCGCATGGGACATCGGCTGCATCGTCCGTTGGCTCGACTACAACGACACCTGGCTTGCCGCCGAATGGGGCCATCCATCGGATAACCTCGGCGCCATTCTCGCCGTTGCCGATCACCTGTCGCAGAAACGCGTGGCCAACGGTGAAGCGCCGCTGACGATTCGCGACGTGCTGGAAGCGATGATCATGGCCCACGAGATTCAAGGTGTGATCGCGCTGGAGAACTCCTTCAACCGCGTAGGACTCGATCACGTCATTCTGGTGAAAATCGCCTCGACTGCGGTCAGCGCCAGACTGATGGGTGCTAACCGTGAGCAGATGCTATCGGCGCTGTCCCATGCCTTCGCCGACGGTCAGGCGCTGCGTACCTATCGCCACGCACCGAACGCCGGCTCGCGAAAATCCTGGGCGGCGGGGGATGCGGCGAGTCGCGGGGTGCGTCTGGCCGACATCGCCATGCGCGGCGAGATGGGCATTCCCGGTGTATTGAGCGCGAAGCAATGGGGCTTCTATGACGTGTCGTTCAGCCACACCAACAACGATCTGGCGCTCAAGCCCGAGGACAAACGCGCTTTCAGCTTTTCCCGACCGTTCGGCAGTTACGTAATGGAAAACGTGCTGTTCAAGATCAGTTTTCCCGCCGAATTCCACGCGCAAACCGCGTGCGAAGCGGCGGTGACCTTGCATCCGCAGGTGCGCAATCGCCTGCACGAGATCGACCGCATCGTCATTACCACCCACGAATCGGCGATCCGCATCATTTCCAAGGTCGGCCCGCTGGCCAACGCTGCCGACCGCGATCATTGTCTGCAATACATGACCGCCGTGCCGCTGGCATTTGGCAATCTGGTGGCCGAGCACTACGAAGACGACTTCCACAAGGCGCACCCGATCATTGATGTGTTGCGCGAGAAAATGGTCATCGTCGAAGAACCGCGCTTCACCCGCGAATACCTCGAGTCCGACAAGCGCTCGATTGCCAATGCCGTGCAGGTGTTTTTCAAGGATGGCAGCAGCACCGAGAACGTCTTGGTGGAGTACCCGATCGGCCATCGCCGCCGTCGCGCCGAAGGCATTCCGCTGCTGGAAGACAAGTTCAAGGCCAACCTCGCCACGCGTTTCGCTGGCCAGTGTTGCGCTGAGATTTTTGCGCTGTGCGAGGATCAGGCGCGACTGGAGGCTACGCCGGTGAATCGATTCATCGACCTGTTTGTGCTCTGACAGATCGCGTTATCGTTCTTCGCGAGCAAGCTCGCTCCCACAGTCGTTACGATGCAGATCCACTGTGGGAGCGAGCCTGCTCGCGAAGGCGCCAGATCAGGCACCGCATAACTACTTGAACCGCCGCTCAACCCCTTTCTCCACGAGAATCTTCGCCGAAATCTCTTCCACGGAAAAATGCGTGGAATTGATGTGCGGAATGTTCTCGCGGCGGAACAGATTCTCCACCTCACGCACTTCGAATTCGCACTGGGCGTAGCTCGAATAGCGGCTGTTGGGCTTGCGCTCATTGCGGATCGCGGTGAGGCGATCAGGATCGATGGTCAGGCCGAACAGCTTGTGCTGGTGGGCGCGCAGGGCGGTCGGCAGGGTCAGGCGCTCCATGTCGTCTTCGGTCAGCGGATAGTTGGCCGCGCGGATGCCGAACTGCATGGCCATGTACAGACACGTCGGCGTTTTGCCGCATCGCGACACGCCCACTAGTATCAGATCGGCTTTGTCGTAATAGTGGGTGCGCGCGCCGTCATCGTTGTCGAGGGCGAAGTTCACCGCCTCGATGCGCTCCATGTAATTGGAGTTGTGCCCGATGGAGTGGGACTTGCCGACGGTGTAGGAAGAGTGCTCGGTGAGCTCCTGTTCGAGCGGCGCGAGGAAGGTCGAGAAAATGTCGATCATGAAACCATTCGACGTTGCGAGAATCTCACGGATGTCCTGATTGACGATGGTGTCGAAGATGATCGGCCGGAAGCCGTCGGTTTCAGCGGCTTTGTTGATTTGTTGTACCATGGCCCGCGCTTTTTCCACGCTGTCGATGTAGGGCCGCGTGAATTTGCTGAAGGTAATGTTTTCGAACTGCGCCAGCAGGCTTTGACCCAGGGTTTCGGCGGTAATGCCGGTGCCATCGGAGATGAAGAAAGCAGATCGTTTCATTTGCACCTTGGGCCTTAGACTAATGAACATTCTTGGATATGATAGGCGCGATTTGCCGGCCGCCGTTGGCCCGCATTCTCACTTATTTTCCAGGTCCAGGCCATACAACCGGCCGAGGCTCCCCCGGGCCGCCGGTTTCTGAGCTTTTCCAACACAGTTAGTGGAGAGATCACCTTGGTAGAGTACGTAGTTTCCCTCGATAAGCTCGGCAAACACGATGTTGAGCATGTGGGGGGCAAGAACGCATCCCTGGGCGAGATGATCAGTAACCTGGCAGGCGCCGGTGTTTCGGTCCCCGGCGGCTTCGCCACGACGGCTCAGGCCTATCGTGACTTCCTCGAACTGAGCGGCCTGAACGATCAGATCCACAAGGCCCTCGACGCGCTCGACGTCGACGACGTCAATGCCCTGGCCAAGACCGGCGCGCAGATCCGCCAATGGATCATGGACGCCGAATTCCCTGAAAAGCTCAACACCGAGATCCGCACCGCGTTCGCCGCGCTGTCGGCCGGCAACCCTGACGTGGCCGTGGCCGTGCGTTCCTCCGCCACCGCCGAAGACCTGCCGGACGCATCTTTCGCCGGTCAGCAGGAAACCTTCCTGAACATCCGTGGTGTGGAAAACGTAATCCGCGCCGCCAAAGAGGTATTCGCCTCGTTGTTCAACGACCGGGCGATTTCCTACCGCGTGCACCAAGGCTTCGATCACAAACTGGTCGCCCTGTCGGCTGGCGTGCAGCGCATGGTGCGTTCGGAAACCGGCACTGCCGGCGTGATGTTCACCCTCGATACCGAATCGGGTTTCCGTGACGTGGTGTTCATCACCGGCGCTTACGGCCTGGGCGAAACCGTCGTACAAGGCGCGGTCAACCCGGATGAGTTCTACGTACACAAAGGCACGCTGGAGGCTGGTCGTCCGGCGATCCTGCGGCGCAACCTGGGCAGCAAAGCGATCAAGATGATCTACGGCGACGAGGCCAAGGCCGGTCGTTCGGTCAAGACTGTCGATGTCGACAAGGCCGAGCGCGCGCGTTTCTGCCTGACCGACGCCGAAGTCAGCGAGCTGGCCAAGCAGGCGATGATCATCGAGAAACACTACGGCTGCCCGATGGACATCGAGTGGGCCAAGGACGGTGACGACGGCAAGCTGTACATCGTGCAAGCGCGTCCGGAAACCGTGAAAAGCCGCACCCAGGCCAACGTCATGGAACGTTACCTGTTGAAGGAAACCGGCACTGTGCTGGTGGAAGGTCGCGCGATCGGTCAGCGCATCGGCGCCGGCAAAGTGCGGATCATCAAAGACGTTTCCGAGATGGACAAAGTCCAGCCGGGCGACGTGCTGGTCTCCGACATGACCGACCCGGACTGGGAACCGGTAATGAAGCGCGCCAGCGCCATCGTCACCAACCGTGGCGGGCGTACCTGCCACGCGGCGATCATCGCCCGTGAGCTGGGCATTCCGGCCGTGGTCGGTTGCGGCAACGCCACCCAGTTGCTGAAGGATGGCCAGGGCGTGACCGTGTCCTGCGCGGAAGGCGATACCGGTTACATCTTCGAAGGCGAACTCGGTTTCGACATCAAGAAGAACTCCGTCGACGCCATGCCGGAGCTGCCGTTCAAGATCATGATGAACGTCGGCAACCCGGATCGCGCTTTTGACTTCGCGCAGTTGCCGAACGCCGGCGTCGGTCTGGCGCGTCTGGAATTCATCATCAACCGCATGATCGGCGTGCACCCGAAAGCGCTGTTGAACTACGACGGTCTGCCGCAGGACATCAAGGACAGCGTCGACAAGCGTATTGCCGGTTACAGCGACCCCGTCGACTTCTACGTCGACAAACTGGTGGAAGGCATCAGCACCCTGGCTGCTGCGTTCACGCCGAAAAAAGTCATCGTGCGCTTGTCGGACTTCAAGTCCAACGAATACGCCAACCTGATCGGCGGCAAGCTCTACGAGCCGGAAGAAGAAAACCCGATGCTGGGCTTCCGTGGCGCTTCGCGTTACATCAGCGAATCGTTCCGCGACTGCTTCGAACTCGAATGCCGCGCGCTGAAGCGTGTGCGCAACGAGATGGGCCTGACCAATGTGGAAATCATGGTGCCGTTCGTCCGGACTCTCGGCGAAGCCAGCCAGGTGGTCGATCTGCTCGCCGAAAACGGCTTGAAGCGCGGCGAAAACGGTCTGCGCGTGATCATGATGTGCGAACTGCCATCCAACGCGATTCTGGCCGAGGAATTCCTCGAATTCTTCGACGGTTTCTCGATCGGCTCCAACGACCTGACGCAGCTCACTTTGGGTCTGGATCGCGACTCGGGGATCATCGCCCACTTGTTCGACGAGCGTAATCCGGCGGTCAAGAAACTGTTGGCCAACGCCATTCAGGCGTGCAACAAGGCCGGCAAGTACATCGGCATCTGCGGTCAGGGTCCATCGGACCACCCGGATCTGGCCAAGTGGCTGATGGAGCAAGGCATCGAAAGCGTGTCGCTGAACCCGGACACCGTGCTGGAAACCTGGTTCTTCCTCGCCGAAGGTCAGGCTTAAGCAGTATGTAATCGGCCCGCGCCCCCTGTGGGAGCGAGCTTGCTCGCGAAGACGGAGCAACATTCACTATGGGTGTTGACTGATACAGCGCCTTCGCGAGCAAGCTCGCTCCCACATGGGCCGGACTTTGAGATTCAAACAGGGCGGGGTCTCCGGATGCCGCCCTTTTTTGTGCAAGAGCATTATGCAAAGCAGCAGCAACCTGTTTCCTGTCGCACTGATCAGCGCCGAGCGGCGCGGCGATCTGAGCGAAGACGTCTATCGATTGAAACCCGGCAACAGCCCGGACTGGTCCGTGGAGATCGCTGTCACCCGCCTGGGCATGGCCGATGACTCGGCGCCACGCGGCGTGCCGGTGATCCTGTTGCACGGCAGTTTTTCCAATCGGCGTTTCTGGTTTTCCCCCAAAGGCCTCGGGCTTGGCGCGTATCTGACGCGACTGGGCTTCGACGTGTGGATTCCGGAAATGCGCGGTCACGGCCTGTCCCAGCGCAATGAGGACTACCGACGCAACCGCGTTGCCGATTACGCGCGCTATGATCTGCCAGCGATTGCCGCGTTCGTTCGCGAGCAGAGCGGACAGATCCCGCACTGGATCGGCCACTCTCTGGGTGGCATCACTTTGGCGGCTGCACTCGGTGGCGAATACCTCGGGGAACCGGCAGTGGCCTCGGCGGCGTTTTTCGGTACGCAGGTCAGCCGTACCTATTGGCCACTGAAGATTCCACCGGTGGAGTGGGGCGGGCGCTTTATTCTCAAGCGCTTCGCGCAATTGTCCGGCTCACGCCTCAAACGTGGCCCGGAAGATGAGCCGATCGGTCTGGCCATCGAAAGCATGCGCTGGTACGGCTTGTTCGGCCGCTTTGGCGACAAGGACAAGGATTGGTGGGCCGGGCTCGCCGAGGTTCAGGTGCCGGTGCTGGCCGTGACGGCCGCGGGCGATCATCAGGATCCGCCGTGGGCCTGCCGCAAGCTGTTCGAGCAGATCGGCTCGGAGTGCAAGCAGTTCATCAATCTGGGGCGTGAGCAGGGCTTCTCGGATAATTTCGGCCATGTCGAAATGCTGGTGAGCAAAGCGGCGCAGACGGAAGTGTGGCCACTGGTGGCGCGCTGGTTGAACGATCAGCAGACGCCATTGCTGGCTCAGACAGCGGGTATGGCCGCTGCGGTGTGAGGGGCGTTCCGTTAAGCCTGGCTTGCGGCTAAGATATGACGCATTGTGCGGTTCCGGTCATATTTCGTGGTGGTTTAGCGATAACGTTTCAGCTCAGGTTCAGCTTCGCTCAGCGACGATGGCATGGGCTAAGGTAAACAGCGACCGCCGGAACTCGTCTTATCAGCATGCGGCATCCTTGATCGTCTTCCTTGTTACAGGAGTTTTTCGATGGAACATTACCTTACGCCCGATCTGTGCGACGCCTACCCGGAGCTGGTGCAGGTGCTGGAACCGATGTTCAGCAATTTCGGCGGCCGTGATTCCTTCGGCGGCGAAATCGTGACCATCAAGTGCTTCGAAGACAACTCGCTGGTCAAGGAGCAGGCCGAACTCAACGGCAAAGGCAAAGTGCTCGTCGTTGATGGCGGCGGTTCGCTGCGCCGCGCTCTGCTGGGCGACATGATTGCCGCCAAGGCCGCGCAGAACGGTTGGGAAGGGCTGGTGATCTACGGTTGCATCCGTGATGTCGACGTCATCGCCCAGACCGATCTCGGCGTGCAGGCGCTGGCCAGCCATCCGATGAAAACCGACAAGCGCGGCATTGGCGACCTCAACGTTGCGGTGACTTTCGCCGGCGTGACGTTTCACCCGGGCCAGTACATTTATGCGGACAACAACGGCGTGATCGTATCGCCGAGCCCGCTGAAAATGCCTGAATAAGCTTTTCGACAAGGGATGCGGATGTTCGAGGAAGAAAACGCGCAATGGGGGCTGGTGCATGCCCTGGTGCTGGATGGCAAGGGCGGTGCGCGTTCGATAGGCCGGTCTGAGCTCGACGATTTGCAACTGCAGGCCCATGAGAGCCTGTGGCTGCACTGGGATCGCAGCCATCCGCAAACGCAAACCTGGTTGCGCAGGTCCAGCGGGCTCAACGAATTCACCTGCGATCTGCTGCTGGAAGAAAATACCCGGCCGCGGCTGTTGCCATTGCCCGATTCCGAGCTGCTGCTGTTTCTGCGCGGGGTGAATCTCAATCCCGGCGCCGAGCCGGAAGACATGGTCTCGGTGCGGATTTTCGCTGCTGCCCAACGCGTGATTTCCCTGCGTTTGCGCCCGTTGCGCGCCACCGATGAGCTGCTGGCGTTGCTCGGCGAGGGCAAAGGCCCGAAAACGTCCTCCGAATTGATGTTGTATCTGGCGCAGTTCCTCACGAATAAAGTGCAGGATCTGGTCACCTGCCTGTCGGAAGTGGTCGATGAAGAGGAAGAAAAACTCGACGCCGACGAACGGTATACCCCTGAGCATGGGGCCATTTTGCACATCCGTCGCAGAGCGGCCGGGCTGAAGCGTTTTCTCGCACCGCAGCGGGATATTTTCGGACAGCTGACGCGGATAAAACTGCCGTGGTTTGTCGAAGACGACGCCGACTACTGGAACGAATTGAACAACAGCCTGACCCGTTATCTGGAAGAGCTTGAATTGACCCGAGAGCGCGTGGGGCTTGTGCTGGAGGCCGAAGACCGGCGCTTGAGCGTGCGCATGAATCGCACCATGTACCGCTTCGGCATCATCACCTGCATCTTTTTGCCGATGAGTTTCATTACCGGTCTGCTCGGTATCAATGTCGGCGGTATTCCGTTTGCCGAGAGCCCGTATGGTTTCCTGATTGCCTGTCTGACGGTACTCGCCCTGGCGTTCGGCCAGTGGTGGTTGTTCCGCCGTTTGCGCTGGGTGTGAAGATGACGCATGTGACCCGAGCAAATCTGCCCGCGTCTTTCACAGACATCACGAGAGGTGCGTATGCACGATCCGTTTGAACAGTCTTTGCGCGACATGCTCAACGCTTCGCCGTCCAGCCGCGACGACGATGCGTGCCTGGGCCGCGTACTCAAAACCGCCAACCGCCAGGTCGGCGCCGGCGATCTGTTCAGCCTGCTGGGCCGCTGGCTGCCCGCGCTGATGATCGCCCTGAACAATGGCTCGGCGCATGTCTCGCCGGTTTCCCGTCTTCGTAAAACCACTGCTCGCACTGCTGATAAGGCTGATTGAATATGGAACTTGATCTCTGGACTCAGAGCCTCGTCACTGCAATGACTGCGTTGTGGACCAAAGTCGCTAATTTCATTCCGAACCTGTTCGGCGCACTGGTTGTGCTGCTGCTGGGTTTCGTCGTGGCCAAACTGCTCGACACCTTGCTCTCGAAATTGCTCGCCAAACTCGGCCTCGATCGCCTGATGGGCGGCACCGGACTGACCAAATTGATGTCACGCGCCGGGCTGCAGGTGCCAATTTCGACACTGATCGGTAAAATCGTCTACTGGTTCGTTCTGCTGATTTTTCTGGTTTCCGCGGCAGAATCCCTTGGCCTTGAGCGAGTTTCAGCTACGCTGGACATGCTGGCGTTGTATCTGCCGAAGGTTTTCGGCGCCGCACTGGTGCTGCTGGTCGGTGTCCTGCTGGCGCAATTGGCCAACGGACTGGTGCGCGGGGCGGCAGAAGGCGTAGGCCTGGACTACGCTTCCGGGCTGGGACGCATTGCTCAGGGACTGGTGATCATCATCAGCATCTCGGTTGCGATCAGCCAGCTCGAGGTCAAGACTGACCTGCTGAACCATGTGATTGTCATCGTATTGATTACCGTTGGTCTGGCAGTTGCGCTGGCCATGGGGTTGGGAAGCCGGGAAATCGCCGGTCAGATTCTTGCGGGAATCTATGTGCGTGAGCTGTACGAGGTTGGGCAACAAGTGCGTGTTGGCGAGGTCGAAGGCCAGATCGAAGAGATCGGCACGGTTAAAACCACATTGCTGACCGATGAGGGTGAGCTAGTCTCTCTCTCCAATCGGATCCTGCTGGAACAGCATGTGAGTAGCCGCTAAACCGGCAAACCCTGCTAATGTATGCCGCCGCAAAATGCCAGCCGAGGCTGGTTGTGGCGGACATTGACCTGACTGTCGGCACGACTTGTTTTGAATAAAGCCCAACCGCTATCCACGCGCTACGACCCCCGCGAGCTCTCTGATGAGGAGTTGGTCGCGCGCTCGCATACCGAGCTGTTTCACGTAACGCGCGCCTACGAAGAGTTGATGCGGCGTTACCAGCGAACATTATTTAACGTCTGCGCGAGATATCTTGGGAACGATCGCGACGCAGACGATGTCTGTCAGGAAGTGATGCTGAAGGTGCTGTACGGCCTGAAGAACTTCGAGGGGAAATCGAAGTTCAAAACCTGGCTTTACAGCATCACTTACAACGAATGCATCACGCAGTATCGGAAGGAACGGCGTAAGCGTCGCTTGATGGACGCTCTCAGTCTGGACCCTCTTGAAGAAGCGTCTGAAGAAAAGGCGCCGAAGCCGGAGGAGAAGGGTGGGCTTGATCGCTGGCTGGTGTATGTGAATCCGATTGACCGCGAAATTCTGGTGCTACGATTTGTCGCAGAGCTGGAGTTTCAGGAGATCGCAGACATCATGCACATGGGTTTGAGTGCGACAAAAATGCGTTACAAACGCGCTCTAGATAAATTGCGTGAGAAATTTGCAGGCATTGCTGAAACTTAGTTCAGCGCAAATATCTCTTACGTGTAGGCAAGTTCTGATAGACTTGCCGCCGAGTTGTCCCCCGGTTTGCGGGACTGCTTCACAATCACCAGATGGGGATTTAACGGATGAAACTGAAAAACACCTTGGGCTTGGCCATTGGTTCTCTGATTGCCGCCACTTCGTTCGGCGCTCTGGCACAAGGCCAAGGCGCAGTTGAAATCGAAGGCTTCGCTAAGAAAGAACAATTCGACAGCGCTCGTAACTTCAAGAACAACGGCAACCTGTTCGGCGGTTCGATCGGTTACTTCCTGACCGACGACGTTGAACTGCGTCTGGGCTACGACGAAGTGCACAACGTACGTGCCGACGATGGCAAGAACGTCAAAGGCGCTAACACCGCTCTGGACGCTCTGTACCACTTCAACAACCCAGGCGACATGATTCGTCCATACGTTTCGGCCGGTTTCTCTGACCAGAGCATCGACCAGAACGGTTCGAACGGTCGTAACCGTTCCACCTTCGCCAACGTTGGCGGCGGTGCCAAGCTGTACTTCACCGAGAACTTCTACGCCCGTGCCGGCGTTGAAGCTCAGTACAACATCGACCAGGGCGACACCGAGTGGGCTCCTAGCGTCGGTATCGGTGTGAACTTCGGTGGCGGCTCCAAACCAGCTGCTGCTCCAGTTCCAGCACCTGCTGAAGTCTGCTCCGACAGCGACAACGATGGCGTTTGCGACAACGTTGACAAGTGCCCGGACACCCCAGCCAACGTAACCGTTGACGCTGATGGCTGCCCAGCAGTTGCTGAAGTTGTTCGTGTTGAGCTGGACGTGAAATTCGACTTCGACAAGTCGGTAGTCAAGCCTAACAGCTACGGCGACATCAAAAACCTGGCTGACTTCATGAAGCAGTACCCATCCACCACCACTACTGTTGAAGGTCACACTGACTCCGTCGGTCCTGACGCTTACAACCAGAAACTGTCCGAGCGTCGTGCAAACGCCGTTAAGCAGGTTCTGACCAACCAGTACGGTGTTGAATCGTCCCGCGTTCAGTCTGTTGGCTACGGCGAATCCCGCCCAGTTGCTGACAACAAAACTGACGCTGGCCGCGCTGTAAACCGTCGCGTAGAAGCGCAGGTTGAAGCTCAAGCTAAGTAATTAGCTGCCGCTGATGGAAAAGCCCGGCTCAGGCCGGGCTTTTCTTTGTCTGCGATTTGGCTTTGAATCTTGAAAAGATCGCAGCCTGCGGCAGCTCCTACAGGAGGTACGCAGGTCCAATGTAGGAGCTGCCGCAGGCTGCGATCTTTTGCTCTTCAACAACAGCCGCCACCGCACCAATCACCAGAATCGCCGGGCTCTTCAATTCAAACGCCGACGCATCCTCAGCCATCGCACTCAAATCACTGCGACATTCACGCTGATGCGCCAACGAGGCGTTTTCGATCATCGCCACCGGCGTATCCGCCGCCATCCCTCCCGCCAACAGCTGATCACGAATCTCGCCCAGTTTCGCCACGCCCATGTAAACCACCAGCGTTGTCCCGCCTTGCGCCAACGCCTGCCAGTTCAGCTGACTGTCATCCTGAGTGTGCGCAGTCACCAACGTCACCCCGCGTGCGACGCCACGCAACGTCAGTGGAATATCGCATTGCGTCGCTCCGGCGAGCCCGGCGGTGATGCCATTGACCAGTTCCACTTCAACACCGCGCTCGCGCAACCACTGCGCTTCTTCACCACCGCGACCGAAAATGCACGGATCGCCGCCCTTGAGCCGCACCACGCATTTGCCTTGGCGTGCGTAACGCAGCATCAGCCGATGAATGAATGCCTGCGGTGTCGAGCGGCAGCCGCCGCGTTTACCGACGGCAATGACCCGCGCATCGGGGCAGTGCTCCAGCACCGCGTCGTTGACCAGATCATCGATCATCACCACATCGGCTTCGCGCAGCGCGCGCACTGCCTTGAGCGTCAGCAACTCCGGATCGCCAGGGCCTGCGCCCACCAGCCAGACTTTCGCATTCATGCTGTTGTCCTCATTGAATGACCGCGACCGGCCGCGCTTCGGCAGCCAGCAGACGCTTGATTTCCGGCACGCAGGAACCGCATTGCGTACCGCATCGGAGAGTTTTTTTCAGGCCTTGCAGATCCAGGCCCTGGCGGATGCCGGCGCAGACTGCGTTGAGGCTGACGTTTTCGCAATTGCACAGCGTCTTGTCAGTCGCGATGGCGCCGACAGCGCCCGGCGGTGCGCTCATTGGCGCGAGCAGCCAGCGCCGCAGTTGCTGGTCGGCGCGGCCCTCCAGCCACAGGCTTTGCAACCAGTGCTGGGCAAGGGTTTCGCCGGCCAGGCGAATCGCAGTGATACGGCCGTTCTCGATGCGCACCCGCTTGCCAATGGCACGGCGCGGATCGTCGTACGCCAGAACCGGGCCATCCAGCAGCGACAGGCACCGGTCAATCTCGCCCAGCAACTGTGGTTCTGGCGCCTCGGCGTGTGCAGCGCGTATCAGCAACGCCGGTCGCTCCCGACCGACAAGGCCGAGGCTGACGTAGGAAAACGCCTCGCACAGCGGTCGTAGCGTCTCGAAATGCCGCTGAACATCACCCTCGATCAAGGCGAACAGTTGCCACGGCAGGTCGACTGCCTCCAGACGCACGCCGCTGTGCTTGAGCTCCGGTTGCCTGGACAGCGGATCAAACGCCGGCAAGGTCAGCGTGTTGACGCCGCCCTTGAGATAGCGATCGCCCCAGTGCATCGGCAGGAACGCCTGGCCCGGACGCACGCTGTCGTCGCTGCCGACCGCAACAACCAGGGCGCCACGGCGGCTTTTCAGATTGACCAGATCGCCGGGCTGCAAGCGGTGCCGCCGCATTTCTTCCGGGTGCAGGCTCAGCACGGCTTCGCTGACGTGGCCGAACAATTGCGCGGCGGTGCCGGTGCGGCTCATGCCGTGCCACTGGTCACGCAGGCGACCGGTGATCAAGGTCAGCGGGAAGCGCGCGTCGCGTTGTTCCTTGGCGGCGCGATACGGATCGGCAATGAACTGCGCGCGGCCATTGGCTGTAGGAAAAATGCCGTCGCCGTACAAGCGTGGCGTGCCTAGGCGGGCGCCGACAGGGAAGGGCCATTGCTGCGGGCCGATCTCGTCAATCAGGGCATGACTGATTCCGGACAGATCCAGGTCTCGCCCACGGGTCAGTGCTTTGAATTCATCAAACAACTGCGAAGGCTGATCGAAAGCGAACAGACTTGGCTGGCGAGGACGCAGACGTTTCTCCAGACGCTGTGCGAAATCCACCGTGATCGCCCAGTCCGGCCGCGCTTCGCCCGGTGCGACAACCGCTTTGCGCACGTGGGAAATGCGCCGTTCGGAATTGGTCACCGAACCTTCCTTTTCACCCCAACTTGCCGCTGGCAACAGCAGGTCGGCAAACGCAGCGGTTTCGGTGGTGCGGAATGCTTCCTGCAACACTACAAAAGGGCAGGCCTCAAGCGCTGCGCGGACTGCGCTTTGATCGGGCATCGATTGCGCCGGGTTGGTACAGGCGATCCACAGCGCTTTGATCTTGCCGCTGCGCAGGCTTTCGAACAGCTCGATGGCGCTCAGGCCCGGCGCCTCGGGCAACTTGTCCACACCCCAATACGCCGCCACATCGGCGCGATGCTCTGGATTGGCGGCGTCGCGGTGGCCGGGCAGCAGATTGGACAGACTGCCGGTTTCCCGCCCACCCATGGCGTTTGGCTGACCGGTCAGGGAGAAAGGTCCTGCACCCGGCCGGCCGATTTGCCCGGTGGCCAGGTGCAGGTTGATCAGCGCGCTGTTTTTCGCGCTGCCGGCGCTGGACTGGTTCAGGCCCATGCACCACAGCGACAAGAAGCTCGGCGCAGTGCCGACCCATTCCGCGCATTGCTGCAACTGCTCGATGCTGATGCCGCACAGCTGCGAAACCATCTGCGGGGTGTAGTCGCGGACCAGCGTTTTAAGTCCGCCGAGGCCTTCGGTGTGCGCCTTGATGAAATCGCGATCGACCCAGTCTTCCCACAGCAGCAGGTGCAAAATCCCATGGAACAAGGCGACATCGGTACCCGGAAGAATCGCCAGATGCAGGTCAGCCAAATCGCAGGTGTCAGTACGACGCGGGTCAATGACGATGACTTTCATCTGCGGACGACGGGATTTGGCTTCCTCCAGCCGACGAAAAAGTACCGGATGGGCGTAGGCCATGTTACTGCCGACGATCATCACGCAGTCGCTCAGTTCCAGATCTTCGTAACTGCATGGCGGTGCGTCAGCGCCGAGGCTGCGTTTGTAGCCGACCACCGCCGAGGACATGCACAGCCGCGAATTGCTGTCGATATTGTTGGTGCCGACCAGCGCCCGCGCCAGTTTGTTGAAGGCATAGTAGTCCTCGGTGAGCAACTGCCCGGAAATGTAGAACGCTACGCTGTCCGGGCCGTGTTCGGCGATGGTTTCGGCAAAGACGTTGGCGGCGTGCTCCAATGCGCTGTCCCAGCCAGTACGGCTGCGCGCCAGGCCTTTGCCCAGACGCAGTTCCGGGTACAAGGCGCGGGCGGCGAGGTCGCCGGTCAGGTGCAGCGTCGAGCCTTTGCTGCACAGTTTGCCGAAGTTGGCCGGGTGCGCCGGATCGCCGCTGACGCCGAGGATGCGCTCGCCGTCATGCTCGATCAGTACGCCGCAGCCGACCCCGCAGTAACAGCAGGTCGAGGCGGTCGTCTGGCGGTTCATCAGATGGCGTCCCGCAGGGCCAGTTGCACCCGGCCATTCTCGACTCGCGCCGGATGGTGATGGGCGCAGCCGATGTCCGGCGCCTGGGCTTCGCCGGTTTCGAGGTCGATCTGCCAGTTGTGCAGCGGGCAGGCCACGCGTTTGCCGTAGATCAGGCCTTGCGACAGTGGCCCACCCTTGTGCGGGCAACGGTCATCAAGGGCGAAAACCTCATCGTCGCTTGTACGAAAAATCGCGATGTCTCCTTTCGGCCCGGCAATGATCCGCGAACCGAGGGCGTTGATCTCTTCCAGCGCGCAGATATCGAGCCAGTTCATGCCGGCACCTCCAGGTTTTTCACAGGGATCACGTCGAATTCTTTCTTCAGTTGCGGCTGCGCCAGACGTTCTTTCCACGGATCCTGTTCGAACGACAGGGAGAATTGCAGCCGCTCGTTCAGAGCCTTGCGCCGCTCGGCGTCTTCGAGCACGTTCTTCTTGATGTGCTCCATGCCGACCCGTTGCAGGTAGTGCACGGTGCGTTCGAGGTAGAAAGCTTCTTCGCGATACAGCTGCAAAAAGGCACCGTTGTATTCGCGAACTTCTTCGGCGGTTTTCAGTTTGACGAAGAACTCGGCGACTTCGGTCTTGATCCCGCCGTTGCCACCGATGTACATCTCCCAGCCGGAGTCGACGCCGATAATTCCTACGTCCTTGATGCCCGCTTCCGAGCAGTTGCGTGGGCAACCGGATACCGCCAGCTTGACCTTGTGCGGCGACCACATGTTGAACAGGTCGTGCTCGAGCTCGATGCCCAGTTGCGTCGAGTTCTGCGTGCCGAAACGGCAGAACTCGCTGCCAACGCAGGTTTTCACCGTGCGGATGGATTTGCCGTAGGCGTGGCCGGACGGCATGTCGAGGTCTTTCCACACGCCGGGCAGATCCTGTTTCTTGATCCCCAGCAGGTCGATGCGCTGACCGCCGGTGACCTTGACCATCGGCACGTTGTACTTGTCGGCCACATCGGCGATCCGGCGCAGCTCCGACGGGTTGGTCACGCCGCCCCACATGCGTGGCACCACCGAATAGGTGCCGTCCTTCTGGATGTTGGCGTGGGCACGTTCGTTGATCAGGCGCGATTGCGGATCGTCTTTGGCTTCGCCCGGCCAGGTGGAAATCAGGTAATAGTTGAGCGCCGGACGACAGGTCGCGCAGCCATTGGGCGTGCGCCAGTTCAGGTAACTCATGGTCTCGGCGATGGTTAGCAGGTGTTCCTGACGGATCGCCTGGCGAATCTGCCCGTGGTTGAGGTCGCTGCAACCGCAGATGGCTTTTTCGCTCTTCGGTTTGACGTCCGCTGCGCCACCGACGGTATTGATGAGGATCTGCTCGACCAGACCGGCGCAGGAGCCGCAGGAGCTGGCAGCCTTGGTGTGTTTCTTCACTTCATCGACGCTGAACAGGCCGTGTTCCTGGATCGCCTTGACGATGGTGCCCTTGCACACACCGTTGCAGCCGCACACTTCGGCGCTGTCGGCCATGACCATGGCTTTGTCCTGGCCCTGATGTCCTACGTCGCCTAAAGCGTTTTCGCCGAACATCAAGTGATCGCGGATCTCACCGATGGCGTGATTCTCACGAATCTGCCGGAAATACCAACCGCCATCTGCCGTATCGCCATACAGACAGGCGCCGACCAGCACGTCATCCTTGATCACCAGTTTTTTGTACACGCCGCCGATCGGGTCGGAGAGGGTGATGGTCTCGGTGCCTTCGCCGCCCATGAAATCGCCGGCGGAAAACAGGTCGATGCCGGTGACTTTCAATTTGGTCGAAGTCACCGAGCCCTGATAGCGAGCGAAACCCAGTTGCGCGAGGTGGTTGGCGCAAACCTTGGCCTGTTCGAACAGCGGCGCAACCAGGCCGTAGGCGATGCCGCGATGACTGGCGCATTCGCCGATCGCGTAGATGCGCGGATCGTAGGTTTGCAGGGTGTCGTTGACCAGAATCCCGCGATTGCACGGGATGCCGGCCTTTTCCGCCAGTTCGGTGTTAGGACGAATGCCGGCGGCCATCACCACCAGGTCGGCAGGGATGATGTCGCCGTTCTTGAACTGCACCGAGCCGACCCGGCCATTGCCGGCGTCGTGCAGGGCCTGGGTCAGTTCGCACAGGCGGAAATGCAGGCCCCGGGATTCCAGCGCTGATTGCAGCAACTGGCCGCTGGTCTTGTCCAGTTGCCGCTCCAGCAGCCATTCGCCGAGGTGCACCACGGTGACGTGCATGCCACGCAGCATCAGGCCGTTGGCCGCTTCGAGGCCGAGCAGACCGCCGCCGATGACCACGGCGTGTTTGTGGGTCCTGGCGGTGTCGATCATGGCTTGGGTGTCGGCGATGTCGCGATAACCGATCACGCCCTGCAAAGTGTTGCCGGGGATTGGCAGGATAAATGGGGTCGAGCCGGTGGCGATCAGCAGACGGTCGTACTCGGCTTCGGTGCCGTCCTCGGCGATCACCCGGCGTTTGCCCCGGTCGATCTCCACGACTTTGCGGTTGAGCAGCAACTTGATGTTGTTTTCCAGGTACCAGTCGAGGTCGTTGAGGACGATCTCTTCGAAGGTCTGCTCACCGGCCAGCACCGGCGACAGCAGGATGCGGTTGTAGTTGGTGTGCGGTTCGGCGCCGAAGACGGTGATGTCGTAGAGCTCGTCGCTCAGCTTGAGCAGTTCTTCCAGGGTACGCACCCCGGCCATGCCGTTGCCGATCATCACCAGTTTGAGTTTTTTCATCAGGTTCTCCGGGAGCTGCGGCTGGCCTCTGGTGGGCCGTCGGGCCTTGCTCGACAAATTTTGCGCAAACAAAAAAAGGCGTCCCGCTAGTTGCCTAGCGAGGACGCCTTTGTCCTGGTCCCGTTCTCTCGGGAAGCGCAGCCTTCGTCGTTGAAGGTTGGGCTTTATGTGTGGTGAGAAGGGTAATGCAGTGGTTGTGCCAACTACGGGACGCGCGGTTTTATTGGGTTTCGTTAGCGCTCCCAAAGGTTTTTCTGCACCGTATCGAAGCAGGCTGATCGTTCGTGGAGCATTCAGGCAGATGGATTTGTAGCGACTGGAAGGGCGTCATCGCGAGCAGGCTCACTCCTACAATTTGAAATGCATTCCCCCTGTAGGAGTGAGCCTGCTCGCGATGGCCGCGACGCGGTGTCAGTGATGAAACAACAAAACCAGCAGCACCACATTCCCGAGCAATGCCAGAAGCGCCATCGTCCTCCAGACCTTCAAGGGCTCTCGCTCCAACAAGGGCCGAGGCCGCACACTCAAACTACGTCGCTCACCCTGTTCCAGCACCAGCAACCACTCTTCAGCCGTTTCAAAGCGTTGCTGCGGATCGGCTGCGACGCCGCGTTCCAGACTCTGCGCCAGCCATTCCGGCAAGTCCGGGCGATAGCGACTGGCACTGACCGGCACGCCAAACCGGGGCCGCTGGAACGCTTCGATCTCGCCGTAGGGAAAATGCCCGGTGAGCAGGTAATAAAGGGTGACGCCAACTGAATACAAATCCTGCTGTGCATTCGGTGGTTCGCCGCGAAACGCTTCCGGAGCAATGAAGCTTGGCGTTCCCGGCAATGTCGCCGGCGCGTCTTCCGACAAGCCCGGGCAATAAGCCAGCCCGAAATCCAGCAAGCGCAGCTCGCCATCATCACCCAGCAGGAGGTTTTCCGGTTTGATATCGCGGTGCAGAATCTGCCGCCGATGCAACAGCCCCACCGCGCGCAACAGGCGCTCGGCAATGTCCTGCCATTGCGCCAATGGCAGCGGGCCGCGGTGTTGAAACACTTCGGCCAGTGTCGTCCCGGCATATTCGCGCATGACGTAATACAAATGCTGACGCTGGGTGCAGGCATGGATTTCCGGAAAATGCCGTCCGGCCACGCGCTTGAGGAACCATTCCTCGGACAGCAGCGCTTGCCCGGCCTGTGGATCGTCGGCCAAGCGCGTCGGCAAGGTCTTCAACAGCCACGGCTGGCCGTGGCCATCGAGCACGCGATACAGCAGCGATTGCTGGCTCTGGCCGATGATGCCTTGCACCTGCCAGCCTTCAAACGCTTGCCCGGGTTTCAGCGCTGGCGGCAGCGGCCATTGCTGCAGCTGCACCAGCGCATCGCCGATGTTCGATTCGCCCAGCGCATCGACGCGCACCAGCAGGGCACTGGCATTGTCCTGACTGCCGGCCAGATGCGCGGCGTTGACCAGGGTTTGCGCCGCGCTGTGCAGATCCGGTTGATCACGCAGAATTGCCGCGATCGCGGTATCGCCTAAGGTCGACCCGACGCCGTCGCTGAGCAGGACGAAGCTTTCGCCCTCTCGCAATTCACCGTCGAGGAAGTCCAGCACCAGATGCTGATCGAGCCCGAGCGCACGTTTGAGCACATGCTGCATGCCCGGTTGCTCCCAGACGTGATCCTCGCTGATGCGCTGCAACCGGTCGGCATGCCAGCGATAGACCCGGCAATCGCCGACATGGGCGAGGGTGAAGCGCCGACCGCGCATCACCAGCGCGCTGACCGTGGTCAGCAGCGGTTGCCCGCCGCCGTTGGCCTGCAGCCAGCGATTTTGCGCGAGCAGCAGGCGATCCAGCGCCTGGGCCACACTCCAGGTTTCCGGCGTGGCGTAGTAGTCCAGCGCCAGCGCCTGCAAGGTTGAACGCGCGGCGAGGCCGCCGTCGGCGCATTGACTGACGCCGTCGGCGATGGCGAACAGAAAACCCTTGCTTACCGCCAATGCCGGCGCGGGTGTCACCGAACGCAGGGCGTCCTGATTCTCCGCGCGTGGGCCGGTGGCGCTGGCTTCGGCGAAACTCAGTTGCAGGGCCATTGAAGCCTCAGACCCGCGCCGCCGTTACTGCCGCCGAACCCCAGGTGGTTCTCCAGCGACGCTTGACGCCGTGCAGGCCAAACCACGCCAATACACCGAGGCTGGCGAACAACCACAGCGCCAGTTGATAGCTGCCGGTGCTTTGCTTGATCGCGCCCATACCGGCCGCGAGGGCGAAGCCGCCGATACCGCCGGCCATGCCGATCAGCCCGGTCATAACGCCGATCTCCAGACGAAAGCGCTGCGGCACCAGTTGGAAAACAGCACCGTTGCCCGCGCCCAGGCCAAGCATGGTGCAGACGAAAAGCGCCAGCGCCGCGTAGGAACTTGGCAGGTTGAAGCCGACGGCGGCGATGCAGGTGGCGGCAACGGTATACATCGCCAGCAAGGTGCGGATGCCACCGAAGCGATCGGCCAGCGCACCACCCAGCGGCCGCATCAGGCTGCCGCCGAACACGCAGGCCGCGGTGTAGTAGCCGGCGGTCACCGGGCTCAGACCGTATTGATCGTTGAAATAACCTGGCAGGGCGCTGGCAAGGCCGATGAAGCCGCCGAAGGTGACGCTGTAGAAAAACATGAACCACCAGCTGTCGCGGTCACCGAGGGCCTTGAAGTAATCGGCCATGGCTTTCGGTTTTGGCCGCTGGGGAGCGTTTTTTGCCAGCAAGGCGAACAGCACCAAGGTCAGGATCAACGGGATCAGGGCGAAACCGAAGACATTGCTCCAGCCGAACGCTGCGGCAATCACTGGCGCGAGCAGTGCGGCGAACACAGTGCCGGAGTTGCCGGCGCCGGCGATGCCCATGGCTTTGCCCTGATGTTCTGGCGGGTACCATTGCGAGGCCAGGGGCAGGGCGACGGCGAACGACGCGCCGGCCATGCCGAGGAACAGGCCGAGGATCAGCGCCTGTTCATAACTGTGGATACCCAGTTTCCACGCGCCGAACAGTGCGCAGATGACGATGACCTGGCCGATCAGCCCGGCGGTCTTCGGCGACAGGCGATCGGCGAGCATGCCCATGGCAAAGCGCAACACCGCACCGGCCAGAATCGGCGTGGCGACGACGAGGCCGCGTTGCTGGGTGGTCAGGTGCAGGTCGGCGGCAATCTGCACCGCCAGCGGGCCGAGCAGGTACCAGACCATGAAGCTCAGGTCGAAATACAGGAAGGCCGCGAACAGGGTCGGGGTATGGCCGGATTTCCAGAAGCTTGAATTCATCGCGCACCTCGGCTGAAAAGAGTCTCGAAAGGAGTCATGCACAGCAGGTGGAGCGCCTCACGGCCGCACCACCGGCCCCGTTCTCTGGGGCCAAAACGCAAAAACGCCGCTACCTGATTCGCCGGAGGCGAACGGGGTGAGCGACGTCTTTGTCGTAGGTGGGGCAACCGCCGTTGGTTACCTGTGCGGTTTACTTAGCGAGATTTGTGCCAAGGCTTGAAAAGATCGCAGCCTCGTTGCACTCGTCAGCTCCTACAGGCGGGTGCGTTCACTTGTAGGAGCTGACGAGTGCAACGAGGCTGCGATCTTTTGATCTTCAATCAGCCCAGCAACTCACTCATGGCAATGATCTGCTCCGCCACTTGAATCAGCTTCTGCTGGCGGCTCATGGCCTGGCGGCGCATCAGGGTGTAGGCCTCCTCTTCGTTGCAATCCTTCATCTTCATCAGCAAACCCTTGGCCAGTTCGATGCGCTTGCGCTCGGCCAGTTGCTGGTCACGGGCCTGCAATTGCGCGCGCAAGGCCTGGTCGCTCTCGAAGCGCGCCATCGCCACATCGAGAATCGGCTGCAGACGCTGTGCGTGAATGCCTTCGACGATGTAGGCGCTGACCCCGGACTTGATCGCCTGACGCATCACCCCTGGGTCATGTTCGTCGGTAAACATCACGATCGGCCGTGGCTGGTCGCGGCTGACCAGCACCACTTGCTCCATGACATCGCGGCTCGGTGACTCGGTATCGATCAGGATCACGTCCGGGCGCACCGTTTCGACGCGCGCGGGCAAGTCGATAGTCAGGCCGGACTCGTCGATCACTTCGAAACCGGCCTCGGTCAGCGCCGCTTTCAGGCGGCCGACTTTTTTCGCGGTGTCGTTGATCAGCAGAATGCGCAACATGTTCGCGGTCTCCTGTCAGCGGCGGGCGAGAAGAGGGGCATCGTCGTTCAACGCGTGCAGCTTGAAACTGCGTGCATAGCCCGCCGGATCGCTGCCGTCCCAGACCTTGCCGTCGAGCAACTGGCTGCTGCGCAGGTCTGCATGGGAAGCCGCAACACCGACAGCGCTGGCGGCCTCGCGGTACAGATCCAGATGCTGAACCTTCCGGGCGACGGCCAGATAATCCGGATCCTCACGTAACAGACCCCAGCGACGGAACTGGGTCATGAACCACATGCCGTCGGAGAGGTACGGCAGATTGACCTCGCCTCCGCCATGAAAACGCAGCGCGTGCGGATCCTGCCAGCTATTGCCGAGGCCGTCGGCGTAGTCGCCCATAAAGCGCGGCTCGATGCACGCGGCCGGGGTGTTGAGATATTCGCCAGCGCTGAGCAGTTGCGCGGTGCTGCGGCGGTTCTCCGGGCTTTCTTCGATGAAGCGACTGGCCTCAAGAATGGCCATGACCAGCGCCCGTGCGGTGTTCGGGTATTGCTCGACGAATTCACGGGTGCAGCCGAGGACTTTTTCCGGGTGGTCGGGCCAGATGCTCTGGCTGGTGGCCAAGGTGAAACCGAGATCCTGCTGCACCGCGCTGGCTGCCCACGGTTCGCCGACGCAAAAACCGTCGATGCGCCCGGCTTGCAGGTGCGCGACCATTTGCGGCGGCGGCACCACCACACTGTCGACGTCCTGCAACGGATGAATGCCCTGGCTCGCCAGCCAGTAATACAGCCACATCGCGTGGGTGCCGGTGGGGAAGGTCTGGGCGAAGGTCAGTTTTGCGCGGCTTTGGTGCACGTGCCGATCGAGCGCTTCAGGACTGTTCACGCCAGCCTGTTGCAAGCCATGGGACAGATTCAGGCTCTGGCCATTCTGGTTCAGGCCCATCAACACCGCCATATCGGTCGGGGCGATCCCGCCGATGCCCAGGTGCACCGCATAAATCAGGCCGTACAGGCTGTGCGCGGCATCCAGTTCGCCGCTGACCAGTTTGTCGCGCAGGTTGGCCCATGACGCCTGACGCTTGAGGTTCAGCGTCAGCCCATAGGGCTGGGCGAAGCCCTGGGTGGCGGCGACCACCACCGAGGCGCAATCGCTCAGTGCCATGAAGCCGAGATTGATCGCGCTCTTTTCTGGCGCATCGCTGCCATTGACCCAGGCCAGAGGCCCCGAGGACGTTTCGTTCATACGCTACCTCAAAAAAAACGTCGTCCCGGATTCTGCGCAGGCAAACCCGAGGACGACGCCATTGTCCTGGCCTGCGCGCCGTCATTGGTCGGCAGACTGATAGGCAGGCCGGTGCAAGGCATATGCCAGTCGCCTGATTCGTGCAGGCGCCTCGCGCCGGGGGGCGATGCCCGGCTATAATCGCCGCCTCTTTTCGCCGCCCGAGTCATTGCCGCCCATGTACACCCTGGCCCGTCAGCTGTTGTTCAAATTTTCCCCGGAAACCTCCCACGATCTGTCGCTGGATCTGATCGGCGCGGGTGGGCGTTTGGGCCTCAACGGCTTGCTGTGCAAGGCGCCGGCGAAGATGCCGGTGACAGTGATGGGGCTGGAGTTCCCGAACCCGGTGGGGCTGGCCGCTGGTCTGGACAAGAACGGCGCGGCCATCGATGGCTTTGCGCAACTGGGTTTCGGTTTTGTCGAAATCGGCACCGTCACTCCGCGTCCGCAGCCGGGCAATCCGAAACCGCGGATCTTCCGCCTGCCGGAAGCCGAGGCGATCATCAATCGTATGGGTTTCAACAACCTCGGTGTGGATAACCTGCTGGCGCGGGTCGCTGCGGCGAAATACAAGGGCGTGCTGGGGATCAATATCGGCAAGAACTTCGACACCCCGGTCGAGCGTGCGGTCGATGATTACCTGATCTGCCTGGACAAGGTCTACGCCCACGCCAGCTACGTCACCGTCAACGTCAGCTCGCCAAACACCCCGGGCCTGCGCAGCCTGCAGTTCGGTGACTCGCTCAAGCAACTGCTCGCGGATCTGGCGACGCGCCGCGCCGAACTGGCCCTGCGTCACGGCAAGCATGTGCCACTGGCGATCAAGATCGCCCCGGACATGACCGACGAAGAAACCGCGCAGGTTGCCCAGGCGCTGATCGAAACCGGGATGGACGCGGTGATCGCCACCAACACCACCCTGAGCCGTGTCGGCGTCGAAGGCATGGAACATGGCGACGAGGCGGGCGGTCTGTCGGGGGCGCCGGTGCGTGAGAAGAGCACCAACACCGTGAAAGTGCTGGCGGGCGAGTTGGCCGGGCGTTTGCCGATCATTGCCGCGGGCGGGATTACCGAAGGCAAGCACGCGGCGGAGAAAATCACTGCCGGCGCGAGCCTGGTGCAGATCTATTCGGGCTTCATCTATAAAGGCCCGGCGCTGATTCGCGAATCGGTGGATGCGATCGCCGCATTGCGCAAATAACACCGGTCCCCGTAGGAGCTGCCGAAGGCTGCGATCTTTTGATCTTGATCTTGATTTGAAAAGACAAGATCAAAAGATCGCAGCCTTCGGCAGCTCCTACGGGTTATGTGCTCGGCACAAAAATGCAGGCAATAAAAAGGGCTCCTCAAAGGAGCCCCTGGGCCGTAGCCCGCCGTCCGGGAGGGACGTGCGTGGTTAATTCAATGCAGATTCAGATTGTCGTGTCGGAATAAATGCCCTGTGTCAGCCGACGGCGTGAAGTTCGTTGAGTCTGTGGATTCCCGCAGTGCCGGTCATACCGTCCCAGTTGTCGCCGCGTCCTTCTCGCCAGCCGTTGATCCAGGCTTGACGTACCGACGGTAGAGTAAATGGGCAAAGCTCACGGGATTTGCCACCAACGCCATATTGATATCCGCGCAAAAATGCTCTTTCCAACGGATCACGCTTAAGTCTTCTCATAGGGTGTTTCCCTCACTTGTTGACTGTAGTGTCGCGTTGACCTCAATTGAGGTCTGGCAGAAAAAACCTGCCATTGTGCGGCTCGCTGCCGGCGTGGCGAGCCAAGGTGTTGACGCCGTTGCGACGTCAACCTGTGCTCAGTTCTAACCAATGAGTCACATCGAGGGAATGATCGTTTTGTCATAAGCACGTAACGGAAAGGATGCTATGGCGATAAGTAACCGCGTATTTATTCAACGATCATTGCGCAAACCCCGGTATGATCGGCGCCCCGCTGACCCAGCAGGTTAATCCTCAAGTGAGAATGACCCACGTTTGCGCTTGGGTACTATTCGACGAAGGGTCGCTTTGGGTCTTTTTGTTTCACCAACTTTTTTATCTGTCCCGGCATCTAAGCTCTTTTAACCCGAGCAGCGGGGATGGAACGGCACACCTTCGTGCCACGCGGGCGCTCTTTCAGAAAAGCGCCTGATTGAAAACCGGGTCGGCAATGCGTTGCCGGCCCACTAGCCAAAGGCTCTGGAATTACCATGTCCGATCGTTTCGAACTCTTCCTCACTTGCCCCAAAGGCCTTGAAGGCCTGCTCATCGAGGAAGCCGTCGGGCTTGGCCTTGAAGAAGCGCGCGAGCACACCTCCGCCGTGCGTGGCATGGCAACCATGGAAACCGCCTACCGCCTGTGCCTCTGGTCGCGCCTGGCCAACCGGGTGTTGCTGGTGCTCAAGCGTTTCCCGATGAAGGACGCTGAAGACCTCTACCACGGCGTGCTCGACATCGACTGGCAGGATCACATGCTCAGCGACGGCACCCTGGCCGTCGAATTCAGCGGCCACGGCTCGGGCATCGACAACACCCACTTCGGCGCGCTGAAAGTCAAAGACGCCATCGTCGACAAACTGCGCACGCCGCAGGGCGACCGGCCATCCATCGACAAGCTCAACCCGGACCTGCGCATTCACCTGCGTCTGGACCGCGGCGAAGCGATTCTGTCCCTCGACCTCTCCGGCCACAGCCTGCACCAGCGCGGCTATCGCTTGCAGCAGGGCGCGGCGCCGCTGAAGGAAAACCTCGCGGCGGCCATCCTGATCCGTTCCGGCTGGCCGCGTATTGCCGCCGAGGGCGGCGCGCTGGCTGACCCGATGTGCGGTGTCGGTACGTTCCTCGTTGAAGCGGCGATGATCGCCGCCGACATGGCGCCGAACCTGCGTCGCGAGCAGTGGGGCTTTACCGCGTGGCTCGGTCACGTGCCGGCGCTGTGGAAAAAACTTCACGAAGAAGCCGTCGAGCGCGCCGCTGCCGGTCTGGCCAAACCCCCGTTGTGGATTCGTGGTTATGAAGCCGATCCGCGCCTGATTCAGCCGGGTCGCAACAACGTTGAGCGCGCCGGCCTCAGCGAGTGGATCAAGATCTACCAGGGCGAAGTGGCGACCTTCGAGCCGCGCCCGGATCAGAACCAGAAAGGTCTGGTGATCTGCAACCCGCCGTACGGTGAGCGTCTCGGTGACGAAGCCAGCCTGCTTTATCTCTACCAGAATCTCGGCGAGCGTCTGCGTCAGGCCTGCCTGAACTGGGAAGCGGCGGTGTTCACCGGCGCGCCGGATCTGGGCAAGCGCATGGGCATTCGCAGCCACAAACAGTATTCGTTCTGGAACGGCGCGCTGCCGTGCAAGCTGCTGCTGATCAAGGTTTTGCCCGATCAGTTCGTCACTGGCGAGCGGCGCACCCCGGAACAGCGCCAGGCCGAGCGCGAGCAAGCGGCTTACGACCAGACCCCCGACGAGCCGCAAGAGCGCAAGTTCAACAAGAACGGCAACCCGATCAAGCCGACGCCAGCCCCGGCGCCAGTGATCGAGCAGCCGCGCCTGAGCGAAGGCGGGCAGATGTTTGCCAATCGTCTGCAAAAGAATCTCAAGGCGATGGGCAAGTGGGTCAAGCGCGAAGGCATCGATTGTTACCGCGTTTACGATGCCGATATGCCGGAATACGCAATGGCCATCGACCTGTACCACGACTGGGTGCACGTTCAGGAATACGCCGCGCCGAAATCCATCGACCCGGAAAAAGCCTCGGCGCGTATGTTCGATGCGCTGGCGGCCATTCCGCAGGCGTTGAACGTCGACAAGAACCGCGTAGTGGTCAAACGCCGTGAGCGCCAGAGCGGCACCAAGCAGTACGAACGTCAGGCCGCCCAGGGCAAGTTTGTCGAGGTCAATGAGGGCGGCGTGAAGTTGCTGGTCAACCTCACTGACTACCTTGACACCGGCCTGTTCCTCGATCACCGGCCGATGCGCATGCGCATTCAGAAAGAGGCGGCCGGCAAACGCTTCCTCAATCTGTTCTGCTACACCGCGACCGCCAGCGTGCATGCAGCCAAGGGCGGCGCGCGCAGCACCACCAGCGTCGATTTGTCGAAGACCTACCTGGATTGGGCGCGGCGCAATCTGTCGCTGAACGGCTTCTCGGACAAGAACCGTCTGGAGCAGGGCGACGTCATGGCGTGGCTGGAAAGCAGTCGCGACGAGTACGACCTGATCTTCATCGACCCGCCGACGTTCTCCAACTCCAAGCGCATGGAAGGCATCTTCGACGTGCAACGCGATCAGGTGCAGTTGCTCGACCTGGCGATGGCGCGTCTGGCGCCGGGTGGCGTGCTGTATTTCTCCAACAACTTCCGCAAGTTCCAGCTGGAAGAAAACCTCGCCGAGCGCTATGCGGTGGAGGAAATCAGCGCGCAGACCATTGATCCGGATTTCGCCCGCAATACCAGGATCCATCGCGCCTGGAAAATCACGGCTCGTTGACAGTCTTGCCGGTTGGATCCACAGAGCGTTGATTTTTAACGGCTCGGTGGATCCAGCGGTGCTGGCTAAATTAGTGGCTAATAGCTATAACTCACACACCGCCAATGGGGTCTTTCCCGGGAATCTGGCGGAGTGAGTCGTGCTTATGCCGTTGCACCCCGTGCGCCCGAAAATCCTCGGTTTCATCAGCGAAGACGTGTCAGCCTGGCTGGTCGTGTTGCTGGTATGGCTTGCCGGTGGAATTCTCACCGGGCTGCTGGCGTGGGGAACACATAACCAGTTTCAGCAACAATCGCGTCAGCGCTTTCAACTGCTGGCCAACGAACGCTACAGCCGCATCGCCGAACGCTTTCAGGATCAGGAGCAACGTCTCGACGGTCTGCGCCGGTTCTTCACCAACTCCGAATCGGTGTCGCGCGCCGAATTCGACGGCTACTCCCGACCTTTGTTGTTGCGCACCCAAGCTTATACCTATGCCCCGAGAGTCAGCGGCGCCGACCGGGCTGCTTTTGAACAACGGGTGCGTGAAGAAGGCCTGAGCACCTTTACCATTCGCGAGCTGGACGACAAGGGCGAGTTGCGACTGGCCGAGTCACGCGACGAATACGTGCCGGTTCTCTATACCCAGACCCAGAGTCGACTGGCGCCGCCACTGGGTTATGACTTGCTCGCCCAACCCTTGCGCCGCGAAACCCTGCAACGCGCCGACCGCCTCGGCAGTCTGGTCGTGTCGCAGCCGATGCATCTGGTCGGAATCGAGCCGTCCTACGCGCGTGGGGTGTTGTTGCTGGCGCCGGTCAATCGCCAGGGCGAGTCGCAGCCGTTCGGTTATGTCATGGCGGTGATCAGCATGCGTCAATTGCTCGCCGACGGGTTGCCGGACGCCTTGCACGATTATCTGTCGGTGCGCATTCTCGATCTGTCGGTCCATGACCAGCACGAGGCGCTGTTCGAATCGACCAACGAGGCGGTGCCCGGCGATCTGGCGGCGACGCGTTTGCTGCGCATGGCCGATCACGACTATCAGGTCGATATCCTGCCAAGCTACGCGTTCATGCAAGCCAATCATTCTTCGGTGGGCAGCGTGATCATTCTGGGCGGTTTGCTCAGCCTGCTGCTCAGCGCATTGCTGTACGTGCTGGTGAGTCAGCGTCAGCGTGCGGTGCGCCTGGTGGAGGTGCGCACCCAGGAACTGCACGAGCGCGAGCAGGAACTGCGCGGCACTCATGGCCAGTTGCGCGGCGTGTTGAATGCCGCCACTCAGGTCGCCATCATCGCCACCGATCTGCGCGGTGTGATCAACACCTTCAACCCCGGCGCCGAGCAGATGCTGGGCTACAGCAGCGCCGAGGTCGTCGGGCGGATGACCCTGGAAAACCTGCATTTGCCTCGGGAACTGGCCGCCCGTGCTGCCGAGTTGGGTGCCCGTTACGGAAAAAGCATCCCGACCTGCCACGCCATGCTGGTCGAGGGCGGCGAAGTCGGCGGCCATGAAGCACGCGAGTGGACGCTGGTGCGCAGCGATGGCAGTCATCTGCCAGTGAACATGCTCGCCACGCCGGTGCTGGATGAGCAGGGTCTATGGGTCGGCCACCTGGCGATCTGCATCGACATCACCGAGCGCAAGCGTGTCCACGAAGTGCTGGCAGCACGCGACACGTTGCTGAAGAAGCTCAGCGCCCATGTACCCGGTGGCATCTACCAATTCAAGATGGAATTCGACGGGCGCTTCAGCGTGATCTATGCCAGCGATGGCATTCGCGAGATCTACGAGCTGGAGCCGGATGTCCTGCTGCTCGACTCCGAGGCGATTTTCAGCCGCATTCACCCACAGGACGCGATTCGCGTGCGCTCATCAATCCGCGAATCGGCGGAAAACCTCAGCCCGTGGCGTGAGGAGTACCGCGTGCAACTGCCTGAACGCGGCCTGCGCTGGGTGCGCGGCGAGGCAACACCGGAGGAGCTGCCGGGTGGCGGGGTGCTGTGGCACGGCTACATCTCGGACATTTCCGACCTCAAGCGCGTGGAAGAAGAATTGCGTGCGTTGTCGATCACCGATTCGCTGACCGGCATTCACAACCGCCGCTATTTCCAGGAGCGCCTGACCACCGAAATGGCCCGGGTCGAGCGTGGCGGCGGCGAGTTGTCGGTGATCATGCTCGACATCGACCATTTCAAACGCATCAACGATCACTACGGCCACGCCGTCGGCGACCGTGTGCTGCAAGCGGTGTGCGAGCGGATCGGCCATCGCCTGCGCCGCACCGACGTGTTCTGCCGCTTGGGCGGCGAAGAGTTCATGGTGCTGTGCCCGGACATCGACGGCGAGCACGCGTACATGCTGGCAATGGAATTGTGGGAAGGCCTGCGCAGCACGCCGGTGGACGTGGTTGGCGTGGTCACCGCCAGTTTCGGCATCGCCAGCTGGCGCCCGGGGGAGGGCGCGGATGCGTTGCTGTTGCGCGCGGACTCAGGGGTTTATGCGGCGAAGCAGAATGGCCGGGATCGGGTGGAGCGGGAGTTAGGTTAGATCAAAAGATCGCAGCCTTCGGCAGCTCCTACAGGGTTATGTGGACACCTGTAGGAGCTGCCGAAGGCTGCGATCTTTTGCTTTTGAGGGTTACAAGACCGAAGCGGTCTGCGGCAGTTTCGGCTGTTTGTACAGATCCAGCAGCACCTGATCGAGCACCGACGAGGCGCCGAACGGGGCCTTGTCGTTGAGGATCGCCACCACCGCCCAGGTATTGCCGTTGACGTCACGGCTGAAGCCGGCGATTGCGCGCACGGTGTTCAGAGTACCGGTCTTGACGTGGGCTTCGCCGCGCATCGCCGTGGTTTTCAGACGTTTGCGCATGGTGCCGTCGGTACCGGCAATCGGCAGTGAGCTGATGTATTCGGCGGCGTACGGGCTGTGCCAGGCGGCCTGCAGCATGTTGGCCATTTCCCGCGCACTGACCCGCTCGGCCCGCGACAGACCAGAGCCATTCTCCATCACCAGATGCGGCGCGGTAATGCCTTTCTTCGCCAGCCACTGACGCACTACGCGCTGCGCTGCCCGGGCGTCATCACCGTCGGCATCGTTGCGAAAACGCTGGCCAAGGCTGAGGAACAGCTGCTGAGCCATGGTGTTGTTACTGTATTTGTTGATGTCGCGGATGATCTCGGCCAGATCCGGCGAGTACGCGCGCGCGAGCAACTTGGCACTGCTCGGCGTTGGCGCCAGACGATCCTTGCCCTGGATACTGCCACCCAGTTCCTTCCAGATCGCGCGCACGGCGCCGGCGGTGTAGGTCGCGTGGTCGAGCAGCGACAGGTAAGTCTGCGAGCTGCAGCCTTCGCCCAACTGGCCGCCAACGGTCACGGTCACGCTGCCATCGGCCTGCGGCACCGGGTTGTACCGCACGCCGCCGGTGCATTGCTTGGACGGCAGCGCCTTGACGGTGTTCTCGATGCGGATGCTGGCAATCGGCGGCTCCACCGAAATCAGCACCCGGCCGCCGTCATTGCGCGCAACGAAGCGCAGGGCCTTGAGGTTGACCAGCAGGGAATCGGGTTTGACCAGGAACGGCTTGTTGTCGTCGTTGCCGTCATCGTTGAATTCCGGCAGTTGCGGCTGCACGAAGAAGTTGCGGTCGAGGATCAGGTCGCCGGTGATCTGGGTCACGCCGTTGGCGCGCAGGTCGCGCATCAGCAGCCAGAGTTTCTCCATGTTCAGCTTCGGATCACCGCCACCCTTGAGGTAGAGGTTGCCGTTGAGAATGCCGCCGCTGAGGTCGCCATCGGTGTAGAACTCGGTTTTCCACTGATGGTTGGGCCCGAGCATTTCCAGTGCAGCGTAAGTGGTGACCAGTTTCATCGTCGAGGCCGGGTTGACCGACACATCGGCGTTGTACACGGTCGGCGTGCCCGGACCGTCGAGCGGCACCATCACCAGCGACAGCGCAGTGGGCTGCAGCTTGCTGGCCTTGAGGGCTTTTTCGACGTTCGGGGTAAGGGAAGTGTTGATGGTGGCAGCGGAGACAGGCAGGGCCAGAGGCAGAAGAAGGCCGGCGAGAAACAGTGGACGCAACGATTTGATCATATGCAATAAAACCCTGCAAAAGAGGGGGAAAAAGACGAGGACATGGATGAAAAGGCCCTCAGTGGTCATGAAAGTGTCGGCATTATGCCCCAAGCTGTTACGGCTTGTGCCGTATCGAGGACGGCCAATCGGTTATTTTTTTACAGGCGGTCGGCCGCAGCGGCCAGAGAGTCGGGCAATCGCCGGCTTAAACTGGTAAAGTGCCGGCCGTTATTACTTAAGAGGATTGTTCCAATGGCGACTAACCGTTCCCAGCGTCTGCGCAAAAAACTGTGCGTTGATGAATTTCAAGAGCTGGGTTTCGAACTGAACCTGGACTTCAAAGAAGACTTGTCCGAAGAAGCCATTGACGCTTTCCTCGAAGCATTCATCAAAGAAGCCATGGAAGCCAACGGTCTGGGTTATGTTGGCGGCGACGACTTCGGTCTGGTGTGCCTGCAGAAGCGTGGCTCGGTCAACGAAGAGCAGCGCGCTGCCGTTGAAGCCTGGCTGAAAAACCGCTCCGAGCTGACCAAATACGAAGTCAGCCCGCTGCTGGACGTGTGGTATCCGGAAAAGCCGATCAACGCGGCTAAGTGATACTGAAAAAAACGGCGACCTTCGGGTCGCCGTTTTTTTTCGTCGATCAAAAGATCGCAGCCTCGTTGCACTCGTCAGCTCCTACAGGGGAACGCGGTCTCCTGTAGGAGCTGCCGAAGGCTGCGATCTTTGCTTCTAGGCTTTACGCCAATTCAAAATCACCAGCGTCACCACCCCCGCAACGATCCCCCAGAACGCCGAGCCAATGGAAAACAGCGTCAGCCCCGACGCCGTGACCATAAAGGTGATCAACGCTGCTTCCCGTTCCTTCGCCTCGCTCATGGCGATGCTCAAACCATTGATGATCGAGCCGAACAGTGCGAGCGCGGCAATCGACAGCACCAGTTCTTTCGGCAGCGCGGCAAACAGGGCCGCCAACGTCGCGCCGAACACCCCGGCAATCCCGTAGAACACCCCGCACCACACCGCCGCGGTGTAGCGCTTGTTGCGATCTTCATGGGCATGCGGGCCGGTGCAGATCGCCGCGCTGATCGCCGCGAGGTTGATGCCGTGGGAGCCGAACGGCGCCAGCAACAGCGAGGCGATGCCGGTGGTGGTGATCAGTGGCGAGGCCGGGACGTTATAGCCATCGGCACGCAGCACGGCGATGCCGGGCATGTTCTGCGAGGTCATCGCCACCACGAACAGCGGAATACCGATGCTGATGGTCGCGGCCAGGGAGAAGTGCGGCGTGGTCCAGACCGGGGTGGCCACCTCCAGGTGAAAACCGCTGAAATCCAGCAACCCCATAAAGCCCGACAGCGCAGTGCCGATCAGCAGCGCCGCGAGCACGGCATAGCGTGGCGACAGGCGCTTGACCAGCAGATAAGTGAAGAACATCCCCAGCACCAGCCCGGTACGGTGTTGCGCGGCGACGAAGATTTCGCTGCCGATCTTGAACAGAATCCCTGCCAGCAGAGCTGCCGCCAAAGATGCCGGGATCTTTTTCACCAGCCGTTCGAAGCTGCCGGTCAGGCCGCAGATCGTCACCAGTACCGCGCACGTGATGTAGGCGCCGATCGCCTCGCCGTAACTGACGCCGCCCAGGCTGGTGATCAGCAACGCCGCGCCAGGGGTCGACCAGGCAATGGTGATCGGAGTGCGATAGCGCAGCGACAGGCCGATCGAGCACACCGCCATGCCGATCGAGATCGCCCAGATCCACGAGGAAATCTGCCCGCTGCTCAGGCCGGCCGCTTGCCCGGCCTGGAACATCAGCACCAGCGAACTGGTGTAACCGGTCATCATCGCGATGAAACCGGCGACGATGGCGGAAGGCGAAGTATCGGCCAGAGGGCGCAGGCGGGCGTGGGTGGCGTCGGTCATGACGGCGGTGTTCCTTATACCAATGGAGATGTCCCCTTTGACGCAATCCCCCTGTAGGAGTGAGCCTGCTCGCGATGGCGGTGTGTCAGTCGAATTATCTCTGAATGACACACCGTCATCGCGAGCAGGCTCACTCCTACAGGGGATTGTGCGTAGAAGGCGGATTCTGCGATCAAGCCTAAACTCAAACCTTACGAATCGTTGCAATACAGCCGAAGGCGCAAACAGCCGTACAGTCGTGTTGCCACCATTCATTGTGTACAATCGCGCTGTTTTTTACGCGATACTTGCCAGCGACCTACTGTGCCGTATTACAGTCACGGTCTATTCGCCGCAGTTTTCCCGACTCGAGTGCCCATGAACGAACAGTTGCAACCCCTCAAGAAACAACCGCGAGCAGGCAAAGCCGGCCGCAGCGGGACCCAGGACGATATTGTCTACGCGCATATCTTCGAGGCCATCCTCGAACAGCGCCTGGCGCCCGGCACCAAATTGAGCGAAGAAGCGCTGGGGGAAATCTTCGGGGTCAGCCGCACCATCATTCGCCGCGCGCTGTCGCGTCTGGCCCATGAAGGCGTGGTGCTGTTGCGGCCGAACCGTGGCGCGGTGGTCGCCAGCCCGAGCGTTGAAGAGGCGCGTCAGGTTTTCCTAGCCCGGCGTCTGGTCGAACGCGCCATTACCGAATTGGCCGTGCAACACGCCACCGCTGAGCAGATCGCCGAACTGCGGCAGATGGTCAATGATGAACGCGACAGTTTCTCCCGTGGTGATCGCGGCGCCGGTATTCGTCTGTCGGGCGAGTTCCATCTGAAACTGGCAGAAGCGGCGATGAACGCACCGTTGATCAGCTTCCAGCGCAGCCTGGTTTCGCAGACTTCGCTGATCATTGCCCAGTATGAAAGCGGCAACCGCTCGCACTGCTCGTACGACGAACACACTCAACTGATCGACGCGATCGAGAAGCGCGACGGCGAACTGGCGGTGAGCCTGATGATGCACCACATGGATCACATCGACAGCAAGCTCAACCTCGACGAGGAAGGCGCGTCGGATGACTTGCATGCGGTGTTCTCGCATTTGTTGCAGACCAAAAAGCCGGGGCGCTCGAGCGCCAAGCTCTGATCTGAAACCGAGTCGCGGCATTCGCGAGCAGGCTCGCTCCCACAGGGGAATGCATTTCAAAGGTGGGAGCGAGCCTGCTCGCGAAGACAATCTGACCGCCAACAAAAATCCCCCGGGGCGTGCACCACCGGGGGATTTTTTATGCCTTGGAAAAGGCTTAGCGCTGATGCACCAACGCCCCCGCCGCATACGTCTGCGCCACGGTGCGGTCATCCCCCAGCGTCATCAGCACGAACAACGTCTCGGCAATGTTCTTGGACTGCTTCAAGCGATAGCTGAGCAGCGGCGTGGCGTTGTAATCCAGCACCAGGAAGTCGGCGTCACTGCCCGGTTGCAGATTGCCAATTTTATCTTCCAGACGCAGCGCCCGCGCACCACCCAGGGTCGCCAGATACAGCGACTTGAATGGGCTCAGCCGCGCGCCCTGCAGTTGCATCACTTTGTAAGCTTCGTTCAGCGTCTGCAGCAGCGAGAAACTGGTGCCGCCGCCGACGTCGGTACCGAGGCCGACATTGAGCTTGTGCTTCTCGGCCATCGGCAGGTTGAACAGGCCGCTGCCGAGGAACAGGTTCGAGGTCGGGCAGAACGAGACCGCCGAGCCGGTTTCCGCCAGCCGTGCGCATTCGTCATCACACAGGTGCACGCCGTGGGCGAACACCGATCGCTCGCCGAGCAGTTGATAGTGATCGTAAACATCGAGGTAGCCCTTGCGCTCCGGGAACAGTTCCTTGACCCACTCGATTTCCTTGAGGTTTTCGCTGATGTGGGTCTGCATGTACAGATCCGGGTATTCCGTCAGCAGCTGCCCGGCGAGGGTCAGTTGTTCCGGGCTGCTGGTGGGGGCGAAGCGCGGCGTCACCGCGTAATGCAAACGGCCCTTGCCGTGCCAGCGTTCGATCAGCGCCTTGCTGTCGACGTAGCTCGATTCGGCGGTATCGACCAGATAGTCTGGGGCATTGCGGTCCATCATCACCTTGCCGGCGATCATGCGCAGGTCGAGCTTCTCGGCGGCTTCGAAAAACGAATTCACCGATTGCGGATGGACGCTGCCGAACACTAGCGCGGTGGTGGTGCCGTTGCGCAGCAGTTCCTTGATGAAGATGTCGGCGACTTCGTCGGCGTGGGCCTTGTCGCCAAACTGGCTTTCGCAGGGGAAGGTGTAGGTGTTCAACCAATCGAGCAATTGCTCGCCGTAGGCGCCGGCCATGCCGGTTTGCGGCAGGTGAATATGTGTGTCGATGAAGCCCGGGGTAATCAGCGCATCCTGATGGTGATTGATCTCGATATCCGCCGGCAGGGTTGGCAGCAGTTCGCTGGCGTGGCCGACGGCGCTGATCTTGCCGTCATCGACCACCAGCAGGCCGTCCTCGAAATATTCGTAGGAGGCTTCGATGCCGACTTCGGCAGGGTCGGCGATGCTGTGCAGGATGGCGGCGCGGTAGGCTTTGCGAGTCAGAGGCATGAGGGTTCTCTAATCAGTTTGAGGCTTTGAGTTTGGCCGCCTGACTGCGGCGCGAGGCGGGCAGCAGTCGGGCAATCGGTTCGGCGCGGGCACTGTGCTGGCCGAAATTGGCGTTGTAGGTAGCGATGATTTCGCCGGCGATGGAGATGGCGATTTCCACAGGCAATTTGCCTTTGACTTCGCCGATGCCCATCGGGCAGCGCATGCGTTGCACCACGTTCGGGTCGAAACCACGATCGCGCAGGCGGTGTTCGAATTTAGCGCGTTTGGTTTTTGAGCCGATCAGGCCGAACCAAGTGAAGTCGTTGCGCTTGAGAATCGCGGCGGTCAGCTCCAGGTCGAGCTGATGGTTGTGGGTCATGACGATGCAGTAGCTGCCGGCGGGCAGGTCATCGACTTCATCCACCGGTTCTTCGCTGACGATTTTACGCACGCCGTGGGGGATGTGTTCGGGGAACTCGGCCTCGCGCGAATCGATCCAGCGCACCCGGCAGGGCAGGCTGGCCAGCAGCGGCACGAGGGTGCGACCGACATGGCCGGCACCGAACACGGCAATCTGCGCCTGCACCTGGCCCATCGGTTCGAACAGCAACACGGTGGCGCCACCGCAGCACTGGCCCAGGCTGGCGCCGAGGCTGAAGCGCTCCAGATGCGTGTCCTGCTTACCGCTGGCGAGCATCTCGCGGGCGATCTGCATGGCTTTGAATTCCAGATGGCCGCCACCAATGGTGTCGAACAGGCGCTCGGCACTGACGACCATTTTCGAGCCGGCGTTGCGTGGCGTCGAACCGAGTTCTTCGATGATCGTCACCAGCACACAGGGCTCGCCCTGATTCTGCAGGTCGGCGAGGGCGTCGATCCAGTTGTACATACACACCTCTCAGATCGTTCCCACGCTCTGCATGGGAATGCATCACTGGACGCTCCGCGTCCGCTGTTCAGGATGCGACGCAGAGCGTCGCGAGCTGCATTCCCACGCAGAGCGTGGGAACGATCATCAAACAACCGCGGTTTCAGCTTCGACAGCTTTCACCGCTTTGAGCTGACGCATCTGCTCACACCCCCACAACACCCGCTCCGGCGTGGCCGGTGCGTCGATTTTCGGCTGATGCTGATAATCACCGAGGCTCGCCACCGCGTCCTTGATCGCGCACCACGCGGCGATGCCGAGCATGAACGGCGGTTCACCGACAGCCTTGGAATGAAACACCGTGTCTTCCGGGTTCTTGCGGTTTTCCACCAGCTTCACCCGCAGATCCAGTGGCATGTCGGCCACCGCCGGGATCTTGTAGCTGGCCGGGCCGTTGGTCATCAGCTTGCCTTTGTTGTTCCAGACCAGTTCTTCCATGGTCAGCCAGCCCATGCCCTGAATGAAGCCACCCTCGACCTGGCCGATGTCGATGGACGGGTTCAGCGAGGCGCCGACGTCGTGAAGAATGTCGGTACGCAGCATCTTGTACTCGCCGGTCAGGGTGTCGACGATCACTTCGCAGCAGGCTGCGCCGAAAGCGAAGTAATAGAACGGACGACCCCGAGCCTGACTGCGGTCGTAGTAGATTTTCGGGGTCTTGTAGAACCCGGTGCTCGACAGCGAGACCTGGTTGAAATACGCCTGTTGGACCAGCGCCTCGAAGGTCAGGATCTGTTCGCGCACACGCACGTGGCCGTTGCGGAATTCGACGTCTTCTTCGCTGACCTTGTAGTGTCGCGCAGCGAATTCGACCAAGCGTTGCTTGATGGTCTGGGCTGCGTTCTGCGCGGCTTTGCCGTTCAGGTCAGCGCCGCTGGAGGCCGCGGTCGGCGAGGTGTTTGGCACCTTGTCGGTGTTGGTCGCGGTGATCTGCACGCGATCGATTTCGACCTGGAACACTTCGGCCACGACCTGGGCAACTTTGGTGTTCAAGCCCTGACCCATTTCCGTGCCGCCGTGGTTCAGGTGGATGCTGCCGTCGGTGTAGATGTGGATCAGCGCACCGGCCTGATTGAGGAAACTGGCGGTGAAGGAAATACCGAATTTCACCGGGGTCAGCGCCAGGCCTTTTTTCAGAATCGGGCTGTTGGCGTTGTAGCGACGAATCGCTTCACGACGTTCGGCGTACTGGCTGCTTTCTTCCAGTTCGGCGGTCATCTCTTCGAGCATGTTGTGCTCGACGGTCTGGTAGTAGTGGGTGACGTTGCGCTCGGTCTTGCCGTAGTAGTTGGCCTTGCGCACCGCCAGCGGATCGAGCTTCAAGTGACGGGCAATTGCGTCCATCACTTCCTCGATGGCGACCATGCCCTGTGGGCCGCCGAAGCCACGATAAGCGGTGTTCGACGCGGTGTTGGTCTTGCAACGGTGACCGTTGATGGTCGCATCGCCGAGATAGTAGGAGTTGTCCGAGTGGAACATCGCCCGGTCAACGATCGAGGCGGACAGGTCCGGCGAGCAGCCGCAGTTGCCGGCCAGCTCCATGTTGATCCCGTGCAGACGGCCGCTGCCGTCGAAGCCGACGTCGTACTCGACGTAGAACGGGTGACGTTTGCCGGTCATCAGCATGTCTTCGACACGCGGCAGGCGCATCTTGGTCGGCTGGCCGGTGAGGTGCGCGACCACCGCGCACAGGCACGCCGGGCTCGCGGCCTGGGTTTCCTTGCCGCCGAAACCACCGCCCATGCGGCGCATGTCGACGACAATTTTGTTCATCGACACGTCGAGCACTTCGGCGACCAGTTTCTGCACTTCGGTCGGGTTCTGCGTCGAGCAATAAACGATCATGCCGCCGTCTTCGGTGGGCATCACCGAGGAGATTTGTGTCTCCAGATAGAAGTGCTCCTGGCCGCCGATGTGCAGCGTGCCCTGAATGCGGTGTTCAGCCGTGGCCAGTGCAGAGGCCGAGTCGCCGCGCTGATGGGTGTGGCTGTCGAGCACGAAGTGGCGTTTGCGCAGGGCTTCGACGACGTCGAGCACCGGTTCCAGATCTTCGTATTCGATGATCGCCGCCATCGCTGCTTTGCGCGCGGTTTCCAGGTCTTTCGCCGCGACCGCCAGCACCGGTTGGCCGACGAACTGCACGTCATCGATCGCCAGCAATGGGTCGCCCGGCATCAGTGGGCCGATGTCTTTAAGGCCCGGCACGTCTTCGTGGGTAATGACGATGCGCACGCCTTCGAAGGCGTAGCACGGCGACGTGTCGATGTTGAGGATTTTCGCGTGGGCGCGGTCCGACAGGCGCGCATACAGGTGCAACTGGTTGGGGAATTCCAGGCGATCATCGATGTACTGCGCTTCACCGGACACATGCTTGGCGGCGCTGTCGTGCTTGACGCTGCGGCCGACACCGGTGGTCAGGTCCTGGGCGAACAGTTCGGCCAGCTCAGCCTGAGTTTTCTCTACGGCGTGATGGTTAGACATAAGCGGTCACCCGAGTCTCGATGTGCGGTGTTTGCAGTTCGATGAAGTATTTGCGCAGCAGATTCTGCGCGCTGAGCAGGCGATATTCCTTGCTGGCGCGGAAGTCCGAGAGTGGCGTGAAGTCTTCGGCCAGCGCGGCGCAGGCGCGTTCGATCACGGCGTTATTGAACGGCTGACCAAGCAGCACGGCTTCGCAATGCGCAGCGCGTTTGGGGATCGCCGCCATGCCGCCGAAGGCTACACGTGCGTCGCTGATCACACCGTTGTCCACGCGCAGGTTGAACGCGGCGCAGACGGCGGAGATATCGTCGTCCAGACGTTTCGACACTTTATAGGCGCGGAACAACTGCTCGGCGCTGGCGCGCGGGACGATGATTTTTTCGATGAACTCGCTTTCCTGCCGCGCGGTGACGCGATAGTCGATGAAGTAATCTTCCAGGTTCAGCGTGCGGCGGGTTTCGCCTTTGCACAGCACGATCTGCGCACCGAGGGCGATCAGCAGCGGTGGCGAGTCACCGATCGGCGAGGCGTTGCCGATGTTGCCGCCGAGGGTGCCCTGATTGCGGATCTGCAACGAGGCGAAGCGGTGCAGCAATTCGCCGAAGTCCGGGTACTCGGCGTTCAACGCTTCATAGCAGTCGGAGAGGGCAGTGGCGGCGCCGATCTCGATGCGATCGGCAAAGGTTTCGATGCGCTTCATTTCTGCGACGTTGCCGACGTAGATCATCACAGGCAGGGTACGGTGGAATTGAGTGACTTCCAGGGCCAGATCGGTGCCGCCAGCGAGCAGCCGGGCTTGTGGATAAGCGTCATAGAGGTCGGCCAGATCGGCCACGGTCAGCGGCACCAGGCAACGCTTGTCGCCGCTGTTGAGTTCACCGATATCGGTCGGGGCGATGGCTTTGAGGCGGGCGATGGTTTCGGCTTCGCGGGCGTCGAACTGATCCGCAGGCTTGGCGCAGCAGGATTGTTCGGCGGCGGCGAGAATCGGCCGGTAGCCGGTGCAGCGGCAGAGGTTGCCGGCCAGCGCTTCGTGGGCCTTGGCCTGATCCGGCGCATCGCTGTTCTTTTGCAGGGCGAACAACGACATGACGAAACCGGGGGTGCAGAAGCCGCACTGTGAACCGTGGCACTCGACCATGGCTTTCTGCACGCTGTGCAGTTCGCCCTTGTGCTTGAGGTCTTCGACGCTGATCAGTTGTTTGCCGTGCAGGGACGAGACGAAGGTCAGGCAAGAATTGAGGCTGCGATAGCGGATGTGTTCACGCCCGGTATCATCGGTCTGCAACTCGCCAACCACCACGGTGCAGGCGCCGCAATCGCCGCTGGCGCAACCTTCTTTGGTGCCGGGCTTGCCCACGTGTTCGCGCAGGTAGTTGAGCACGGTCAGATTCGGGTCCAGGGCATGCTCGCTACGGAGTTCCTGGTTAAGTAAAAACTGGATCACGGAAGGCCTCGCAGACTCATTATTGTTGTTAACCGACGTGAACCGAATTTAGCAGGTCTGACTTTTCGGTCAATGGTTTTCTGACCTAAAGGTCAGGAAAATCCATTTCGTCGATCAACAGCGTGTCTATTCAGTATTGACCTTCATCGGTCACTGCGCTTTTTTGCGGGATTCGTGCCAAAAACCGCTGAGTGGGCACTCCGCCATGACCGTGCATTTGCGCTACACTGCGCCGCTTGTGCAGATCGATAGAGTTTGAAGGACAACCATGACGTTCAAGGCGCCGGACAGCCTCGCCGAGCAAATCGCTCACCACCTCGCCGAACGCATCATTCGTGGCGAAATGAAGCCGGGAGAGCGCATCCAGGAACAGAAGGTCACGCTGGCGCTCAACGTCAGCCGCGGTTCGGTCCGCGAAGCCTTGCTGATCCTCGAGCGCCGTCACCTGATCGCGATCCTGCCGCGTCGTGGCGCCCACGTGACCGAGCTGACGCCGCACAAGGTGCAGAGCCTGTGCACGCTGATGAGCGAGCTGTACATCCTGCTCGGCAATTCCGTAGCGAATGGCTGGCAAGTGCAGTCGGACATGGCGCCGTTCGTGCAGATCCAGCAGCGCCTGACCGCCAATTACGAGCGCGGCGATATCCGCAGCTTCGTCGATGACAGCTTCGCGGTGATGCGCGCCGCCTATCCGTTTGCCAACAATCCGTACCTGCAAGAAACCGTCGAGAACCTCCAGCCGGCGATGAGCCGCGCCTATTTTCTCGCCCTCGAACAGCGCAAGGCGGAAATGAGCGAATTCCTCGAACTGTTCGAACGCCTGCTCGCCGCCGTCCTCGCCCGTGATTTGCCGCAGATCCGCATCGTGCTCACGGCGTACGCCCAGCGCAGCTGCGATCTGGTGGTGTCTGCGCTGACGGTTGCCTGAGCGTGCGGCTAAAGTGCATCAAACTGGCGGGGTTCAAGTCCTTCGTCGACCCGACCACGGTGAACTTCCCCAGTAACATGGCGGCGGTCGTCGGGCCGAACGGTTGCGGCAAGTCGAACATCATCGACGCCGTGCGCTGGGTGATGGGCGAAAGTTCGGCGAAGAACCTGCGTGGCGAGTCGATGACCGACGTCATCTTCAACGGCTCGACCAGCCGCAAACCGGTGAGCCAGGCCAGTATCGAACTGGTGTTCGACAACTCCGACGGCACGCTGCTCGGCGAATACGCCGCCTACGCGGAGATTTCCATCCGCCGCAAAGTCACCCGCGACAGCCAGACTACTTATTACCTCAACGGCACCAAATGCCGTCGACGCGACATCACCGACATTTTCCTCGGCACCGGCCTCGGCCCGCGCAGCTACTCGATCATCGAACAGGGGATGATCTCCAAGCTGATCGAATCCAAGCCCGAAGACCTGCGCAATTTCATCGAAGAAGCAGCGGGCATCTCCAAGTACAAGGAGCGCCGCCGCGAGACTGAAAACCGCATCCGCCGCACCCATGAAAACCTCGCGCGTCTGACCGACCTGCGCGAAGAGCTGGAGCGCCAGCTCGAACGTCTGCACCGTCAGGCCGAGGCGGCGAAAAAGTATCAGGAACTCAAGGCCGAAGAGCGCCAGCTCAAGGCGCAACTGTCGGCCCTGCGCTGGCAGGATCTCAACGAGCAGGTCGGCCAGCGCGAGTCGATCATCGGCAACCAGGAAGTCAGCTTCGAAGCGTTGGTCGCTGAACAGCGTAACGCTGACGCGGCCATTGAACGCCTGCGCGACGGCCACCACGACCTGTCCGAACGCTTCAATCTGGTGCAGGGCCGCTTCTATTCGGTCGGCGGCGACATTGCCCGGGTCGAGCAGAGTATTCAGCACGGCCAGCAGCGGCTGCGCCAGTTGCAGGACGATCTGAAAGAAGCCGAACGCGCGCGACTGGAAACCGAATCGCACCTGGGCCACGACCGCACCCTGCTGCTGACCCTCGGTGAAGAGCTGGACATGCTCACCCCCGAGCAGGGAGTCACCAGCGCCGCCGCCGAAGAAGCCGCCGCTGCGCTTGAAGAAGCCGAAACCACCATGCACGGCTGGCAGGAGCAGTGGGACGCTTTCAACCTGACCGCTGCCGAACCGCGCCGTCAGGCCGAAGTGCAACAGTCGCGGATCCAGCAGCTGGAAAGCAGCATGGAGCGCCTGGCCGACCGGCAGAAACGCCTCGGCGAAGAGCGCGCGTTGCTTTCAGCCGATCCGGAAGACGCGGCGATCTTGGCCCTCAACGAGCAGCTCGCCGAGTCCGAAGCGACCCTGGAAGATCTGCAGACCAGCGAAGAAGCGCAGGTCGAAAAGCTCGAACAACTGCGTCAGGAATTGCAGCAGGCGTTGACCGCCCAGCAGCAGGCGCAGGGCGATCTGCAGCGACTCAACGGGCGTTTGGCATCGCTGGAAGCCTTGCAGCAGGCCGCGCTCGACCCGGGCACCGGCACCGCCGAATGGTTGAAGGAACACAACCTCGCCGAGCGTCCGCGTCTGGCCGAGGGCCTGAAGGTCGAGGCGGGTTGGGAGTTGGCGGTGGAAACCGTGCTCGGCGCCGATCTGCAAGCGGTGCTGGTTGACGATTTCAGCGGTTTTGATCTGTCCGGTTTCACTCAAGGCGATTTGCGCCTGCTCAGCCCGGCCAGTGATGGCGTGCGGGTGGCCGGCAGTCTGCTGGACAAAGTCGAGGCGCAGATCGATCTGTCGCCGTGGCTTGGCCAGGTCAAACCGGTCGACAGCCTTGAGCAGGCGCTGGCCTTGCGCGGCCAGTTGAGCGCCGGGCAAAGCCTGATCAGTCGCGATGGCTATTGGGTCGGTCGACACTTTTTACGCGTACGTCGCGCGAGCGAAGCGGAAAGCGGCATGCTCGCCCGTGGCCAGGAAATCGAAGCGTTGCAGCTGGAGCGCGAAGAGCGCGAAGCCACGGTCGAGGCCATGGAAACCCGTCTGCAAACCTTGCGTGCGCAACAGCGTCAGCAGGAAAACGGCCGCGAACATCTGCGCCGTTTGCTGCAGGACGAAGCGCGCCAGCAAGGCGAACTGAAAGCGCAGTTGTCCGCCGGCAAAGCCAAGGCCGAACAGCTGACATTGCGCCGCACCCGTCTGGATGAAGAGCTGGTCGAACTTGCCGAACAGCGTGAGCTTGAGCACGAACAGGTCGGCGAAGCGCGCATGCAATTGCAGGAAGCGCTGGACGCCATGGCCCTGGATACCGAGCAGCGCGAGTTGCTGCTGGCCCAGCGCGACAGCCTGCGCGAACGCCTCGACCGCGTGCGTCAGGAAGCGCGGCAGCACAAGGATCACGCCCATCAATTGGCCGTGCGTCTCGGCTCGCTGCGTGCCCAGCACGATTCCACGCGGCAGGCGCTGGAGCGTCTGGAAATGCAGGCCGAGCGTCTGACTGAAAAGCGCGAACAGTTGAGTCTGAATCTGGAGGAGGGCGAGGCACCGCTGGAAGAGTTGCGCCTCAAGCTCGAGGAGTTGCTCGACAAGCGCATGACCGTCGATGAAGAACTCAAGACTGCGCAGATCGCCCTGGAAGACGCCGATCGTGAATTGCGCGACGCGGAAAAACGCCGGACCCAGGCCGAACAGCAATCGCAGCTGATTCGCGGTCAGCTCGAACAGCAACGCATGGAATGGCAAGCCCTGACCGTACGGCGCAAGGCTTTACAGGATCAACTGCTTGAAGACGGCTACGATCTCAACGGCGTGCTCGCGACATTGACCGCACAAGCCAGTGAACGCGAAGCCGAAGAAGAACTCGAACGCATCAATGCGCGGATCCAGCGTCTGGGTGCGATCAACCTCGCGGCCATCGATGAATACACGCAACAATCTGAGCGTAAACGTTATCTGGATGCGCAGGACGCCGATCTGGTCGAAGCGCTGGAGACCCTGGAAAACGTCATCCGCAAGATCGACAAGGAAACCCGTAACCGTTTCAAAGATACCTTTGATCAGATCAACGGCGGTTTACAGGCACTTTTTCCAAAAGTTTTCGGTGGTGGACGGGCGTATTTGGAACTGACGGGCGAAGATCTACTCGATACAGGGGTGACGATCATGGCGCAGCCGCCCGGGAAGAAGAACAGCACCATCCATTTGCTCTCCGGCGGCGAAAAAGCCCTGACTGCACTGGCCCTGGTTTTTGCCATCTTCAAGTTGAACCCGGCGCCGTTCTGCATGCTCGATGAGGTTGACGCGCCACTGGATGACGCTAACGTTGGACGCTATGCACGCCTGGTCAAAGAGATGTCGCAGACCGTGCAGTTCATCTACATCACCCACAACAAGATCGCCATGGAAATGGCCGAGCAGTTGATGGGCGTGACCATGCATGAACCGGGTTGTTCGCGATTGGTGGCGGTGGATGTCGAGGAGGCGATGGCGATGGTGGATGCCTGAGTCGCTGTGGTGTCGGAATGGTTTTGCAGGTCTGTAGGACTTTTTACTGACGTCGGCTGGATGGCCAATCGACATATTCGCGCAAGCCAAATGAGACAGACGGTGTAAAGTTGTCTTTGGTCGTGCTAGTTTAATGTCAATTTTTCGTATACGTGGGCAAAACGCCTGTCAGAACATAGAGTTGGCGCCACGTTTTAAAGCGGTTTACGCAGTGTAAACCCCTTATTTTTCAGCATTTTTTATAGAGGCACGGGATTACATGGAAATCGGTCTGCGCGAGTGGCTGATCGTCATCGGCATCATTGTGATAGCCGGTATTCTTTTCGATGGCTGGCGCCGTATGCGCGGCGGCAAGGGAAAGCTGAAATTCCGTCTCGACCGGAGCCTGTCCAATCTGCCGGACGAGGACACCAGCGCCGAGCTGTTGGGCCCGGCCCGCGTGCTGGACACGCACAAGGAGCCGCAACTGGACGAGCACGATCTGCCGTCGGTGAGCATGCCCAACCGCGAAGCCCGCGAGCCGCGTGAATCCGGTTCGAAACGTGGCAAGCGCGGCAGCAATGGCCCGGCGCAGGGCGACTTGAACCTCGACCTGGATCTGGACGGCGGTCCGAGCTTCAGCAGCCGTGATGACGATTTCGTCGAAGACAGCAAACCTGTACCGGCCGTAGCGGAAAAGGATCAGCCGCAAGCCGAAGAAGTCCTGGTGATCAGCGTGATCTGCCGCGACCCGGCTGGCTTCAAAGGCCCGGCGCTGCTGCAGAACATTCTCGAAAGCGGCCTGCGTTTTGGCGAGATGGATATTTTCCACCGCCACGAAAGCATGGCCGGCAACGGCGAAGTGCTGTTCTCCATGGCCAACGCGGTCAAGCCGGGGATTTTCGATCTGGACGACATCGACCATTTCAGCACCCCGGCGGTGAGCTTCTTCCTCGGCCTGCCCGGCCCGCGTCATCCGAAACAGGCTTTCGATGTGATGGTCGCGGCAGCGCGCAAGCTGTCTCAGGAACTGAACGGCGAATTGAAAGACGACCAGCGCAGCGTACTGACCGCGCAGACGATCGAGCACTACCGTCAGCGTATCGTCGAATTCGAACGCCGCGCCCTGACCCAGAAGCGCTAAGGCTGAAATCAAAAAGATCGCAGCCTTCGGTTCGCAGGAGCTGACGAGTGCAACGAGGCTGCGATCTTTTGGCCCCACCGCCGATAATGGAATAAAACTGGAGCAGCCTCGGCTGCTCTTTTGCTTTATGAGAGAACACCCATGACCGCCGCCAAAACCCGCATTCTAGAGCTGCGCGCTGAGCTGGATCAGCACAACTATCGCTACCACGTTCTCGACGAGCCGAGTATTCCGGATGCCGAATACGACCGCTTGTTCCACGAGCTCAAGGCGCTGGAAGCGGCCAACCCGGAACTGATCACCAGCGACTCGCCGACCCAGCGCGTCGGCAGCATGGCGCTGACTGCGTTCACCCAGGTGCGTCATGAAATCCCCATGCTCAGCCTCGGCAACGCCTTCGAAGAGTCCGACATGCGCGAGTTCGATCGCCGCGTCAACGAAGGTCTCGACGTGCCGGTGGGCGATCTGTTCGGTGGCGGCTCGGCGATTGAATACAGCTGCGAGCCGAAGCTTGATGGCCTGGCGGTCAGCCTTTTGTATCAGGACGGTTTGCTGGTGCGCGGTGCTACCCGTGGCGATGGCACCACCGGCGAAGACATCAGCGTCAATGTGCGCACCGTGCGCAACATTCCTCTGAAGCTGCACGGCGAGGGCTGGCCGGCGACGCTGGAAGTACGCGGCGAAGTGTTCATGTCCAAGGCCGGTTTCGAGCGCCTCAACGCTTCGCAACTGGAGATCGGCGGCAAGACCTTCGCCAACCCGCGCAACGCCGCAGCGGGCAGTCTGCGCCAGCTCGATTCGAAGATCACCGCCAACCGGCCGCTGGAATTCTGTTGCTACGGCATTGGCCAAGTGTCCCACGATATTTCCGACACGCACATTGGCAACCTCAAGCAGTTGCAGAAGTGGGGCATGCCGATCAGTCACGAGCTGAAGCTGGCCAAGGGCATCGACGAGTGCCTGGCGTACTACCACGACATCGGCGCACGGCGTAATGCACTCGCTTATGAAATCGACGGTGTAGTGTTCAAGGTCAACAGCATTGCCGATCAGCGTGAGCTGGGCTTCCGCGCCCGCGAACCGCGCTGGGCGATCGCGCACAAATTCCCGGCGATGGAAGAGCTCACCGAGTTGCTCGACGTTGAATTCCAGGTCGGCCGCACCGGCGCGGTGACGCCGGTGGCGCGTCTGAAACCGGTGAAAGTCGCTGGCGTCACCGTGGCCAACGCCACATTGCACAACATGGACGAAGTCGCGCGACTGGGCCTGATGATCGGCGACACGGTGATCATCCGCCGCGCCGGCGACGTGATTCCGCAAGTGGTGCAGGTGGTCACCGAGCGTCGCCCCGATGACGCGCGCCCGGTGGCCATTCCTGAAAGCTGCCCGGTGTGCGGTTCGCACGTTGAGCGCACGCAACTGGTCAAGCGCAGCAAGGGCAAGGAAACCTTCAGCGAAGGCGCGGTGTATCGCTGCGTCGGCCGGTTGGCCTGTGGCGCGCAACTGAAGCAGGCGATCATCCACTTCGTTTCGCGCCGGGCCATGGACATCGAAGGTCTGGGCGACAAGAGCGTCGAGCAACTGGTCGATGAAGGTCTGGTCAGTTCTCCGGCCGATCTGTATGCGCTGAAGTTCGATGACATCGTCGACCTTGAAGGTTTCGCCGAGGTCTCGAGCAACAAGTTGCTGAAAGCCATCGAAGACAGCAAGCAACCGAGCCTGGCACGGTTCATCTACGCCCTCGGCATTCCCGATGTCGGCGAAGAGACGGCCAAGGTGCTGGCGCGGTCGCTGGGTTCACTGGAGCGCGTGCATCAGGCCTTGCCGCATGTGCTGACCTACCTGCCGGACGTCGGCCTGGAAGTGGCGCACGAGATTCACAGTTTCTTCGAGGATGCGCATAACCGGCAGGTAATTACCGAATTGCTCGGCCATGGTTTGCAGATTCAGGACCAAGGCGAGTTGGGTGCGGAGTTCGCCGCCAGTACCACATTAGGCGGCTTGCTCGACAAGCTGCATATTCCTTTCGTCGGCCCCGGTGGTGCGCAGAAACTGGCCGACCGCTTCGGTTCACTCGATGCGGTGATGAACGCTGACTGGCTGGACATGCGTCAGGCATTGCCCGAGAAACAGGCCAACTCGGTGCGCGAGTTCTTCGCCTCGCCCGAGAATCGCCAACTCGCCGAGCAGGCCGAACAGCAACTGCGCGATTTCGGCATGCATTGGCAGAGCGAGAAGAAAGTCGTTGAAGGTTTGCCATTGTCCGGCGAAACCTGGGTGCTGACGGGCAAGGTCGAACTGATGAGCCGGGATGTGGCCAAGGATCACCTGGAAAGCCTCGGCGCCAAGGTCGCCGGCTCCGTCTCGGCGAAAACCCATTGCGTGGTTGCAGGCCCGGGTGCCGGGTCGAAACTCACCAAGGCTAACGAGCTGGGTGTGAAGGTCATGGACGAAGAAGCGTTCATCGCCTTCCTCAAAACCCACGGCGTCGCCGTGTGACCTCGCACTGATCGTTCCCACGCTCCGCGTGGGAATGCCGCCCGGGACGCTCCGCGTCCGCTGTGACGCAGAGCGTCACGGGATGCGTTACCACGCAGAGCGTGGGAACGATCAGTGCGCGGGGATGATCTAGTCTTGGCCAGTCCCAGGGAGAGATCGCCATGCACCGTTTTTTCGAGCAGCTCAGTTCCCGCATCATCGCGCCGTTCGTGGCCGGATCCTCACGCAACAGCAAAGTCTGGCCGTGCCGTTGTGGCCAGTCGCTGTTCTTTCGCAACAGTCAGTGCCTGGCCTGTAACGCCTTGCTCGGTTATCAACCCGAGCAAAGTCGCCTGACCTCGCTGCAGCCTGGGCCGGAAGAGGGCACCTGGACACTCGACGTCGATCCCGACGCCGGCCTGTTCCGCCGCTGCGCCAACCTCGACATGTCCGCCGCGTGCAACTGGCTGCTGCCGGCCAACGATCACGACACCTTGTGCATCGCCTGCAGCCTCAATCGCACCATTCCCGATCTGGCTGTCCCTGAGAATCCCGAGCGCTGGCGCAAGGTCGAAATCGCCAAGCGCCGCCTGGTCGCGCAACTGATCACTCTCGGCCTGCCGGTGATCCCGAAAACCATGGACGAAGAAACCGGGCTGGCGTTCGATTTCATTGGTGTCGACTTGCAGGGCAATGCGCCGATGACCGGCCACGCCAATGGCCTCATTACCCTCGATATCCAAGAAGCCGACGATGCCCATCGCGAGCAGGTCAGGGCGCAGATGCACGAGCCCTATCGCACGCTGCTCGGGCATTTTCGCCATGAGGTCGGCCACTATTACTGGGATCGCCTGATTGCCAACGGCCCCTGGCTTGGCGCATTCCGCAATCTGTTCGGCGACGAGCGCGCCAGCTACGCCGAGGCGCTGGACCGCCATTATCAGCAGGGCGCGTCACTGGACTGGCCGCAGCACTACGTCAGCGCCTACGCGACCATGCACCCGTGGGAAGACTGGGCGGAAACCTGGGCGCATTACCTGCACATGATGGACGCCGTGGACACCGCACTGGGCTTCGGCATGAGCGCACGAGAAATGGATTTCGACTATCAGCCGTTTCCGGCCAGCACCCTGTACGACCCGGAGCATCCCGGCGGGAGCGCGTTCCTGTCATTCGTCAACGCATGGATCGAACTGGCCGGCATGCTCAACGAACTGTCGCGCAGCATGGGCCAGCCGGATTTCTATCCGTTCGTACTGCCGGCAGCGGCGATCGCCAAGCTGCACTTCATTCATCTGGTGATCCAGCAGGCGGGCGGTCGTGCAGACGAAGTCCTGGCCCTGTAGGAGCTGCCGCAGGCTGCGATCTTTATGTCCTTGAACCCGTTCATGTTTTTTATCTGCAACCAACGGTTGTAACTTCATCTCAGACAGGTACAATGGCGCGGCTCGCCGACAGGCAAGCGTCGTTATGGTGACCCCATCGGTCCCCCCGCAACGATTACCCGTGAACCTGGTCAGATCCGGAAGGAAGCAGCCACAGCGGGAACATTGTGTGCCGGGGTGTGGCTGGTGGGGGCACCACCTTAACGAACCACCGAAGGCTTCAGACAGAACTGCATGGGTTTCGCCCACTGCGGTTTTTTTATGCCTGTGATTTGGCTTTTGGCGTTGATCCGCTATCAGAAACGCTCAGATGAGCAGCGCAGCGTTTCGTTGCCCGTGCGGCTGCCGACACCGAACAGTGGCATACTCCCTCGCCTGGCATCGAGAGGTAAGGCAAGTGGGTGAAATTGACGATCTGACCCGGGAAAAACTGCGTGAATGGCAGTTACGTCGTCTGGAAGTCAAAGCGCAGATGCAGGAACAGCCCGAGCGCACGCTGGAGCTGTCGCGAGTGCTCGACCTGATGGATGAAGAGCATGCCGCGATTCTGGCGGCTTCGACCGTGTTCAACGCGGTTGAAGAAACGGCGCAGCCGGTCGAAGTGGAGGCGCAGCCAGCCATCACCGAGTCGGAGTCCGGCAAGTACCACGTGCAACTGCACGCCACCGCTCAAAGCCCTGAACACCTGCGCAAACTGCTGGAAATGGCGCTCTACGAAGTGCAGGCACAGATCGATGCGGGCTCGGTGACTGACGGCTCAGATCGACGCGGCATGTCCGGGACGCTGGGCGACTACTCCTTCGAGCTGCGGATCCACCCCGAGGCCGGCAATGAGGGATGCTTGCCGCCCACCCATGAACTGCGCGACGAGAATGACCAGGACTGATCTGGTGTTGTGTCAAAGCCCTGGCGGCGAGGTTGTATGCACCCGGAACATTTTGATTTGGCCACCCCGGTACTTCTACCGATCAGCCATGATGCATGTATGGCGTTGTTGCAGTCCGAGGGTGAAGCGGCACTGGCCGACCTGTCTGACCCGGAACTGGCGGCGGTGCTGGTTATCCAGAACCTCGCCCAGGCAGCGGAACAGGATTTGAGCGCCAGCGCGGCAGAGAAAATTCTCGCCCGACTCATTGACTGGTCCGTCACCTCCCGGCGCTCTGGATCGACGGGACTGATGTCCGAGGCGCGGCGATTGTTCGATTCGCGCAAGTTGTATTTCGGCCTCAATGCGCTCAAAGGCCTGAACCTGCGGTTTCTCATGGCTGACGAAGTCACTGCGCAGGAATACCTGTTGCCCGACGGGCAATGGGATGTCGACTACAAGATTCGCCATCAGAAACAGAACAACCCGTTCAGTCAGCAAATGGTCACACCGCGCGAGCGTGAGCACTGGTTAAGCGCCGCGCAGGACAAGCTGCTGCGGACCTTTCGCGCCAATCTCGACGAAGACCTGCACGTGCAGGGCTATGCGGGCATCGGCAAGAGCTACATGCTCAGCGCGCTGATCGAATGCCTGCGCTCGAAGCGAACCCTGGTGTTGGCGCGTACCCCGGCAAAACTGGCGACGCTGCGCAAGCACATCATGCAAGTGCACGACACGGAAATTGGCCAGACCTTTTTCGACTTTGCCCAGGCCCAGTTGCTGGGCCCCCGGTTGCATATGGCCAGGACGCCAGCGCGGATCCCGAGCAAGCAGGCGCTGGCGCAGGAACTGAATATGTTCGGCTTTCGCCACCACGACGGGCAGGGCACCCTTGAGGTCTGTCTGCGCGTGCTGGAGCTGTATTGCGCATCAAGAGATCACGCGCTGTCCGCCAGGCATCTGCCACATTTCCAGCAGCCTTTGACAGCCGCAGACTCGCAAGCGCTGCTGGAGTACTCCAGTCGCCTGTGGGTCTATCTCGAAGCCAACCCGGCCTGGGCCAGCCAGAGCGGATTTCAGACGTTGTTGATGATCAAGCGCGCCAGTCTGGCCGGTTGCCGCGTCCCGCCGCGCTACACCCATGTGATCATCGACGAAAGCCAGGATGTGCCGGCGTCGCTGTTGCAGATCATCGAGCGCGGGAAGCAGGTGCTGATCACCCTCGGCGATGAATATCAGCAGGCCAAGGGCGAGCCGCTCAAGCGCAAGCGTGAAGTGCGCCAGAGCGATATCTGCTATTCGGTGCGCTCGGGGCGCAACGTCGAGCGCCTGGTCAATCCGCTGATCTCGCGCCACACGCAGAAAAGCAAAGTGCCGTTTGAAGGTGCTCGTCACGCCGACGTCGATATCGAGTACTACCCGCAAGCCTTCGTACCGCCCGAGGGCTGCGTGGTGCTGACCGCGTCCCCGTGGGACACGATGATGTGGGCCATCCACCTGCACGATTGCAATTGCGCCTTCAGCTTTCCCGACCGGGAAGCGCAGGACGACATCAAGCAATTCATGACCACCGCTATCGAGCTGTTCCGCCGCGACTTCTACAATGCTGGCTCCAGCGAAAAGGGGCCGCATCCGTATTTCAGCGACATGGCCGATTGGCGGCAGGTGCGTGAGGCGAACCGCTTCGATGAAGCCTTTGTGTGGATCGAAGCGCAGCTGCAAGAAGGCTTCAGGATTGCCGACCTGACCCGACTGAGCCAGAGGATCATCGAGCCGGGCAAGGCCTGTCTGTTGATGATGGCCGAGCAGGCCGGCGGCATGGAGTTCAGGCGCGTGCTGTTGACGCGGGCGTTGCTCAGCAATGAGAAATTCAAGGACGCCTACGAGTTCGATCAGCGTATCTGCGCCGTTTACATCGCCGTGTCCCGCGCCCGGCAGCAGCTTTATCTGCCTTACGACGTGGTGGAATGGATCGATTATCACCACAGCCGTGAGCCGAAATTCCGCGAATCGCACGGTTATTGATTGAGCCCCCTGTAGGAGTGAGCCTGCTCGCGATAGCGGTGGGTCAGTTAACAATAATGCTGACTGACCCACCGCTATCGCGAGCAGGCTCACTCCTACAGGGTTATGGGGTGTGTTCGGAAGTGCCGGTGTAGAGCCGGATGATGTCGTCTATCTCGCCGGACATTTTCATCCGCAGCAACGTCCGCAGAATCAGCTGCACCGGCACTTTCGGGTCGTTCCTGACATAGCAGCCGATATGCTGTTCCTGGAGCACCGCGACCCCTCGCAACTGCTGCTTTGGCAGCAGGCGCTGATTGATCCAGTCCAGCGTCCACTGATTGCTTACTGCGTAGCGATAGCGTCCGGCGAGGAGCTTTTCCAGCACCTGTTCCTGATTGCGCGCGTCCTCGCGTTGCAACCGGTCGGCGTCGAACAGTGATTGCAGGGTCGGGTAGCTGTAACCGAGGACGGTGCCGATGGCCTGTCGCGGCAGATCAGCGGGATTGATCTGCGCCGATTGATCCTCGCGGCTGACCAGCAGGTCACGCTGAAACCACAGCGGCACGCTCCAGATGTAATCGCCGGACTGATTCGGCAACCACGACTGTGCGGCATAGCAGCGCACATCGATGTCGCCGTGTTCCATGGCGTTCTGGACCCGCGCGCGCGGCAGGACGATGAATTGCGCCGGTGCGCCAACCTGGGTCGCCAGACTGAGCAGGATGTCGTGCAGGATGCCCTGGGTCGGTCTGCCGCCTTGAAGTTGCACCATCGGCATCGCCCAGCTATCCGGCACGGCGAAGCGCAACGGCGCTTGCGCGGCCATCGCGTTGAGGCTGATACCCAGCAATGCCGCCACGGCCCACCGCATAGACGCTCCGGTAATTCCCCATCCCGAGCTGATAAAAGCCTCTGCTGATGCAGCTTAGCCATATTAGACGAGGACACCGGATGCAATTTTGCCCTTGCTCCGCTAGCATTAGCCGCTTCTGCTTCCTTCGCTGCGACGGTTTTCGATGAGTTATCAGGTTCTTGCACGTAAATGGCGTCCACGCTCGTTCCGCGAAATGGTCGGCCAGACCCATGTGCTCAAGGCTCTGATCAATGCCTTGGACAGCCAACGGCTGCACCACGCCTACCTTTTCACCGGGACGCGCGGGGTCGGCAAGACCACCATCGCGCGGATCATTGCCAAGTGCCTGAACTGCGAGACCGGTATCACCTCCAGCCCCTGCGGCGAATGCTCGGTGTGCCGCGAGATCGATGAGGGCCGTTTTGTCGATCTGATCGAAATCGACGCCGCCAGCCGCACCAAAGTCGAAGACACCCGCGAACTGCTCGATAACGTGCAGTACGCGCCAAGCCGTGGGCGCTTCAAGGTCTACCTGATCGACGAAGTGCACATGCTTTCCAGCCATTCCTTCAATGCGCTGCTGAAAACCCTCGAAGAGCCGCCGCCCTACGTCAAGTTCATCCTGGCGACCACTGATCCGCAGAAACTTCCGGCAACGATTCTTTCTCGCTGTCTGCAGTTCTCCCTGAAGAACATGACGCCCGAGCGTGTGGTCGAGCATTTGACCCACGTGCTCACGGCGGAAAACGTCCCGTTCGAAGACGATGCACTGTGGCTGCTCGGCCGCGCCGCCGATGGTTCCATGCGCGACGCCATGAGCCTGACCGATCAGGCCATCGCCTTTGGTGAAGGCAAGGTGCTCGCTACCGACGTGCGAGCGATGCTCGGCACGCTGGATCACGGCCAGGTCTATGACGTGCTGCATGCGCTGATCGAAGGCGACGCCAAGGCGTTGCTCGAAGCCGTGCGACATCTGGCCGAACAAGGCCCGGACTGGAACGGCGTGCTCTCGGAAATTCTCAACGTGCTGCACCGCGTGGCCATCGCTCAGGCGCTGCCGGAAGGCGTCGACAATGGCCACGGCGACCGTGATCGCGTATTGGCCTTGGCCCAGGCGTTGCCGGCCGAAGACGTGCAGTTCTATTACCAGATGGGTCTGATTGGTCGCCGCGATTTGCCGCTGGCGCCGGACCCGCGTGGCGGTTTCGAAATGGTCTTGCTGCGGATGCTGGCGTTCCGCCCGGCGGATACCGCGGACGCGCCGAGGCAACCGCTAAAGCCAGTGGGGATCAGCCAGGCCACAGTTGATTCCGCAAACTCAGTGGCTGCCGCGCCGAAGCCTGCGCCGGTGGTCGCTGCGGCTGTTGCGCCGGCACCTGCGCCCGCACCGGTAGCGGCGCCGACTCCCGAGCCAGAACCTGTTGCGCCGGTGGTCGAAGCGCAACCGGAGCCTGAGCCTGTCGCTATCGAAGCTGTGGTCGATTTGCCATGGAACGACCCGGTAGAAGTCGAGCCCGAACCTGCGCCCGTTCAGCAACCCGCCGTCGAACCTGTGCTGGAAACCGCTGGCGAACAGCCCGAGCTGCCGCCAATGCCGTTGCCAACCCCGGACAGCGTGGTCCCGGATGCGCCGGAGTGGGCCGCCGCGCCGATTCCCGAGCCGTCCGTCGCTGACGTCGACGCAGCCACCCCGGGCATCGACCTCGACGACGAACCGCCGCTGGACGAGGACTACATCGAGCCGGACATGGATTCGGCCTATAGCTACCTCGACGAACTGGCCAGCGAACACGCCGCCGATCCTGAACCCGAGCCCGAGCCGGAACCCGCCGCCGCGCCGGCAACCGGTCTGGCCCTGCAATGGCTGGAGCTGTTCCCAAAACTGCCGATTTCCGGCATGACCGGCAGCATCGCCGCCAACTGCACGTTGATTGCGGTCGATGGCGATCATTGGCTGATGCACCTTGATCCAGCCCACAGCGCACTGTTCAACGCCACGCAACAACGGCGTCTCAACGATGCGTTGAACCAGTTCCACGGGCGCACGCTGACGCTGACCATCGAGCTGATCAAGCCCGAGCAGGAAACCCCGGCCCAGGCCGCCTCCCGCCGCCGCGCCAATCGCCAGCGCGAGGCGGAGGAATCGATCCACGGTGATCCGTTCATCCAGCAGATGGTTCAGCAGTTCGGCGCGGTGGTGCGAAGCGATACTATTGAACCTGTCGACGCCTTGGTCACCCAAGGCTAATAACTGAAGGTGCTCGGCCGCGATGGCCGGGCGCTGTTTTATCCAAGTACGTTTGAGGTGATTCCCATGATGAAAGGTGGCATGGCCGGCCTGATGAAGCAGGCGCAGCAGATGCAGGAAAAAATGGCCAAGATGCAGGAAGAACTGGCCAACGCCGAAGTCACCGGCAAGGCCGGCGGCGACATGGTCACCGTGGTGATGACCGGTCGTCACGACGTTAAAAGCGTGAGCATCGACCCGAGCCTGGTCGAAGGCCTGAGCGAAGACGACAAGGAAATGCTGGAAGCCGTGATCGCCGCCGCCGTCAACGACGCCGTGCGCAAGATCGAAGCCAACAGCCAGGAAAAAATGGGCAGCATGACCGCCGGCATGAACCTGCCAGCGGGTATGAAACTGCCGTTCTGATTCGCCACTGCGCGGCAGATGAGCTACACAAAATGCCAGGCATCGCGCCTGGCATTTTTGTTTCTGACCCAGTAACACCGCACCCTGTAGGAGCTGTCGAGTGAAACGAGACTGCGATCTTTTGATTCTGTTGTTTTACAAGCAAGATCAACAGATCGCAGCGTTCCGCAGCTCCTACATGGATGGGGTGCAGTGCGAAACATCGAACGCCCAAAAACCTTAACGGTCTGCTCCCTATACTCGCTGAATTCACTATTCACAGGAGACGCTGACATGTCCGACCCTCTCACCCTCAACCAACGCTTCGTCCTCGCCTCGCGCCCGACCGGTGCGCCGACCCCGGAAAACTTCCGTCTCGAGCGCGAGGCTTTGCCGGATCTGCATGACGGCCAGGTGTTGCTGAAAACCCTGTACCTGTCGCTCGACCCCTACATGCGCGGACGCATGAGCGACGCACCGTCCTACGCCGCGCCAGTGCAAATCGGCGAAGTGATGACCGGCGGCGCGGTCAGCCGGGTCGAGCAATCCAATCATCCGAAATTCCACACCGGCGATCTGGTGGTGGGTGCGACTGGCTGGCAAAGCCACAGCATCAGCGACGGCCGCAACATCATGCCGATTCCCGCCGGTCTGCCGAGTCCGTCGATGGCTCTCGGGGTGCTGGGCATGCCGGGCATGACCGCGTACATGGGGCTGATGGACATCGGTCAGCCGAAAGAAGGCGAAACCCTGGTGGTGGCTGCGGCGTCCGGCGCCGTCGGCTCGGTGGTCGGGCAAGTGGCGAAGATCAAAGGCCTGCGCGCGGTCGGCGTGGCCGGTGGTGCCGAGAAGTGCAAATACGTGGTCGAGGAATTGGGTTTCGATGCCTGCATCGACCACAAGGCCGACGACTTCGCCGAGCAACTGGCCAAGGCCTGCCCCAACGGCATCGACATTTATTATGAGAACGTCGGCGGCCATGTCTTCGACGCAGTCTTGCCGTTGCTCAACCCCAAGGCGCGCATCCCGTTGTGCGGCCTGATCGCCGGCTACAACGCCGCCGAGGCGCCAACCGGCCCGGATCGCCTGCCGATGCTGCAACGCACTTTGCTCACCAAGCGTGTGCGTATTCAGGGCTTCATCGTCTTCGACGACTACGGTGATCGTCAGCCGGAATTCATCAGCCACATGGTGCCGTGGGTTCGCGACGGCAAGGTGAAATTCCGCGAGGACGTGGTCGAAGGCCTGGAGCAGGCGCCCGAAGCGTTTATCGGTCTGCTGGAAGGGCGCAACTTCGGCAAACTGGTGGTCCGGGTCGCCCAGGACTGAGGATTTGACGCTGGCCAGAGGCGCGGGTATAAACCGCGTCTCGTTGTTTAGTCGGACTGTTTACCCATGAGCTTCAGCCCTTTAATTCGCCAACTGATCGACGCCCTGCGCACCTTGCCGGGCGTGGGTCAGAAAACCGCTCAGCGCATGGCGTTGCAGTTGCTCGAACGTGATCGCAGCGGCGGCACGCGCCTGGCCCAGGCCTTGAGCCAGGCCATGGAAGGCGTCGGCCATTGCCGCCAGTGCCGCACGCTGACCGAGGACGACTTGTGTCCGCAATGCGCCGACCCGCGCCGCGATGACACGCTGCTGTGTGTAGTCGAAGGGCCGATGGACGTTTATGCGGTGGAGCAGACCGGATTCCGTGGCCGCTATTTTGTGCTCAAGGGGCATTTGTCGCCGCTGGACGGATTGGGGCCCGAAGCAATCGGCATTCCGCAATTGATGGCGCGGATTGAAGAGGCGGGGACGTTTACCGAAGTCATTCTCGCCACCAACCCGACGGTCGAAGGCGAAGCGACGGCGCATTACATCGCGCAGTTGCTCAATAACAAAGGTCTGGTCGCCTCGCGGATTGCCCACGGCGTACCGCTGGGCGGTGAGCTGGAGCTGGTTGACGGCGGTACGCTGGCGCATTCGTTTGCCGGGCGCAAACCGATTTCCCTCTGATAAAAATCAAAAGATCGCAGCCTTCGGCAGCTCCTACAAGGGAACGCATTCCAATGTAGGAGCCGCCGAAGGCTGCGATCTTTTGATCTTCTGCATCTTGAATACCAAGCAAGCGCTCGGTTAACGTCGGCGAACCCTTCCGTGGAGCTCGCCCATGCCTGCCTTTCAGGAATACTTCGACCCCAGCCACCAATTGGTCCGCGACAGTGTCAGACGTTTCGTCGAACGCGAGATCCTGCCGGGCATCGATGAGTGGGAAGAAGCCGAGAGCTTTCCCCGTGAGCTGTACCTCAAGGCCGGTGCGGCGGGCATTCTCGGCATCGGCTATCCCGAGGCGCTCGGTGGCAGCCATGAAGGCGATCTGTTCGCCAAGGTCGCCGCCAGTGAAGAGCTAATGCGCTGTGGCTCTGGCGGCCTCGTAGCCGGGCTGGGCTCGCTGGATATCGGTTTGCCGCCGATCGTCAAATGGGCGCGGCCTGAAGTGCGAGAGCGGGTCGTCCCCCAAGTGCTCAGCGGCGAAAAGATCAGCGCCTTGGCCGTGACCGAGCCCGGCGGCGGTTCCGACGTCGCCAACCTGCAAACCCGCGCCGTGCGCGACGGCGATTGCTACCGGGTCACTGGCAGCAAAACCTTTATCACCAGCGGCGTGCGCGCGGATTTTTACACCGTCGCGGTGCGTACCGGTGCGCCGGGGTTCGGCGGCATCAGCCTGTTGCTGATCGAGAAGGGCACGCCAGGTTTCAGCGTCGGTCGGCAGTTGAAGAAAATGGGCTGGTGGGCGTCGGATACCGCTGAATTGTTCTTCGACGACTGCCGCGTGCCTGTAGGAAACTTGATCGGCGCAGAGAACATGGGCTTTGCCTGCATCATGGGCGATTTCCAGAGCGAAAGGCTGGCGCTGGCGCTGATGGCCAACATGACGGCGCAATTGGCGCTGGAGGAGAGCCTGAAATGGGCGCGCGAGCGTGAGGCGTTCGGCAAACCCATCGGCAAATTTCAGGTGATCAAACATCGCCTCGCCGAAATGGCCACAGCGCTGGAAGTGTCCCGGGAGTTCACTTATCGGCAAGCGGCGAAAATGGCGGCGGGGCAGAGCGTGATCAAGGAGATTTCCATGGCGAAGAACTTCGCCACCGACACATCGGACCGGATCACCACCGAAGCCGTGCAGATTCTTGGCGGGCTCGGTTATATGCGTGAAAGCCTGGTGGAGCGGCTGTATCGGGATAACCGCATTCTGTCGATTGGTGGCGGGACGCGGGAAGTGATGAACGAAATCATCAGCAAGCAGATGGGGCTCTAAAAGCAAAAGATCGCAGCCTTCGGCAGCTCCTACAGGGAAATGCGGATCCCTGTGTAGGAGCTGCCGAAGGCTGCGATCTTTTGATCTTGATTATTTATCGGTCAACGCAAACTGCGTCAGGCAAAAGGTAGGAATGCCCATATCCTCAAGACGCTGCGAGCCTTGCAGCTCTGGCAGATCAATGATCGCCGCCGCTTCATGCACCCGCGCGCCCATGCGGCGAATCAGGTTGGCCGCGGCGATCAGCGTGCCGCCAGTAGCGATCAGGTCATCGAACATCACTACCGAATCGCCTTCACACAGGCTGTCGGCGTGCACTTCCAGAAACGCTTCGCCGTATTCGGTTGCGTAACCTTCGGCCAGCACGTCCGCCGGCAGTTTGCCTTGCTTGCGGAACAGCACCAGCGGCTTGTTCAACTGGTAGGCCAACACCGAACCGATCAGAAAGCCACGGGCATCCATGGCGCCGATGTGGGTAAATTCGGCTTCGACGTAGCGATGGGCGAAGCTGTCCATCACCAGGCGCAGGGCCGTCGGCGACTGGAACAACGGGGTGATGTCGCGAAAGATCACGCCCGGCTTGGGGAAGTCGATCACGGGGCGGATCAGGGATTTGATGTCGAAGGAGTCGAAGACCATCGGGGTGTCCTGGCAGGGCTGCAAACGGCGCAGTATACCCGCGGCTGAAACGATTCGCTCAACCGCGGGTCGTGATCAGCCTTCGATCGAACCGCCGGCCAGCGCGCACAGCTGGATCGGATCGAGAATGTGGATCTCCTTGCCCTCGGCAGCAATCAGCTCGTTCTGCTGAAAGCGCGTGAACACCCGCGACACGGTTTCCACCGCCAGGCCCAGGTAATTACCGATTTCATTGCGCGACATGCTCAGGCGGAACTGGTTGGCCGAGAAGCCGCGAGCGCGGAAGCGTGCCGACAGGTTGACCAGAAAAGTAGCGATGCGCTCGTCAGCGGTCTTCTTCGACAGCAGCAGCATCATTTGCTGGTCGTCGCGGATCTCGCGGCTCATCACTCGCATCAACTGGCGGCGCAGTTGCGGCAATTGCAGGGCCAGTTCGTCGAGGCGTTCGAAGGGGATTTCGCAGACCGAAGTAGTCTCCAGCGCCTGGGCCGACACCGGGTGTTTCTCGGTGTCCATGCCCGACAGGCCGACCAGTTCGCTTGGCAGGTGGAAGCCAGTCAGTTGCTCTTCGCCGGCATCGCTCAGGCTGAAGGTTTTCAGAGCGCCGGAGCGTACTGCATAAACGGAATCGAAGGTGTCGCCCTGGCGAAAGAGGAATTCACCTTTTTTCAGCGGGCGGCCGCGTTTAACGATTTCGTCCAGCGCATCCATGTCTTCCAGATTCAGCGAAAGTGGCAGGCAGAGCGGGGCCAGGCTGCAATCCTTGCAGTGGGCCTGGGTGTGAGCGCGCAGTTTGACTGGCTCGGACATTTCTTCAATCCTTGTGGGAAAACACACATAAGCCGTAAGGGTAACCCACGCAAGGACATTCAGGCCAGCACGCGGCGGCGTTGTCCCACAGACATAAAGCCGCAGCACCTGCGGCCGATAAACAACTATCTGCATTCATCCAGGGAAGGCTCCGATGACCGCCATTGGCACGTTAGGCCCCGGTAGCAGCGGCGTTGCTGCCGCGCCCGAGGTAATCAGTCCCGACGTTGCAATCGACCGCGATGACGACTTGTCGCGTACGGCAATCCCGACCTTGGTCGAGGGCGTCAAAGTGTCGCTGTCCGGCGCGGCCATCGCCAAATCCGCTGCTGTCGGCGGCGAGAACAGCGACATCGACAACAGCGGCTTGCCGGAGAACATCCAGCAGTTGCTGAAGATGATTCGCAAAATACAAAAAGAGATCATCGAGAAGAAAGCGCGCATGGCAGCGGTCATGTCCGACAGAACCCTGTCCACCGAAGAAAAGATCAACAAGCTCGCCGCACTGCGCGGTGCCATTGCCGCGCTCAACAGTGGCCTGATCACCGCCAACCTCGCCTTGTCGAAAGTGATGAACCAGTCGGCGTTGAATCCTGATCAGAATCTCAAGGTCGGCTCCTTGCTGACCAAGCCTTAGATCACCCGCGAGAAACGCTGGCGGTTCTGCTGCTCCAGGTACGCATCGAAGACCATGCACACCGAGCGCACCAGCAATCGGCCAGCCGGCAATACCTCGATGCGTTCGCGCTCGAGTCTGAGCAGGCCATCTTCGGCCATGCCTTGCAACTGCGGCCACAGCGCTCCGAAATAGCCCTGAAAATCGATGTTGAACTGCTGCTCGATTTCAGCGAATTCGAGTTCGAAATTGCAGATCAGCTGCTGAATCACCGCGCGACGCAAGCGATCGTCGGCGTTGCATATCAGGCCGCGACTGGTCGCCAGTTGCGCGCTGACGAGGCTGTTCTGATAGGCGTTTAGGTCGCTGCTGTTCTGGCAGTACAGATCGCCAATCTGGCTGATCGCCGACACGCCCAGACCAATCAGATCGCAATGGCCGTGGGTGGTGTAACCCTGGAAATTGCGTTGCAGGGTGTGTTCTTCCTGAGCGATCGCCAACTCGTCATCGGGCAGGGCGAAGTGGTCCATGCCGATGTAGCGGTAACCGGCGGCGGTCAGTTGCTCGATGGTGCGCTGGAGCATTTCCAGTTTGTGCGCGGGGCTGGGCAGTTCGCTGCTGTTGATCCGCCGTTGCGGCATGAAGCGCTCCGGCAAATGTGCGTAGTTGAACACCGAGAGGCGATCCGGTTGCAGGCTGATCACTTCGTCGCCGGTGCGGGCGAAGTTGTCCGGGGTCTGCTTCGGCAGGCCGTAGATCAGATCGATGTTGATCGAGCGAAATTGCAGGGTTCGCGCCGCATCGATCACCGCGCGGGTTTCTTCCAGGCTTTGCAAGCGATTTACCGCGCGCTGCACCGCCGGGTCAAGGTCTTGCAGGCCAATGCTGACCCGGTTGAAACCCAGTTCACGCAGCAGGCCCATGGTCGACCAGTCGGCCTCGCGCGGGTCTATTTCGATGCCGTAATCGCCGGAGTCATCATCGAGCAGATTGAAATGCTTGCGCAGGTGCGCCATCAGTTGGCGCAGTTCGTCGTGGCTGAGAAAGGTCGGCGTGCCGCCACCGAAATGCAGTTGCTCGACTTTTTGCGCCGGGTCGAGGTGGCAGGCGATCAACTGGATTTCCTGCTCGAGACGTTGCAGGTACGGCTGCGCGCGGCCGCGATCCTTGGTGATGACCTTGTTGCAGGCGCAGTAGTAGCAAATGTTCGCGCAGAACGGCACATGCACATACAGCGACAACGGCCGCTGCGCCTTGCGGCTGTCGCGCAGGGCATGGAACAGGTCGAAGGTGCCGACCTGACCGTGAAATTGCACGGCAGTCGGGTACGAGGTGTAGCGTGGCCCCGCCAGATCGTAGCGGCGGATCAGATCAGAGTCCCAACGAATGGCGTCGAGCATGCGGGCATTCCCCCGGATAGGCTGGCAGTGTGGCGAGTCTAGGGGAGGGCGTTACAGGGCATCTTGATTTGCATCAACGGCGAGGATTTGTGTTGTTCGTGCGGGCGTCTTCGCGAGCAGGCTCGCTCCCACATTGGATTTGCAGCGTACTCAAGACCTGTGGGAGCGAGCCTGCTCGCGAAGGCCGCCCCACCCATCTAATGACCCATAAGCCAATGCTGATGCGGCCCGGGCAAGGTCCACAAACCAAACAGAATCACCAACAAACCGCCGGCCATGCGCACGCTGCGTTTGCGCAGGATCGCGGTGACCCGTTCAGCCGCCAGCCCGGTGGCCAGCAGCACCGGCCAGGTGCCGAGGCCAAACGCAAGCATCAGAAGCGCACTGTCCAGCGCATTACCTTGACTCGCCGACCACAACAACGTGCTGTAAACCAGTCCGCACGGCAGCCAGCCCCACAGCGCACCGAGCAGCAAGGCACGCGGCAAACTGGACACCGGAAGCAAGCGGTTCGCCACCGGTTGAATGAGGCGCCACAAACCACGCCCGAGCGCTTCGATACGGGTCAGCCCGCTCCACCAACCGGCCAGGTACAACCCCATGGCAATCAGCAGCAGCCCCGCCAGCACGCGCATGAACAGCGCCGCCGGGCTGTTGGCGACTGCCCAACCGGCCAGGCCGATGAGCAATCCCGCCGTGGCGTAACTGAGAATCCGCCCGAGGTTGTACGCCAGCAACAGGCGAAAGCGCCGGCTGCGTTGTTCCTTGGGGATCGCCAGGGTCAGCGCGCCCATCAGACCGCCGCACATGCCCAGACAATGGCCGCCACCGAGCAGGCCGAGGATCAGCGCCGAGACCAGCAGGGGCGCCAGTTCAAGCATGGGGTGGCGCCTTGTCGTCCGGTTTGCCGGCGTTGGCTTCGTCCACGGCTGCGGTGTGGTTGGGGTCCTGATCGTCAAAGAGGATGCTGTGGGCCGGGCCGTCGAGGTCGTCGTACTGGCCGCTGTCCACCGCCCAGAAGAAGATGTACACGGCGATGGCGACGATCAGCAAGGCAGCGGGAATCATCACGTAGAGAGCTGGCATCGGTAACTCCAGGCCCGCGCGGCTCAGGCCGGCAGCGGGCGGGTGTGGGTCGGGCTGCCGGCGACCGGCGCGCTCGGCAAGCGAGTCAGGCGCAGGGCGTTGAGCACCACGGTCAGCGAACTGATCGACATGCCGACCGCCGCCCACACCGGAGTGATCCAGCCGAGGGCGGCGAACGGCAACATGAGGCCATTGTACAGCGCCGCCCACAGCAGGTTTTCGATGATTACCCTGCGGGTGCGCCGCGCCAGTGTGAAAGCTTGCACCAGGGCGCCGAGACGGTTGGACAGCAACACCGCATCGGCGCTGGTTTTCGCCAGATCGGTGGCCGAGCCCATCGCCACGCTGATGTCCGCCGCCGCCAGCACCGGCACGTCGTTGACGCCGTCGCCGAGCATCAGCACCTTGCGCCCTTCCTTGTGCAGTTGCTGCAGCACTTGCAGTTTGTCATCGGGGCGCAAACCGCCACGGGCCTCGTCGATGCCCAGTTCGGCGGCGACACTGGCGACCATCGGCGAACTGTCGCCGGACAACAGCAACGTGCGCCAGCCCCGCGCTTTGCAGGCCGCGAGCAGGGCGGGGGCGTCATCACGCAGGCGATCATCGAGGACCAGCCACGCCAGCGGCCCGTGGGTGTCGGCGAGCAGCAGCCATTGCCCGGCTTCATCGGGCATCGCCGGCAACGCCGCGCCGCTCAGGGCACAGGCGAATGACGCCTGACCGATGCGCAAGCGGTGTTCACCGACCATGCCTTCAAGGCCCAGGCCCGGGCTGCTGTGCACGTCTTCAGCGGCCAGCGGTGCGCGGCCGAAGGCCCGGGCAATCGGGTGTTCGGAACGGTTTTCCAGCGCGGCGGCAAGGCTCAGGCATTGCTCGCTGTCGAGCGCGCCGAGCGGGCGAATCGAACGCAGCACCAAGCGACCTTCAGTGAGCGTACCGGTCTTGTCGAAGATCACCGTGTCGATCTGGTTCAGGCCTTCCAGCACGTGCCCGCGTGTCAACAGCAAGCCGAGTTTGTGCAGCGTGCCGGTGGCGGCGGTGAGGGCGGTCGGCGTCGCCAGCGACAGTGCGCACGGGCAGGTCGCCACCAGCATGGCGAGAACAATCCAGAACGCCCGCGATGAATCCAGTTGCCACCACAGCACGCCGATCACTGCTGCGGCGATCAGCGACAGCAGCAGGAACCATTGCGCGGCGCGGTCGGCGATTTCTGCCAGACGCGGTTTTTCCGCCTGAGCGCGATCAAGCAGGCGCACGATGGCGGACAGACGCGTGTCTTGCCCGAGCGCCTGCACTTCCACGGTCAACGCGCCTTCGACGTTGAGGGTGCCTGCGGTGACCGCATCACCCGGCGTGCGTGGCTGCGGCAGGTATTCGCCAGTCAGCAGCGATTCATCGATGCTCGACTGGCCGTCGATGATCTTGCCGTCCGCCGGCAGAATCGAGCCCGGCTGCACCAGAATCCGCTCGCCGAGACGCAGCTCGCTGAGCAGGATGCGCTCGCTCTGACCATTCGCATCGAGGCGCAGGCACGAGGCCGGCAACAGGTTGACCAGTTGCGCAGTGGCAGCGGCGGTGCGCTCGCGGGCGCGGCGTTCCAGATAACGTCCGGCAAGCAGAAACAGCGCGAACATGCCGACCGCATCGAAGTACAGCTCGCCGACCCCGGTGATCGATGTCCAGATCCCGGCGATGTAGGCGCTGCCGATTGCCAGCGATACCGAAACGTCCATGGTCAGGTGGCGGGTGCGCAGGTCGCGCATCGCGCCTTTGAAGAACGGCGCGCAGCTGTAGAACACGATCGGCGTGGTCAGAAACAGCGCGACCCAGCGCAGAATCGTGTGTAGCTCAGGGCTGAGGTCGATGTTGAATTCCGGCCAGGTGGCCATGGTCGCCATCATCGCCTGAAACCACAGCAACCCGGCGACGCCGAGTTGGCGCAGGGCCAGGCGATTCTCGCTGGCCAGTTGTTCGCTGGCGCGGTCGGCCTGGTAGGGGTGAGCGGCGTAACCGATGTGGCGCAGTTCGGCGAGGATCTGGCTCAGCGGCAAGTGTGCGTCGGCCCAGCGCACATGCAGGCGATGGTTGGACAGGTTCAGCCGCGCCTCGGCGACGGCGGGCAGGGTGCGCAGGTGTTTCTCGATCAGCCAGCCACAGGCGGCGCAGCTGATGCCTTCCATCAACAAGGTGGTTTCGGCCAGATCGCCTTCATGGCGAACGAAGGGTTGTTGCACGTCGGCGCGGTCGTACAGCGCCAGTTCATCGCTCAGTTGCACCGGCAGCGCTTCGGGATTGGCCGAGGCTTCGCTGCGATGCTGGTAATAACTTTCCAGACCCCCGGCGACGATGGCTTCGGCCACGGCCTGACAGCCCGGGCAGCAGAACTCGCGGGCCTGCCCGAGGACGACGGCGGTGAAGCGGCTGCCGGACGGGACGGGCAGGGCGCAGTGGTAGCAGGCAAGTGGGGTGGTCATGGCATCGTTGAGGGTGTGAGCCCTTGCATTGGGTGTATCCGCTTGCCCTCACCCCAGCCCTCTCCCGGAGGGAGAGGGAGCCGATCGGTGTGAGCCGGAAAAGCGGCTTCAGTCGCCGACATTGTCACTGTCATACGCCACGCTTCCAAGCAGCCGAGATCAGTCCCCTCTCCCTCAGGGAGAGGGCTAGGGTGAGGGGCTCTAGACCTTGATTCACTTCTTCAGGTCTTCCGCACCCTGCAATGGCTCATCACCCAGCAGCAGTTCCTTGTCGTGGCTGACCAGCTCTTCTTCAAACATGCGCCACACGTGCTCATCCTGACTGCCGAGCAACTCGACAAAGCGCCGCCCTTCGACCTTGTCGCTCAACTGGCCAATGTAGCGCCCGCTCTCGCTGTCACTGCGGGTCAGAACGATCTTGCGATCCTTCTCCGGCTGGGTCGGCGAGATCAGGTTCAGTTCCAGGGTTTGCGGCTGGCTGTCACCGCTCAAACGCAGGTCGACTTCGCCGGTCACCTCATCCAGATGCACCGCCGCGCGCAGTTTCAAAGTTTGCGCCAGCAGTTCACGGTCCAGTGAACGGTTGATGCCTTTGCCTGCTTCGTAATAGTTGTCGTTGACCAGATTGTCCGGATTGTTCACCGCGATGGTCACCATGGACAGGGTCAAGGCCACCGAGCAGGCCAGAATCGCGATGATGATCCACGGCCAGAGGTGCTTGTACCAAGGACTTGCGGCGTTTGCAGCGGGCATGTTCAAAATTCTCTCAACGGATTTGTGGGCCGATGAATCGGCTCTTGGCTTCAACGTGGACGCTGTCGTCATCGGCGTCCTTGAGGATGAATTTCACCTCGTTGGTGCTCGATGGCAGTTGTTCCGGTGCGCTCGACAACTCGACCGGCATGCTGACGATATCCCCGGCAGCAACCTTGATCTCGCGCTTGCCTTGCAGGCGCAGGTCCGGCAGGCCCTCGGCTTGCAGCAGGTAGGTGTGGTCGCGCTGATCCTTGTTCATGATCTTCAGGCTGTAGACGTTTTCGATCCGCCCTTCGGCGTTTTCGCGGTACAGCACGCGGTCCTTGCTGACGTCGAAACCGACCAGCGAGCGCATGAAGAACGCGCCAACCAACAGGCTGATCATCGCCAGCAGCACCACGGCGTAGCCGATCAGGCGCGGGCGCAGTTTATGGGTTTTCTGCCCGGAGAGGTTGTGTTCGGTGGTGTAGCTGATCAGCCCGCGCGGGTAATCCATCTTGTCCATGATGCTGTCGCAGGCGTCGATGCACGCGGCGCAGCCGATGCACTCGATCTGCAGCCCATCGCGGATGTCGATGCCGGTGGGGCAGACCTGCACGCACATCGTGCAGTCGATGCAATCGCCCAGCCCCAGGGCCTTGTAGTCGATGCCTTTCTTGCGCGGCCCACGGCTTTCGCCACGGCGCGGGTCGTAGGAAACGATCAGCGTGTCCTTGTCGAACATCACGCTCTGGAAGCGCGCATACGGGCACATGTAAATGCACACTTGCTCACGCAGCCAACCGGCATTGCCGTACGTGGCGAGGGTGAAAAAACCGACCCAGAAATACGACCAGCCATCGGCCTGGCCGGTGAAGAACTCGATGACCAGTTCGCGGATCGGCGAGAAGTAGCCGACAAAGGTCATGCCGGTGACAAACCCGATCAGCAACCACAGCGAGTGCTTGGCCAGTTTGCGCAGGAATTTGTTGGCGCTCATCGGCGCCTTGTCGAGCTTGATGCGCTGGTTGCGGTCGCCTTCGGTGACCTTTTCGCACCACATGAAAATCCACGTCCACACGCTCTGCGGGCAGGTATAGCCGCACCAGACCCGGCCGGCATAAACGGTGATGAAGAACAGGCCGAACGCGGCAATGATCAACAGGCCCGAGAGCAGGATGAAATCCTGCGGCCAGAATGTCGCGCCGAAGATGAAGAACTTGCGCTCCGGCAGGTTCCACCACACCGCCTGGTGACCGCCCCAGTTCAGCCACACCGTACCGAAATACAGCAGAAACAACGCCGCACCGCCGAGCATCCGCAGATTGCGGAACAGGCCGGTGAAGGCACGGGTGTAGATTTTTTCTCGTGAGGCATAAAGATCGACGCTGTTGTTCGCGTTCTTGCTCGGCGGCGTGACGTCGTGTACCGGAATCTGATTGCTCATCATTGCATCCCACGGCAGTGGAAAAATGCCTCGGTCGATACGTGCCAACCAAGGTCAAAAAGGGCTGTTGCAGTAGCGCGATGATACGCCTGCCGCTCTGCCTCAAGGGTGCGACCTTTGGTCGCGTTGGGTAAAAAATGCAGATGGTGTAGCGATTGCAGAAAAGCCTGATGCAGATCAATTGACTTGTTGAGTATGGCCGGTTTTGCCGAGGCGGCTAGTTCCATCGTTCAATTGACTGTGCACGCTACCGTTGTTGATTTCGCAAGTTGAATAATAAGCAGTCGGTCATTATTACCGCGGTGCCAGATTCAGCAGTAAGCACCAGGTTTCTACTGAGCTGTATGTTGTGAGCTGCCCGGTCTGAAACATAATCATTTGATTGTTGTTCGGGAAGACTTTGAGGTTTTCGCTGTATTCGAATAAGTTCTGTTTTCGCGGAAATAATTTTGCGCATTGAAAATTAATTGAAATGGAATTTAAAACATGGTTTTGAATAAACTCGTGAGCATCTTTATGGGTGTTTGTCTGATAGCTTCGGCTATTACTGCTCAGGCTGCTGGCATGCCAAAACACATGGTCTTTGCTTCAGACACTCAATATCCGTGGACAGACAAGACCGATAGTCGCCAACCCGAATCCGACTCCGAATTCAAGGAACGCTCGAGATGGCTGGTTGACAGCCAACTTGCAAGCATTGCCGAATTCAGGAATCAATACGGCTCGCAAGCGCAGGTGCCGTTGATGATCAATGGCGATATCACCGCTTTCGGGCATGGCTGGCAGCGCTCTTTCATGAAGGATCTGCTGGATAAGCACTTCAAAGGCGACTATTTGTACGGACTTGGTAATCACGACTATGAAAACAACGTTGATGATTGTTTTACCAATAGCTGTGCGGCAGGAAGTATCGTCGAATTCAAAGGGCATCATGAAAGTAAAGTCGACAACTTCGATCTGAAGATTACCGGCAGCTTTCTGAGCAAAACGTATTCGGGCAGTCTCGCCTATTCGAAAAATATCGGCGAAGTGCATATGGTGCAGCTCAATAACGAGCCGACCTATACCACCCGTATTGCTCATCCATTGAACCCGACGACGTTCGAAATCAACGACGCCCTGGACTGGCTCGAGACCGATCTGAGGCTGGCGCGAGCGTCGGGCTACGCCATTATCATCAACATGCACAAACCGTTTAACCACAAGGGGAACCAGGCGCAACAGAAACGCTTCCACGACATGGTCAACAAATATCAAGTGACGGCGATCTTTGCCGGCCATTTGCATAAAGACGGGGGCGATGCCTATCAGGAGGGTAACGTGCCCATGTACCTGAGCGGCAGTACCTCTCAGCAAACCTATCTGGTTGCCAGTTTCACTGAGGACCGCAAGCAACTGCAGGTTTATCTGGTGGAAAACAACCAGTGGCGCAATCGAACGTTGATCGACACCACGGCGGTGCATTCAATCTTTGCCCAACGCCCGTGAAAAAATCCCCGCCGCTGATAGGGCGGGGTATTCATCAATCAGTTATTGGCAGCGATCCATGGGTTGATCAGATTGACGCCGCTGAGTTGGAAGTCCGCAATGTTGCGAGTTACCAGCGTAAGCCCGTGTACAAGCGCGGTGGCGGCGATCAAGGCGTCGCATTCACTGCTGCGGTCGGGAACATGCAATTGTGCGCACCGGGTGGCGACTGTGGTATCGACCGGCAGGATCCTTCCAGAGAACGCTGGCTTGACGCGATGTTCCAGCCAGTTGCGCAGCAGCTGGCCTTGTGAAGGATCACGACGTTCTATACGTAGAACCCCGGTTTCCAGTTCCAGTACAGTGATTGCGGATAGATACAGGCTGGCCGGTGGAATGCTTTTTGCCCATGTCACTACATGCTGGTTGGCTTGGGATTTCCGCAGTTCGGAAACTACATTAGTATCCAGTAGAAACATCAGGAAAGGTCCACGCTGCGAGGAGAGATGACGGCGCGCTCGGGTTCGAATTCGATTTCAGCCGCATTCGGCATCGCCAGTAGCTCAACGATGCTGGTCTGGCACCCAGTCAGTTTTTGATACTCCTCGATGCTGAGCAATACGTGGGCAGGCCTGCCTCGGTCAGTAATGATAACTGGACCTTGATGTGTGGCTTTTTTGGCTGCACTGGTGTCCTGATTGAACTCGCGGCTGGAAATGGTGGTGATGGCCATCATGTTTGGCCTCCAGAAATTCTGATGTAGGAACGTTACTACTTTGAGATTTTCCCCGCAATCGGAAAGGCGGGTCGGGGACGATCGGTTTGTCACTTTCATAAGGGCACCGGTTAGAGCGCCTCCCGCCGAGGCGCGAGGCGCTGGATATGGACTTGAATTCGGTGTTTTTGCTGCCCTTGTCAGAGCAATCTACCGCCCCCGAGGCCGTCGAGCCCACCACCGTTACCTGGGCTGTTCATGGTTTTGTGCGAAACCTCGAGTAACGGTTTAACAGATATTCGTTCGAACCTTGCCCAATCGGTTGAGCTGAGTTGAGGCGGATTTTGCAGTTTTATCAGGTCAGCTTTCGACATTCGAGCTTCGTCCTTGAAGTGGTCCCGATATGGCTTATCGGGGCGAAAAAAACCTACCGTGCATCTCTGCTCAGGTCCATTGAGTAACCGTTTCGAATCATGAATGCCACCAAAAAAAGGCCCCGCCAATTCTCATTGGCGGGGCCTTTTTATGCTTCAAGCGTTGGACTTATTCAGCCTTTGCTTCCGGTGCTTTTTCCCCATGCGACAAGCTGTAAACATACGCTGCCAGCAAGTGAACCTTGTCGTTGCCCTGCAGTTGTTCCTGCGCAGGCATCTGGCCCTGGCGGCCGTAACGGATGGTCTGTTGCAGTTGCGCGAAGCTCGAGCCGTAGATGAATGCGCCCGGGTGCGTCAGGTCAGGCGCGCCCATGGCCGGCGTGCCTTTACCGGCAGGGCCGTGGCAGGCCACGCAATTGGCGGCGAAGAGTTTGCCGCCATTGGCCGGGTCGGCCTTGGTGCCTTCCGGCAGTTTGCGCCCGTCGAGGTTGGTCACCACGAAGGCCGCTACGTCGGCCACGCCTTGCTCGCCGATCACTTCCGCCCACGCCGGCATCACCGCGTGGCGGCCGCCCATGATGGTGGTCTTGATGGTTTCTGGCTCACCGCCCCAGCGCCAGTCGGCGTCGGTCAGGTTGGGGAAGCCATAGGCGCCCTTGGCGTCGGAACCGTGGCACACCGAGCAGTTGGACGCGAACAGACGGCCGCCCATCTTCAGCGCTTGCGGGTCCTTGGCGACTTCTTCGATCGGCATCGCCGCGAACTTGGCGAAGATCGGACCGAAGCGAGCGTCGGAACGGGCCATTTCCTTTTCCCACTCGTGGACGCCGGTCCAGCCGGTCTGGCCGTTGGCGAACGCGGTCTGCTTCTCGGTATCGAGATAGTTGTAGCCCGGCAACAGACCTTTCCAGTTGCCCAGACCCGGGTACAGCACAAGGTAACCCAAGGCAAAAATGATGGTGCCGACGAACAGCATGAACCACCATTTCGGCAGCGGGTTGTCGTACTCCTCGATCCCGTCGAAGGAGTGGCCGACCGTCTCGTCCGTCTGTTCGCTGCGCTGGCCCTTGCGGGTCGACAGCAGCAGCCAGGTCAGGGCGAAGATCGTACCGAGACTGAGGACTGTGACGTACAGACTCCAGAATGTAGTCATTCTTTGTTACTCCTAGAAGCTTGCTCGACGTGCTTGATGGCTTCGGGATCATCTGCAAAAGGCAACATGGTCGCGTCGTCAAACTCCGACTTGCGCTTGGGGCTGAACACCCACAAGGCCAGACCGATGAAGGCCACCATCACGACAACGGTGCCCAGGCCTCGAATCATCCCGATATCCATCAGATTCACCGTTTGCTTTTGATGATGGTGCCCAGGCCTTGCAGATAGGCCACCAGCGCGTCCATTTCGGTCTTGCCCTTCACGGCGTCCTGAGCACCGGCGATGTCTTCGTCGGTATAAGGCACGCCGAGGGTGCGCAACACTTCCATTTTCTTTGCGGTTTCCTTGCCGTCGAGCTTGTTTTCCACGAGGAACGGGTAAGCCGGCATTTTCGACTCGGGGACCACATTGCGCGGGTTGTACAAGTGCGCACGTTGCCAGTCATCGGAGTAACGACCGCCCACACGGGCCAGATCCGGACCGGTACGTTTGGAACCCCACAGGAACGGGTGGTCCCAGACGCTTTCACCGGCAACCGAATAGTGGCCATAGCGTTCGGTTTCAGCGCGGAACGGGCGGATCATCTGCGAGTGGCAGCCGACACAACCGTTGGCGATGTACACGTCGCGGCCTTCCAGTTCCAGCGCCGTGCGAGGCTTCATGCCCTCGACCGGCTTGTTGGTGACGTCCTGGAAGAACAGCGGAACGATTTGGGTCAGGCCACCGACGCTGACGGCGATGACCATGAAGAAGGCCAGCAGGCCAATATTCTTCTCGACAGCTTCATGCTTCATCAGTGAGCTCCAACGACGGCAATCTTGGCGGCGGCTTCGGCTTCAACCGGATCCGACGCACGGACGGTGCGGTACACGTTGTAAGCCATCAGCAGCATGCCGCTGGCAAAGAAAGCACCGCCCAGCGCACGGACGATGAAGCCCGGGTGGCTGGCCTGCAGCGCTTCGACGAACGAGTAGGTGAGGGTGCCGTCATCGTTGATTGCACGCCACATCAGGCCCTGGGTGATGCCGTTGACCCACATCGAGGCGATGTAGAGCACGGTGCCGATGGTCGCGAGCCAGAAGTGCGCGTTGATCAGCCCGACGCTGTGCATCTGCGCCCGGCCGAACAATTTCGGGATCATGTGATAGATCGCGCCGATGGAAATCATCGCCACCCAGCCGAGCGCGCCGGCGTGTACGTGGCCGATAGTCCAGTCGGTGTAGTGCGAGAGCGAGTTGACGGTCTTGATCGCCATCATCGGCCCTTCGAAGGTCGACATACCGTAGAACGCCAGCGATACCACGAGGAAGCGCAGGATCGGGTCGGTGCGCAATTTATGCCAGGCGCCCGACAGGGTCATCATGCCGTTGATCATGCCGCCCCAGCTTGGCGCCAACAGAATGATCGACATCGCCATGCCCAGCGATTGTGCCCAGTCCGGCAGGGCGGTGTAGTGCAGGTGGTGCGGGCCGGCCCAGATGTACAGAGTGATCAGCGCCCAGAAGTGCACGATCGACAGACGATAGGAATAGATCGGACGTTCGGCCTGTTTCGGCACGAAGTAGTACATCATCCCGAGGAAACCGGTGGTCAGGAAGAAGCCCACCGCGTTGTGGCCGTACCACCACTGGATCATCGCGTCGGTCGCGCCCGAGTAGGCCGAGTACGACTTGAACAGGCTGACCGGCAGCGACATGTGGTTGACGATGTGCAGCATCGCGGTGACGACGATGAACGCGCCGTAGAACCAGTTGCCGACATAGATGTGCTTGGTTTTGCGCTTGGTGATGGTGCCGAAGAACACCAGTCCGTAGGAGATCCAGACAATGGCCAGCAAAATGGCGATCGGCCATTCCAGCTCCGCGTACTCCTTGGTGGTGGTGTAACCCAGCGGCAAGGTAACGATGGCGCCGACGATGACCGCTTGCCAGCCCCAGAAGGTGAAGGCCGCGAGGCTGTCGGAAATCAGCCGCGTCTGGCAGGTTCGCTGCACGACATAGTAGGAGGTGGCAAACAGTGCACAACCGCCGAAGGCGAAAATCACCAGGTTTGTGTGCAACGGGCGCAGGCGTCCAAAGCTCGTCCACGGCAGACCGAAGTTCAATTCCGGCCAGACCAGTTGCGAGGCAATGAAGACACCGAGCCCCATGCCAAGGATCCCCCAGACCACCGTCATGATGGCGAACTGGCGGACTACCTTATAGTTATAAGCAGTCGGACTGATTGCTGTGCTCATTCTAAGGTTCCACGGTTTGGGTGTTTTATTAGGATTGGAATCGGCCGCAAGTATGCAGAGAGCAGGGGGTCATTGCAACGCGCCATGACCCGGGTCAATGCTTTCCAACGCTGATTCTGCGGCCTTTCCATGCGCCGCGTAGGGTCAAAAATGACCCCTGTCAAAATGTCGCAGTGAGTGAAAAAAGCGCAGGGTTCGGATCGCCGCCGACGGCGTCTTTTTCAACGTCGTGATCGGGGGATGGAGGGTGATCGGCGCAACAGCCGTTAACTGCCTGCCCTTGCGGCGAATCCATCAGCCGGTTCATCGGACGCATCGCCCGGGGGTGATCTGAAACTGTCACGCGCCAGTCCGCTTTCGAACAAGCGTAGACCCGAATCAGGCGAACCGAAAGGTGAGGTGGGAAGGGGTGCGACAATGCGTCGCAATGGGGCGGGAAACTGCCGCAACGAAAAAGTCGCGGCAGTTGTGTGCGCAGGATTTATTTCTCTATGTCTTCACTTGCCATTCTTTCTGTATTCAATCCGTGGCTTAGGTTGTACACGTAGGCGGCCAGCAATTGCACTTTATCGTTGCCCAACAACTCATTCTGCGCCGGCATGTGTCCTTGGCGACCATGGCGAATGGTTTGCTCCAATTGCGTCAGGCTGGTGCCATAGATGAAGCCGGCCGGATGGGTAAGATTCGGTGCGCCCATTGCGGGCGTGCCCTGGCCAGTTGCGCCGTGGCAAGCCACGCAAGTGGTGCTGAACGCTTGCTGCCCGGCTTGCAGATCCGCTCTGCTGTCGGCGGGTAGCGGCAGGCCGGCCAGTTCGTGGCGCACATAGGCGGCCACGTTTTTCACCCCGGCTTCGCCGAGCACTTCGCCCCAGGCCGGCATCGCCGCCATGCGGCCGCCCATGATGGTGGTCTTGATCGTCTCGGCATCGCCGCCCCAGCGCCAGTCGCTGTCGGCGAGGTTGGGGAAACCGAATGCGCCCTTGGCATCCGAACCGTGGCACACCGAGCAGTTGGAGGCAAACAAGCGACCGCCCATTTTCAGCGCCTGCGGATCCTTGGCTACTTCTTCCAGCGGCATCGCTGCGAATTTGGCGAAGATCGGGCCGAAACGGGCGTCGGCCTTGTTCATTTCCTTTTCCCACTCGTGCACGCCGGTCCAGCCATCCTCGTAACCGGGCAGGATGCCTTTCCAGTTGCCCAGGCCCGGATACAGAATCAGATAGCCCACCGAGAACACCAGCGTGCCGGCGAACAGCATGAACCACCACTGCGGCAGCGGATTGTCGTATTCCTCGATGCCGTCGAAGCTGTGGCCCATGGTCTGGTCGACGCTGCCCTTGGTCTCGCCCCGGCGCGTGCCGATCAACAGCCAGGTCAGGCCGATCAGGCTGCCGAGGGTCAGTACGCAGATCCACGTACTCCAGAAGGTGGTCATGGCCGGGTACTCCTTGTTTCAGGGGCTGAATGTGTTTCGGGTAGTGGTTCGTCGGCGAATGGCAGCAGGCGTGCTTCGGCGAACTCGGCGGTGCGCTTGCGGTTGAACACCCAAAGCGTCAAACCAACGAAGGCGACGAACACCACGACCGTGCCGAGGCCGCGGATCAGGCCTGCACTCATCTCAAAGATCATCGTGCTCACCTCTTGCTCTTGATCGCAGTGCCGAGCACTTGCAGATACGAAACGAGGGCGTCCATTTCGGTTTTGCCCTTGAGGCTGGCCACCGCGCCGCTGATGTCGTCGTCGGTATACGGCACGCCGAGGGTGCGCATGGTTTTCAGCTTGGTTTCGGTGTGACTGCTGTCGACGGCCTGGGTGACCAGCCATGGATAAGCCGGCATCTTCGATTCCGGCACGACGTTGCGCGGGTTGTACAAGTGCGCGCGGTGCCAGTCATCCGAGTAGCGCGCGCCAACCCGGGCGAGGTCCGGCCCGGTGCGTTTCGAACCCCACAGGAACGGGTGGTCCCAGACGCTTTCGCCGGCCACTGAGTAGTGCCCGTAGCGTTCGGTTTCGGCGCGGAACGGGCGGATCATCTGCGAGTGGCAACCGACGCAGCCTTCGCGGATATAGATGTCGCGGCCTTCCAGTTGCAGCGCGGTGTAGGGCTTCATGCCCTCCACCGGTTTGTTGGTGACGTCCTGGAAGAACAGCGGGACGATCTGGGTCAGGCCGCCGATGCTCACGGCGAACACCATCAGCAGCATCAGCAGGCCGACGTTCTTTTCAATGGTTTCGTGTTTCATGGCGGACTCCTCAGGCCATCTGCGCGGCAGCGACGACTTCGGCAGGCTGCGAGGCCCGCACGGTGCGCCAGGTGTTGTAAGCCATCAGCAACATGCCGCTGAGGAAAATCGCCCCACCGATCAGGCGCACGACAAAGCCCGGATGGCTGGCCACCAGGGTTTCGACGAAGGAATAGGTCAGCGTGCCGTCCTCGTTGACCGCGCGCCACATCAGGCCCTGGGCGATGCCGTTGACCCACATCGAAGCGATGTAGAGCACGGTGCCGATGGTCGCGAGCCAAAAATGCGCGTTGATCAGGCCGACGCTGTGCATCTGCGCCTTGCCGAAGATTTTCGGGATCATGTGGTACAGCGCGCCGATGGAAATCATCGCCACCCAGCCGAGTGCGCCGGCGTGAACGTGGCCGATGGTCCAGTCGGTGTAGTGGGAGAGGGCGTTGACGGTCTTGATCGCCATCATCGGCCCTTCGAAGGTCGACATGCCGTAGAACGCCAGCGACACCACGAGGAAGCGCAGGATCGGGTCGCTGCGCAACTTATGCCAGGCGCCCGAGAGGGTCATCATGCCGTTGATCATGCCGCCCCAGCTCGGTGCCAGCAGAATCAGTGACATCACCATGCCCAGCGACTGGGCCCAGTCCGGCAGCGCGGTGTAATGCAAGTGGTGCGGGCCGGCCCAGATGTACAGGGTGATCAGCGCCCAGAAGTGTACGATCGACAGGCGATACGAATACACCGGGCGTTCGGCCTGTTTCGGCACGAAGTAATACATCATGCCGAGGAAACCGGCGGTGAGGAAAAAGCCCACAGCGTTGTGGCCGTACCACCACTGCACCATCGCGTCGGTTGCACCCGCGTACACCGAGTAGGACTTGGTGAAACTCACCGGCAACTCAAGGTTATTGACGATGTGCAGAATCGCCACGGTGATGATGAACGCGCCGAAGAACCAGTTGCCCACATAAATGTGTTTGGTCTTGCGCTGCATGATCGTGCCGAAGAACACGATCGCGTAAGCGACCCAGACGATGGTGATCAGAATGTCGATCGGCCATTCCAGCTCGGCGTATTCCTTGGAACTGGTGTAACCCAGCGGCAGGCTGATCGCCGCCAGCAGGATCACAAGTTGCCAGCCCCAGAAGCAGAACGCGGCGATTTGCGGCGCGAACAATTGCGTTTGGCAGGTGCGTTGCACCGAGTAGAAAGAGCTGGCGAACAGCGCGCAGCCACCGAAGGCGAAGATCACCGCGTTGGTGTGCAGCGGGCGCAGGCGGCCGAAACTGGTCCAGGGCAGATTGAAGTTGAGTTCCGGCCAGACCAATTGCGCCGCGAGAAAAACCCCGAGGCCCATGCCGACGATGCCCCACACCACCGTCATAATGGCGAATTGGCGGACCACCTTGTAGTTGTAGGCGGTACTGATAGAAGTGTTCATGGTTCCCCATCCACGGTTCAGCCGAAGTGAGCGCGCAAACGGCGCGAATCCTTCGCCTGGAGTTATAGGCAGACTAAAAGCGAGGCAAGCATGGACAAACAGCACAAGGCCAGTATTGACGGGGATCAATGGGCGCAGTGTGTGCGTGATCATGGGTGGCTGTGGGATGCCGCTGTTGGTGGGGCCTCGGCGACGCTGATTCTGGCGCACGGGGCGGGGGCACCGATGGATAGCGACTGGATGAATGACATGGCTGGGCGGCTGGCAGGGCTTGGAGTGAACGTGTTGCGCTTTGAGTTTCCTTACATGGCGCAGCGGCGGGTGGATGGGGTGAAGCGGCCGCCGAATCCTGCTGGGAAACTGCAGGAGTGTTGGCGGGAGGTGTTTGCGGTGGTGCGGCGTCATGTCGCTGGGCCGTTGGCGATTGGCGGCAAGTCGATGGGCGGGCGGATGGCCAGTTTGCTTGCTGATGAGTTGGGGGCTGATGCGCTGGTGTGTTTGGGCTATCCCTTTTATGCAGTGGGTAAACCGGAGAAGCCTCGGGTTGAGCATTTGTCTTCTTTGCAGACGCGGACTTTGATTGTGCAGGGGGAGCGGGATGCGCTGGGCAATCGCGAAGCTGTCGAGGCTTACACTTTGTCACCGAGTATTGAGGTGATGTGGCTGGCGGCGGGGGATCATGATTTGAAGCCGCTCAAGGCTTCCGGGTTTACGCATGCAGATCATTTGGCGGGTGCCGCGCTGAAGGTGGCTGAATTTCTCCGTGACTGATTTTGAGCCGGGCCGGGATTTTGCGTTGCGTGAAGATCTGCTCCCTTTCCCCCTCGCCCCCATGGGGGAGAGGGCTGGGGTGAGGGGGTAGCTTTTGATCTTGCTCTTGGGGGCATATCCGTTGCTTCGGGAGCTGCGGCTGGCGGTTTCGCCTGACGGCGACTTACTTTTTTACAAGCGCCTAAAAAAGTAAGCAAAAAACGCTAGCTCCTACGTTCGGCCCGCTCGCTGAGGCTCGGGGTCCCTTCGCTGCGGGATCGATCCGGGCGCATCGCCTCCGGTTTGCTTCGCTGCACCTCCTCTCGATGTGTTTGGCTGCGCCAAACGGTCGCTGCGCTCCCACCCCCGGATCAATCCCTCCACTCAGCCTTCCGACGTCGCTGGTGGATCAAGATCAAAAGTACTCGAGCTAATGCTCATTGTTGAGTGGTGCGGCTTCGCCGCGGGCAGCTGCGCTGCTTTGCTTTTCTGTGGGAGCGAGCTTGCTCGCGAAGGCGGCCTGACAGCCGACCTGATTCCTGCGGTTGTACCCAGTCCAACTGTAGGAGTGAGCCTGCTCGCGATGACGCCCTGACAACCGGCCATTATCCACCGGCCGGACTCAATCCCTGTGCGAGCTGACCTGCCAGCGATGGCAACCTCCAAGCCGACCATCCCCCACTGATGTCCCCGATCCAAATGTGGGAGCGAGCCTGCTCGCGAAAGCTCCCTTCCAGACGACATCAAACCACCTGCCTGTCAGAGGCAATCCCAGCACTTAAACATCATCAAATTCCCACGTTTAAACTACACGATCCGTTACGCCATCCCGGCTACAACTCCTTGCGCCATTGCCTACGCCTACGCCAGAATCCGCCGGCTTACACGGCTATGAGGTTGGCTATATCGTTTCTCGGTCACTGACAAACAGCAGTGATCGGGTTTGGTAGCCCGTCTCTAAGCGTCATGACGCCATAGGCAGTCTCTGTAGAGACTCGATTTATGGTGGCCATGCGTGGGGCTCCTTCGGGAGCGCCGGGTTTCCTGCTTAGACCGGTCTACCAACCTGCGTATGGTCGCCACCCTCGTTTGGTAGCGAGAGTGATGACTCCTTATTTTTTAAGCAGGAGCTTCATCATGTTCAAAGTAACCCCCAACCCACCAATCCCCCACGACCCCGCGCTCGATCCGCAAAAAGTCCAGGAAGCCACCGACCGTGCCCTCGACTACTACCTCAAACCCGAAGACCTGGCCGCTCCACCAAGTTCGCCAAAATATCGCCCGGTCTATGTTGTCGACCCCTCGCTGGATGAGGAAACCCTGTTGGTCGAGGCCTGCGAGTCGCTTTCATACGCGCATGCCATGGCCGGTAACATCGCCAACTCGATAGGCGGCCCGGAACGCAAACCACTGCTGGCGCTGCAACAGGTGATCATGCTCAACGAATTGTTGGTCAATCGGTTGCTGGACAAGCTCAAGTTGCCTGAATAAGTTCGCTGGCTGTAATGGCCTCATCGCGAGCAGGCTCGCTCCCACAGGGGAATGGTGTCGGGCACCTAATCTGAGATCACCGCAGATCCAAGGAGTGAGCTTGCTCGCGATGGCGGCTTGCCAGACACCAAAAATTCCAGATCAGAAACAAATAGCCCGGACAGCTTTCGCCGTCTGGGCTTTCAGGATCAAAAGATCGCAGCCTTCGGCGGCTCCTACAGTGACCGAGCAGGAGCTGCCGAAGGCTGCGATCTTTTTGATTTACCGGTAATGGGGAGCCTGCCAGTGATGACAAATGTATCGAACACTTTCTGCCCATCACGCGCGGCTTTCTGAACATCTAGGAATGTCAGCTCATCTCGAACTTTCTATTTAGCGGGTTTTCGGGCGGGGGCTGTATTCATGCTGGCAGGTCTGCCTGACTGAGTAGTGACCGGCAAACGATAGAACGTGGCCTCAACCCGCACCAGTCGGCGCATTCTGGCGCAGGTGTAGGCAGTATCCGCATTGCTTGAGTGAGATCGTCGCCGGCGCAGACGGCCTCATCGCGAGCAGGCTCACTCCTACAGGGGATCGCAATCAGGCACATAATCTGTGATCACCGCAAATCCAGTGAAGGAGCGAGCCTGCTCGCGAAAGCGCTCTTCCAGACGACCTCAAACCACCAGCCTGTCAGAGGCAATCCCAGCATTTAAACACCATCAAATAACCCCGTTGAAACTACACGATCCGTTACGCCATCCCGGCTACAACTCCTTGCGCCGTTGCCTACGCGTACGCCAGAATCCGCCGGCTTACGCGCCATGAGGTTGGCTATATCGTTTCTCGGTCACTGAAAGAAAGCAGTGATCGGGTTTGGTAGCCCGTCTGTAATGGCCGTATGTCTACGCCTTGATGCCGTCCTTTTTTTGGGGCTCGGTTTATATGGTGGTCATGCGTGGGGCTCGTTCGCGGGCGCCGGGTTCCTATTGCAGCCGGTCTACCAACCCGCGCATGGCCGCCACCCTCGTTTGGTAGCGAAGGTGATGGCTCCTTGAATCTGCAATAGGAGTTTCATCATGTTCAAAGTAACCCCCAACCCGCCACCCCCACACGACCCCGCACTCGATCCGCAAAAAGTCCAGGAAGCCACCGACCGTGCCCTCGACTACTACCTCAAACCCGAAGACCTGGCAGCCCCGCCAAGTTCGCCGAAATATCACCCCGTCTATGTTGTAGACCCCACGCTAGATGACGAAACCCTGTTGATCGAAGCCTGCGAGTCGCTTTCATACGCCCATGCCATGGCCGGTAACATCGTCAACTCGATAGGCGGCCCGGAACGCAAACCACTGCTGGCGCTGCAACAGGTGATCATGCTCAACGAACTGTTGGTCAATCGACTGCTGGACAAGCTGAAGTTGCCTCAATAATTTCATTGGCTGTAATGGCCTCTTCGCGAGCAGGCTCGCTCCCACAGGGGATTGTCGTTGGACACAAAAGCTGTGGTCACCGCAGATCCCCTGTAGGAGTGAGCCTGCTCGCGATGGCGGTCTGCCAGATGCCATTGATTTCACATAGGCAACAAAAAACCCGGAAGCTTTCGCCGTCCGGGCTTTGAAGATCAAAAGATCGCAGCCTTCGGCAGCTCCTACAGGAACATGCATTCCAATGTAGGAGCTGCCGCAGGCTGCGATCTTTTGCTGTTAGCGGTTAAACCGCTCCACCAACGAATATTGCGTATTCGCAGTTTTGGTCAGCTCTTCACTCAACAACGCCGAGTTATGCGCCTGTTCCGAGGTCTGATCCGCCAGTTCCGAGATATTGCTGATGTTACGGCTGATTTCTTCAGCCACGGCACTTTGCTCTTCGGTCGCGGCGGCGATCTGGGTGGTCATGTCGGTGATGTTGGCCACCGCTTCGCTGATGCCGACCAGCGCCTGATCCGCTTCCAGTACCCGGGCCACGCCTTCTTCAGCCTGGCGATGTCCGGCTTCCATGGTTTGCACGGCGCTGGAGGCGGTCTGTTGCAGCTTGGCGATCAGGGCATGAATCTGCCCGGTGGATTCGCTGGTGCGTTGTGCCAATTGGCGGACTTCGTCAGCCACGACCGCAAAACCACGGCCCATTTCGCCGGCACGTGCCGCTTCGATGGCGGCGTTGAGGGCGAGGAGGTTGGTCTGGTCGGCGATGCCTTTGATCACGTCGACCACGCCGCCGATTTCGTCGCTGTCCTTGGCCAGTTGGGTCACGGTCAGGCCGGTTTCGCCGACGACCACCGACAAGCGCTGGATCGCTTCGCGGGTTTCCCCGGCGATGTCGCGGCCACGGCCGGTCAGGCGGTTGGCTTCCTGGGTGGCGTCAGCGGTGCGTTGTACGTGGCTGGCGACTTCCTGGGTGGTGGCGGCCATCTGGTTGACGGCGGTAGCGACCTGTTCGGTTTCCACGCGCTGGCGTTCCAGGCCGGTCGAGCTGTTGTGCGCGAGGGCGTCGGACTGCTTGGCCTGATCGGTCAGGTGTTCGGCGGTGTCCTGCAGACGGGTCAGGCAGGTTTTCAGGCGCGCTTCCTGGCTGAGGATCGACATCTCCAGACGCGCCTGAGCGCCACGGCTGTCGGTGTACATCTGCGCGATCAGCGGGTCGGAGGTGGTCTGCTCAGCGAGGCGCAGCAGGCGCTTGAGCCCGCGTTGCTGCCATTGCAGGCCCATCAGGCCCAGCGGCACCGACAGACCGGCGGCGAGGGCGAAGCCCCACTGCGAGTTCAGCGTCGCGCCGATCATGAAGCTCAACTGGCTGACCAGAATGAACGGCAGCCAGTCCTGCAGGATCGGCAGCCATTTGTCCGTCGAAGGAATCGCCGACTTGCCCTGGTTGATGCGTTGGTAGAGCGCTTCGGCGCGGCGGATCTGTTCGGCGGTGGGTTTGACGCGCACCGACTCGTAACCGATTACCTGGCTGCCATCAAACACCGGCGTGACGTAGGCGTTAACCCAATAGTGGTCACCGGATTTGCAGCGATTCTTGACAATGCCCATCCATGGCAAGCCTTGTTTCAGGGTGCCCCACATGTGCGAGAACACCGCCGACGGCACGTCAGGGTGACGGACCAGATTGTGCGGCGCCCGGATCAGTTCCTCCCGCGAGAACCCGCTGATTTCAACGAACGCGTCGTTGCAGTAGGTGATCACACCCTTGGCATCGGTGGTGGAAATCAACCGTTGCTGAGCTGGAAAGGTCCGCTCGCGTTGTGTAATGGGCTGGTTGTTACGCATGGTTTTTCAATCCGCAAGGCTTTCAAAGGTTGTCGGCGCTGACAGGTTTTTATTGAAGTTTTTTTTCAGATTTAAGTACGGCGTCGCAAAACGACGCTTGCATCAACTGGCCAGCATCGGATAGGTGAACAGGCCGAAGTGCAACAGGTTCAGGCCGAAATGCGTGGCGATCGCCGCGCCCAGTCCGCCGAAACGGTAGGCCAGACCATAGCCGACCCCGGCCAGTCCCGCCAGCAACACCCAGGTCCAGCCAGCGCCGGCATGCACCAGACCGAACAACAGCGACGCCGACAGCAGCGCGAGGTTGTCGCCGTAGGGCAGGTGCTTGAGACGACGGCTGAGTCCGCCCTGTATATAGCCGCGAAACAGCGCTTCCTCGACCAGCGTCACCAGCAGCAGATTGTTCAGCACCCAGAGCCAGGCCTGATCCGGCCACTTTGGCGCCCAGGCAATCACGCCGAGCAACAGCGCACCGCCGAGGGCGAGAATCGCGCAGAGCGTCAGGGCGAGAGCGGTGGCATAAACAGTCAGGCGTAACGAACGCCGGGCGACGATCCACGGGCACACCAGCAGCAGCCAGAAACCCACCAGCGGTTTGTCGAGATTAAGGTACATCGCGAACGGCACGGCGTTTTCAGTGAAGCGTTGCGGATCGATCGCGCGGCCGTTGGCGAAGCCCGGCAGCCAGTGCAGCGCCAATGCCAGGGCCAGGACGACAAACAGGCCATGGCCGAGCCAGCGCGCGACCGGCACCTGTTGCTGGCGCACGGCGAACGCGGCGAACAGCAAAAGCCCGACGGAGATCAATGCCAGCCAACCGAGTTGGCCGTAGCTCAGGGCCAGTCCGTAACCGAGGCCGAGCAGCGCAAGATAGAGCCAGGGCAGCGCCTTCATCGAAAGTCCTTGTGCGAAATTCTGGAAGGGGCTTTCTACACGGGCGAGGGAGGTGGGACAAGTGAAGGTGTGGCGACAATTGGGGACAACAACGACATCACGGCAAACCCCGGATCCCCTGTAGGAGTGAGCCTGCTCGCGAAAGCGGTGTGTCATTCCGCGCAGATGTTGGCTGATCCACCGCTATCGCGAGCAGGCTCACTCCTACAAGGGTTTTGCATTCGGCTGCAGATCAGCGCAGGTTCAGGTTCGCCGCCGCGCGTTCGGTAATCTCCGTGCGCAGCTTCAACGAAGGCGCCGCGCGCAACCGCGCTTCAGCCACAACTGCACTCGGCGCCACGTCCGGGCTGCCGGCATTGAACGGCGGCGCCAGGGCATATTCCAGTTGCAACTGCACCAGTTGCGCGGTATCCGCATCAACCAATTCAGCGGCCAGTACCAAGGCAAAATCAATCCCGGCGGTGATCCCGCCACCGGTAAACAGATTGCCATCGCGCACCACCCGATCCTTCACCGCAATCGCCCCCAGTTTCGGCAGCAACTCGTGATACGCCCAGTGGGTGGTCGCGCGTTTGCCCTGCAGCAAACCCGCGGCGCCAAGTACCAGCGAGCCGGTGCACACTGAAGTCACATAACGTGCCTGGGCGGCTTGGCGCTTGATGAAGTCCAGCGTCTGCTGATCTTCCATCAACGGCCCGACGCCGCCACCGCCGGGCACGCAGATCACGTCCAGATCCGGGCAATCGTCGAAGGTTATCGTCGGTTTCAGCAGCAGGCCGGTGCTGGACGTCACCGGCATCAGGTCCTTCCAGACCAGATGCACTTGCACGCCGGGCAACGAGGCGAGTACGTCGTAGGGGCCGGTCAGGTCGAGTTGCTGAACCTGCGGGAATAACAGAAAACCGATCTGCAGCGTCATCGTTCTTGCTCCGTTGAAAGAAGTGGACGCCTTCACTGTAGGCGCGTAGGTTCTGGCGCATACGCCAATCACCCCACGAATCACGCCAAATGCCCAAAGCCATTCACGTCCTCGCGTTTGCCAACATGCAGATTCTTGATGTCACCGGGCCGTTGCAGGTGTTCGCCTCGGCCAACGATCTCGCCCGTCAGCGCGGGTTGCCGACGCCTTATGCGCCGAGTGTGATCGCCAGCGGCGGCGGGGCGGTGCTGTCGTCGGCGGGATTGGCGGTGCTCGCCGAACCGTTGCCGCAAACGCCCAGCGACACCTTGATCATCGCCGGTGGCTGGGGCATTTATGCGGCATCGGAAGATCGGCAACTGGTCGACTGGGTGCGCGAACATGCCCACGGCTGCCGACGTGTGGCTTCGGTGTGCACCGGGGCCTTTCTGCTCGCGGCCAGCGGTTGGCTCGACGGCCGCCGCGTAGTGACGCACTGGACCCGCTGCGAACAATTGGCCGAGCAACATCCCAATCTGCGCGTGGAAGCCAACCCGATTTTCATCAACGACGGCCCGGTGTGGACTTCCGCCGGGGTCACGGCGGGTATCGATCTGGCCCTGGCCATGGTCGAGGAAGACCTCGGCCGCGACATCGCCCTCGACGTCGCCCGGCATTTGGTCGTCTTCCTGAAACGCCCGGGCGGGCAGTCGCAATTCAGCGTGACGCTGTCGTTGCAACAACAGGGCAACCGCTTCGATGAACTGCACGCCTGGATCGCCGAGAACCTGACCTGTGATCTCGGCATCCCGACCCTCGCCGAACAGGCCGGCATGAGCGAACGCAGCTTCATCCGCCACTATCGCGCCGATACCGGCCAGACCCCGGCGCGGGCGATCGAATTGATCCGCGTCGAAACCGCGAGGCGATTGCTCAGTGATACCGGTCTGCCGGTCAAACGCATCGCCGCCAATTGCGGCTTTGGCAGCGAAGAGACGCTGCGGCGCAGTTTTCTCCGTGCCATTGGCGTGACACCGCAGGCGTATCGCGAGCGGTTTTCCGTCAGCGCTGTGACAGATCCAGTATCGCCTTGAGGGTTTCCTGCGGCGCTTCTTCCGGGATGTTGTGCCCGACGCCGGTCAACACGCGCCGCTCATAAAAACCGCTGAACTGCTCGGCATCCTCATCAATTATCGGAGGCGGGCCGACGCCATCATCGGCGCCGCACAGCGAAATGCTCGGCACGCTGATCGCCGGCTGTCTGGCCAGCGCTTCTTCCATCCACTCCAGGGCCGGATCGCCCGGGGCGTAGCCGAAGCGATGCCGATAGGAATGAATCACCACTTCAACGAAATCAGGGTTATCAAAAGCGCCAGCGGTGAGCGGATAGCGTTCGTCCTTTTGCGCCCATGTCGGCGACCACAGCCGCCAGAGCAACTGACACAACGCCCGGCGATTTTGTGTCAGGCCTTCGATGCCACGCGGTGTGTGAAAGTAGTACTGATACCAGAGGCGGTGCTCAGTTTCAGGGTCCAGTGGCTGAATCGAATGGGGAATGTCTTGAAGGTTATAGCCATCGCCGGTCACCAACCCGCGTACCCGCGCCGGAAACAACGCCGCGACAATACACGCCGCCCGACCGCCCCAGTCGTAGCCGCAAAGCGTCGCCTGCTCGATCCCCAACGCGTCCATCAGATCGAGCAGATCCTGCGCGAGCGCAGCTTGCTGGCCTGAGCGCGGCGTTTGCGGACTGTTGAACCGGGTCGGCCCATAACCGCGCAAATACGGCACGATAATGCGATAGCCTTGCGCGGCCAGCGCCGGGGCAACTTCGTCGAAGGCGCGGGGGGAGTAGGGGAAGCCGTGGAGCAGAATTGCCGGCGCGCCGTTGTCCGGGCCATGAACTTCGTAGGCGATGGTCAGGGTTGGGGTGAGGGCGGACTCGATCATGACTAACCACTCCGTTTGAAACGCATGCAAATACTCTGGACCCGCGCACGGACTGCCCGGCTCAACTCAGCCGACGAGACGCATGCCTGGCGCGCCACTAGGCCTCAACTTCCGCCACCTGATTGAAATACTTCGTCCGGTCCGGGGTAAACGTCACCTTCATCTTCGTCCGTGAGCACGTCAGCGAACGCTCCTGCGCCAGATCAATATCCAGATCCTCGCCACGCAAGCCTTGCCACTGCGCGAGATATTTCAGCGAACCGTATTTCTCGTTTTTCTTCAGACTGCGGTTGACGCCACCCTTCCAGCCAAGCACCGGCAATTCACCGGCCAGGCAACGCTGCGCCAGTTCGGGGAAGCGTTCGGCGCGCTGGCGGCCGATTTCCCAGCATTTGATCAGGCCTTTGTCGGCGGCTTCCCAGAGCTGGGTGCGGCTCAGTCCGGTGCGAAGAGGGGAGTCGATGCTGCGCTGGACGTGGTGAGGCATTCCGGTTCCTTGAATTCGGGTGTGGTTGGACAGCTCCGCTGTGCCCGTTGCGTTGGATGGTAGGTGTGGATGTAACGGCTGGCAACAAGGTATTTCGGCGTGTAAGCGTACGTTGCGGGAAGCGTTTCAACGTAAGGTGTGTGCCTTTTGTAGGCGCAGTTTTTACACAGACTGTCGCCAGAGGTAACCGCCGCGCAGGTTTCACGTTGGGTATGGGCCTGTTCCCGTTGGCTGGCGGGCAGGCCCGTTGTGAAAAAATCCCGTCCAGTCAGGGAACGGTCTGACAGGCGCTGACGAAAAAACAGCGCTATGGCTGCCAGGAACTCTTCTCGCCACTCAACTTGCGATCGAGAAAGCTCGCTGCGCTGATCAACGCCAGATGCGTCAGCGCCTGCGGCGTGTTGCCCAGATGGCGGCCATGGCTGTCGAACTCCTCGGCGTACAGCCCCAGCGGGTTGGCGTAACGCAGCAACTGCTCGAACTCCAGATGGGCTTTTTCCACCTGGCCGGCGCGGGCCAAGCATTCGACGTACCAGAACGAACACGCAGCGAATGCGCCTTCGGTGCCGTTGAGGCCGTCGATGTTGGCGTCTTCGTTGCGATAGCGATAGACCATGCCGTCGCGCACCAGGGTTTTTTCGATCGCTTCCAGAGTCGACAGCCAGCGCGGATCCTTGGCGCTGACGAAACGCACCAGCGGCATCAGCAGCATCGAGCCATCCAGCGCGGTGCCGCCCTTGTACTGGACGAAATGCCCACGCTCTTCATCCCAGAAGTTGTCCCAGATGTCGGTGTAGATCGCTTGCCGGGTCTGATCCCAACGGGCGAACGGCGCGGGCAGCGAACGCTTGGAAGCCAGACGGATCGCGCGGTCCAGGGCCACCCAGCACATCAGCCGTGAGTGCAGGAAATGATGGGTCTCACCGCGCATTTCCCAGATTCCGACATCCTCGGTCTGCCAGTTCTCACAGACTTGATCGACCACTTCGCCGACGTGCCGCCAGCCTTCGTGGGAAATCGCGTCACCGTATTTGTTGACCAGATACACCGCGTCCATCAGCTCGCCAAAGATGTCCAGCTGGATCTGCTCGTAAGCGCCGTTGCCGATACGCACCGGTCGCGCGCCGCCGTGGCCGGCCAGGTGCGTGAGTTCGGTTTCCGGCAACTCCTGCTGGCCGTCGATGGCATAGAGGATATTGAGCTTCATCGGTTTGCCGCAGCAATCGCTGACCCTGCCGCGCAGCCATTGCATGTAGTGGTTGGCCTCGTCGACGAAGCCCAGACGCATGAACGCGTATACCGTGAACGAGGCATCGCGAATCCACGTGTAGCGATAATCCCAGTTGCGTTCGCCGCCGGGGGTTTCCGGCAGGCCGAAGGTAGCGGCGGCGAGGATCGCACCTTGGCGACGCGAGGTCAGCAGCTTCAGAGCGAGGGCGGAGCGATTGACGATTTCCCGCCAACGGCCGCGATAGTTGGATTGGCTGATCCAGCCGCGCCAGTATTTCAAGGTGCGCTCCATGCACAGCTCGGCAGCGCCCTCGGCGAACCGCGGATCATCAATGCCGCCGAGCATGAACGCGGCGGTTTCATTGTGCTTGAGGGTGAACTGCGCGACGGCCGCTTGCGCGTCGACCTGCAGGGTTTGATCTGAAGCCAGGCGTAGCGACGGCTGGCCAGTGGCGCGGAACGTTACGTCTTTTGCGTCCATCTCTGCATGAGTGTCGGCGCGGCCGTAGTCGTGGCGCACCGCACAACGCAGATTGAACGTCGCCGAGCCGCTGACCACTCGCACCCGGCGCATCAGCAGTGGCAGCGCATCGACATCGTCACCTATTGGCAACAGATCGGTGATTTCCACCACTGCATGTTCGCTCAGCCAACGGGTCTGCAAGACATTGGTGTCGGGCAGATAAATCTGTTCCCGGCGCGCATCAGGCAAGTCCGGTGCGAGCTGGAAAATCCCTGCCTCAGGGGTGTCGAGCAGCGAGCAGAAAATCGTCGGGCTGTCGAACTCCGGCCAGCAGAAAAAATCCACGCTGCCCTTGTCATTGACCAGCGCGGCGCTGCGCATGTCGCCGATGATGCCGTGAGCACCGATGGCGCTCTGTTGTTCCATTTCAGGCTCAGCCATTGTCACGAAACTCCGGATAGAGGCTCATCCCGCCATCGATGAACAGGGTGGTGCCGACGATGTAATCGGACAGGTCGGAAGCGAGGAAGACCACTGCATTGGCAACGTCCTCGACATCGCCAATGCGTCCGTAGGGGATCAGTTCGAGGAGCTTCTTTCCGGCTTCGCCTGCGGTGGCTTCAGCATTGATCGCAGTGCTGATCGCACCGGGCGCGATGCTGTTGATGCGGATGCGCTGGTGGCTGACTTCCTGGGCGAGGCTCTGCATCAATTGATCGACGCCGCCCTTGGACGCCGCGTAATTGACATGGCCGGCCCACGGAATGCGCTGGTGCACCGAGCTCATGTGAATGATCTTGCCCGCCGCGCGCGACACGCCTTCGCGCACGCCCTGACGCTGGAAAATCCGCAGCGCCGCACGCGCGCAGAGGAACTGCCCGGTGAGGTTGACGCCGATCACCGTGTTCCAGTCGTCGAGCGTCATGTCCACGGCAGCTGCGTCTTTCTGTAGACCGGAATTGGCCACCAGAATGTCCAGCGAGCCGAACGCGTCGACCGTCTCTTTGAACAGCCGTTCGACCTCGTCCTCTTTCGAGACGTCGGCGCCGATGGCGAGGGCCTTACCGCCCTCGGCGTTGATTTGCGCGGCCAGTTCTTCGGCGGGTTTGGCGCTGCTGTTGTAATTGATGACGACCGCAGCACCGGCCGCCGCGAGTGCTTTCGCGGCAGCATGGCCGATGCCGGAGCTGGCACCGGTGACGAGGGCAACTTGTCGGGCGAGGGAGATCTGCATGAATGTCCGGGCCTCGAATTGTGGGCATAGACAGCTGACTGATCCGCGCAGACCAGAGTTCAGCGCAGCAGTAAAAAAATGCCCGTCACCTCAATCGCGCACGAGTTGGGGGAGCGTCGCAGCATCGTCAGAGACGGTACCGCGCGCTGTGTTTATGCCATTCACGGTTTCCCGCCACCCACGTCGTCAAACCAGTCAGATAGCGTTTTATCAACGGCGTGGCATCGTTGAGCAGTTGCTGTTGCAGCGTTGTGTATTCATGCATGACGGCATCATGAATATCGGCCGCCTTATCGATGGCTTCCTGCAAAGAACAGTCATGTTTGGCTGCCAGCAGGTAAGGGAGCTTGAAGTCACCGGTCTCGTTAAGATGCTCTTTGTAGGCGGAATACAAGTCGTTGACCAAGGTCGTGGCCAGCGATGCCAGCGCGCTGATACGGTGGATGTCCGGCCGCGAATAGAGATTGGCGGGTATTTCGTAGCCACCGATTGCATCGATCAGAACCTGGCACGGCCAGAAGCTGTTGACCTGCCTGCTGGCCAGATACTCGGCGATGGTCGGTTGCGTGCCATAAACCCGCCAAGGACCTTCCGCTGCCATGGTGACGAACATCGCAATGGTGATCTGTCGCACCCGGGCGACCTGCGAAGGGCTGCAGAAATGCGCCACCCGTTTCATGTAGGCCAGCAAGCCCCGGAGCACCGGATCACGCCGTTGCTGCTGCGAGAGTTCTTCATCAAACGGTGCAGGCAAATAAACCGGGTCGAGGGCCGTGATGGCGAAGGATAACTTTTCCGCCACTTTTTCCGGGCTGCCGCCGAAGGACAGGTCGTCGCAATAATGATCATCGACCGCGAACAATGCGGCGAAGCATTGGGCGGCAAGCAATAACCTGTCCGGGTCATCGGTGTCGGCATGGCACAACATGGCGTAGCGGCCGAAGTCGCTGGCACGGATTTTTTCATGCTTGCCCGCGAAGATCCCAATGGTCGGTATCCAGGCCATCAGACGTTCATTGACTTGCTTGCCCAACGCCTCATCGATGCGCGTCGGCGGCGGGCAATAAAGGTCGCGGACAACGAAAGGCGCGACGGCGCTGCGAGGCTTTGAGGTGATCTTCGGCTGATCCATGGTTTTCCTCCTTTGCGAAAGGTTCATGAGAACGCTTCACACAAGAAAAAACACCTGTCAGGTGTGACAGGTAAGCGTGGGTTTTCGACCAATGGTCATCGCCTTTCAGCGCAGCAAAGATCAGGTGGCATTCACACTCCACCAACAATTGCGCGCTTCCACGGCATTCAAGCCTATGGCAACTTGGCCGCCCCTGATGAGGCTGCAATCGATGGCAAACCCCTACCGCGAATTGTTCACTGCCCCCGGCGCCCGTGCTTTTGTGTTGGCTGGGATGCTGGCGCGCATGCCGATTTCCATGACGGGCATCGGGCTGATCACCATGCTCGCGCAGTTGAACGGCGGTTATGCGCTGGCGGGCGCGGTGGCGGCGACTTTTGCTTTGGCCACGGCGTTTTGCGCGCCGCAGGTATCGCGGTTGGTGGACCGTTATGGGCAGGGGCGGGTGCTGCCGATCGCAGCGCTGACCGGTGGCGGCGGGTTATTGATGTTGCTGCTGTGCACGCGTGTCCAGGCGCCGAACTGGACGTTGTTCGTCTTCGCCGCGCTGGCCGGGTGCATGCCGAGCATGTCGGCGATGGTGCGGGCGCGCTGGACCGAGATCTACCGGGGCCAGCCGCAATTGCAAACGGCGTATGCGCTGGAGTCGGTGCTCGATGAAGTGTGTTTTATCGTCGGGCCGCCGTTGTCGGTGGGTCTGTCCGTTGCGGTGTTTCCCGAGGCCGGGCCGCTGGCGGCGTTGTTGGCCCTGGCCATCGGCGTGACGGCGTTTGTCGCCCAACGCAGCACCGAGCCACCGGTGCACGCGCAGGAGTCGCAGCATCTGGGCTCGATCATTCGCTCGACCGACGTGCAATGGCTGCTGGCGTTGATGCTGGCGATGGGCGTGATCGTCGGGGTGATCGACGTGGTCAGCGTCGCCTTCGCCCAGCATCAGGGCCAGCCGGCAGCGGCGAGTATTGTTTTGTCGGTGTACGCGATCGGCTCATGCCTGGCCGGCATCGCCTTCGGTGCGATGCGTTCGAAACTGCCGCTGCCGCGCCTGTTTCTCTACGGCGGCGTGGCGACGGCGGTGACCACGCTGCCGCTGCTCTTGGCGAGCAACATCCTCGGCTTGTCGATCGCGGTATTTATCGCCGGCCTGTTCTTTTCGCCGACGCTGATTGTCGCGATGGCCTTGATCGAACGCATCGTGCCACCGGCCAAACTGACCGAGGGCCTGACCTGGCTGGTGACCGGTCTGAGCATCGGCGTGGCAATCGGCGCCGCTGGCTCCGGCGCGCTGGTCGATGCGTTTGGCGCGCGTAGCGGATTCTGGCTAGCGATAGCGGCGGGGGCGGTGGTGCTGATTTCCGCGTTCCAGAGCTACCGCCACCTCCGGGTAGGAGCGTAGGAGCTGACGAGTGCAACGAGGCTGCGATCTTTTGACTTTGACTTTGGATTTTGAAGATCAAGATCAAGATCAAGATCAAGATCAAAAGATCGCAGCCTCGTTGCACTCGTCAGCTCCTACGCTCCTACAAGAGATCGGGTTACCAGCCTCGGCCTGAGTTGATCCAGAAGTTGACTGATAACGAGGTCGACACCGATTCAACCTGATGGAACCAGCCCTCGGGCAAAAACAGCAGATCCCCGGCTTCCAGCGTCACCCGCAGAAACGTCACATCCCGCGCCGCCGGCCAGACTCACTGACGGCCTGACCGGGTTGAGCATCGGCGTGGCGATCGGCGCCGCTGGCTCCGGCGCGTTGGTCGATGCGTTTGGCGCGCGTAGCGGGTTCTGGCTGGCGATAGCGGCGGGGGCGGTGGTGCTGGTTTCAGCGTTCCAGAGCTACCGCCACCTCCGGGTAGGAGCGTAGGAGCTGACGAGTGCAACGAGGCTGCGATCTTTTGACTTTGACTTTGACTTTGACTTTGACTTTGGATTTTGAAGATCAAGATCAAGATCAAGATCAAGATCAAAAGATCGCAGCCTCGCTGCACTCGTCAGCTCCTACGCTCCTACGCTCCTACAAGAGATTGGGTTACCAGCCTCGGCCGGAGTTGATCCAGAAGTTGACTGATAACGAGGTCGACACCGATTCAACCTGATGGAACCAGCCCTCGGGCAAAAACAGCAAATCCCCAGCTTCCAGCGTCACCCGCAAATACGTCACATCCCGCGCCGCCGGCCAGACTCACTGACGGCCTGACCGGGCTGAGCATTGGCGTGGCAATCGGCGCCGCTGGCTCCGGCGCGCTGGTCGATGCGTTTGGCGCGCGCAGCGGATTCTGGCTGGCGATAACGGCGGGGGCGGTGGTGCTGATTTCCGCGTTCCAGAGCTACCGCCACCTCCGGGTAGGAGCGTAGGAGCGTAGGAGCTGACGAGTGCAACGAGGCTGCGATCTTTTGACTTTGACTTTGACTTTGACTTTGACTTTGACTTTGACTTTGACTTTGGATTTTGAAGATCAAGATCAAGATCAAGATCAAGATCAAAAGATCGCAGCCTCGTTGCACTCGTCAGCTCCTACGCTCCTGCGCTCCTACAGGGGATCGGGTTACCAGCCTCGTCCTGAGTTGATCCAGAAGTTGACGGATAGCGAGGTCGACACCGATTCAACCTGATGGAACCAGCCCTCGGGCAAAAACAGCAGGTCTCCAGCCTCCAGCGTCACTCGCAGAAACGTCACCTCCCGCGCCGCCGGAAAAAGTTCATAGTCCGGCGCGTCCGGGTTGAAATCGCAGCCGTCCAGGCCACCCTTCGGCGCGGTTGACCAGGTGCCCAGCGCCTCGCGATGATGCGGTGCGGCAAGGGTGAATTTTTTCTGGCCCCAGACCTGCGCGAACAGGTTGTCGGTGTCATCGCGGTGCAACGGCGTCAGCGTGCCCTTGGGGCCGATCCAGATGCGCGGCGGGATGAACAGCGAGGTGTCGAAGTAGGGCGGGTACTGGATCTGTTGCAGCAATTGCGCGGGCAGAATGTTGTTGCCCATGTACGCCGGCGGCTCGCCGTCCGCGACCTTGATCGCCGGGCTGTCCAGCGAGGCGATGAACTCTGCCATCGAGGTCGAGCGGAAATCACGCTCGGTGGAAAAGGTCTTCTTCACGTAATCGCCATGGCGGGTGATGCCTTGCAATTCGGCGAAATGCACCAGCGACTCTTCGCGGCTCAGGCTGAACAGCGGCCAGTCGTGCAGGGCGTTGCTGATCACCAACGGGATGCCGTTGGGCAGATAACGGGTTTCGAATTCATGTCGGCTCAATTCGGCGCGCGTGCGACGTTCGACGCTGGTCTGCCGAGGTAGCGCGGCAGTGAGCTTTTCGCTGAAGCGCGGCGGGGTCGGGTAGCGCTTGTTCATGTCGACCTTTTCCACCGTGCCGCCACCCTGGCGGGCGTGATCGATGATCTGCGGCAGCATTGTCGCCAGGCCCATGTTGCCGCCGATCTTCAGCCGACCGCTGGCGAACAGTTCCTCGACGTTGACCACGCCGGCCATGATCCCCAAAAAGTCCTTTTCCGCGACTTCGATGGTCACGTCCGGCCTGGGGTGGCGTCCAGCTTCCGTGCGCCGGCTGAACTTGATGTCATACCAGTACGCCTGTTGCGCACTGAAGATGAACTGGAAAACCCCCTCGATGCCGACCGCGCCGGCGTTGGCGAACAACTTGCCCAGAATGCTCTGCAGGTCCACGGTGATTCCCTCGCGATTGTTGTTTTTTTCCTGAACAGGCAACGAGCGGCTGGCGGGGGAATTTAGCGGCCGGCGACTAATTTGTCCGGCCAGTGATCCGTCTTTCTTGCAGACACATTTTTCAAGGAAAGCGCGGTGACCAAGCTGACATTGCTGTGCCTGCCCTATTCGGGTGCCAGCGCCATGGTTTACAGCCGCTGGCGGCGTCAACTGCCGACGTGGCTGCAATTGCAACCGGTGGAACTGCCGGGGCGTGGCGCGCGGTTCGACGAACCTCTGCAAACCGACATGCGCGCGTTGGCGCGGCAACTGGCGCGCGAACACAAACCGGGCCTGCAAGGCCCTTATGCGTTGTTCGGGCATAGCCTCGGCGCGTTGCTCGCCTGCGAACTGGCCCATGCCTTTCGCGAGCTCGGTGCGCCGGAGCCGTTGGCGCTGTTCGCCTCCGGCACCGCCGCGCCAACCCTGCGTAGCGACTACGACCGCGGCTTTGCCGAACCGCGCAGCGATGAAGAGCTCATCGAACAGTTGCGTACCTTTCAGGGCACCAGCGAAGAAATCCTCGCCAATCAGGAATTGATGAGTCTGACCCTGCCGGTGCTGCGCGCCGATTTCATGATGTGCGGGCGCTTCACCCCCGCCGAGCGGCCTTTGCTCAATTGCCCGGTGCACGTGCTCGGTGGCAAGGAAGACCGGGCTACCACCGAACAACTGATCGGCTGGAGCAAAGAGACCCTGGGCAGTTTCTCGGTGGACATGATGACCGGCGGGCATTTCTTCATTCATGAACATGAAGCGCGGGTCATTCGCACGATCAAGAGCCATCTGGAAGTGCATCACCGGCGCCTTGCGCATGCCGCGCAACCGGCGTTCTGAGAAGCGACTCATCCATCACGCATAGTCAGGAGGCCAGTCATGGCTGTTGCTTTGGGATTTTCCGTTCGGCCATTGCTGCCGCAGCGCGGACGCTTGCCGCTGTTGATCGAGGCGAGCGATGCCGACACTGATCTGTTGGCGGTATTCGATGAATTGAAGGAGCTGGTCGACGAGCATCTGCTGCGCGACGGTGGTGTGCTGTTTCGCGGTTTCCGCCTCGACGGCGCCGAGCAGTTCCGCCAGTTCGCCGCGAGCTTCGGTCATCCGCTGCTGAACTACGAGTTCGGCTCGACCCCGCGTACCAACGTCACCCAAGGGGTGTACACCTCCACGGAATACCCGGCGCACCAGAGCATTCCGTTGCACAACGAACAGGCGTATTCCCGCGACTGGCCGATGAAAATCTGGTTCTACAGCATGATCGCGGCGAAGTCCGGTGGTGAGACGCCGATTGCCGACAGCCGCGAAGTCTACCGGCGCATCCCCGTGGCGATCCGCGAGCGTTTCGTCAGTAAAGGTCTGATGTATGTGCGCAACTTCGGCAACGGCCTCGATGTCGCCTGGGAAGACGTGTTCAGCACCGAAGACCGTGAAGTCGTCGAGGCCTACTGCAAGGCCCAC